>DAIDKP010000021.1 GCA_027449965.1 Acidobacteriaceae bacterium
GCCGGCAGCGGTGATTGCTGGTGAGCCACACGCTGCGCGGCGGAAGCGGCTGCTTGTGAGGTGCGCGTCGCGCGCCTAAAATGCGCCGCTTGGCCGTTGTAGCTCAGTTGGTAGAGCAACTGATTCGTAATCAGTAGGTCGCCGGTTCAACTCCGGCCGTCGGCTCCAAAATCTTGATTGCAGCGACGCGTGGAGGGCAGTTGTGCCCGTGTCGGCAGTGCGGTTTGTCCTCATCCCAGGAAACTTCCCGATCCGGATTGCGGCGGGAGCGACTGGGATTTTGTGTTTGCCCTGGTGCATTCCGGCCTCTCGCCGATTGTTACAGGACTGTTACAATCGGGGGATTCGCCGGAGATCTTTCGGTGATGGAACGGAACTCCGCAGATTATGAATCTCTATGTGATGCGGCACGCCAATGCGGGTGTGCGCAAGGAAAATCCTCAGCTTGATGCGCGGCGGGGCCTGATCAAAGAGGGCAAGCAGCAGTGCATGTTGATGGCCGGGGTGCTGGGCGCGCTGCGTGTGCAGGTGGATGCGATTGTCTCCAGTCCGCTGAAGCGGTCCTTGCAAACGGCGCAGTTTGTGGCGACGGAGATTGGTTTTGAGCAGCCGGTGGTGGTTTCGGCGGCGCTGTCTCCGGAGGCGGATTATGCGGCGTTTCACGAGTTGCTGACGCAGATGGAAAGCTGTGAGGGTGTGCTGATTGTGGGGCACAATCCGAACTTGCAGTTATTTCTGGGGCGTTTGTTGACGGGCAACGGTGGAGCGGCGCTGCGGCTGAGGAAGGGCGCGATTGCGCGTGTGGATATGACGCGTCGCCCGCCGCAGTTGCAGTGGCTGATCGATCCTCGCCTGGCGAGGACGATTTATACCAGTGTGACGAGAAGCTCGCGCCCGAAGACTTCGCGAAAATAGGCTGCTTCTTTGCGCAGGGACCACAACTCCAGTTCAGCGCCGGTGCGTCCTGGCTCAAGCTCCAGCAAAACGCGGCGCGGGAAGACGCGCGCAGAGAAGCGAACGACATCGGAGGCGCGATCCTGATTGAGAGCGATGGCGAGTCGCAGGAGGAGTACGGCGCGGCAGACGGGCTGGTGATCCTGAGCGGTGAGGTTGCGCATGGCACGGTCATCGGGCTGCGGGCGCGATTTGCCGAGGTAGCGGGCGATGGCGGAGACGAGGGTGCGCTGGTGCTGGCTGAAGCCGTAGATTTCCGAAGCCGCGATGATGTATTGCGAGTGGCGATGATGTCCCTGGTGATTGAGAAATTTGCCGGTTTCGCAAAGCACGGCAGCGGCGGCAAGCCAGGTGCGGTATTCGGCAGGAAGTTTATGCAGAGTTGCGAGTTGGTCAAAGAGCTGGACGGCGTGCGCGCGAACCGGCTCGGCATGGCGAAGATTGACGCCGAAGCGAATGGCTGTGGCCTGGACGCTTTCCCACCGCTCCTGCTCAAACTGCTCGTGGCTGAGGGCGCGCTCGTCGTGCTCGGCGAGCATTTGAGCGAGGATGCCGTCGCGAACGCCCATCGGTGAATAGCGGAATCCGGTGAGGTGAAAGGATTCGAGCAGGGTGGAGTAGACCCAGGCGCCGGCGACGATGATCTCGGCGCGACGGAGGCCGATGCCGGGCACGACGATGCGCTCGGGGAGGGTCATCTTGCGCAGGCGGCGGGCAAGCTGCCGCACCTGGGCGGTGGTGACGTGATCGGCAAGAGCCGCCGAGGCGCGCGCAGGAGCGGAGCGGGATTTGCCGGTTTCGGCTGAGCGACGGAATTTGTCTGGCAGAATGCGGTGAGCCTCCGCCAGAGCAGCGGCTGTGCCGGAGGTGGCGATGACTGTGGGCGGGGAGCCGGGGTGAGCGACGGAGATGCGGGCGTGGGCGCGGCGCAGCTCGCGGGTGATGAACTGCTGCATCCGCGTGAGCGCTTCCTGGTCAGGGGGATCGGTGGGCAGAAACTCCTGCGTGAGACGGACGGCGCCGAGCGGAAGACTGATGGTGGACTGGATGCGGCGGTGCTGGCTGAGGGTGATCTCGCAACTGCCGCCGCCGACATCGATGAGCAGGAGCCGACGGTCCGCCTTTGGCTCGTTGAAGACGACGCCGCGATGGATGAGCCGGGCCTCTTCAAGTCCGGAGATGATCTCGATCTGCCAGCCGGTTTCTGCCCTGGCCCAGGTGAGGAAGGCTTCGGCGTTGCGCGCGTCGCGCATGGCTGCGGTGGCAACGACGCGAATCTGATCGACGCCATGCTGCTGAACGGCGCGCTGGAAGCGCTTGAGCGCCTTTAACGTGACGGCCATGGCCTCGGGCGAGATGAGGCCGCCCTGGAAGACGCTGGCGCCGAGGCGTGTGACTTCGCGATCTTCATGGATGGTTTTGAGGTGATGGACGACGACGCGCGCGATCTTGAGCCGGCAGGAGTTGGACCCGATATCGATGGCGGCAAAAGTGGTGGGCATGGTGGTCGGATTGGCTCCGGTTTGCGCGCGAGCAACGACAAGGACGCACACCAGACACCATACCATCCGCAGGCGAGCTGTCGCAGTGGAGCGTACATCGACAGCCGATAAAGAGGAGACGACAAACGCGCACGGGATGGGCAGAAGCGGCAGTGCGCCATGCGGAGCAGGACGGGGTTTGCGGGGTGCGAAAGAGTCATTTCGATATCGAAAGCGCTGAAGGATGTTCGAGTCGCTGCTATGCTGAGTGTGACGGATTGTGACCTATGCCGAGTTCCTCGATCTCTGAATCTGTGCCCTCTGCGCGCTTTTCCGCGGCGCGGGTATGGACGCTGTTTACGCTTTTGTTTGTGCTGGTCTATGGGGCTTCGCTGTTTACCCCTTCGCTGCTGGACGATGTGGACGCGAGCCACGCCCAGGCGGCGGCGCACATAGCCGAAACCGGCGACTGGGTGACGATGAAGGTCAACGGGATCCGGTATCTGGAAAAGCCTCCGCTGCCCTATTGGCTGGTGGCGCTGGATTACAAGGTGTTTGGCGAGAATGTATTTGCCACGCACCTGCCGAATGCGCTGGCGGTGCTGGGCTGCGCGTGGCTGGCGTGGCTGTGGACGCGGCGCGCGTGGGGTGCGCGGGCGGGCTTCTATGCAGGGCTGGGCGTGCTGACGGCGATTGGGCCGTTTCTCTATACGCGCTTCTATATTCCCGAGGCGCTGCTGACGTTTCTGCTGCTGGGCGCGCTGTACTGTTTTCTGACGGGATTTGAGAGTCTGCGTCCTGCGCGGTTCTATCTGTGCTGGGCGCTGCTGGCGCTGGCGATGCTGGCCAAGGGACTGATTGCGCCGGTGTTTTTTGTTGGCGCGGCGTTGCCGATGATGCTGGTGAGCGGACAGTGGCGGCGGTGGCGGCGCGTGAAGCCATTCTCGGGCCTGGCGATCTTTCTGCTGATTGCCGCGCCGTGGCATATTCTGGCCGGGCTGCGGAATCCGGATCAGGGGCATCCGGTGGGTAACATTCCCTCGCCGGGAAATGTGCATGGATTCTGGTATTTCTACTTTTTGAACGAGCACGTCTTCCGGTTTCTGGGCACACGCTATCCGCATGACTACAACCGGATGCCGCAGTTGTGGTATTGGCTGGCGCATCTGGTGTGGCTGTTTCCGTGGAGCCTGTTTCTGCCTGCGGCGTTGATGGTGGCGTGGAAGACGCGGCATACGTGGTTGCAGCATCTGCGGCGGGATGCAGGGCAGACGGTGGATTTCTATCTGGACCATGCGGTGCGCGAGGATGCGGCGACCTATGTGCTGGGGCTGAAGTTCCGCAGCCGGTCGGCGTGGCTGCTGGGGTTCTTCTCGATCTTCACACTGGTGTTTTTTGCACTTTCGACGAATCAGGAATACTACACGTGGCCGGCGTGGATTTCGATGATTATGCTGATCAGCGCCATGCTGGCTGGGCTGGAAGAGACGGCCGAGCGTGACGAGGATGTGCTGGGCGGACGACGCTGGCTGATGATTGGCCATGAGCTTTTTGCGGTGCTGGGTGTGGTGACGGCCGTGGCGCTGGCGTGGGGATTGTGGACTTCGCGGTCACTGCCCTATGTATCGGATATTGGAACGCTGCTGGCGCATCGGGCGGTGGGCGATTACACGCTTTCGACCTCGCACTTGTTTGACCTGACGGGACCGTCGTTTGCGGCGCTGCGACTGCCGGCGGCGATGGCGGCGGTGGTGCTGCTGGTGGGGCCTGTGCTGGCGCTGATGTGGCGAGCGCGAAGACAGAATGTGCGCGCGACGGTGGCGGTGGCGATCACGGGGGCGCTGTTTCTGGTGGCGGCGCATCTGGCTTTTGCGCGATTTGAGCCGATGCTCAGCTCGCGGCAACTGGCTGACACGCTGCTGGACCACGCTGCGCCGAGCGATGACCTGATTGTCTTTGGCGACCAGTCGGATGCTTCGTCGGTGATCTTCTACACGCATCGGTTCTTTGGGCGTCCGGCGCTGCTGGTGCATGGAAATACTTCGTCGCTGCTGTGGGGATCGTGCTATCCGGATGCGCCGAAGATCTTCCTGACGGAGAACGAGCTTGTACAGGACTGGGGTCACGGACCGCGGCACTGGCTGTTTGCCCAGGACACCAACCGCAGCCGCGTGGAGCAACTGCTTGCCGGTCGGCTGTATGCGGTGCGGACGATTGCGGATAAAACGCTGTGGACAGATCGTCCGCTGGGGCAGTAAAGAAGTTTTTGGCACTGGAACCAGATTCGGTACTGGTTATCCACGGATTTTTATGGTGGGGTGCTTGTTTCATTGTGCGACAACCCACATACTCTTGACATAATCGCCTCATGCAGATGAGGCGGAGACGACAATTCGGCCGAAAGGTGGACACCCGACCGTGACCCGCTACAGCCGCCAAGACGTTCTCCGAATTCTGCGCATCACGCGCCGACAGTTGCAGGCGTGGGAGCGCTGGGGACTGATTGCTACCGTGGAAAGCTATGGATTTTCCGAGCTGAGCCAGCTCCGGCTGCTGCGTGAGCTGCAAAGCCAGCGAATGCGCCCGGCATCGATTCGTCGATCGGTGGAGGCGATGCAGGCGGTGAGCGGGATCGCCAATCCGCTGCAACAGTCGGCGGTGGTTTCGACGGGAAGACGGCTGGTCTTTCGTACGGACGGTGCGATGGTCGATCCGATACGGCGCCAGTTGCTGTTTGACTTTGAGCCGCGAGGGACAAGCGGGACGGCAGTAACGATGGTCGAGTGCGCACCGGTGAACGAAAGAGAAGCGACGGTGCAACAGCTTTTCTTTGAGGCGATTCAGGCCGAGGAGACTGGCGAACGCAAGCTGGCGATGAGTCTGTATGAGCGGATTCTTGAGGTAACTCCGGGATTTCCCGCGGCGCTGATCAACCTGGGGACGATTCACTATCATGCGGGGCGCTTTGAGGTGGCCGAGAAGTTGTATCGGCGCGCGACGGAGGCGGACCCGCACTATGTGCTGGCGTTCTTTGACCTGGGCAATGTGCTGGATGAGCTGAAGCGCTCAGCGGAGTCAATTCGCGCCTATGAGATGGCGCTGGAGCTGGCTCCGGATTATGCCGACGCGCACTACAATCTGGCGATGGCCTATGAGCGCAAAGGCCTGCGGCGAAGGGCGCTGGAGCACTGGCGACAGTATCTGCAGATGGATCGCAGCGGCCCGTGGAGTGAACATGCACGCACGCAGCTACGCAAGCTGCTAAGCCGCGAGAGGCTGGCGATTACGCATCGGACGAAGAGCTTTTGCGCCCGCGGAGAGCGCGTTGCCTCACGGCTGGAGCTGGTGACGGACGCAACCGCCTGACGGCGAATGTCGGCGGGCAAGTTTGTTGAGCGGACACGGCTCTGCCGGACGCGGTTTACCGGAGCGGAGAAACGGTCACGTTGCGGAAGTAGACCTCGGCCCCCTCGGATTGCAAAAGAATCCTGCCGCTGGAGGGAAACGGGTCTGTTCCTTCGTTGACCAGCTTGCCGTTCACATACTGCCGGACGGTCTTTCCATCCGTGACCAGTTCGAGCAGGTTCCATTCGCCGTGGGGTTTTTCCACTTCGCCGACCGGGTCGCGAAAACCGGTGACGTTTTGCGAAGGGCCTTTGCCGAAGCGATCGATTTTGACGGCGCTGCCTGGCGGTCCGGTCACGCGCTGGCCATCTTTGCCGGTCAGAGCTGCGCCATCGGTGAGCCAGAAGTCGCCGGTGCCACCCTCCATGACCTGAAACTCAACGGATCGAGGCCATATCTTGTCCGGTCCCTGCACATAGTAGAGAATGCCGCTGTCACGCGCTTTGCCGGCGCGATCCATGAACGTTCCCTGACCCCACTTGAACTCGGCTCGGAGATAGAAGCGCGAAAAGCTGCGCTTGGTAATCAGATATCCGTACTCGGTTCCGGAGATGTGGATGTTTCCATCCTCGACACGAAAGACGCCATCGGGATCGTGGTCCAGGCCGTACTGTTTGACGAAGCGCCGAAAGTTGCTGAGTCCGTGGCCATCGAAGAGCTTGACTGCACGACGATGGGGCGGCACTTGGATGGCGCTGGAAACAGAGGGCAAAAAGCTCATTGCCCAAGCGGTGATGGCGACAGCTACCCAGACTGAGCCAGTTTTTCTTTGCATCGACAGACCTCCGAATCGCTCACTGATAGCAGCAATGCGACTATACGCGGCCTGGCATGGGCAAGCCAAGGCTGCCGTCCATCCGGCTGAATATCCGGATCATCTTGGATGTCCGGGTCGGCTTGGATATCCGGATCGGCGACGGAGTTGGCAGTGCAGACTCGACAACATGCGAGGCAAGGAGACAGGCCATGTGAGGCCCAGCCTATCGTCCGATCATCTGCGGAAGGTTGCGGTGGCTGAAGGCAGCGGCGGGGATGGGCTGGAGCGAGATGGCCGGTCCTTCCCAAAGCAGTTGCGGGCTGCCGACGCTGACGGTTTCGAGCGCTTCGAGGCGAATGCGATGCTTGCCGGCGCGGAGGCCGATGGTTCCGGTGGCATAGCGCATGGCGTTGTCAGGACTACCGCAGACCTCAGCGAACTGCGGACCGGTGGCGGCGACAGGCTGGTGATCGATGAGGAGGCGCGCGCCGTCGCGCGAGAGCAAGGCGAAGCGGTATCCGCCGTCGGAAGGAATATCGACGAAGCCTTCGTAGGCGACGGCGAAGCGGGTAAAACCGCCGGAATCGGCGGCAGCGAGCGTGGAGGCAACGCTGGCACGCATGGGCACCTGCTGATCGAAGTTGGGAAAATCGGGCCACTGACCGGGAAAGATCTGATAGCTGAGGCCGGGCGCGGTGGGCAGCGCGGTGGGTCCGGCGGTCATGGCGGGAAGCCAGCGGGCGACGACGGCGACGGCCTGCTCGGCCCAGTCCTGCTGCGGCGCGGCGGTGGGCGAGCTGTGCTTGTCTTCGACATGGAGCAGGACGCGAAAGCTGCCCGCGCCGTTGGCGGCTCCGTCGAGCTGGGTACCGAGCGCATCGGGAAAGCGATGATGGACGCGGCGGCCGGTGGCTGTAGTGCCGTCACCGAAGAGCCAGGTGTAGCGGACGTGGCGATGGGGTTGCCTGGAGGCTTCAAAGTGGGCGCGCTGGCCGGGCACAAGCACGGGTTCGCGGACGGTGAACGAGGCTTGAAGCGTAGACGAGGGAGCGAAGGCGGGTTCCGATGCGCCGTCAGCGACGGTAAGCGGAACGCCAGGGTCGGAGTCGATGCGGTGCTGGCCGTACTTCACGTTTTCCAGATGAATGTCGTGGACATTGCCGGAGAGCAGCGAGCCGACCAGCGGCGGTTGACCAAGCGCCCAGATGTTGTGAAAGGTGAAGTCGTGCAATTGAGGCTGGCGCTGCTGCATCTGGACGAGCGAGTACCAGTCATCGAGGAAGAGATTCTGAAAGGTGAAGTCGCTGTGGTCGCCGGATGCGCCGTTTGCGCCCCAATAGGTGAACAGCGCGAACGGAAGTCCACACGAGCCGATGCCGCTGTGGAGAATGTCCGAGTCGCGGAGGGTGAAGTGATGGGAGCTGTAGCGCTTCTGTGGCCAGCCTGCGCGGACGATATTGGAGATGCTGGTGGAAAGCTCGGAGTTCTCGACAAGAATGTTGTCCACCGGATGGCCGGGCTTGACCATTGCGGCCTGGTCGTAGCCGGGCCAGTTGCCCTGCATGGCGAAAACATCGTCCGAGGCGCGGAAGAAGGAGTTTCGCACGACGGCGTCGCCACCGCCGAGCCAGTCCATGCCGTCCTGGTTGGCGTTGCCTGGGTTGCCGCCGATGACGCGAAGATCGTCGTAGAGGAAGCCGGTGGAGTCTTTCATCTGGATGGACCAGGTGCGGCTGCGGACCAGGCAGGTGACGCCTTCGATCTGGATCTGATGCGCGTCGAGGGCGCCGATGCAGTGCCAGTCGGGCCGCTGCATCCAGCCCTGATCGTTGTTGGGGTCTTGCGGACCGTCGTAGAGGACGACGCCGCGACCGAGAATCTTGACGTTGGAGACGTGCCAGAGATTGATGCTGCCCTGAATGACGGCTCCGGGAGTGAGATACCAGGTTTCGCCGCTTTTGGGATTGAGACTGCCAGGGTGCAGGCCGGGCGCAACGACGTGTACCGCTGGACCGGTGGGCGGTGGAGCGACGGGCGGAGTGGCAAAGACGAAGATCATGCGGGCGTGGTTGAGAAAATCGCCGGGGCGGCTGATGGAGAGCATGGCGGGATGATCGAGCCGGAAGCGGATGGTGTCTGCGGTGCGCGTGGGACGGATGCCGAGCCGCCAGGGCTGGATATCGACGCCTGCATCCCAGAAACCCTTGTCGCGAGCGGTGATGGCGACTTCGACCGGTCCGGTCATGGTGAAGCTGAGATAGTCATAGCTGGCTGCGGCGTGAGCAAGCGGGACAGGTTGTCCGTTGAGGGTGACGGTGAAGTCCGTGGCGCGAAGCAGGTCCGGAATGGGGATGGCGACAGCGGTTCCACGAGCCACCGCAAGAAGGGGAGAGCCGACAAATAGGAGAGCGGCCAGCAAAGCGGTCAGGCCATATACAGAAAAGACCGCGGTGCGTTGCCTGGAAACACGCGCATGAGAGGAGTGGATGAGCAGCACAGCATGAGTGTAGCTGGCAGGGCCAACCCTGTCGCAAGTGCAATCTGGCGGGCGGCAGGGCTGGATGAGGCAGAATGGGACCGAGAGACGGTTGGGCCGGGTCAGAGTCGGCAGATGAGCAGTTCGCGCTCGTAGATCATCTCTGGCGGCAGATGGTCGTGCAGGTCGAGGAAGAGTTCTTCATGATCCATGACCTCACGCTTCCACTGGGCGTGGTCCACCTGTTGAATGGCGTCAAAGCGGGCGCGATCGAAGTCCAGCCCCTCCCAGTGCATGTCTTCGTAACGAGGCGTCCAGCCGATGGGTGACTCCTGGCTGAGGGCGCGACCGCGGACGCGATCGACGATCCACTTGAGGACACGCATGTTGTCGGAGAATCCGGGCCAGAGGAAATGTCCTTCGGCATCCTTGCGGAACCAGTTGACGTGGAAGATGCGCGGGGTGGAGCGGAGGTTGCGCTGCATCTTGATCCAGTGCCGGAAGTAGTCGCCCATGTGATAGCCGCAGAAGGGCAACATGGCCATGGGGTCACGTCTGACCTTGCCAACGGCTCCGGCAGCGGCGGCAGTGGTTTCAGACCCCATGGTGGCGCCGATGTAGACACCGCTGGACCAGTTGAATGCCTGGTACACCAGAGGCAAGGTGGAGGCGCGTCGCCCGCCAAAGAGGATGGCGGAGATGGGCACGCCAGCGGGATTTTCCCACTCGGGATCGATCGATGGGCACTGGCTGGCGGGTGCTGTGAATCGTCCGTTGGGGTGGGCGGCGGTGCGTCCGGTGGATTGGGCGATGGCCGGCGTCCAGGGCTCTCCGCGCCAGTCGATGCACTCGGCGGGAGGGTCGCTGGTCATGCCTTCCCACCAGACGCCGCCGTCGGGCGTGAGAGCGACATTGGTGAAGATGGTGTTGCGAGAGAGCGTGGCCATGGCGTTGGGATTGGTGCGCGCGCTGGTGCCGGGAGCGACGCCAAAGAATCCCGCCTCGGGATTGATGGCGCGAAGATGGCCGTCGGAGTCGGGCTTGATCCAGGCGATATCATCGCCGACGGTCCAGACCTTCCATCCCTTGAAGCCTTTCTTTGGCGGAATGAGCATGGCGAGGTTGGTTTTGCCGCAGGCGGAGGGAAAAGCAGCGGCGAGATAGGTCTTTTCCCCCGCAGGAGACTCGACGCCGACGATGAGCATGTGCTCGGCCATCCAGCCTTCGTCGCGGGCGATGTTGGAGGCGATGCGCAGAGCGAAACATTTTTTGCCCAGCAGCGCGTTGCCGCCGTAGCCGGAGCCATAGCTCCAGATCTCGCGCGTCTCCGGGAAGTGGACGATGTACTTGGTGTCGTTGCAGGGCCAGGGTACGTCCTGCTGGCCGGGCGCGAGCGGGGCACCGACCGAGTGCATACAGGGCACGACACGCTTGATGTCCTTGTCGATTTCGGCAAAGACCGGCTTGCCGATGCGCGCCATGATGCGCATGTTGACAACGACGTAGGGCGAGTCGGTGAGCTGGACGCCAATCTGCGACATGGGCGAGCCAATCGGCCCCATGGAAAAGGGCAGGACATACATGGTGCGCCCCTGCATGGAGCCGCGGAAGAGCTGCTTCAGCTTGCGGCGCATGACAAAGGGGTCTTCCCAGTTGTTGGTTGGCCCGGCGGTGTCTTTGGAAAGCGAGCAGATGAAGGTGCGATCCTCGACGCGAGCGACGTCAGTGGGCGCGGAGCGAGCGAGAAAACAGCCGGGCCAGAGCTTTGGGTTGAGCCGGGTGAAGGTGCCGGAGGCGACGAGTTCCTCGCAGAGCCGGTCATACTCCTTCTGCGAGCCGTCTACCCAGTGGATACGCTGGGGCTGGCATAGTTCTGCCATTTTTTCGACCCAGCGGATCAGATGGCGATTGGTGGTGGGAGGAGTGGTTTGCGACTTTATTGCGTTCATGGAATCCTTTCCGCGCCCGGCACCCTGACCTGAAGACGCGCAACAGGCAAGTTTAAGCCTCGCTGCTGGTCTTCCGCTACATCTGTCCCGGTTTGCACAGGGTGAGTTTGGGGATGGGATGGGATGTGCCGGGTCTGTGCGCGCAGGAACGGGACTCGAACAGGCAGTGACCGCTACAATGGTGCAAGCAAAGAGTCGTTTTTGCGACTGCAGCGGGCCTATAGCTCAACGGTTAGAGCAGAGCACTCATAATGCTTTGGTTCCAGGTTCGAATCCTGGTGGGCCCACCAGGACATCTCCCACAAAGGTTTGCGGAACACCCGGCGATCCGGGAAAAGTGATTGCGCGACGGCGTACGCTTCTGCGACTGCAACCGGATGGAGCGATCTGCTGCCTGCGACTGGGTACAATGACGCCTACCGTATTTGCTCTGCCCAGCGCTGGGTGCAGCATTCAGAGATACTCCGAGTACGTCAAACGCGGTCTGGAGCAGACGAATTCTGGCCGTGCCGTGTTCGGATTCACGTGGCACATCTCCTGAGCGGAGAGTTTTTGGGAGTCGGAAAAGCGCGAAGCTACGGGTCAGCCGCCGGCGATGGCGCCGAGGATCAGGAGCGGTTCGCGGCCCTGGGTGATGGCTTCGGGCAGGGCGGAATCGAGTGGCTGGTGGCTGATGTCGGTTCCGCAGGCGAAGAATCGGACGAGTGCGCGGCGCTTGCCGGTGGCCGGGTCGCGGAGAGTGTTGCGCAGGGCCGGGTGGGCCGATTCCAGCGCAGCGATGACGCTGGCGAGCGTGGCCGGCGGCTCGACCGAGACCGCGATGGGGTTGTGGCCAGCAATGCCGGCATGGAGCCGGAGCGCGGCGGGAAGTTCGACCTGAATGGGTGTGGGCATGGGCGGTGGCGAGAGCGCAGCGCGGGCCGCGCAGGGGAGTTTACGGGAGGGTCTGGACTTCGACGGAGAGGACGGCGGGAAGGTTTTCGACGATGGGCTGCCAGTGGTCGCCGCCGTCGGGGGAGACGTAGACCTGCCCGCCGGTGGTTCCGAAGTAGATGCCGCAGTCGTCGAGGCGATCGACGGCCATGGCGTCGCGGAGGACGTTGACGTAGCAGTTGGACTGGGGCAGGCCGCGAGTGAGCGGCTCCCATTCGTGGCCGCCGGTGCGACTGCGGAAGACGCGAAGCTGGCCGTCGAGCGGGAAGTGTTGATGGTCGCTTTTGATGGGGACGACGTAGATGGTCTCCGGCTCGTGAGCGTGGACGTCGATGACGAAGCCGAAGTCGGTGGGCAGGTTGCCGCTGACCTCGGTCCATTGGTCGCCGGCGTTGTCGGAGCGCATGACGTCCCAGTGCTTCTGCATGAAGAGCGTGTCAGGCCGCGAGGGGTGGTGGGCGATGTGGTGGACGCAGTGGCCGACCTCGGCGTTGGGGTCGGGGATGAATTCGGAGTGGAGGCCGCGGTTGATGGGCTTCCAGGTGAGGCCGCCATCGTCGGTGCGGAAGGCTCCGGCGGCGGAGATGGCGATGACGATGCGGCGCGGATCGGTGGGATGGAGCAGGATGGTGTGGAGGCACATGCCGCCAGCTCCGGGCTGCCAGTGCGGGCCGGTGCCGTGCTTGCGCAGGCCACTCAATTCGCGCCAGGTGGCTCCGCCGTCAGAGGAGTGAAAGAGCGCGGCATCCTCGGCTCCGGCGTAGACGGAATCCGGGTCGGTGAGGGAGGGTTCGAGATGCCAGACGCGCTTGAACTCCCAGGGGTGGGGCGTGCCGTCGTACCACTGATGGGTGCCGGCGTCGCCGTCGTAGAGGAAACTGTTGCCGGTGGTCTGCCAGGTGAGGCCGCCGTCGTCGGATCGCTGCATGGTCTGGCCAAACCACGAGGAAGACTGCGAGGCGTAGATGCGGTTGGGATCGGCGGGTGAGCCTTTGACGTGGTAGATTTCCCAGCCAGGAAAATGAGGGCCGTCAACCGACCATTGGCGGCGCGCACCGTCCGAGGTGAGAATGAACGCGCCTTTGCGCGTGCCGACGAGAACACGGACCTTGCTCATGGTGCCTCCGAGATCTGCGGAATGGTTGCAATGACTGTATCGCAGAGTCTGGGAGCAGACAAGCGCCACCGTCCGGGTCGTGTGAACAGCCCCTAGTTCTGCGGCGGCGGGACTTTGATGGAGTTGTCGGTGGGGTGCTCGGTGGGGAAGTAGCCGGTGCGGGTGCGGACGAAGAGCTTGCCGTGGCCTTTGGCCTGAGCGGTGACGTTGATGCGCCGGAAGCCGGGGACGTTTGAGGGCGTGGTGGAGTGGTAGCCGAGGGTGTACTGGCTGCGGATGTCGCGGGCGACCTCGGCGGCGATCTCGTCCACTTGTTCGAGTGAGCCGGGGAAGTAGGCGATGCCGCCGGTTTCATCGGAGAGCATCTGGAGGGCGCGCTGAGCGTGGTGCACCTCGGAACGGGACATCTCATCGCCGAAGAGCAGGCCGATGGAGTAGATGACGGGACCGGAGAGCTGCTGGACGCGGCGGATGGTCTGTTCGAGATTGAGGGTGGAAGCGTTGTCTTCGCCGTCGGTGATGAGGATGATGACCTGTTTGGGATTTTTGGCGTCGGTGGCGAGCTTGTCGGCGGAGGCGACGACGGCATCGTAGAGAGCGGTGCCGCCGCGGGCTTCGATGTGGGAGAGTCCCTGGCGAAGCTGGGCGACGCTGGAGGTGAAGTCCTGGTCGATGTAGGCTTCATCGGCGAAGTTAACGACGAAGGCTTCGTCCTTTGGGTTGGAGGCTTCGATGAGATCGAGCGCGGCTTTGTTGACGGCGGGTCGCTTCTTGTACATGGAGCCGGAGTTGTCGACGATGACACCGATGGAGACGGGGACGTCGGCGTGCTGGAAGCTGATGAGGGTTTGGGGCTTGCCGTCTTCGAGGACGCGGAAGTTTTCTTTCTGGAGGTCCTGGACGATGCGTCCCTTGCCGTCGATGACGGTGACGTTGAGAGCGACCTCTTCGACATTCTGCTGGAGCAGGAAACCGGAGCCGGATGGCGCGGATTGCCGAGCAGACGGGGCGGGCTGCGCAGCGGTATCAGGGGAACGGACCGGATCTGTGTCAGCGGACGGCGCAGCGGGGATTGATTGCGATGCTGTCTGGGCGGTTGGCTGGGCAGACGCAGGCAGTGTGCCTGCGAACAGGCAGAGCGCCGTGAGAGCAAGAACCAGAGAGGTGCGGCGAATCGGGATCGATCTCATCAGCCACCAGCGTTGCAACGGATGTCCCCGGCAGTGCGCCGGAAGGGAGCAGGCTCGAAAAAAGAGATGCCCACTTTTCACTTTACGCCAGACGGTGGAGGGACAGCAGCAGGTTGGACGAGAGATGGCCGGAGTTTTTTGCTCCCGGTTTGGGGAAGGAACGCTGCGGTCGAGGATGACCGAAGCGATGTGGAAGCTGGGATACAATCGTCGAGAGCGATGGCGGCAAAGAAGCGCGAGCGATGGCGAGGCGACGGGCGCAGGGGAGTGTGCAGTGTGCCTGGCGTGAGGCTGTGGCAGAGTGTGTGGCGGCGTGTTGGACCGGTTGCCTGTCTTGCCGTGTGCGCGGGGTTCTGGACATGCCCGAAGGCGGCGGCGCAGCCTCCGACGGCTTTGCAGCACACGACCATTGTGCTGGATGCGGCGCATGGTGGCGAAGATTTGGGAGCAGCACTGGGGTCGGTGCCGGGCGCGGAGGCTGCTGCGCCGGAAAAAGTGGTGACGCTGGCGCTGAGCCAGCGATTGCGCGCGCTGCTGACGGCGCGGGGATTTGCCGTGGTGGAGACGCGGCAGGGCGACGTGGCGATGGATGAGGATGCGCGCGCGACGGCGTCCAATCGAGTGCGCGCCGAGGCGTGCCTTGTGTTGCACGCGACCAATGCAGGATCGGGAGTGCATCTGTTTGTGTCTTCGCTGGCCCCGATGCCGACGCAACTGCTGATGCCCTGGAAGACGGCGCAGGCCGCACAGGTGACGAACAGCCTGAAGCTGGGCAATGCGATCCACGCGGCACTGAGCGCAGCGGGCCGGGATGGAGATCTTGCTCTGACGATTCCAACGACACTGGGAAGAACGACGCTGCCGGGGATTGACAGCATGAGCTGCCCGGCGGTGGCGGTGGAGCTGGCTCCGCTGCGCGACAAGGATGGGAAGGTGACGAGTGAAGTCACGGACGCCGACTATCAGACGCGGGTTTTGAATGCGCTGGCGGCGGCGCTGCTGGAGTGGCGCAGCGAAGCAGGCGCAGCGTGACGCCGCGATACCAGAAGATTCTGTTTGTGGTGCTGTTTGCGGCTTCGGTGGCGATGACGGCGGTGCTGGTGCGGCTGCGGGAGCGAGCGCATGATCGACTGCTGCAGACGGCGATGAGCGAAGGCACGACAGCTCCAACCGTCGCTCCGCTGGAACAGGTGACATTGATGGTTGCCGATGATGAGACGAGTACTCTGGCACCGGAAACGATTGCGCTGCCACTGCCGGATGATCCGCAGGCACGGGCACGTGCGGTGCTGAATCGGCTGCTGAGCCAGTACTACGGGGCGCAATCGCAGCATCCTCTGCCGCCGGTGGTGAATCCGGTGGAGTCGGTGTTTCTGATGCCGTTGCGCAGGGCGAGTGAAGACAGTGGCAAGAGTACGGATCGGATTGCGATTGTGAATCTTTCGACGCAGTTTGCGGCTTCTCATCCTTCCGGGCTGGAGACGGAGACGCTGACGGTGCTGTCGATCAGCGCGACACTTCATGCCAATCTGCCGCAGGTGATGGAGGTGCGGTTTCTGGTGGGTGGCGAGCAACAGGCGACGCTGCACGGCCATGCGGACCTGACGCAGACGTATTTGACGGCAGCGAGCGCAGCGGCCAGTGGAGCGCAGCCATGAGCGGACCGGTGATTGGGGTTTTTGATTCCGGGTTTGGCGGGCTGACGGTGCTGCGAGCGCTGGTGGAACGGCTGCCGCAGGCGGAGTTTGTCTTTCTGGGAGATACGGCGCGGCTACCGTATGGGTCGAAGTCGCAGCGGACGATTGCGCGGTATGCGGCGGAGAGTGCGCGGTTTCTGGTGGAGCGGCAGGGCGCGAAGTCTCTGGTGATTGCCTGCAATACGGCGAGCGCGCTGGCGCTCGATGCGATTGAGGCAGCGGTGCCGGTGCCGGTGATAGGCGTAATTGAGCCGGGAGCCGAAGCCGCAGCCGGGCAGACGAAGACCGGCGACGTGATGGTGATGGCGACCGAGGCGACAGTGGCCAGCCATGCGTATGCGGCGGCCTGCCAACGCCGGGGGCTGCATGGAATTGAAAAGGCTTGTCCGCTGCTGGTGCCGCTGGTGGAAGAAGGCTGGACGGATCACGCGGTGACCGAGCAGGTGGTGCGAATCTATCTGGATGAGATGCTGGCCGAGGCGCGCGCGGCAGGACAGCAGCCCGATGCGCTGGTGCTGGGCTGTACGCATTATCCGCTGCTGCGGCCGGTGTTGGAGCGCACGGTGCCGCCGGGAGTGACGGTGATTGATTCGGCGGAGGCCACGGCGCAGCGCGTGGCAATCGCGATGGCCGGGCAAGCCGAAAGCCGGGCAGCCGAAGCAGCCGGGATGCCTCGCATTCGCTGCTTTGCGACGGATTCTGTAGCCAAGTTCGAGCGGCTGGGGTCACGGTTTCTGGGCCGTCCGGTGGGCACGGTCGAGTTGATCGACCTGGGCGGCTGAACCACTGCGCTGAGCAGCCGCGCGGCTTCGACCGCGACACGAAGGGTGGTGGCACTTCCGTTGGTCGCGGGGTGGGCGGTGGTGCGGATCGATGCAAGAAGCAGATTCCCTGCGGGAATGACAACAAAGAGCAAAGGGAAAAAACAGATTTGCTTGGGGGATGACAATCAAGGCAGAAACATATCCCTTTAGCTATGCCAACAAATGGAAGGCAGTGGCGCAGACGGTGGACGGAGACGGACAGGCAGACGGGAGAGCGGATTTCCGCCGGGATGGGGGAAGTGGCGGGCTGATAGACTGATGTACGTTGTGGGCTGGGTTGAAGCAAGGAATGAAAGAGGCGCAAACAATGAGCGACATACTGAATCTGACAGGCAGGACGGCGGTGATTTTTGGGCTGGCGAACAAGCGTTCGATTGCCTGGGGGATTGCGCAACGACTGCATGAAGCGGGAGCAAAGCTGGCGATCTGCTACCAGAATGAGCGGATGAAGGCGGAGGCGCAGGAGCTGATTGGCGAATTGGCCGGGGCTGAGGGGTTTCAGTGCGACGTGTCCATCGATGCGGAGATCGAGGCGCTGTTTGCGCAGTTGAAAGAGCGGTATGGCAAGCTGGACGCGGTTGTTCACGCGGTGGCGTATGCTCCTGCGGAGGATCTGCGCGGAGATTTTCTGAACACAAGCCGCGAGGGGTTTCGCATCGCGCACGATGTGAGCGTGTACTCGCTGATTGCGGTGACGCGAGCGGCAGCTCCGCTGATGACCGAGGGCGGCTCGGTGATGACGCTGACGTACTTTGGCGCAGAAAAAGTGGTGCCGCACTACAACGTGATGGGCGTGGCGAAGGCATCGCTGGAGGCGACGGTGCGGTATCTGGCGTCGAGCGTGGGGCCGCAGGGGATTCGCGTGAATGCGATCTCGGCGGGGCCGATCAAGACGCTGGCGGCGCGCGGAGTGGGTGCGCTGGGCGACATGTTGAAGAGCCATGCGGAGCGCGCGCCGCTGCGGCGCAATGTGGATCAGATTGAGGTGGGCGGCGCGGCGGCGTGGCTGGCCAGCGGACTGTCGAGTGCTGTGACAGGCGAGACGATCTACGTCGATTGCGGCTACAACATCATGGGTTTCTGAGCGCGCACAGAGCAAGCCGGACAAGCATCCTGACGATGGCCGTACAAAGCGAACGACATCTGGCTGTGGTGACCGACGCCTGGGAGCCGCAGGTGAATGGGGTGGTGCGCACGTGGCAGGAGATGGTCAGGCGGCTGAAGCGGCGCGGGTGGCGCGTGACGGTGATCCATCCGGGTGAGTTTCGCTGTCGTCCGCTGCCGAGCGATCCGGAGATTGCGTATGCGTGGAATGTGTGGCCGGAGCTGCCGCGAAGGCTGAGCGCGCTGCGGCCCGACGCGCTGCACCTGGTGACGGAGGGTCCGCTGGGGATGACGGCGCGGATCTGGTGCGGGTTGCATGGGTATCGGTTTACGAGTTCCTATCACACGCGGTTTCCGGAGTTCATCGAGGAGCGGATGGGGATTCCGCTTTGGGGGACGTATGGGCTGGCGCGGTGGTTTCACAATCGCGCGGAGCGGACGCTGGTGCCGACGGAGAGCCTGATGCGCGTGCTGGAGGCGCGTGGATTCCGCAAGTGCGCGCCGTGGACGCATGGGGTGGATACGGCGCGGTTTCGCCCAGAGCTGCGAGGAGAGTTGCCGTTTGCGCGGCCGGTGGCGCTCTATGTGGGGCGCGTGTCGGTGGAGAAGAATCTGGAGCCGTTTCTCGGGCTGAAAATGGCCGGGACGAAGCTGGTGGTGGGCGATGGTCCGGCGCGCGCGGAGCTGGAGGCGCGGTATCCGGAGGCGCGGTTTCTGGGTGTGCGCGAAGGCGAGGAGCTGGCGCGGCTGTTTGCCAGCGCGGATGTGTTTGTGTTTCCCAGCCGGACGGATACGTTTGGGCTGGTGCTGCTGGAGGCGCTGGCATCGGGGACGCCGGTGGCGTGCTATCCGGTGACAGGGCCGGTGGATGTGGTGAATGACGCTTCGGTGGCGGGGCTGGATGAGGATCTGGGCCGGGCCGTGGAGCACGCGCTCACCTGTTCACGCGAGCGGTGCCGGGAGTTTGCCGAGGCGAGAAGCTGGGACGCGGCGGAGCGGATTCTGGAGGGTGCGCTGGTGCCGATGCGGCGGGGGTGAAAGCGCGGCTGGCAACGAGTGGATTGTCCGAAATGGCCAGGCTCCGGATGAGCTGGCGGCAGGCGTGATTCAGCGGTTGTAGATGTCTTTGCGGTCGCCGAGGCGGAGCACGAGGATGAGGAGCTGCGCGTCCTGAATGGTGGCGATGAGGCGGAAATCGCCAACACGATATTTCCAGAACTCTCCGAGCCGGGAACCTTGCAGGGCCTCGCCGATGCTGCGGGGATTGTCCAGACGGGAGAGACGCTCGTGGAGGAATTTTTCGATGCGGCGGGCGACGGGAGGATCGAGTTTTTCGAGCTGGCGCTGTGCGAGGGCGGAGATTTCAATCTTCCAGGTTGCCATGCACCCTCATGACGTCCTCAAGCGGAGTGGTGAAGCTGCGACCTTCGCGGATGGCGAGCAGCTCGGCCTCAGCTTCGCGGAGTTCGGCGGCATCGGCTTCGCGGTCGAGTTTTTCGATGACGGCTTCCATGATCCAGGTGTGGCGGGAGGTGCGCACGCGCCTGCGTTGAACGCTGGCGTTGATCTGTTCGAGCGTGGCCGGCTCGATGCGGAGATTGACCGGGATGACTTCGCGGGCGGCAGTGCTGCGTTTGCCGACAGCAGTACCGGCTTTGGGAAGAGTCTTCGCTGTTTTTTTGGCGGCATTTCTGGCAGAGATGGATGGCATTCTGATTTCCTTCTTATATCGATATGATACCAGAATTGTACTGGGAAGATTTCTATCTGGATTTGGTTTGGTCTGGAAATGGTCGGAAATGGATCGTGCGGCAAAACGTGGAGCCGACGAAGGAAACAGCCCGCGACGGGAGCGCCGTCGCGGGCTGTTTTGTTTGCGGCTCTGGATGGCCGGTTGGATTTCCGTTTACTGGATGGTGGCCATCATCTCCAGCGGCAGGTTGCGCGAGGAAGCCCCGACGAGGACCGGACGCGGGCCGGTGGCGCGGAGCCATTTTCCGGCGGACTCCGACCAGTACTGAAGTCGGCGCGCGGGGACGGCGATGGTGATGGTGCGGGATTCACCGGCGGCGAGATGGACGCGGTCAAAGGCGACGAACGTGTGTACGGCGAAGTCGCCCGACTGCGGCTGCTGCGGCTGGCCGAGGTAGACCTGCGGGACTTCGTCACTGGCTACGGGGCCAGTGTTTTTCAGCGTGAAGCTGACGGTGAGTCCGCCGTCGGTCGAGGGCGCAACGTGGAGGCCGGAGTAGGCGAAGCGGGTGTAGCTGAGGCCGTAGCCGAAGGGAAAGAGCGGGGCGATCTTCTGCTGGTCAAACCAGCGATAGCCGACGTAGATGCCTTCGGAGAAGGTGGTTTTGCCGTCGATGCCCTTGGCGGTGCGCTCGGGGTGAGCCGGGTCGGTGGCGGGGTAGTCGGTGAGTTTGCTGGCCCAGGTGAAGGGCAGGCGACCGGCGGGGCTGACGCGCCCGAGCAGGATGTCTGCCGTGGACCAGCCGCCTTCGTCGCCGGGCCACCACATCTGGAGGACGGCTTTGACCTGAGAGAGCCAGGGCAGCGCGACGGGCTGGGAGACGTTGAGGACGACGACGGTGTTGGGATTGACGGCGGCGACCTCTGCGATGAGTTTGTCCTGATCGCCGGGCAGGGCGAAGTCGGGATGGCCGCGCGTCCAGGCGAAGACGACGGCGACCTTCGCGGCTTTGGCGGCGGCGATGGCGGCGTCGTGGTTGGCCTGGCGGGCTTCGGGGGTGATCCAGTTGAGGCGGACCTGTTCGGGGTGGTTGGAGCTGTCGCCGGTGACGGTGAGGGTGACGGGGTGGTCGCCGGCGGTGAGGTCGAGGGCGACGCGGACGTTGTCGAGGCCGTCGGTGGTGGGCATCAGGCCGTCCTTGCCGGCGATGACGGTGTCACCGTGGACGCCGCCGCGCAGGCCGTTGGCCGCGGCGACGGGCTTGCCGTCAACCTGAAGGCTGCCGGCTGCGCCGAGAAGCTGGAGATAGACCCAGTAGGAGCCGGTTTTGGCGATGTGGAGCGTGCCGGTCCAGGTTGCGTCGGTGTTGGCGGCGAGCGCCTTGTGATTGGCGACGGTGAAGTCGATGGTTGAGTCGGTTGTGGGGCTGGCTGACTTCACGGTGCGCGTGAGGCCGGGCTGAGCGTTGCTGGTCCAGAGTGAGGCGGGGATGGGCGAGCCGGTCATGTCGTCTTCGACGGCGTAGGTGATTTTGGCCGACGGGTCGAGGGTGCGCATGGCCGGAACGGGGCCGATCTGCCGCCAGGGAAAGCCGATGGAACGCTCGCCGGCAGTGCCGATGGCGACGACCTGTCCGGCACCGGGGCCGATCATGGCGACGGAGGCGAGATCAGCGGGCTTGAGCGGCAGGATCGCGCCCTGGTTTTTGAGCAGGACAGCGGCATCGTCCGAGGTTTTGCGGATGGCGCGTGCGTTGGCCTCGGTGGCGTGTACGGGAGGGTCTTTGGGCGCGAGCTGGCCGGGCGTGGGGTGGTCGAGGTAGCCGAACTGGTCCATCTCGTAGAGGACGTAACCGGCGGCGCGGGTGATGGTGGCGTCAGAGAGTTTGCCTTCCTGACGGAGGTTCCAGAAGTTGGCGCGGGCGTCGTGGACGGAGCCGAAGGTGCCGGCGTCGAAGGGTTTCAGTGGCGGCTCTTCGGGCAGGGGACGACCGAAGAAGCCGGCCATCATGGCGGTGTTGAACTTGAGCGGCTTGGGCGGCTCGGGTTTGTCGGTGGTGAAGTAGGAGAAGATCATGGACCCGAGCGGGCTGCCTTTGGGTCCGGGACCGGGCATCTCCATGGTGAGGCCGTTGTTGATGAAGTCGGGCGCGTGGACGGCACCCCAGTCGGAGGTGACGAAGCCTTTGAAGCCGACCTGATCGCGAAGAATCTGGGTTAGCGTCTGAGGATTACCGCAGGCCGCGATGCCATTCACCTTGTTGTAAGAGCACATGATCGACGAGACGCCAGCTCGCACGGCGTCGATGAAGGGCGAGACGTAGATTTCATGCAGCGCCTGCTGGCCGACCCAGACGTTGCCGCTGTCGGTGTCGTAGGCGACGTAGTGCTTGGCCTGAGCCATCACATCCTCACCCTGCACGCCTCGAATGAAGGCGGCGGCGATGTCGCCGGTGAGCACCGGGTCTTCGCCATAGGTGTTGTAGCCGCGCGAGAAGGTGATGTCGCGATCAATGTTGATAAAGGGCTGAAGAACAACGTCGATGCCGAGGGATTTGGCTTCGCGGGCGACGACCTGCCCATTGGCGAGGGCATCGGCCTGGCTGAAAGTAGCGGCCAGTCCCATGGTAGCCGTCTCCGCCTGGGAGGGATTGCGAGTGAGGATTCCGGGCGGTCCGTCGGAGAAGCGCAGCGGAGGAATATGCAGGCGGGGTACGCCGGTGAGATATCCGGCCTGGCCCTGATTGGTGGCCGGATTTTCAGATGCGCCGCGGATGAGCGCCATCTTTTCGTCGAAGGTCATCTGGCTGAGTAGTTGGTCGACGCGGGCATCTCCGGTGACGACGGGCACCGACTGCGCAAGGAGTGGAACAGCGGGAGGGATGGATGCAGCAAGCACGGCCAGGCAGGCGGTACGTTGCCATCGGGAGGTAAAAGACATTCGACTGTCTCCTCTATTTTGTGAATCTTCGGCGGGACTGCAACTGGGAAGCGAAACTCCGTGCAGACTCTGCGCGTTCCCCAGTCAAACAGGTTTCTTCAAAATACGCAAACCGATAGAGAAACGGTTCCTGGGTTTTAGAAGAGATCCTGGCTGCTGCGCGAGCTGGGGCTGCAGCGCAAGGCGATGACCGATGGTGAGCGACTCCAGTATGCTTGGGCTGGCGAGAGTCGTATGGATGAACGACAAACAGAGGTGGAGCGTGAGACGGCGAGCATGATCGCTGCGCTGCTGGGCGGGGACCGACGGGCGCTGGCGCGCGCGCTGACG
>DAIDKP010000022.1 GCA_027449965.1 Acidobacteriaceae bacterium
TCGCTCCAACCGCACCATCGCCAACAAACGACAGCGGCTGCAGTCGATGTTGCGCTGGAGCGGTGTCGATCCGAAAATATTTCCTCCGAGGCCGAAGTACGAGAAGAAGCTGCCAACGATCTACACGCCGGAACAGCTTGCAGGATTGTTTCGCGTGGCCACACCGTATGAGTCCATGGTTTGTGACATGGCGATGAAACTGGGACTGCGGGATCAGGAGATACAGAACGCTGAATTCACGGACATCAGCTGGCATGAATCCGTCTTCCGCATCCGCAGCAAACAAAAATTCAACTTCACGGTGAAGGACTACGAACAGAGGGATGTTCCCATTCCGCTCGATTTTCTCAAGAAGCTGAAAGCCTGGAGGGATACCAAGCCGGACCAGAATCTGATTGTCCCCACGGCGAAAGGTAAGCCCAACAAGAAGCTGCTGGTGATGGTCAAGCGCATGGCGCGGCGCGCTGGAATCGAATGCGGCTGGTGTGAGAACTGCATCCGTGGCGCAAAGGGTGAGTTGGGATGTGGGGAGTTCGAGTTGCACAAGTTCCGTCGTACCTGCATCACAACCTGGCTCAGAAACCGGATTGATCCGCGCACGGTGATGGAGTACGCCGGACACTCCGATCTCGAGACGACCTTGCGCTATCTGAGGCCAGCTGCTGCTCAGGAACGCATTGCCGAAGTGAGCGAGATCAAGTGGTATTAGCCGGACAGCAACACTCAATCTCTGACTTTTCAGAATCGGCAGACGAGACCGGAGCCGAGCTGCATCTGGTTTTGCGCGTTGGAAGCAGCGATCCAGAACTGGTATCCGCCGCGTCCCGCCTACGTATGCTCCGAAAGGCATCCTGAGCTGTTGGAACACGCCCCCGGAATGAGGGTTTCGCTTCGATCCAATATCGGTAATCCCAGGACTGGACGGCATCGGAAATTCGCTGCTAGAGTTAGTCTGCCCGCACGATTGGCAGGAAGGTATCCGTATGCGCTCCCACTTCCCCTTCGCTGGCAAGCCAAGCCATTTCTCCCCCCACGTTCCCCGCCCGCTCCTTGCGTTGCTCGCCGTCGTCTGTGCAGCCGTCGTACTGTCCGGCTGTGGCGGCTCCTCCAGCCACACGGTCCAGCCAGGCGCGACCACGGTGGTGGTGATGACATCCAGCACGGCCAACGATGCCCTGGTGGCCCTTCCGCTCGCGTTGCAAAGTCTGACGCTGAAGAGTCAGAGTGGAAACACCGTCACCGTCTTCTCCACGCCGATCGGCGCCGAGTATATCCACTTGAACGGAAATCCCCAGCCGCTGGTGACGGTCAGCATTCCGCAGGATACCTACGTTTCAGCCTTTGCCGTCTTCGGCGGTGCTTCGCCGACGTGCGTTGGGCTGCATCTGGTGAACTCTGCGTTGATTACTCCGGGAACGACGCCGGTTGTGACGGTGAACCTGCCGCAGCCGATCCAGGTGACGGGAACGGCCATGGCCATCGATCTGGATCTCGATGTCTCGCAGTCGTTCCAGTTTGCCGGCGGCTGCACCCTTGGAGTCTCGGCGCCTCTGAATCCCACCTTTACGCTGACGACGATGGACATTGCCGCACAGCCGACGAACAGCACCAACGGGCGCGCGGTCGGAATGTATGGGGTCATCACCGCGGTGAATGCCGCGAGCGGCACATTAACAGCCAATGGGCTGAATCAAAATTCTGAGGGTCCGGGGGCTGTATGGCAGGTGTCCACCAATGGCAGCACAGCCTTTTCTGGCGTGAACAATCTCTCCGGGCTGAGCGCTGGGCTGCCGGTGGATATGGATGTCTCCTTGCAGCCCAATGGTAGCCTGCTGGCCACGCGCGTTGCGGTGATCGATACGAATGCGGCCAATCTGGACATCCTGAACGGCGAGGTTCTGTATCAGGGCGATCGTCCGTCAAGCCTGCTTGCGCTTTCCAATCAGGATTCCGGAGCCGTGGCGATCCCCTTCGCATCGGTCGGATATGCCCAGGCAGCCTCGCAGATCTCAACCCAGTTTCCGAATGTGAAAAACCTGCCCTTCCCTGCGATCTTTCAGGCGGCCAGTGCCACTCTGGGGCAGAATCTTCTGGTTGCGGCCAACATCTCGTCGGCTGCCGAGTTTTCCACGAACTCATTCCCGGCCACTGCGGTGGAGCTGGTGCCGCAGACGATCAATGGAACGGTGACGGCCGTCTCCGCCAGCGGTGGATTTACGGTCTACACGGTCACGCTTGCGCCCTACGATGTGTTTCCCATTCTGGCGGCAGCAAATGCCGGGCAGCCGGTGGTGCCGACCGCTCCCAACACCGTCCAGGTCTATGCCGACAGCAGTACTGCGGTACTGACGCCGGTGAACACCGGATCGGTCTTCCGCTTCTATGGACTGGTCTTCAATGACAACGGGACGCTGCGGATGGATTGCGCGCAGATTGCAGCCGGTGTGGCCGAGTAGATGGCTCCGGCGCTTCCGCTTCGTCGCTGCAGTGATCGTCGTATCTTATGATTCAGTAGGCGACAAAAGGTTATGAGGTTAATATATTGTCTCTTTAGTGTAAAATAGAATATAAGTGATAAGATAATGACTGTATACTTCCATACCGTGCGGGAAGTTGAAGCCCAGCTTGCGGCGCGGTTCAAGGCGCGGCGTCTGGCCATGAACCTGACGCAGAAGGAGCTTGCGGAGCGCTCTGGCGTGACCTCGGCTTCGCTCAAGCGGTTCGAGCGGCATGGGCTGATTGCGCTGCATTCGCTTCTAAAGCTGGCTCAGGTGCTCGCGTGCCTGGACGATTTCGACACGCTGGCCGCCGAAGACCGAACGATGCCGGTTGCCCAGTCCCTGGATGCGCTGCTGGCGACGCCGAAACTGCGCCGCCATGCCTCGGGCAGGAAAGGACGTCGCCATGGCCCATAGCCCGGTTGAGTTGCTGAGCGTCTTTCTTGATGCGCGCAGTCAACGCCACAAGGTAGGCCGTCTCGCCTTCAGGGACCGACGGATTCTGTTTGAGTACGATGTGGCGTTTCTCTCCTCCAGCATCGAGATCTCGCCCGTCAAGCTTCCTCTACGACCGGGAGTGTTCGCAGCAGATACGACCATCTTCGACGGTCTTTTCGGCGTCTTCAACGACAGCTTGCCGGACGGATGGGGCCGCCTGCTGCTGGATCGCGCGGTGGAGAAGCATGGCATCCGGCGCGGTCAGCTCAATCCGCTCGACCGACTGGCATACGTGGGGCGGCACGGCATGGGCGCTCTGAGTTATGAGCCGGAACTGGGCTTCGACGTGACCGAGGATGCGCCTCTCGCGCTCGACAAAGTTGCCGCGGAAACATCTTCCGTTCTGGAAGGAGAAGAGGAATCAGTTCTCGAAGAGTTGCTTCGGCTCAATGGTTCTTCGTCGGGAGCGCGGCCAAAGATCGTTGCGCAGGTAAGCGCCGACAGAAAGAGAATCCTGCACGGCGGACAGCAACTGCGACCGGGCTTTGCGCATTGGATGATCAAATTTCCGTCTTCGCAGGATGCGAAAGATATCGGTGCCATCGAATATGCGTATAGCCGGATGGCGAAGGATGCAGGCATCGAGATGCCCCGGACGCATCTGTTCCGAACGAGGCGAAGCCGGTATTTCGGCACGCAACGGTTTGACCGGGAGGGTGACGTGCGCGTCCACATGCACAGCCTCAGCGGACTGATTCATACCGACCATCGCAGCCCCAGTCTTGACTACGAGATGGTTCTGCGCGTTGCCATGGCGTTGACCCGAAACGTCAAGGAAGTGGAGAAGGTTTATGCGCTGGCCTGCTTCAATGTGCTCGCGCACAACCGTGACGATCACGCAAAGAACTTTTCGTTCCTGCTGAATGATCGGAACGAGTGGGTCTTCGCGCCCGCTTACGATCTGGTCTTCTCCGATGGCCCTGGCGGCGAGCAGAGCATGCTGGTTCTGGGCGAGGGCAAGAATCCCGGAGTAGTTCAACTGCAGGTACTGGGCAAGCAGCACGGAATCCGCAATGCGTCGGAGATTCTGGAGAAGGTGAAAGCAGCCGTTGCATCATGGCCGCGCTATGCCGAAGAGGCAAAGGTGTCGCGAAAATCCACCCGGGAGATAGCGGCGCGCATCCGCATTTGAAAGGCTGGTCGTTGGTCAGGGGCGAGCCTTCGACTGGTCCGGTGCGGAATCGAGGCGATAGGCAACGATCATGTCACGTATCGTTGCCTATCGCTTCCCGATTCCATTGACAGGGATGATAGCCATTTCCCGGAAATGAGCGAGGTCGCTTCCTCATGTTTTGTCTGCCGGAAAGCCCAGCAATTCGGCCAACTGCGGCCGCAGGCGGCCGGGATGATAGAAGCGGCGGCGATTGAGTCAGAAGCAGATCATAGCTAACCATGGGCATCGCAGTTGTCAGGCTGCGCTGCACTCGCGAGCGCGGAGCCATACCGCGATCGCATGTGGATCAAAACGAACTGAGCCGCCGATTCGGATCGATGGAATCTCGCCCTCACGTGCCAGGTTGTAAAGGCTCGTTGAAGAGAGTCTCAGCATGGGAGCCAGTTCCTTGACCGTCATGGCATGATCCATCGCTTCGATGCGCTCGGCGAGGGTCGGATGGTATGAGTTATGTTTTTGCATGTTGGCTTCCTGGATTCGGGATGCTCTTTCTCCCTGCACCTCGAGTAAGCCAGCAATTGAGGATGATGTCATGGGAAATCGGGGCGAGTTCCCGTTTCCAGGATTCGAATCACTTTCGGTTCTTTTGCAGATCATTTGTATCAACAAGAAGATGTCAGTAACATTTCTCCGGCATGCGACGGTGAATGCAGTTCCGACGTGCCGATAAGTCAAACATGCTGCCAGATACTATGGCGCCACAACGATCCTCAGAGCTGAGATCGAGACACACATGTCGATAAGAGGCACACGATCAGAGAATCTGACGTGGGTTTTTGTCGGAGGTATTGTTGACTCGATACTGCCGGCAAAGGCTCCTGCAATGTTTTGCGTATCTCAAATAAAACGACAGGAGAAATGCATCGCCTGGTCAAGAGGTTGATCTGGAATCTGCTTCTACTCCGATGAAGCAATTTGGAGGAATTGCATTGAAGCCTTCAGGTCTTGGGCAAAATCAGCAGACCCGCCGTGAAGGCGGGTCTGCGCTGTAGGGTGCTACGTGTGCGCCTACCGGTGCAGTACCCCGATCCGATGAGCGAGCCAAAGGCTCCACCGCAACGCAAATGCCGTCAAATAGACATATGATCCGACGCTCACGACGCTCAAAAAAATCTTGTTTCGCAGGTTTTTTGCTCCTCCGCTATACCACCGCCCCAGCTCATAGTAGCCCCTCCATGCAGGACCGGATGCATCCTCGCAGCGCTTGCGCATATTATCGCTTGTGACGAGTACGCCATTCGCTGCCAGGGCCACGACGCCCCAATGAGCGATTGCGTTGCGCGTGATTTTTTTCGCGCGCGGTTTGTCATTTGTGGTGGGCGTATCACTCAGATGCGATGCCGGACTTCCCGACTCGCCTTTTTTGCGGGCTTGTGATGTCAGAGCACATCCGCAAGCGTAGCAAATCCCCTGCAGCAGCATGTGGCTGAGGTTGCGATGCATTTTGGGGGGCATTGAGTTCTTTTCGTCAGGATGCTCAGGGCGTGACTTACAAGAGTACTCGTCTGCCATGCAGAGGGCGAGAAGATACAGCGACGAAAGTACCCAGAGGATACGCCACCGAGGCAAACTCCTCAGTTGGCAGAAGGTCTTGAGCGCTTGCGCAGCTTCTTCGCGGCTCAATTCGTTCATGAATGACTCAAGCCAGGTAGAGAGAGATACATCCGGTCGCTTAAAGAATGCAGCGATGGGATACTGTACGCGATCAAGTGTCGTGATGCCGAGCAGCGGGGCTGCCCTATCACAGCACTTGGTCGCGAGATGGAGCTGCCAATGTTCTATTCCGAAAAAGTCGGTGACTGATTGCGGTGTATGCATGTTTCATCCTCCGTATTGAAATTCGGCCCTGTGGAGGGCATTGCCACGATTGTGGCACGGAGTTATCTGAAACTCGAATAGCATAACTAATCTTTTTTGTGGGAATCGGCATGATTCACATGCCCACGGAACAGGCAGAACCATGCATGCGTTCACGGATGAAACTGCGTCACTCACTATGTACTTGTCCAGTGGAACTGTCTGTTCAGCGGGAGGACGGAGGAACGCGTCCAAATATGACACGTTTGCACCAAAGCTACGGAATCTTTACCAATCCAGAAACCTCCGATCTACGACATCGCTACTTCGTCGAATCAGGACTTGGGCCGGGAGTATGATACGTCCGCTGAAGAAGGATCAATAGTTGGAAAGTCGGGTGAAGCAATACTTCCCTTGCTCCGTACTGCGCGAGCATTCATGCTGACTGTCGGGTGATCCCCCACGAGAGACAGCATGGAGCGAGAGAATCAGAGCCTTAAGGCGTCATTCTTCCCCGAGATGGAAGGCTACTTCGACACGAGATCGCCTGCAGGAGACAACGTTGGCGAGGAGCAGAAACGCGCGGAGAATCAGTCGCGGCGCAAGCGTGCGACTGTCGACCGCCGACAGTCCGGATCGAGCGTAGCCTCAGCGGAGTCTGCTGTCGCTCCCTCACTCTTCGCGCCGGAGGATGGTCAAGGATCAGTGTCGGCGATTTCGCATAGCGACGACTCCTCCAGGCTCGATCTCGCAGATCTGGCGACCGGTGTGTCCCGGCAAAAGCCGAGCCCCGAGGACACGCGCAGCGGAGCGGTCCATACGATCTGCGACGGGGAGGAGGCACTCGGATATCACGACGGCAGGCTGTACCGCATGGTTTTTGCTCCGCGGCTCGCGGATCAGAGATGCTGCGAGGTCTGCATCGGCATGTCAGAAATACGGAGGATCCTGCACTCGGATACGAAATGCGATCGAAATAAGAAGGACTCACTCAGAAAGCAGATCCGCGAACAGCTGCGCGAGCTGAAGGAAAAGGGGTACATCACGGTTCTGCGCCGCGGCGATCCGCCATATATAGAGCCGACTACATATTTGGTGTACTGCCCGGAGGAGGCCTTGCGGCAGCAAACCGAGTCCGGGGTCATCGGATGGATGCAGACGGGGAAACGCACTCGGGTGCTGGTACGGATCGATCAAGGAGGCAAGCCTGTGAGTTGGGATGCGAGTACTGAAAAAAGTCAGAAGTTGTCGCGATCAGAGCCAGCATGAAATAGCGCAGAAAAGTGAAGGGTTTCAGCGATGCCATCAAGCTCGATACAAGTTCCGGATGATCCTATTCGTTGGGCGGGAGATGAAGCCATATCGAGGCTTCTCGATCTTGCAAAGGATGATGGCAGAAATCACCGCGTGCTTGCCGAGATGCTTTGGGAGATTCAGGCCGAGCCGGAACTCAGCGGCCTGATACACATCGCCAGGCGCATCCGCGAGATTCTGCATTTACAGGCAGACGATGGTGCTTTTCGGGATCAGCATCCGACAATTGCAATATGGGAACCGCTGCTCGACTGGCTGCTGGCTGATCCGGAATCGCTTGCGAATCGACTCTTTTCCGGCGGGCAGGAGGAGCTGAGATCGAGTTTCCTCGCCACTGCCGGCCGTAATCCCGTCCTTGGCAGGAATGCGCAGGAGCATCGGCTGTATTGCCTGCTCTGGGACCGTGGACCTTCGGAGTGGACAAAAGATATCTCCAGAAGATTTCTGACGCTGCAGGCGCAAATGCTTGCCGCACATGCAGCGATTCTCCGTCACGAACGACGCACCATCGAGCTTGGTGGTGAACCCCGGGAAAAGCTGCAGGATCGCCTGTACTCACCAGCCGTATGTTGCTGGAGATTTGAACGCAAGCGAGAGCCGTGGCGTTCTGCAGTGGCCAAATTCCCGTGCGTTCGTCATACGAGCCGCTACATCGGCGAACTTTGGGAAGCCTTCGGACTTCGCTCCGGAGAGGTAGAACTGGCAATCGCTGACACGACACAGGAGACGCGGGACACATACGAAGCTGTCATTGCGACCGTCAAGCGCATCCTGTGGTTTCTCCGCTGGGGTGCTAACCCGGATACATTTCGTCTTGTCACCTTTGACCGTCAAGCCGCTGACCGTGGATCAGAGGTTGCGACGGTTGAGGCGTCCGGCGTGAGGGATGATCCTCCGACCGATGATGACTCTACAGACCACCCGAGTCAATTCGTCGTCCATTTCAGCGATCCGGATGATGACGGAGCCTCCGTCGGAAGGCTCCATGTTCAAGCGACGGGAGATCGATCCAGCCCAGAAAAGCGCGCTCTCCTTGACGCTGGCGAATATCCGTACGAACCGGGTCCGGACAACACGGTGGAGTTTGCCGACAACGAGCTGATCGCGGGAATTACCCTTGCCGGAGCGCCGGAAAAGGCCAATCAGCTCCTTCCCTGGTCGTGGGATACGCTCTCGATGATCGAGATTGCGAGAGCGCTCAACAGCCTTGCCAGCGTCGATGATCCAGAGATCAGCGAGCACGGCTTGCTCGAGCTGCGAGCGCTGGCCGAGTGCATGCTTTGGACCGGACTCTCGCTGAAGCAGTGTCTCTCTATGGCGGTGTACTCGTCGGGCACAACACCGCCCGATACGGAGCTTTCCATCTGTATCCATTTCAATCGCAGTGCTAACTCAACCAGCGCGGCGTGGCGTGTGCAGGCATTGACGCCGGAATATCACTCGACGATGGATTCGCCTCCAGGCGACCGCGAGCGCGCGGACTTCCTCGAGTTCGCCGATTTTGGCGGTGCCCAAGCGGTCATCCTGGATGTTCTCAGGACCACGAGTAGCACACAGCAGGAACCTCTTCCAATAAGTGCCACACGGCTGTTTCAGCGGGATTCTGACTGGTACGAGCGCCAGCTCAAGTCGCTGCTTCATCGAATAGACGAAACCGGACGTGTCACGCCTGGTCGGCTGAGCGCAGCCTTGTTCCAGCGCATCATCGAGTGTTCCGGTGGCGATATTGCAGCCGCCGCGATCATTACCCGGACCGAGCACTATCTGGCATCTGCCCGGCTCTTCTACGCCACTCCGTCTGTCGATCGCCTGATTGCCTTGCACCAGACCGCGGTGCAGAGCATGATCCGCGAACTGGATCAGGCAGGGTGGAGGCGAACGACTCACCTTCCACCCGCCTCGTCGACAGTTCGCTATTCCGTCGGCAGTCGGCTGTGTCCTACCATCGACGCAACTCGCCGGGCAGTGGATTTGCTGAAGCGCAGGATGCTGCGGCAAGTGCAGTTGTTGGACGAGGATCATGCGAGAGCCGAACTCGTTCTTCGACATAACTGGTACTCGATCTATAGTGTCTGGGCGCAGATGTTCTGCGTCGGCACGCGGGGAATTCTAACTCCTTATGTCCATCTCGGCGAGTTCGACGAGGCGACGCGCCTATCCACTATCGCCGATAAAGATTCCGGCAACGACTACAAGCGCAGACTGATTTGGGTTCCGGAAACAGTCTGGGAACAGATGCGACACTACGCGCATTACCTGGATCGCCTGCATGCGCGCTATGATCTCCCGAAGCCATCGCGAAATTTGTCATGCTACTTTCTGCGGGTTTCCAGGAGTGGAAAGTTTCAGCCCTTTCGCGTTCGCCCCAGGACCATGCAACAGGTCGTCGGAAATCAATTTCCATTTCCAGCCAACTTTCCTCGTCGCTTCATGCGCACGGAGTTCCTCGAGCAGGGAATGCATGCCTCTGGCTCGGTCCATGGCACATTCGCTCCTGAGTTTGCCGACTGCTGGATGAGTCACCACTTCCGCGGCGAAGAGCCGTGGGGGCCATACTCCTCGTTTTCCTACTCCAGCTACTTCCAGGAGCTTGGTTCTCGCTTGGATGCATTGCTGGCGCAACTCGGCTTCGAACCGATTCCGATGGAGATGATCGCATGACGGAACTGCACTCCGAGCCGCCACCGGCAGCAGAAAACGCATTGTTGCAAACAGCTCATCTCGATCTCACGTCCTCCGAGTTGCGTGCGCTTCAGAAGCTCCACGACTTTTTGTTGCAACACGACGGTCAAGTTGGACGCATCCTTCTGGGTAGTGGGAACGGCACATGGAAGGCGCGGGATATGCGCCGACTGGAAAGCCTGATCGCAAAAGAGATCGGCGACCCGGCAACGATTCGCAGGCTGCTGCTCGTGCTGCGCAAGGTTGTCTCAGCCTGGGCGATGCGTCATCTTCATGCTCTGGCATTTCCCAGAATTCCTGTCCTGCCTCGATACGCGAGGAATCCCATCTCCTCCGATTTTGCTCACCTCCTCTGCCGCTATCGGGAGTGGCAGCGCTGGCTGGATCGCTGGTTGGGAGACGATAGCTGGAAGAACCCAGATCGTTATCGCCCGATTGCAACGCCTGTGCCGGTGGTGGCATCGGCCATTCTTTACGGTGGACTGTGCAGCATCCCGTCGATTGTTGCTCTGGTGCGAGCCATGCAGGATGTCCTCGCCAGAGCCTCCGCGTCGAACCGGGAACTGTTCGTCGATCTTCACCTCACGCTGCCCAGAACGAGCGTCACCGAGTACAGGGCATGGCAACCGGATCCTGTAACCATCTGCCTTCTCCTCCGCACCGACCCAGTTGCCGTTCACAATCTTCTTGCACCACCTGATCCGACTCTGCCAGACTGCGCTCCATCCGACAGAGAGATCGCAGACAGGCTCAAGGAACTCTTTCGCAACACGCTCAGAGACCATCCAATCAAAAATTCAAAATGCCACCTGGGCGGTATCCACGCACTCCTTGAAGCAGTGCGAACCGTCGCATCGGTTCAGCTTCCACCGCTCATCGCCAGCTATGCGCGGCGCGAAATCGTGTCCTACTCGGTTCCAATGGAAACGATCCGGCGAATCGCCGGCCTTGATTGGTACGACAACCCGTTTTACGCACATGAGAAGGCCACGCACACTTCCTTCCAGTCCTCTCTGCGACCAGACGTTCGTCTCTCAGCCGCAGAGAGTATTCCCGACTGGGTGACAGCGCTTCGATCGGCAACACGCGGCAAAACTCGGCAACAACTCCGGGCGGAATTCACCGTCCTTGTTGGCGATTCCAGCCATACTCCGCTTGAACGACGGATCGTTGATTTTGCTCTGGCGCTGCTCACCCAGCGCAACCAATCCGACAACTTGCGTTCGCTGCATTCGCTGCGAAACACAGTACTGGAGGTGGCAATCAGCATCAGCCCCTTTCTTCCGGATGGGAATGATCCAGCAGAGCTTTCCAGTGAGCAGCTGGAGCAGATGTATGCACTCGCTCTGCTGAGCCGGGCAGGGGACACAGACAGCACTTCAAGAAAATTCAGAGTGACCGCCGCGTTGCGGGAGTTTGACCACTATCTCCGATCCCGCTTCGACACGCCTGCGCGCAAACAGTCCGTGCTGAGCCTCGGCCCGATGGAAGTCCTCGGTGCCGTGGACGCGAACTTCCTTGTACCCAGCGAGTATGCTCAGGTGCTGGAACGCATCGATCAGGATTTCAAGTTGCGAAGAAATCCTCAGCGACTGAAGATGGTTCGGCTGCTGGTTATTCTCGGCTATCGATGCGGCCTGCGCAGGCTCGAAGTCCTGCACATGAAGATTTGTGATCTCTTGTTCGCCGACATCGAAGATGTGGCCAGCGATGTCGAACTGCTTGTTCGCCCTTCCGAATCGCACCGCCTGAAGAGCAGCAATGCGAAGCGTCGCCTCCCACTTCACATCCTGCTCACCCAGGCGGAGATGGCCGAGCTGAAAGCCTGGTACGAAGAACGAATCCGTCAGCGCGGGGTCCAGCCGTCTGACTACCTCTTCGGGAATCGCGACAGCCACGAAGACCTGGAGGTTCTACCGCAGACCGTATTCGAAGCCATCCACGCAATACTCCAGGAGGTGACCCGCACTCGCGACGCTGCCAGCCCCGTGCACTTTCACCACCTTCGGCATGGATTCTGCACCTTCAACCTGCTGCGTCTGATGCTTAGCGGCACGCCGGATCATCCCGATGTTTTGCGCAGCTTTCCGTGGCTCACCGTGATGTTGCAGGAACCGATTGCTGAGAATCTCTACCGTCATCGCCTCCCAACTCGGAAACACGCCTACTTGATTGCCAGCCTGATGGGTCACGGTTCGCCATCGACCTCGATGATCTATACGCATTGCCTGAGTTGGCTGCTGCCGGTCTTTCTGGCGCGGTCAACGCTCATGCGACCTAACCCGGAAACTCTCGCTCTGGCCACCGGCGTTTCCGCAAAAACCCGAAAGCGTTGGGCAGAGCAGGCAAACAGCGAACCTCCATGGAAACATCTCTGGGACTGGCGTATCCGCAACCACGCTCCACTCATCGCGTCCAAAGCAATCCACAGGCCGGAAGAAGTGCCGTTGACGACGAGCTGGATCGAGCTGACGGAGCGCTTCCTGCATGAGATGGACGCGCCGCAGCAAACGGTCGCCGGCGCCGCCTCAGTCTGCGGTGTTGATCCGAAACTTGCGGAAGTCTGGCTAAAGAGGGCTGATTTGCTGCGCGAATTGCGATCATCCACTGGCGATCTACGGCATCGCTTTGAGCCTCTGGCAGATTCCGATCAAGGCGTCACCGGGTATTGTCCAAGGCGTCCCTTGCATCGGACGGAGTTGGATATCCTTGCGCACTATGCTCCCCTGCTGGAGCAGATGGCCGCTGATCCAGCACGAGCCAGTCTTCTGCGCAACGCTCTCAGCGCCTACGTCCA
>DAIDKP010000023.1 GCA_027449965.1 Acidobacteriaceae bacterium
GAGATGGTGATGCCGGGCGACAACATTCAGCTGGAGATCGAGTTGCAGACGCCGGTGGCGATGGAAAAGGGATTGCGTTTCGCGATTCGCGAAGGCGGACGCACGGTCGGCGCCGGCGCTATCTCCGAGATTCTGGCGTAAGAGCAGGAGCAACTGGGGATCGGGAGTCGGCAGCAGCGGCTCCTGATTCCTTTCAAAGCTCGGGCCGAGCGCCAGAGCGGGAAATTCAGGAAGACCGCTGCAGAGTATTTTGCTGCGGATCAGTTAGGATGAAAAGATGCGAGAGATTGTGACATTGCAGTGCACCGAGTGCAAGGAGCGCAACTACACGACGACGAAGAACAAAAAGACGACCACGGGCCGCCTCGAGTTCTCGAAGTTCTGCAAGCGCTGCCGCACACACCGTGCGCATCGGGAAACCAAGTAGTTCAAGTGCCTGGGCGCTCAAGCTCCCGGGCAGGCACAGGGGCGTAAGCTCAACGGTTAAACTGTCGGTCTCCAAAACCGAACTTGGGGGTTCGAATCCCTCCGCCCCTGCCAGTGATTCCGCAGCACGCCGTTTGCCGGCAACCTTGGCGCGGCGGCACAAACGCAAGAGAGTGGCAGGAAGTCGATGGCAAAGACAGCGGCAATAACTGAAACCAATCCGGGTGAATCCAAGGTGGCTGCGGTCACAGGTGCCGTGGAGCGCTTTCGCGGGTTTCTGGGGGATGTCCGGGTAGAGATGCGCAAGGTGGTTGCGCCTTCTCGCAAGGAAGTGCAGACGACAACGATCGTGGTGCTGGCGGTTGTTTTCTTCTTTGCGGCCTATTTTTACGTGACCGATACGGTCTTCGCTTACGTGGTGAAGCAGATTATGGATCGGCTGGCCGGCTCCTGAGCGCAGATGTGGGAATGACGGGAGACGCCGAAAACGAGATGAGAGCAGAGATGGAAGAGAATCTGGAGCCTGGCATCGAGCCAGCAATCGAAAGCGCCCCACGGAACCCGAACTTCCGCTGGTATATCCTGCATGCCTACTCCGGCTTTGAGCGCAAGGTCAAGGAGTCGTTGCTGAGCCGCATTCAGGCCTTTGGCATGGAGAGCAAGTTCGGCCAGATTATCGTTCCCACCGAGCAGGTGACCGAGACGGTCAACGGCAAGAAGCGCACCGTGGAGCGCGTCTTTATTCCCGGCTATGTGCTCATTGAGATGGAGTTGGATAACCAGATCTGGCACATCATCAAGGAGACGCCGAAGGTGACCGGCTTCCTGGGCACCGGCGACAAGCCGGTTGCGCTGAGCGAGGAAGAGATCAGCTCGCTGCTGAACCGCTCCAGTGAAGCGCGCGAGAAACCGCGGCAGAAGATTCGGTTTGAGAAGAACGAGTCCGTTCGCATTAACGACGGGCCGTTTGCCAACTTCAACGGTGTGGTCGATGAGGTCAATGAGGATCGCGAGACGCTCAAGGTTATGGTCACGATCTTTGGCCGTTCCACCCCTGTCGAGCTGGAGTTTGGCAAAGTCGAAAAGATTGAGTAGGGCTGCTTTCCGTCAGTAGCTTTCAGCTTCTAGCCGGTGCGCTGTCTGGCGTGCTCCGGTTGCAGGCCAAAGCGGAAACTGCTTTACCAAAATTGATGCAACGTCGGCCCATCCGGCAGCCAGAGGCTGGAGGCCGCACGACAAAAGGAAACAGAGAATGGCACCTCCCAAGAAAATCACAGGTTACGTCAAACTTCAGATCGTTGCCGGCAAAGCGACGCCCGCGCCTCCTGTTGGTCCCGCGCTTGGTCAGGCTCAGGTCAACATCATGGAGTTCTGCAAGCAGTTCAACGCACGCACGCAGACCAAGGAGATGGAGGGCTTCACCATCCCGGTCGTGATTACCGTGTATGCGGATCGCACCTTTACCTTTGTCACCAAGACGCCGCCAGCCTCCAACCTGCTGCTGCGTGCTGCGGGTGTTGCCAAGGGAGCCGGCGCGCCCAACAAGGACAAGGTGGGTAAAGTAACCGAAAAGCAGATTCGCGAGATTGCCGAGCAGAAGATGCCGGACCTCAACGCTGCTTCGATCGATGCCGCCGTCAAAAGCATCAAGGGCACGGCCCGCTCGATGGGCATTGAAGTCGTCGCATAAGCCAGGCCTGAAGCAGTTGGTGTGCTGAAAACGGCCTTCCCACTCAGGAAGGTCGTTTTTGCTTGCAGCCAGTAGAATCACAAGCAAGGGAAGGGCCAGCGATGGTCCTGAGGCAGAACCGGGATGGCGAAAGAGGGCAATATGGAGTACACGTTGTCGCGCCGCATGGGGCATATGCGCCCGTCGGCAGTGCGGCAGATCTTGAAAGTGACCGAGCAGCCGGAGATGATCTCCTTTGCTGGCGGCCTGCCGGCCCCGGAGTGTTTTCCGGTGGCCGAGATTGCCCAGTCTGTGGAGCGGGTGCTTGGAGAAGCGGGTCCGCAGGCGCTCCAATATGCGGTCACCGAGGGATTCAGCCCTTTGCGCGAGAAGTTTGCCGCAGAGATGCAGAGCCGCGGCGTTGCCGGCACGGCCGAGAATATCCTCGTCACCAGCGGCTCTCAGCAGGGTCTGGACCTGATCGCCAAGGTGCTGCTTGATCCCGGCGATTGCGTGCTCACCGAAAGCCCAACCTATCTGGCGGCGATCCAGGCATTTCAGGCGTATGAGGCGCGGTTTGTTCCGGTTCCCATGGATGCGTGGGGTCTTGTGCCCGAAGCGCTGGAAGAGGCCATTCTGCGCGAACGGCCCAAGCTGCTGTATATCATTCCTAACTTTCAGAATCCCACCGGCATCACTCTTGCCGCCGAGCGTCGTCGAGCGATCTATGATCTCGCCCTGCGCCATCGCCTCGTCATCGTCGAGGATGATCCTTACGGCAAGCTGCGCTATCGGGGAACGGAAATTCCACCCATCGCCGCTTTGGACCATGAGGGTCTGGTGCTCTACATCAGCACGGTGTCCAAGACCATTACGCCGGGGCTTCGCGTGGGCTGGGTTGCCGGTCATCCCACGCTGCTCCGTTCGCTTGCCATCGCCAAGCAGGCCGCCGATCTCCACACTTCCAATCTCGACCAGCGCATCGTCGATCGCTATCTGACGGATTTTGACAGTGCAGCGCACATCGAGGCGATTCGTCGGTTATATGGAGTTCGGTTTGCGTTGATGGACCGCTGCCTCACCGAAGAGATGCCGGAGGGCTACCACTGGACCCATCCGGAGGGTGGAATGTTCCTCTGGGTCACCTGTCCGGAGTGGGTGGATGCCGGAGCGATGCTGCCCCATGCAATCGAGCGCAAGGTGGTCTTTGTTCCGGGCAAGGATTTCTTTCCCGATGGCTCCGGCACGCGCTACATGCGGCTCAATTTCTCGAACGCCACGGAAGAAAAGATCCAGGCCGGAGTCGCTCGGCTGGCCGAGGTGGCCGGGCAGGCTGTACTGCAGGCTGGCCGCTGAGCTTTGCCTGCTGGTTTCCCGGAGGGTTGCGAGAAGAATGAGCGGATAACGGCACTCTGGTGAACTCCAGCCGGACCTCGCTTTGAAGCTTCGTCCAATCTCTTGTCGGCCCGATACAATGGTTTGCATGTTTTTGACAAAGATGGCTCGCACTCTTGTCGCTGTTCTTCTGTGTTCCTGTGCCGTCGCCGTTTCCGCTCAGCAGCTCATCCATGGTTACGAACCCAGGTGGTGGAAGGAAGCCGTCGTTTACCAGGTATATCCGCGCTCGTTCAAGGACTCGAACGGGGACGGTATTGGTGACCTGCCCGGTATCACCTCAAAGCTCGACTACCTGCAGAAGCTGGGTGTCAATGTCATCTGGCTCAGCCCGCACTACGATTCTCCCAACGTCGATGGTGGCTACGACATTCGCGATTACCGCAGGATCATGGCCGAGTTCGGGACGATGGCGGATTTTGACCGGCTTCTTGCCGGCATCAAACAGCGCCACATGCGTCTCATCATTGATCTGGTCGTCAACCACACATCGGACGAAAACAAGTGGTTCGTCGAATCGCGCGCCAGCAAAACGAATCCGTACCGCGACTTTTATATCTGGCGGCCAGGCCACACCGCGCCCGATGGCGCTCGCACTCCGCCCAACAATTACGTGTCCTACTTCTCCGGTTCCGCCTGGACGCTGGACCCGAAGACGAACGAATACTATCTCCACTACTTCACAGACCATCAGCCCGATCTCAACTGGGAAAATCCGAGGGTGCGCCAGGATGTTTACTCCATCATGCGCTTCTGGCTGGACAAGGGTGTTGACGGTTTTCGCATGGATGTCATCCCGCTCATCTCGAAGCCCACCGGCATGCCCGATCTCACCGCCGAACAGCTCAAGGATCCTTCGGCTGCTTACGCCAACGGCCCCCATCTTGCGGAATACCTCCGCGAGATGAATCGCGAAGTTTTATCGAACTACGATGTTATGACTGTTGGAGAAGCGACGGGCACAAGCCTTGCGCAAACCGACTCGCTTGTCGATGACCGTCGCCATGAACTCAACATGATCTTCAACTTTGACGCGGCCCTGCTTCGCCACCCTGATTTCGGTCCGCCACAGCTCGGCCCCTGGTCACTGCCCGCGCTCAAAGCAATTTACGATTCCCACGCAACGGTGCTGAACAAACACGAGTGGGACACTGTTTTTCTTTCCAACCACGACAGTCCCCGAGTCGTCTCCACCTTTGGAGACGACTCGCCTGGCATGCGCGTTGCCTCCGCGAAACTGCTGGAGACGATGATTCTCACCCTGCGCGGCACTCCCTTTCTTTACCAGGGCGATGAGCTTGGCATGACGAACTATCCCTTCCGAAAACTCTCCGATTACGAGGATGTCGCCGTCCGGAACGATTACAAAGCCGAGGTGGAAACAGGAAAAATGTCAGCTGCGGCCTTCTTTGCCGTTCAGGCCCAGTTCTCGCGCGACAACGCCCGCACTCCAATGCAGTGGAATAGCTCTTCGGAGGCCGGTTTCACCACCAGTAATCACCCTTGGCTAGCCGTCAATCCGAACTACCCGGAGATCAACGCAGCACAGGAAGAGAAAGACCCGGATTCCGTGCTGAACTACGTGCGCGCCCTCATTCGGTTACGCGCTCATACCCTTGCCTTCGTCTACGGCGAATATCAGGATCTGGACCCGAAAAACGAGAAGATTTACGCTTACACCCGTACGCTGAAGGAAAAGTATCTGGTGATCGAAAACTTCAGCTCGGCTCCTGTAACGTATACGTTGCCCGGCGGGCTGAAGGCTGGCAGGCTGATTCTGTCCGACATTCCTGCGTCGCATGAAGCCAACACGTATACTCTGCATCTGGCTCCCTGGGAGTCTCGCATTTACGGGCAGTGAGCGCGTCATAGCAGCGGGACAGCGAACAAGGAGCACTGGCGATTCAGGGCTTGCGTTTTTCCGCGTCGAGCGATATGATCAAAGGAAGTGCCCGGACACCATTTCGGGCCATCGACAGTACCACGGTATTCGAACCTGTTCGAGAGGCGCTCCAAGGGCATCTTCTCCGGGTTTTTTCGCAAAGCGAAACTGGCGAATGCGGTGGGAGATGAGGGATGAATGGCACGGAAAGCCAGCAAGAATATTGCGAAGTCGCGCGCGGCCGTCGAGCAGCGAAACTATATGCTGCCGGAAGCGGTAACGCTGCTGCAAAAGGTGAAATTCGCCAAGTTTGACGAAACGGTTGACCTGACGCTGCGTCTGGGCGTGGACACGCGCCATGCCGACCAGATGGTGCGCGGCACGGTTGTGCTGCCGCATGGGTTGGGCAAGACCAAGGTTGTGGCTGTCGTTGCCTCTGGTGACCGCCTGAAAGAAGCCGAAGCCGCGGGTGCTGACTTTGTGGGCGGCGAAGAGATGGTCGAGCGCATCCAGAAGGAAAACTGGACCGGCTTCGACGCGCTGATCGCTACGCCGGACATGATGAAGTCGGTGGGTCGGCTCGGCAAGGTGCTGGGTCCGCGCGGCCTGATGCCGAATCCCAAGACGGGCACGGTCACTCAGGACGTGGCTGCCGCGGTCAAGGAGATCAAGGCGGGCAAGGTGGAGTTTCGAGCTGACAAGACGGCCCTGGTTCATGTGCCGGTGGGCAAGCTCAGCTTTGCGCCGGAGAAACTGGTGGAGAATGCGACGACGGTGCTGGCCGGTGTCATGCGCGCCAAGCCTTCCGCAGCCAAGGGCAAGTATGTGAAAGGGATTACGCTCAGCTCCACGATGGGGCCGGGCGTGCCGATTGACAGCGCTGTCGCGGATGCCTCAATCAAATAGCCGCATTGGGCGGACGCATTGGGCAGGCGGATCTCGCTCCTCTGTTTGCGGTTGGAGCGAATCACTCAAGGGAATGAAGCAATTTCAGTCGATTCCGGGCGGCGTTCCGGGAGCGCGGAGCCAAAGGGCTTAGCGCAGGAGTCAAGACGATGGCAATCAGCAGGGCAAAAAAGAAGCAGAAGGTTCAGGTTCTGGCAAATGAGCTGGCGGGTTCGACAACAGCCATCGTGGGCACCTTTGCCAAGTTGACGGTGGCGCAGGATTTTGAGCTGCGCAAGGTGGTCCGTGCGGCGGGCGGCAAGTATCGCGTGCTCAAGAACAAGCTGGCCGCTCGCGCCGGCGAGGGAACGGGCGTCGAGGCTGCGCTGAAGGGGTTGAAAGGCGTGAGTGCTGCGGCGTTTACCTCGGGCGACCCGGTCGAGCTGGCAAAGGCCTTCTCGAAGTGGGTCGGCGAGAATGCCGAGTTCACCTTCAAGCTGGGGATTGTGGATGGCAAGCTCATCAATGTCGATGAGGTCAAGGCTCTGGCGACGATGCCGGGCAAGGAAGAGCTGTTCTCGAAGCTGCTGTATCTGATCAACGCGCCGGCTCAGCGGCTGGTGACGGTGATGAATGCGACGGGACGCGACCTGGCCGTGGTGGTCAACCAGGGCGTGAAGGAAAACAAGTTTGCCGCTGCGGCAGAGTAAGCATCGCCCGCAGGCTGCGACAGAGGGTGCTGGTCTGGGCACAACGGAAACTCTGGCGGCAGGGCAGTGCGGGTAGCAACAACAACGTAAGATTTTGGATGGGAGAAGAACAATGGCGGATTTGAATCAGTTGGAAGAGCAGATTGTGAGTCTGAGCCTGCTGGAAGCGGCAGCTCTTGTGAAGAAGCTCGAAGAGCGTCTTGGTGTTTCAGCGGCAGCGGCAGCCCCTGTGGCTGTGGTGGCGGCTGGTGGTGGTGCGGCGGCGGCGGAAGTGGCCGAGCAGACCGAGTTCCAGGTCATCCTCAAGGATGCCGGCGCGAACAAGATCAGCACCATCAAAGCGGTACGCGAAGTCACTGCTCTCGGCCTGAAGGAAGCCAAGGATCTGGTGGATGCCGCTCCGAAGCCGCTGAAGGAAAACGTGAGCAAGGAAGAAGCCGAGAACATCAAAAAGAAGTTCGAAGGCGTAGCCACCGTCGAGATCAAGTAGTCTCTCGGCGTCGGCAGGCGTTTGCATTCCCGGGAAAGACGCGCTACATTTAAGGATGCGTGTCTTTCCCTGTTGCCTGTTCACTGAAAATCGCGAAATAGCGAATGCGGAGTTCTGAGGGGCAATCCTGCCGGGTTGCAACAAGGGCTGTGACTGGCGCGTGGGATGGGCGTAACTGGAAGTGGCAGCCCGGCTGGCAGCGGGTTGCAGGGTACAAGCGGGCGTTCCCCGGGCGGCGGGCAAACGGTTTGGTATCACGGAGTTTCCTATCTCATCGGCTACAGAGTACAGAACTCGATCTGCGCTCGTAAGGCGTTTTTGCCTTGCGGGCATTGCTGTCTTTTGATCTGGACGAGTGTGCCGACTTGAGTGGAAACCTCCCGCATGGCTGTTGTGGATGCCAGGCTAAAGGCAGTGTAGCGGTCCCGGACGGTTTCGACAAGATGTGAATTTTCGAGCCGTGAAGGATGAATGCAGAAGCAGGGAAGAAGCAGACGACTCGCACCGAGGCCTGGGCGAGACGTGCACAGGGTAACCGGCAATGGGGCTGGAGCCAAGGGATACAGGTCTCAGGAGTGAAGCATGCCGAACGAGAATCGCGCCATTCGCAGCCGACTCGATTTTTCCAAGATTCCAACCGCCATTCAAATCCCCAATCTAATTGAGGTGCAGCGTCGCTCCTACGAGCGTTTTCTCCAGATGGAAATGCTGCCGAATGAGCGCGACGACAGCGGCCTGCAGTCGGTCTTTACGTCGGTCTTTCCGATTACGGACTTTCGCAATGTCTCGCAGCTTGATTTCGTGGATTTTTCGATCGGCAACTGGGAGTGCAAGTGCGGCCACCTGAAGGGGCTGCATCACTTGCGCACGGCATGTGTCACCTGCGGCTCGATGGTGATTACCGATCCGTTCCATCCCGGCGATGTGCTTTGCCAGAAGTGCGGCACATACAACAAGAACACGCCGGATTTCTGTAACAAGTGCGGTGACCCGGTCGGTTTGCAGTTGAAGTATGACCAGCAGGAGTGCGAAGAGCGCGGCATGACGTTCTCTGCTCCGCTGAAGGTGACGGTGCGCCTGACGATCTATGACAAGGATCCGGAGACCGGCGCGAAAACCGTGCGCGACATCAAGGAACAGGAGGTCTTTTTCGGCGACATTCCGCTGATGACCGCCAACGGCACCTTCATCGTGAACGGCACCGAGCGCGTGATCGTCTCGCAGTTGCATCGTTCGCCGGGCGTCTTTTTCGAGACGGCCAATAACCGCACCTACTTCCTGGGCAAGATCATTCCCTATCGCGGCTCATGGGTAGAGTTTGAGTACGACCAGAAGAACACGCTCTACGTGCGCATCGACCGCAAGCGCAAGTTCCTGGGGACGATCTTCCTGCGCGCGCTGGGTCTGCGTTCGAACGAAGAGATTCTGAAGACCTTCTACACCGTGGATCGCATCACGATGAAGGACGGCAAGCTGCTGTGGACCGTGCCTCAGGAAGCCGGTGTGGCCACGCATCTGCAAGGCGCCAAGCCCGCGCACGCTGTAGTCGTCAAGGGCGAAGAGATCGCGCACTCGGGCCGGAAGATTACCGCGCACACGCTCAAGGCGCTGCGTCAGCACGGCGTCGCCGAAGTCGAGGTTGAATCGGCTGAGCTGGATGGCGCCATGACAGCTGCGGATGTGGTTGATCTGGAGACCGGTGAAGTCGTTGTTGAAGCGAACACGGAGCTGACGGCCGATCGTCTGCACAAGATTCAGGCCTCTGGCGCGACCGCCATTGAGGTGCTTTTCCCCGAGCGCGATGACGTCGGCAACATCATCACCAACACGTTGCGCCGCGATTCGATTCACAAGCCGGAAGAGGCGCTGATTGAGATCTACCGCAAGCTGCGTCCGGGCGATCCACCGACGCTCGATACGGCGACAGCGCTGTTTGAAGGCATGTTCTTCGATCCGCGGAAGTACGATTTTTCCCGCGTGGGCCGGTTGAAGTTCAACATCAAGCTGTATGAGAACCAGAGCGCAGGCGAGCTGGACAAACGTACGCTGACGCCGGAGGATTTCTACGCGACGATCCGGTATCTGCTGAAGCTGCGCCGCAACATCGGTTCGGTCGATGATATCGATCATCTGGGCAACCGCCGCGTACGCGCTGTCGGTGAACTGATGGAGAATCAGTTCCGCATTGGTCTGGTGCGCATGGAGCGCGCGATCAAGGAAAAGATGAGCGTCTATCAGGAGCTTTCGACGGCGATGCCGCACGACCTGATCAACGCCAAGCCGGTGATGGCGGCGATCCGCGAGTTCTTCGGCTCCTCGCAGCTTTCCCAGTTCATGGACCAGACCAATCCACTCTCCGAGATCACCCACAAGCGGCGCCTCTCGGCACTTGGACCCGGTGGTTTGTCCCGTGAGCGAGCGGGCTTTGAGGTGCGTGACGTGCATCCGACGCACTACGGACGCATCTGCCCGATTGAGACGCCGGAAGGCCCGAATATCGGCCTGATCAGCTCGCTCAGCAGCTTTGCGCGCATCAATGAGTACGGCTTCATCGAGTCGCCCTATCGCAAGGTGAGGGATGGGCACATTCTGGATTTCGTCGAGGTATCGAACGCGGGAGACAGCGGTCTGCGCGTCGGCGATCATCTGGAAAAGAGCGAAGCTTTGCGCCGCAATGAGGAACTGCTCAAAGCGGGCAAGCGCAGGATCGAGTGGATCCCTTTCAGCTTTTATCTGTCGGCCTGGGAAGAGGATCGGCACACCATCGCGCAGGCCAACATTCGCTTCGACGAGAATGGCAAGATTCTCGATGATCTGGTGAATGCCCGTCGCCAGGGCAACTTTGTGCTGGTCAATCTTTCGGAGGTGGACTACATCGACGTCAGCCCGAAGCAGCTTGTTTCGGTGGCCGCTTCGCTGGTTCCGTTCCTCGAGCATGACGACGCCAACCGCGCGCTGATGGGTGCCAACATGCAACGGCAGTCCGTGCCGCTGCTGGTGGCCGAAGCACCGCTGGTGGGCACCTGCATGGAGGGCGTGACCGCGCGTGACTCCGGCGCGGTGATTCTGGCCAAGCGCAATGGCATCGTGGATTCGGTCGACTCCGAGCGCATTATCATTCGCGTCGAGGGTGAGCATCATCCCACGCAGATGTCGCGCGAGGTGGGTTCGGATATCTATCAGCTGGTGAAGTTCAAGCGCTCCAACCAGAACACCTGCATCAACCAGAAGCCGGTGGTGCGTGAAGGCGACCGTGTGCTGAAGGGGCAGGTGATCGCCGATGGTCCATGCACCGAGCAGGGCGAACTGGCGCTGGGACGGAACGTGCTGGTGGCCTTCATGCCATGGCGCGGATACAACTTCGAGGACGCGATTCTGATCAGCGAAAAGCTGGTGCGCGAGGACTACTACACCTCGGTGCATATCGAGGAGTTCGAGATTGAAGCGCGCGACACCAAGCTCGGTCCGGAAGAGATCACGCGCGACATTCCCAACGTCTCGGAGTCGGCGCTGCGCGATCTGGACGAGAGCGGCATCATCCGCATCGGTGCGCAGATTCGCCACAATGACATTCTGGTGGGCAAGGTGACGCCGAAGGGCGAGACGCAGTTGACGCCGGAAGAGAAGTTGCTGCGCGCGATCTTTGGCGAAAAGGCCGGCGATGTGCGTGATGCTTCGCTCACCTGTCCTCCGGGCATCGAGGGCACGGTGGTCGATGTGCGCATCTTCAGCCGCAAGGGTCAGGAAAAGGACGAGCGCGCCAAGCTCATCGAAGCCGAGCACAAAGCCAAACTGGAGAAGAATCTGGGCGATGAGATCCGCATTCTGACCGATGAGCGGCTGAAGCGCCTGGAAGCTTTGCTTGGCAATAAAGAGGTGCTCGCCGATCTGCATGACGAGCGCACCAACAAGCGCCTGCTGACCAAAGGCATGATCCTCGATCGCGAGACGATCGAGCGCATCTCGACGAAGAACCTGAAGCGCATCCGTTACGCGGACAAGGACCCGCGCGTGAATGAGCAGATCGATGAGATCGAAGAGATGACCTCGCGTCAGATCGATGTGCTCAAGAAGATCACCAACGAGAAGATGGCCAAGCTGCAAAAAGGCGATGAGCTGCCTCCGGGCGTGATCAAGATGGTCAAGGTCTATGTCGCGATGAAGCGCAAGCTTTCGGTGGGCGACAAGATGGCGGGTCGTCATGGCAACAAGGGCGTGATTGCGCGCATTTTGCCTGAAGAAGATATGCCCTATCTGCCGGATGGCCGTCCGGTGGAGATTGTGCTCAATCCGCTTGGTGTGCCTTCGCGAATGAACGTCGGACAGATTCTGGAGACGCATCTGGGCTGGGCTGCGGCGGAGCTGGGCCGCAAGATCGCCGAGCTGGTGGCGCAGAACAACGATGCCGAGCATGTGCGTGGACTGGTCAGGAAGTCCTTTGCCGGAACAGCGGCTCTCAACCAGCTTCTGGAGCTGGATGACGAGATGCTGCTGCGGGTGACGCGCGGCATGGAGCGCGGCATCTGGTTTGGCACGGCGGTCTTTGACGGCGCGCGCGAAGAAGAGATCAAAGCTCTTTTGGAGGCTGCCGGACTTCCCAGTTCCGGCAAGACGGCGCTCTTCGACGGCATGACCGGCGAGCAGTTTGAGCAGCCGGTGACGGTGGGCTACATCTACATGCTCAAGCTGTCGCATCTGGTCGACGACAAGATCCACGCGCGTTCAATCGGACCGTACTCGCTCATCACCCAGCAGCCGCTGGGCGGCAAGGCGCAGTTCGGCGGCCAGCGCTTTGGCGAGATGGAGGTCTGGGCGCTCGAAGCCTATGGCGCAGCCTACATCCTGCAGGAGCTGCTCACCTCGAAGTCGGACGATGTCTTTGGTCGAACCAAGATCTATGAGGCCATCGTCAAGGGTGAGGCAGCCATTGAGCCGGGCGTTCCGGAGAGCTTCAACGTGCTGATTCGTGAGCTGCAGGCGCTGTGCCTGGATGTGGAGCTGATCAAGCGCGCGGACTTGAAGAAGCTGCCGGCTCCGGAGCTGATCGATGTAGCTGTGGCGGATTAAGGCACGATGTCGGCCATGGGCCGACATCGTGCCCGCAGCACGGGAACTGCCCTGGTGGAGATCATCCACCAACCAGGGTAGGGCAGAACTCCCGATAGTATTCCCTGGGGCAGCCGCGACAGAAGCGCAGAGCGCTCGTCAAGGAGGATCACCGTGTACCGTTCCAATCCATTTGAGCTGACATCCCCGATCAAGGACTTCGATGCGATCCGCATCATGCTGGCCTCGCCGGAAAAGATCCGAAGCTGGTCCCATGGCGAGGTGACCAAGCCGGAAACGATCAACTACCGCACCTTCAAGCCAGAGCGTGACGGACTCTTCTGCGCGCGCATCTTTGGCCCGGTGACGGACTGGGAGTGTCTCTGCGGCAAGTACAAACGGATGAAGCATCGCGGGGTCATCTGCGACAAGTGCGGCGTCGAGGTCACGGTCTCCAAGGTTCGCCGCGAGCGCATGGGGCACATTGAGCTGGCCTCGCCCTGCTCGCATGTCTGGTTTTTCAAGGGGCTGCCGTCGCGCATCGGCCACCTGCTGGATATCTCGCTGCGCGACCTGGAAGGCATTCTCTACTTTGAGTCCTACGTGGTGGTCGATCCGGGCGATGCGCCGGTGAAGGAGCGCGAGGTCATCAAGGACGAGAACCGTTTCCGCGAGCTGGATCAGCAGTATCGTCCCAGCGGTTTCAAGGCCATGATGGGCGCCGAGGCCATCAAGGAGCTGCTCAAGCGCGTGAACACCGAGGAGCTTTCGGTGGAGATGCGCGAGAAGATGAAGGCCGAGACCTCGGTGCAGAAAAAGATCAAGTACTCCAAGCGCCTCAAGGTTGTCGAGGCTTTCCGCAAAAGCGGAAACAAGCCGCACTGGATGATTCTGGACGTTCTGCCGGTCATTCCCCCGGAGCTGCGCCCGCTGGTGCCGCTCGATGGCGGACGCTTTGCCACCTCCGATCTGAATGATCTGTATCGGCGCGTCATCAATCGCAACAACCGTCTGAAGAAGCTGATGGACCTCCATGCGCCGGAGGTGATCGTGCGCAACGAGAAGCGCATGTTGCAGGAAGCCGTAGACGCTCTGTTTGACAACGGACGTCGTGGCCGCGTGCTGCGCGGAGCCAATAACCGACCGCTGAAGTCGCTTTCGGACACGCTCAAGGGCAAGCAGGGACGTTTCCGCCAGAATCTGCTCGGCAAGCGCGTCGATTACTCCGGTCGTTCGGTGATTGTCGTCGGTCCTGAGCTGAAGCTGAACCAGTGCGGACTGCCCAAGAAGATGGCGCTTGAGCTGTTCAAGCCGTTCATCTATCACCGGCTGGAGCAGACCGGACATTGCACCACCATCAAGCAGGCCAAAGAGATGGTTGAGATGCAGGATACGGTGGTCTGGGACATTCTGGAAGAGGTGATCAAGGATCATCCGATCCTGCTCAACCGCGCCCCAACCCTCCATCGGCTGGGCATCCAGGCCTTTGAGCCGGTGCTGGTCGAGGGCAAGGCGATCAAGATTCACCCGCTGGTCTGCACGGCATTCAACGCCGACTTCGACGGCGACCAGATGGCGGTGCACATTCCGCTTTCGCCGGAGGCGCAGATTGAGGCCAGCGTGCTCATGCTGGCGGCGCACAACATCCTCTCGCCGGCATCCGGTCATCCGATTACCGTGCCCACGCAGGATATGGTGCTGGGTCTGTATTACATGACCAAGGCCAAGCATGACGCGCGCGGTGAAGGACGCACCTTTGCCACCATCGAAGAGGTGCTGATGGCGCTGGCGCTGGGCGAGGTCGAGACGCTCACCCCGATTCGTCTGCGGTATACCGGCCAGGTGCTCGATATGACCACGGCCTATGACGATCAGGATCTGATGCATACCGACCCGGTCGATTTCAACCGGCAGTTCCTCACCACCACCGTCGGTCGCGCCATTCTGAATGACGCACTGCCCGAGGGCATGCCTTTTGTCAACGGCCTGCTGAAGAAGAAGGGTATCGGGCAACTGGTCAGCTACTGCAACCAGAAGTTTGGCCTGGAAGTCACGGTCAAGATGCTGGATCGCATCAAGGAGCTGGGCTTCCAGTATGCGACGCGCTCAGGTCTCTCCGTCGGGCTGGACGACATGGTGATCCCGGATAGCAAATACACGACGGTTGCTGATGCCGACAAGGCTGTCATCGGAATCCAGCAGCAGTATCTGGATGGCGCCATCACCAACGGCGAACGCTCCAACAAGGTGATCCAGATCTGGTCGGCAGTCACCGACAAGGTGGCCGACGAGATGTTTGGCAACATGAAGCAGGCCGACAAGGACGGCGCCATGAATCCGATCTACATCATGGCGGACTCCGGCGCTCGTGGATCGAAGCAGCAGATCCGTCAGTTGAGCGGTATGCGCGGATTGATGGCCAAGCCTTCAGGCGAAGTCATCGAGACACCGATCACGGCCAACTTCCGCGAAGGTCTGACCGTGCTGGAATACTTCATCTCGACGCACGGCGCGCGTAAGGGTCTGGCCGACACGGCGCTCAAGACGGCCGACTCCGGTTATCTGACGCGACGTCTGGTTGATGTGGCGCAGGATGTCATCGTCACCGAACTGGATTGCAAGACCGGCGAGGGCATCTACGTGCAGCCCATCGTCGAGTCGGGCGAAATCATCGAGCCGCTGCGCGACCGCATCATTGGACGCGTATCGCTGGAGCGCATCAAGGATCACGACGGCAGCGTCATCATCGATGTGAATCAGGAGATCAACGAAGAGATTGCCTCGGCGATTCAGGGTGCTGGCGTGGAAAAGGTGAAGATTCGTTCTGTGCTCACCTGCCAGTCGCGGCGCGGCGTCTGTGCACTGTGCTACGGGCGCAACCTGGGCACGGGCCGGATGGTCGAGATGGGCGAAACCTGCGGTGTCATTGCAGCGCAGTCGATCGGCGAGCCGGGCACACAGCTCACCATGCGTACCTTCCACGTCGGCGGCACGGCCTCGCGCGTCTCGGACAAGAGCCGCCTCGATGCCAAGAACAACGGCACCGTTCACTTCATCAACCTGAACACCGTCAAGTCGGAAAAAGACGGAATGCTGGTCGCTATGAATCGCTCCGGGTCGATTGCCATTGTCGATGATCGCGGTCGCGAAAAGGAGCGTTATTCGGTCGTCTACGGCGCGCGCCTGCGCGTGCAGGACAAGCAAAAGGTCACGCTGGGCGAGGCTCTGGCCGAATGGGATCCCTACACCTATGTCGTGCTGACCGAGATCGGCGGCACGGTGCAGTTCAAGGATCTGCAGGAGGGCATCACGCTCAACGAGGAAGTGGATGAGGTCACCGGGCTTTCGCGCCTGGTCGTCTCTGACTCGACCGACGAAAAGCGTCAGCCGACAATCTGGGTCAACGGCGCCAAGGACAAGAAGCGTTATCTGATGCCCAGTCGTGCTCACCTGATGGTGCTGGATGGCGACATCGTGGGACCGGGCGATATTCTGGCCAAGATTCCACGCGAATCCACCCGCACGAAGGACATCACCGGCGGTCTCCCGCGCGTCGTTGAGTTGTTTGAGGCGCGCAAACCGCGCGAGACGGCGATTATCTCGGAGATCGACGGCGTGGTTCGCTTCGGTGAAGTTTCCAAAGGCCAGCGCAAGATTCACGTGACTGCCGACAATGGCGAGGAGCGGGATTACTCCGTGCCGCGCGGCGTGCATGTAAATGTGCAGGAAAACGAGCGGCTCAGCGCCGGTGATCCGCTGATGGATGGTCCGCTCAATCCGCACGACATCTTGGCTGTGCTGGGCGAGAAGGAGTTGCAGCGCTATCTGGTGAACGAGATCCAGGAAGTCTATCGCCTGCAGGGCGTGGCCATCTCGGACAAGCATATCGAGGTGATCGTGCGGCAGATGCTGCGCTGGGTGCGCATCGAAGATGTGGGAGATACGAACTTCCTGCTGGAGCAGCAGGTGGATCACTTCCGCTTCCGCGAGGAGAACGAGCGTGTCCTGGCCGAGGGTGGCCGTCCGGCAATCGGCAGTCCGCTGCTGCTGGGCATCACCAAGGCATCGCTCTCGACGGACAGCTTCATCTCCGCAGCCAGCTTCCAGGAGACGACTCGTGTGCTCACCGAGGCTTCCATCAACGGAGCCATCGACGGCCTGCGCGGTCTCAAGGAGAACGTCATCGTTGGACGGCTCATCCCGGCTGGAACAGGTCTGGAGTACTATCGCAGCGTCCAGCTTTCTCCCGAACTCGAAGAGGCAGCCGAGCGCGTCAAGCGTGAAGTGACTGCCGAGATCGAGGCTCAGGAACGCGAGCTGGAGATGATGCGGCAAGAGGGCGAGGCGGAGGAGATGGCCGCCGAGTAGTTCACTTCATCTCAACATCAAGCCCAACACCACGCAAAAGCCCGGCAGTTTGCCGGGCTTTTGCTTTGTTTAGAAATATCCAGACGGCCCACAAAAGACGGCCCACATCAAGACGATTCCTTATCCCGGTTCAGCGATGGGATGGGCGCTTCCGGCGTGCCGGAAGCCGTGGACTGGGCGGCATCGATCACCGTCTCAGGATCACCCTGATCACTTTTGCGCTCGTCGCCTCGCCCGGCGGTGACAACAGCTGAATTTTCAGCGTCGATCGCCGTCGGATTCAGCAACCGCAAAAGCTTGTCCAGCCGATAGCCGGCAACCAAGGCAGCCTCTGTGACGCGCGCAAGATTTGCCTCCAGTGCCGCCAAAGCCAGCCTGGATTTCTGCGCAGACTCCTCGGTGGATTCGGGCGTTCCGGCCAGCGCTGCAATGCGCATCAGCTCCGGCAGCGCGATCCAGCAAAGCATCGTCTCCAGGCCTTCCTGCCGAAGGTATTCGACGCCCTCGTGCGAGTGGACTCCGGTCAGCCAGGCCACGTCGCTGTCTTCAAAGAAAGCAGGCCATACAGCAGGATCCGCCAGCGGATGGGAGCCGCTCCATCGCAGCAGAATCCGAATCCGCGCCGCCGTTTGCCAGGTCTGCTCCGTTTCCATTCCAAGCGAACGCAGGTGCTCGGCCAGCGCGGGCCGCAGATACATCTCATCAAAAGACTGAGCCGCCAGCCAGGGCTGTGATGCGCTGCTGCGTGGCAGCAGAGAATCGAGCAGCAGCCAGGCCAGCAGCGGTGCCCAGACCAGCTCCAGCGACTGACTGGCAGAGGTGGGTAGCAGTGAGCGGACCGCCGCCGGCCACGCCACCGAAAAATGCTGCGACAAGGCAGGCAGGCGAGTCGCGGCCAACAGAAGCAGTCGCAGTTCCGGTTCGTCCATCGTTCCAGCTTTTCCTGAGGCACCTGCCGAGGGTGGATCGAGGCTCGCACTTGCTTCAGCGGCACTCCGGGTATCAGAGACAGAAGTGCTGGTGATCTGGATATCGGGGACTGCTCGAACTTCGGCAGCATCCTTCATCGCCGAATCCACCATCGCTTCGGACAGCTCCTGCTCCACCATCCGAGCCAGCTTCTTCACCGAGCGCAGCAGCAAGGTCAACTCTGCGGAGTCGACCGCTGGCGGAGCCGAAGCAAGCTCCACCAGCCTGTGGAGCGACTCGCGCCCGAGTGCATTGGCCAGCGCTTCATGCAGCGGGCGCAGGCGCATCCTGCCCAGCGCCTCGTCCAGATCATGGACACCGCGTCCGGCCAGGGAGTCGCACAGCGCGTCCCAGGGCACATCCTCTGTGGGGTGCAGGATGTGCCAGTCCAGCAACACGGCGCGCTGATAGGCGTGCAGCTCAAGCTGAAGGCCATAGGTGTGGAAGTCGGTGGCGCGGCGCAGATGCCGGAGTCCGGTGGCCTGATCGCGCCAGGAGACGATCAGCCCCTGTTCATGCGGCAGGTCCAGCGCATCGGCCAGCACGCGTTGGCGCATCCTGCCCGATTCCTTGTCCATGTAGGCAGCCGAGATCAACAGATGCCCGCGCGTTGATCCAAAGCGATTGTTATAAAGCACCAGCGCTCGCTGGTCTCCGGCCCGGTTGGAGTAGGCAAAGACATTCTCGTCCACTGCGCCGTGGTCAGTGACAAAGTCGAAGAGAACAAAGTGCGTACTCTCGCTGAAGAGCCAGCGGCGTTCCAGCAGCGGCGCAATCTCGCGCTGGTGCCGCGCAATCAGGTCTGCACGCGGCTGCTCGCTCATGCGCGCCTGCTTGAACTCCATCCCGTAGCGTTCGGTGTAGCCCTCGATCTGCCCGTGACCCAACATGGGCAATCCCGGCAATGTCGCCAGCAGCGTGGTCACGCCAAAACACTTGTCGCCATCGCCAAACTGGTCGATCGCCGTGCGTTCATCGGGATTGCTCATGAAGTTGACATAGCGCTTGAGGATGTCCGGATCAAACTCGATGGTCTTCTTCAGATAGGAACGGTATTTGGCGTTCTCCTCATCGCGCAGCATATGCATGAAGGCACTGTTGTAGACGCGGTGCATGCCCAGCGTGCGGACGAAGTAGCCTTCCAGCAGCCAGAAAGCCTCGGCCAGCAGCAGCGTGCCGGGCACCTCCGCAGCCACGCGATCCACCACCTCGCGCCAGAACTCGGCAGGCATCAGCGCGTCAAACTCCTCCTGAGAGATGGCGCATTCCGCTCGCGAAGGGATGGAGCCGGTGGTGCCGGGCAGTGGAAACCATAGCCGCTGCACATGACGCTTGGCCAGCACCATCGCCGCATCAAAGCGAATGATCGGAAACATATGCGCCACGTGCAGGATGGTTCGGATCACGTGCTCGCGTACCCAGTGTTTGGAGTAGTCCAGCTGTGCCGTGTCGTTCCATGCAAACGAGGTGCCATCGTTGCCGTGAAAGACAAAGCGCGTCTGGCCGTCGTGGTGATGACGCAGGCGAAAGACCACGGCGGCGTCGCTCTGGTCGTAGTAGTGGTCCTCGATCTTGATCTCGACGCGGCTGTCCGGTGAGATATCCGGCCCGTTGAAGCTGTAGCCGGGAAACGGACTGTACGGCAGCGACAGAAACCAGTCCGGATGGTCAATCACCCAGTTGGAGTCGATGCCCATGTGGTTCGGCACCATGTCGCTCGCCAGCCGAAGACCAAACCGCGCAGCGCGATCACGCAGGCTGGCATAAGCGCTGCCGCCGCCCAGGTCTTCCGCAATCGAGTAGTCACGCAGCGAGTAGGCGCTGGCCACGGCGTCGGCCTGCCCACGCAGCCGCTTGATCGTCCGCGAGGCGACGCTGCGCTCCCACAGGCCGATCAGCCACAGCGCGTTGATGCCGCGCGCGGCCAGCAGTTGCAGCTCTTCGTCGGGAATCTGATCGAGCCGATGAATGTGGCGAAGATATTTCTGCGAAAGCTGCTCCAGCCAGACATAGGTGCTTTTGGCCAGCAGCACAACGTTCGGCATCCACGCCTGATCCGCGCTGAAGGCTTCATACTCGTGCAACGGCGCCTGATAGTCCGCCGAATAGCGGCGCGTGCGTTGACCATCCGGGCCAATCATAAATTCGCGCTGCCAGTCCTCCTCAAAACCCACATACTCATCGCCGCGAAATCCGTGGTCACTGCGTCCGGGCGCGCCGTGCTGATGCCGATCCGGTCCTGGCGGGTTGAACTGCATCCAGATGGCGATTTCCTCTTCCTTGACCGTGCTGATCGCCAGCAACAACCGTCGCAGATCCTGGCCAGTGTCGGGTCCAAGCAGCGGTGTCCAGCGCTCGCGAATGAACTCAAGCTGCGCCGTGATCGACTCCGGTGCGGCCAGCATCGGCGCGGCCAGAGCCTGATAGAGCGTGCCGATCTCCGCGTCAAGAGGCGGGCGCGAATTCAGGAACTCCGGCAGCGCGGCGGAGACCGCAGCATAGTCGGTCTCCACGCGCAGCTCGGTGTCGTCAAAGATCTCACGGAATTTCGCAAACGCGGGATTTCGATTGGCCAGCCACAGCAGCGTCAGCTCTTCCAGTGCGGCCTCGCGATGCGAGATTCCGTCCGAGGCGCCAGCCAGCCACTCGCTCGCCGTCACCAGTCCCTGATAGACCGCGACGCTGGGAAAACGCTCGACGAAGGCCAGTAGCAGCCGATCCAGATTTTCTGCGCCAATCTGCTCCGCGAAAAGGCGCAGCGCGTCGGTGTGCAGCGTTGGATCGATCTCGCGTCGATAGTGAGCGATGAGCGCGTGGCTCAGCTCATCGATGATGCCCATGGCAAACAGTGCGCCCGCGTGCACCACTCGCTCCGGATCGCTTTGTGCCTGGCGCAACTGGGTCAGCCGCGTGGCAAATCGACGACACGCCGTCACGTCGGCAAAGATCACATTGCCCGTGAAGCTGAAAAGCAATCCATCCACCTGGAGCTGGTTGCGCAGCGAACGTGCAATGTGAAATTCCATGAGGACGGCTCCAGTCAGTGACAGCAATGCGCAAAGCCACGCATCACAGGTTCATGGTATCGGCTGGGGTGGCCGATGCGCACAAATTTAAACAATCTTCATGGCGACCGGATCCCAATGGACGATCGAGTCGCGCTCATAGCTCAGATTACTCAGCAGAGCTGCGCCCGCAGCGCGAAAGCCGAAGACCGCATCTTCCACCACGGGCGTGCGTGTGCGCACGGCGTGGAAGAAGTTCGCAAAGTGGTCATAGCTGTCGTTGTATCCCTCCGGAGCCGCGTAGCGATCAAGCGCCACCGGCGGCGGACCGACAGGGTGCTGCGACGGATAGTGCATCGCATACTGCGTGCGCATGGTGCGCTGCATGGCTTCAGTAAATGTGCCCACGGTCAGTCCGGGCGCGGTCTCTCGCGGCGTGCGGCTCACGGTGACCGCGTTGCCGGAGATCTCCAGAATGCCCTCCGATCCGGTAAAGGTCAGGCCCTCGTTTTCCTGCCCGCCATCCACAAAGTTCACGCGGAGATTGAGGTTGAAGCCTTCGGGGTAGTCAAACAGCGCCAGCATGACGTCCGGAACGTTGCGGCCATCCTTCCAGAAGCGCAGACCGCCGGTGGCCATGGCGCGCGTGGGGCCTTTGGCTCCGGTGATGAAATGCGTGCCGCTGAAAAGATGGACAAAGAGGTCGCCGGCGACACCGGAGCCGTAGGCTTTCCACTTGCGCCACTGAAAAAACTGCTCGGCGCTGAAGGGAATCTGCGGCGCTGTGCCCAGGAAGCGTCGCCAGTCGCAGGTCTCCGTCGAAGCATCCAGCGGGATGGTGTAGTCCCACGCGCCGATGGCGGAGTTGCGATCCCAGTGTGCAGTCACCATGTTGAGCTGGCCAATCGCTCCCGCAGCCAGCAGATCCCGGGCCTTGGCGTAAAGCATCGAGCTGACGCGCTGCGAGCCAATCTGCAGAATGCGTCCCGTCGAATGCGCCGCTTCAATCATCTCCGGCCCATCGGAGTAGAGGTGGATCATCGGTTTCTCGCAGTACACATCCTTGCCCGCGCGCATGGCATCCACGGCGGCCTGCTTGTGCCAGTGGTCGGGCGTGGCGATGAGCACGGCGTCCACATCGCTGCGAGCCAGAATCTCGCGATAATCGCGCGTGGTGAACAGCGTGCTGCCCCAGCGTTCACGGCAGTGGTCCAGGCGGCCCTGATAGCAGTCTGCGACAGCCACCAGCTCAACGCCCGGCACCTGCAACGCAACGCTCGTGTCGTACTGGCCCTGCCCGCCGGCACCCACCAGCGCCAGGCGAATCCGGTCATTGGCGGAGGTGGTTGCAGACTCAGACTCCGGTTGTGCAACCAGCGCGTGGAGGCGCGGACCGGCAAGGCTTGCAGCGGTCAGAACTCCGGCAGTACGAAGAAAGCTCCGGCGGTCCTGAAGGGACTGTTCCGTTGCAGGTGGCGCGGCCGAGGTTGTTCGTTGCGCTTCCCCCGATATCCCGGATGGCGTGGACGGAATCTGCTTGGACATGAGAAATCTCCTGGTGCAACTCGAAAGAGAACGATAGAAGCAATCCCCTGCGCTCGGCAAGAGGATAAGGGAAAGAGTCTGAGCAGAGGCCGGGAGAGGAGCTTGTCAGACGGAATGTTTTTCCTCTGTCTTGAATGGTATTCATCTTTCCCGCGAGCATGTCGATTACAAGACTGAAGTCCAGATCACAGCAGACTTCCATGAGAGTTGACCCATGAAATCGCGATCGCTCGGACTCTGTTTTCTGTGGATGACAGGTGCCGCCACGTGTGCGGTAGGACTGCTCTTTGGTGCAATCGGGTGGATGTTTACACGTGATCATGATCTGCGGGTAGCCCAGCAGCAGATCGCCGGGCAGACCAGGATGCTCACCACCGCCAGCCAGCTCAACGCTCGGGTGCAGAGCTTCCAGCTTCAGGAGCAGAACTGACCCACGTGTCAGGCAGGCGCTTCTATCGCGCGCCGCCTTTGCGCAATCCCTCCACCATCCGTCGCAGCTCCAGCAGTTCCCGCGTAAGCACGGCTACCTCCGCCTCCAGTTGCACCACGCGCTCGGCCAGATCAACCGGCTCAGCCGCTGCAGCTTCCACCGCCGAGGGCGCATCCGCCACCGCCGGACGTTGAAAGTCAAAGCTCTCTTCGCGCGCCGCGATCACTGGCGGCGGCGCAAACCAGCTTGCATCGTCCGGCGCCAGCGGCAGCGTCTCCGGCTCGTCCGGGTCAGCGGCAAACAGATGCGTGTAGCGCGATTCCTTGGTGCCGGGCTGGCGCGGCAAGATGCGCGCCAGCGTTGGCTCGTGCATCATCAGCCGCTGCAGCACGGCAAGCACGTCGGCGACCTCTTCAAAGGGAAAGATTCTCTCCGTGCGGCTGCGCAACTCGCCCGGAGTCTGTGCCCCGCGCAGCAGCAACACGCACAGGACAGCGGCTTCGGCGCGCGTCAGGTTCAGTGCTTCCTGGATGGTGTGCTCATATTTCGCCACGCGGCCCGAGTCGCGCGACTGCTGTGCCAGGCGCGCTCTGGATAGCTCATGCACGGCCGCTCGCACGGCGTCTTCATCGAGCGTCATCACCGGCTCGCGATTGTTTTTCTGGTTGCTGGCATTCACCAGAGCGTTCAGTGAAAGAGGATAGTATTCCGGCGTAGTGGCTTCTTTTTCCATCAGCGCGCCCAGCGCGCGCACGGCAGCAGGAGTGAGTGACGGGAGGGTCATTCGCTCATTGTGTCAGATTGCGCTGGCACTGGGGGAGCCTTGCCTGTGCAAGCCGCCGTTCAACACGCGCACCAGCGCTTCAAAGCACTCGGCATCCAGCTTGTGCGGCACGTCCTTACGCATGATTTCAATCACACGCGCTGTATCCAGCGCCTCGCGATAGGGGCGCGTCTCTGAGAGCGCGCCATAGATATCCGCCACAGTCAGAATGCGCGAGTCCAGCGAAAGCTGGGCTGCCACAAGCCCATCCGGATAGCCGCTGCCGTCCAGCTTTTCATGGTGCTGCCCGGCAATCCGAGCAATGTCCTCAAAGCGATCAATTCTTCGCAAAATCTCTTCCGACAGTCGGGAATGCCCCTTGATGACCGCAAACTCTTCCGCCGTCAGTCGCCCCGGTTTGTCCAGAATCGTATTGGAGATGCTCAGCTTCCCGAGATCGTGCAACAACGCCGCGCGATAGATGCGCTGTATGCGTGCCGGTGCCAGTCCCAGCTCGCGAGCAATCGCCACGGCGGCGTCCGTTACGCCGATCGAGTGGGCAAAGGTGAAGGAGGATTTTGCATCCACTACCTCGGCAAAGGCATGACAGATCGAGTCGATATCCGAGTCCGCAAGCTCACCTCCTGATTCCGGCTCGCGATCCTGCACGGCCTGGTGCTGATCGTCGATCGCGCTGATGCGAGCCAGTTCTCCGCTTTGGTAGAGCAGGTTGGTAATGCGCACAAGCTCAGGATCGAACCAGCGACGGCTTCGCGCATTCATCTCGCGCATGGCTTCATCCAGGCCCATCCCCGGCCCGGTCTCTGAGGCAAACACATCCAGATGCTGCGCCACGGCGAGAATTCGTGCTACCATCGGAATCGCTTCTCCGCGCAGACGATCGGGATACCCGCTCCCGTCCCAGTGCTCGTCCAGATGGTGGATCGCATCAACGGTCGCTCTCGGAAGACCGATGCGCCTCGCGATCGAGGCTCCTCGGTCACAGCGCATCTCAATCATCGTGCGATTGTTCGTGTGCTGATCCATCGCCAGCCGCACAATTCGCGCCATCCGCTCCATCGCCGAGCCATTCGGCAAGGCTCGTCGCCACAGTGCCACCACTGCCGCCACCGATGGCCGCGTCCAATCCAGAAACTTCACATCGCGCTTCATCAGTCGGTCGTCCCCGCCTATCAGCAGGCACATCCGCTGAGAGTTGCTGCTGCATCCCACATCCTTCAGCAGTGCCGCATAGTAAAGCTCCGATTGCTCGGCGGCAGTCAGGCCAAGCTCGTCTGCCATGCGCAGTGCGTAAAGACACACGCGCTCTGCATGTCCGGGAACTGCGCCTTCAGTCAGGTCCAACGCGTAAGAAAGTGCGGAAAGGATCTGACGGCGAGGAACTCCCGAACGGGACACAGAAAGGCCGGGGTTGGGAAACGAAAGCACGGGAGTCATGCACCACCTCAATAGAAAAACGAAACAGGACCTATATAGGATGTATCGGCTAAGCCAAGCGGAGCAAACAGACAATCGTCCCATGAAAAAATATGCGCCGTTTGTTCACCGAAAATGCTACATCGGAACCATGCGTAAGAAGCAGCCTGCTGCCATTGCGACACAGCTCGCACAGGAGCAGGCTGGCTTCGGGCATTTGTAACTACATTTATCCTCAAAGGCTTATGCGTCGACTCCTGCGCAAGCGCATCCCGTGACAAGCGGAATCTCCCGCACATACAATCACCTAAGACAGCATCATGCAAGTCGGATTTGTTTTTCAGCCATGGTCATGGTGAAAAGAAACCGGTCAGCAAGAAATCCGGGCAGACATAGTCTCGTCGTCATGGCGACGCTGTTGTGTGCGGCTGCGTTGTTGCATGCGAGCGCTCCGCCATCGACCCAACCAACAGCCGAGCCTGCCTCCACTCAGGCGATGGAACAGTCCCTGCGGGCCATCTTTGCCGCCACTGATTGGAAAGCCGACCCCAGCAAGCAGGGCCAGCGTATCCTCTACTACCAACGACTGATGCAACTTCCGATGCCACTTAAAAATCGTGTGCCTGTGGCTTTGGAACTGGCCAATGAACAGCTTCGCACCGGAGACAGCAGCGGGTCAGTGAATACCTTGCTGCGATTGCAGCAGACCCTGGCGAACGCTCATCTCTCACTGAATGATGCAGTTCAACTCCGTCTCCATCGAGAACTGGCCATTGCCTGGCTTCGTGTCGGAGAACAACAAAACTGCTTCGATCACCACACTGCGCTTTCCTGTGTGTATCCTTTACGTGGTTCTGCCATCCACGAGGCAAAGCAAGGGGCGCAGCACGCGATTCTGGAATACACATGGTTGCTCCAGCATCAACCGAATTCCTACCTCTATCGATGGTTACTCAACATTGCCTATCAGCAAGTCGGTCGATACCCTCAGGATGTACCGCCACAGTGGTTGATTCCGGAGTCCAGCTCGGATTCAGAAAATAACATCGGCTATTTTCCGAACGTCGCGATGATCGCAGGTGTCGACGATGCCGATCACTCCGGGGGTGCACTCGTCGAAGACTTCGACGGGGATGGACTGCTCGATATTCTGGTCTCCTCCAGTGGTCCGCTGGACCCCATGCACCTGTATCACAACAATGGAGATGGAACCTTCAGCGATCGGACAAAGGCAGCTGGGCTGACGGGTGAACTGGGCGGTTTAGACCTCGTCTTAACCGACTACAACAACGATGGCTATCCCGACGTCCTCGTACTGCGCGGTGAATGGTGGGGGAGGTTTGGTGAATATCCCATCTCCTTGCTGCGCAACAACGGCGATGGAACCTTCACCGATGTGACCCGCCAGGCTGGGCTGTACTCTCTGCACCCAACATCTGCTGCCGCATGGGCGGATTATGATGCGGACGGCTGGCTTGATCTGTTCGTCGTTCGAGAGTCCAGGCCCGGCGACCCTCATCCTTCCGTTCTTTATCACAACAATCACGATGGAACCTTTACGCCAGTCGATACTGATTTACCGGGTAGCCTTCCTTCTGATCTGGGCTTTGCCAAGGGTTGTGCCTGGGGAGACTATAACCGCGATGGACGCCCTGATCTGTATATCTCGGCAATGAATGGTCCCAGCCATCTTTTTCGCAACGACGGTCCGATCAATCCTCTCAAGCCAGATCCTCTTCATTGGCGATTTACCGACGTCACTGTACAGGCCGGTCTGGGCGGCGCTCGCAACACCTTTGCCACCTGGTTCTTTGACTTTGATAACGACGGCTGGCCAGATATCTTTGCCGCTGGATATTCAACGCAATCCATGGAGGATGTTGGCTTGTTTCAGTTTGGCAAGCCAAATCACGCCAGTCTGCCTCGGCTCTTTCATAACAATCACGATGGCACCTTCACCGACGTAGCCCATCCAACGCATCTTGATCGCGCCATACTCACCATGGGTGCCGGCTTTGGCGACCTCGACAACGATGGATGGCTTGATATCTATCTTGGCACCGGTGAACCCTCCTATGAAGCGCTGCTGCCAAATCGAATGTTCCGCAACCATCTAGGCAAAGAGTTCCAGGATGTAACCACTTCCGGCGGATTCGGAAATCTGCAACACGCGCACGCTGTGGTCTTTGCCGATATTGAAAATAATGGCCAGGAAGATGTCTTCCAAGAGATGGGTGGAGCCTATCCTGGAGACACCTATTATGATTCGCTCTACCATAATCCAGGACATCATAACCACTGGATCACTCTGGTCTTGCAAGGCGTCCAAAGCAACCGTCCAGGCTACGGCGCTGTCATCGAAATCCGCGAGAAAGACGACGGTATCAGGCGTACGATCTGGCGAACCGTAGGATCTGTCTCCAGTTTTGGCAGCAGCCCGTTCCGTCAGCATATCGGGATCGGGCAAGCTACTCGCATGGATGAAATCCTTGTTCACTGGCCTTCCAGCGGTATCGTCGATCACATCGCAAACGTTGCGGCTGATCGAAACTATCAACTCATTGAGGGAAGCGCTAGGCTTGTCACGCTGCATTGGAAGCGTATTGTGATCGGCAAGACGAAGGTCGCAAACCAGCCCATGCAGATGTCTGTCCCTCATTGAGATCCCTGGACTATTCCGTCCGCCCATAAAGTTATGCTTCCGCCTTTGAGCTAATCCATTAACTTGTGGATGAAAGACTCGCGATTTTCTGCGTCTTCTGTTCATGACCCTCCGGAAGCATGGCGCATAACTACAGGAATCATTTGAATCAATGAACCAGTACGCGAGAAAGTTATCGATAAAAAGCAGAAAAGTAATCCTTTCTCAAAAACCTGTTGACATTCAAAAAAATCTGTACTAGGATTCAACCGCCCACTAAATCGAATTAGTAGAGGCTAAAACTCGTGCCGCAATGACTCCCCCCCTGTAGCTCCTTAAGGGAATCCCTGCGCCATTTTCAGGAGACAGCATGTTACGACACACGATGTTGGCAAAGATACTCTATCGGTCTGTGCGCGGCAGTTTGGCTGCGGCGCTGGTAGTTGCCGGAATGATGGCGCTGATGTCTGCGCAGGGGCTTCTCGCGCAGACGGTAGCAACCTATAACTTTGATGACGGAACAGCGGATGGATGGGTTTCATTCAATGGAGCCACAACGCCGACAGCGACCACGGCGGCGGCCTACACGGGCCAATACAGCCTGATGACAACCACAGGCGCAACCGGGCAGGGTGGTCCGTCGATCTCGCTTTCGGGAGTGTTGCAGGCCGGGGCGCAGTACACGATCACCGGCTACGTGGAACTGGCTCCAGGCTCGACCGCATCCAATGCCAACTTCACGATCCGGCGTTTGGATCCTGGTTGCTCCGGCGGCACCTGCTATGACACGATCGGCGCCTATGAGACAGGAGTGACCTCAGGAAGCTGGGTGCAGATCGGTGGCTCCTACACCGTGAGCGCAACGGAAACCGGACTGACGCTGTATGCGCAACTGGTGGGTGCTAAGACGGCAGAGACGATGTATCTGGACGATGTGGTTATCACGGAGACGGCGCCGCCGCCGGGTGGAACTCCCGTGGCCAGCTACAACTTCAGCGATGGAAACGTCGATGGCTGGGTTCCGTTTGGCTCGGCGTCGTTGAGCAATGCGATGCCGTCGCTGCCCGATCCAAATGGCGACACTCATGCGCTGCTGTGGAAGGTGACGGCGACCAATGGCAGTGCCGGACCCGCATACAATACGCAGATTGAAAGCTTCACGCTCCATCAGCTTCGCGGTCGCCGTTGCTCGCCGGTCGTCACGCCTCCGGGAGGCAGCTATCCAGTGCTTCTCGGCGACATTCCCGCCAGCGGCATAGCAACTGCGGCCTTCACCATCAACTTCAGCGGATGTGCTCCGGATGCACGATTTGAGGCCATCGCACCGTGGAGTTCAGCCGTCTATCACACCGGCGTTTTGTATGATCGGCCGGATGACAAGGATCACCACGATGGATTCTTCGATGGACAGCGTGGCGATGATCCGCAGGATGGCGATCAACCGGACGGAGGCCCCGACGACAACCAGCGCCGATGAAGCAGGTCGCAGTCCGTTCAGGCGCAGCAACAGCGCGCCTGAACGGACCGCCTGGAAGACCGGACAAGCCTGGCTCATCCAAATTCTGGCTCGTCCAAATCCAGATCCGTCTGCGCTGTGCCCCCGATTGCGGGAAGGGAATCGTCAATACGAGTGCGGAATGGTCAACATGCGTCCATGTTGGTGGATCCTCACAGGGCATTTTCTTCCTGAAGAATCGACCTGATCGCGTCGGAAACGCTGTCTATCTGTATCGAAGTCATCCGATTGAAAAATGGGAGGGCGACGGTTCGCTGCGCGACGGCTTCTGTGATCGGCAGGTGTGATGGATGCGCCTGCGAGAACGCTTCAAAGGCTGGCTGATGATGGATGGGCGCAAAGTATCGTCCTGAGGCAATTCCTCGTTCAGCGAGGCGCTTTACGAGACAGTCTCTGATCCCGACCGACGCGTATTCAGCGATACGAATGACATAGACGAACCAACTGATGCTTCGGTCAGCGAAATGTGAAATGGGGCATTGAATTGCAGAGAACTCCGCGAGCCGCTGATGGTACAGAGAAGCCACATTTGCGCGGAGGGCAAGGACGGATTCGAGGCGTTTCAATTGGGCGATACCTAGAGCGCAGGCCATCTCGGAGAGTCGATAGTTAAACCCCAGTTCACGATGCTGAAACCAGTCATCTGTGGGATAGCGGCCTTGATTGCGCATGGCTCGTATACGATGCGCGAGTTGCGGGTCGCGTACGAGCAATGCGCCACCTTCGCCGGTGGTGATCTGCTTGTTTGGATAAAAGCCAAAGACTGCGATGTCACCGAATGTGCCGACGGGATGGCCATGATAGGTGGCGCCAATCGCTTCGCACGCATCTTCGATCAGATACAGCTGATGCCGTTGGGCAATGTCGCAGAATGCATCCAGTTCTGCCGGGACTCCGAATGTATGCACGACGACAATTGCGCGTGTGCGCGAAGTGATGGCAGCCTCAACCAGTGCGGGATTCATATTGAATGTAGCAGGATCGATATCCACAAAAACAGGCGCGGCCCCCTCATAGAGCACTGCATTGGCCACCGCAATGAAGGTAAAAGAAGGCACGATGACTTCATCATGAGGTCCGATGTTCAGCGCTCGGATGGCCAGATGCAGGGCTGCGGTGCCGGAACTGACAGCAATCGCTGAAGTGTGGCGATGACGTTCAGAGAGAAGCGCCTCAAACTCTTCCAGTCCAGGACCCAGACTGAGGCTGTTGGTTCGTAAAACCGAAGTGACGGCTTCAATTTCAGCCTCGGTAATGTCAGGCGCAGAGAGCGGAATACTGTTCATCACCGCACCTCGGTTTCATCTATGGGCTGCACTGGTTGCTTGATGAGCAGGCGATCCAGCGGAACAGTGGCAAGAACATCCGCAATCCTCTCTGCGGCATGTCCACACCCATACGGATTGATCATGTCTTTGAGGCTGCTTCGGAAAGCTTCGGTTTGAGCGCGATGGATAGCGTCGAGAATGGAGGATTGGTTTGCCTCGGCATTGACGATATTCTGTGGCTGCTCGCGACCCTGCTGACGCATCCCTATATTGACGGTGGGCAGTGCATATGAAGCGGACTCCATGATGCCGCTCGAGGAGTTCCCAATCAGTAGATCGACATTTCCAAGAAGACTCCAATAGGTGACAGGATCGAGATTGATAAAGACCCTGGCTTTGTCGGCTAAGGCTGCAAATTTTCGCGTGTGCATGATTAGGCTGCGACTTCCGGCATCGGAGTTCGGGTATACAAACAGGATTTGCTCAGAGAGATGAGACAGAGCAGAAAAAAGCGCCTCAGCTTCATCTGTTGTGTCGCGATGAATGGTGACTGGATGGAACGCGACGAGAATCGTGGTATGCGTGAGATCGAGTGAGAGTCGCTGCTCCAACTGCTCACGCGTATACAGCTTGCTTCGCCGAAGGTGATCAATCGCGGGAGCGCCGGCGTGGTGGACGCGCCAGGACTCCTCGCCCATCGCAATCACGCGTCGTCGGGACAGGGCGGTCGAGGTAAAGTGGAGGTGTGCTAGCTTTGTGAGTGCGTTGCGGACGGCATCGTCAATGGCGCCCTGACTGACTTCGCCGCCTTCGATGTGTGCGATGGGAATGCGTAAAGCAAGCGCAACGGAGGCTGGTGCAAGCATTTCGTAGCGATCGGCAATGAGCAGAAGGATGTCAGGCCGCCAAGAATCAAGCGCATCGGCGAGGCCGAGTGTCGCCAAGCCAATGGTCTTCGCCATGCCGACATCGGAATCAGAGCTGAGCAGGCACTCGATGCGGGCGATGATGGGAAAGCCGTCCTGTTCAATCTGCTCCACAGTCATGCCAAACTCTGCGGATAAATGAGATCCCAGAACGACTAGACCAAGCTCCACGTCGGCTCTATGCGAAAGTTCGAACAGCGGCCAATAAAGGTGGCCATAATCAGCGCGGGAAGTGGTTACGACTGCAATACGTCGCTTCATTTCAATTTGCTCCTGTGTGCCTGTGAAGCTGTTGAAGCACAGTGGCGCTGGGTACGTAATCGGGTACCAGCGACTGCATGTAAGCCATCGCTTGCGAAAGGTTACGAGCGGATACAGCGACGCGCAGAGTGTCAAGCGTCGCATCGAGCGAAATCGCGCTCTCGAGAGTCTTTCGTCTAGCGATCACTCGCAAAGAATCATGAAAGCTTTCTGCCAGAGGAACTTCGTCTGCAGACCACAGCGTTTCATCTTGTTTTTCTCCTGCACTGAGTCCAATGTAGCGAATTGCTGAACTACGCGCTCCTCCTATTACGAAGTGGCTTTCTTCGAACCCGTGTGTCCCATTTTGATTACGCGGCTTAAGTGAAAAATGTTCGGGAGTATCTGAGGAATGAAAAACGCTGGAGCAAGATGATGGCGCGTAATGGGCAAGCAGAAAACGAGCCAGATCGAGGATGGAGTGAGATTGAAAAACAGCAGGAACTAGGGTGGTTGCTTCCGATGCTCCGATCGACGCCGTCAGTAACAGGTCAACTGCCTCTTCCGGGGTCAGGAAGTAACGCTTGGCAGAGGGATGTGTGACGGTGATAGGCTTGCCGGCTGCAATCTGATTCAGAAATGCAGGAACGACGCTTCCGTGAGTGCCGAGTACGTTCACCAAGCGCAGGACAACTCCGCCATGACGAAGCGTGTTCATCTCCGCGACGTGCTTGGTGATACCCAGAACGCTTGCGGGAGAGGCAGCCTTGTCGGTGGAAAGCAGAATAGTCCGGAGAACATTGTGTTCTGCCGCCACACGGAGCAGGGTATCGGTGGCAAGCGCGTTGTTAGCAATGGCGGCTAACGGATGTTCCTCGAGAAGCGGTAGATGCTTGTGAGCTGCAGCATGAAAAATTGTATCCGGTGAAGTGGAGTGAAATGTTTCATGAAGCAATCGGGCATCGGTAATACTGCCAAGCAACAAAGTAACTTGGTCGTAAAGGTTGTTGACTTTGAGGCAAGCGCGTAAATGATAAAGCGCCTGTTCAGAGCAATCGAGCAATATTAGTCTTCGCGGTCGGATATGTGCGATGCGAAGACTGAGCAGCTTTCCGATCGAACCACCGGCACCGGTGATGACAATAGACATGCTTCTGATCGCTTTGAGCGCATCACTCGTGCAGGCTGGTAATGCCGTGCGACCTAAAAATCGATACCAGTCAATGTTGTTCTGGGATTCCGATGGATGGATCAACTCGTTCACGCGAGCAGTATATCTGTAGCAGTGCAACGACGACGAACCTGATGGGGGTGCTGACTGAGCCGGCAAATGGAGGGAAGCAAAGATCGAAGAATGTAGACCAAAAGTTCGATGTGCGGAGGCAGCAGGAATTGAGAGAATTATTGGAATTCTGTTTGCTGTTTCAGCAGGTGCCTTATATGTCTACTTGTCGGCGCGTACGCTTCAGCACCTATAGGTTGTTATTGCTGATAGCGCAATTGCAGGTTTTATGGCTTGCTCGAGCGGCCAGAGCGGAACGACCTAACCCATCGCTTCGTCATCTGGAAGCGGTTCGTCTAAACAATGACGGCGTAGCGTGGATGAACCAGCAAATGACCAAGCGCGCAGAAGCAGCTTTTTCTGCTGCACGGCAAAAGGACAACCATCTTGCAGACGCTGCATTGAATGATGGAATTGCTCTACTCTATCTGGAGAAAATCACAGAAGCAAAAGCGGCATTGCAGCAGGCAGCGGAACTTGATCCAAGCAACCCGCGCCCCTGGTATAACCTCGGCCTGGTTGATCGTGCAGCCAATGAGTTAAACGATGCTATTGCCAGTTTTTCTCGCGCAGTAGCCCTCGATCCCAAGGATGCGGACTCCTGGTATTTTGAAGGCGTTTGCTATCAGGATGAGAAACAGTATGCGCCTGCGATGGATGCGTTCAAAAGGGCGCTGGCAATTGATCCTCATCACGCTTCCTCTGAATTTGCACTGGCGCGCGTACTGCAGCGCACGGGCAAGCGGCAAGAGGCCAGGGAGCACTTTCAACAGTTTCAACATCTCACCACGCATAAAGTCTCCTCGGCCCTTGGTGTTGCATATGGCGATCAGGGGAGATTCTCTACAGCTGTCCCGGTGGTGGAGCAGTTGAATCCGCATCCCAAGATGGCAGTGCATTTCGTTGCACGCCCGTTGATGCGCGCAGCCGGTCAGTCTTCTGATGCTGCTGGAGCTGTAAGCAGTGGCGGTGCATGCATGCTGGATGTGGATGGAGACGGACGCTACGATTTGTTGTTGATGGAGTCCGGCAAGAGCGCCGTTGGCGTAATGAAGAACAATGGCGGAGGCAGATTTGAGCGAAAGTCTGCAGCCGACCTGGGGCTTCTGGTCCACGGGAATGCCGTTTCCTGCGCGGTGGGTGATTTCGATGGCGATGGAAGAGCAGATCTAGCCGTTGCGCTGGAAGATCGCATCGTCTTGTTTCGCAACGAAGGGAACGGTCGCTTTGTCGATGTGACAAACGCTGCGGGAATTATTCCGCGCAATCATCCTCGGGGGATGACCTTTATCGATTTCGATCATGACGGGGATCTTGATCTCTTAATCACAGGTTCACCCTTGCAGGTGGGTGGACCATCGAATGTTCTGTGGCGTAACAACGGAAACAGGACGTTTACTGACTGGACGACGCAAGCAGGATTGCAGGGTTCTGGAGCGACGGAAGAAGTTACTCTCTCGGACATCAACAACGACCGCGCAGTGGATGTGGTGATTGCAGGAGAAGGCTCCGCACCAACCATTTACTTCAATCCCCGGGAAGGCGTTTTCCGAGCGCAGAGCATAGCGCACAGCGCGCTGCATGGTAACTCAAGGGGGATGGCCATCCTTGATTTCAATAAGGATGGATGGATGGATATTGCAGTTACAGGGTCGAGTAGCCCTGGAATTACTTTGTGGAAGAACCTGGACGGCGAGCATTTTGAGCGAGTGCCGCTTTCTGTTCCTGGAGCAATACGCGCGTGGGGCGTAACAGCGATCGATTTCGATAATGATGGTTGGCTTGATCTGGCGGCTATAGTGGAGACTGCGAGCGGACCACACGTACACATCTTTCGTAATTTGGGAGATAGTCGGTTTGCGGATGTGAGCCACGCGCTTGGTTTGGACCGGATTGCATTGAAAGCACCGCGTGGATTGATTGCCGCGGATGTGGACGGAGATGGAGACGCGGATCTGATCGTCACCTCAGCAACAGCTCCGCCGATGCTTTTGCGCAATGACGGGGGCAATCGCAACCACTCAGTTCGATTACGATTCAAAGGGCTGGCTGATAACAAGACAGGGATTGGAACAAAAGTCGAAGTGCTTTCGGCAGGGAACTGGCAGAAGTGGGAGATTGCGGGTGGGGAAGGATACCTGAGCCAGGGAGCACCGGAGATTTTGGTTGGGCTGGGTTCGGCAAAGTCGATCGATATGGTGCGGATGCTGTGGCCGACAGGGGTTCCGCAGGATGAGATTGACGCGCCCAATACAAAAACGATTCTCTATGCAGAAGCGGACCGCCGCGGCAGTTCCTGTCCGGTGGTGTTTGCCTGGGATGGAAGTCACTACGGCCTGGTGACGGACAGTATTGGAGCCGCTGTTGTGGGGCACTGGTTCACGCCCCAAAGAAGGAATATTCCTGACCCGGATGAGTGGATCAAGGTGGATGGCTCGCAACTTGCACCAGAGAACGGAATGCTGAGTTTACGCTTCACCGAACCCATGGAGGAGGTAAATTATATAGACCAATTACGGTTGATTGCTGTGGACCATCCCGAAGATACCGAGGTGTATCCGGATGAGAGATTTCTCGATAACCCTCCTTTTGCTTCAGGGAAAACAATTGTCACTCGACAAGCGCGAGTCCCAGAAGCTGCATGGGGAGATCATGGCGAAGATGTATTGCCGCTGCTGGCAGATGCAGACCACCGATTTGTAAGCGACTTCACTAAGTTACCTTACGACGGGTTTGCAAAGCTGCATGTGCTGACTCTGGATATTGGAACGCATCCTCGGCAGGAGCCATTGCGCCTTTTGTTGACCGGCTATGTGGATTACTTCAGTGCTAGTTCCCTATATGCGGCCTGGCAGGCAGGGATCGCTCCCATCTCGCCTTATATTGAGGTGGAGATGGCGAATGGTTCCTGGAAGCGAATCGATCAGGAAATGGGATTTCCGGCCGGTCTGGAGCGCACCATTGTGGTGGACCTGACGGGGAAAGTTCCTGAAGGAAGCCGACGAATTCGTATTGTCACCAACCTGCAAGTGTACTGGGATCAGTTGCTCGTGGATAACACTTCGATAGTGAAAGGTGAGTTACATCAAACGGAGATACCGCTAGCTCGTGCGCGGTTGCGGTTTCATGGTTACCCACAGCAGCTGGAGGGAAGTCAGGCGGGAGACTTGAGATACAACTATGACAAAATAAGTCTGACTGGACCTTTTCAGCGACAGCGTGGAAGTTATACGCGCTATGGCGATGTCACTCCACTACTGACATCTGTGGATAACCGGTTTGTAGTGTTTGGCAGCGGCGAAGAGATTGCAGCAGAATTCAGTGCACGCTTGCTTCCGAATTTGCCGCTACATTGGAAGCGCGACTATTTTTTCTATGCTAATGGCTATGTCAAAGATATGGATTTCTACGATGCTTTGCCGTACACCGTGGCACAACTTCCGTTTCATGGAATGAGCACTTATCCCTATCCAGAGAAAGAGTCGTTTCCTATGGATGCGCGTTCATTGGACTATCAGTTGCAGTGGAATGATCGGTTCGAGACGGGAGCACCGAGCATGAGCTTTCGATTCGATTATCAATGGAGACCATCAACGCCAGCCGATACTATGGTGGGTGTCGGGGGGCGGGATGGTGGGCGATGATCTCTGTGGTGCTTTCATCCGCATTGAAGCAATTAGCAATGCTACGATCTGGAGATCTTTCCATTGTTGAACTTGCCGAACTTCATCTCCAGCAGATCGCTCGGCTGGATGAAAAAATCGGCGCGTTTGTCGATTTCGATCACGAGCGAGTTCGCGCGCAGGCGATCTTGCTTGAGCGTGAGTGGATCTCGAATCGCGATTCTACGGGGCCGCTGCATGGCTTGCCGGTGAGCATCAAATCTTCGATTGCTACGGCGGGTTATCGCTGTGAGATTGGAAGTACGCTGCTTCGCGGACAGACTCCGGTTGAAGATGCAGAGGTGGTGTCACGATTGCGCAGGGCGGGCGCGTTGATTCTGGGCACAACGAATTGTCCAGAGTTCCTGATGGCGTATGAGACGGAGAATCTGCTGCACGGACGGACGAGCAATCCATGGGATTTAGCGCGGACTCCGGGCGGTTCGAGCGGGGGTGAGTCGGCTGCGATTGCCTCGGGAATGTCGGCTGCGGGATTAGGCAGTGACAGTGGCGGATCGGTTCGGTTGCCTGCACATTTTACAGGAATCTGCTCGCTCAAACCGACGCCGGGACGCATTCCCGGGCGTGGGCATTTACCGCCCTGCTATGGACCATTCAATGTGCTTGGCTCTATCGGCCCAATGGCGCGCACGATCGATGATGTCTGGCTGATCTTTGAAACCCTTTCGGGGCGCGATGTCAGCGATCCTGTGAGTTATCCGTCCAAGAACCAGCGACCGACAGAAAATGAATTGCGCCGACGTAAGATTGGCTATTTTGAAGACGACGGATTAGTTCCGGTGACAGAGGAGACACGAATCGCAATTCGGGACGCAGCTCATGTTCTAAAGGAGGCAGGGTTTCTTGTGGAACCATTTCGCCCGAAATCGCTGGAAGCGTTACGGCATTTGTGGTGGAAAGGTTTTGTGCAGTGTGGAGCGATGTTGTACGAGCCGATGATTCGAGGTAAACACTCGGAACTCAGTCCGATCTTTCAGGAGTTTATGGAGATTGCAGGGCAGAGCGGTGAGCTGGACGCACTAGAGATCTTGCATTTATGGACGGATATGGATGTGGAACGTGGCAGAATGTTGGAAGAGATGCAGCAGTATTCCGTGCTGCTTTGTCCTGTGGCCAGCATTCCAGCATTTCGCCATGGTGCGCGGAGTTGGGAAGTCGACGGGATAAAGCTTAGCTACCTGGACGCCGTTCGACATACCCAGTGGTGGAATGTACTTGGCGCTCCAGCGGCGGTGATTCCGATGGGACGTTCGTCCGATGGCTTGCCTATTGGCGTGCAGGTGGTTGCGCGCCCGCATGAAGATGAAATTGCACTTGGAGTTGCAGCGATACTGGATCGGGAGTGTGGCTTTGTACCACCTCCCATCGCTCTGAGTTAGAAGAAAGAACTGCCTCATTACGGATGAAATGAATGAGTAAGGGGAATGAACGTACCAGGTTCTCCGTTGCTTGCAAAAAAATGATCTTCGAAGTGCTGCCCAGAAGCGAACACAGCGCGAAGCCTTATGGGATTCATCCCACTTTGTTGCTCCGCAAGCTTAAGTATCTTCAAAGCTGCCACTGGCGAGGTGCCTGCCGACAATCGAAAGACCCACGGCACATTGGTCGAGGTCAACGTTTGATCGTCGGTGAGGGCAATCACGGGCACAAAACTTTTCAGTGCCAGTTGCGTGGACAGGTGGGCTGCGTCGCGGTTCAGGGCGATTACGGCCAATGCATGTCGATCCATCAGCGCCCGCACTAGTTCTGCCGCAGCAATGCCCCAACTCTGGCCACTGTCAATGGGGATAAGTTCCCAGCCAGAAGGAGTTGTGTTTATAAGGGGCACGCTGCGAACTGTCGCTGTGGCATGTGGACCAAAGACCACGATGCGAATCGGCCCTGAGGACATATCCGGGCTTTGAGGTCCGGCAAAGCTTACGGGCACCTCCGGTAAATGAGCATAAGGTTTCACGGATGATCCTGGTTGCGGAGATGGAATCACGGTGGACATAGGCGAGGTTTTCGTCTGATTATCAAATCTCTCCAGGCGATACGTGATCACTCCATTGTCCACATGACCCAGATACATAGGACTTATATTCTTCAAGTTCGGATCATAGACCATGTGTCCAGTGACACCGTCGTATCTACCAATCTGCGCAAGCGCGTCGTGAATCCTTGCCCGATTCAATCCGGCTTGACAGATAGCGTCGAGGAGTTGATTCATGGCATCGTAGGCGAGAGCAGCAAACTGCTCTGGTGGCTCGCCAAACCGTTTTGCAAACCGACTTTGGAATTCTGTCCAGCGCGAATCCGTGCGCGTAGGATCATAGGGAAAGACGGCTTCGAAGCCATTGGCAGCCTGGCCAGCCTCAGCCAGCAAAGCAGGACCGAGCGTGCGATAGCTTCCAAAGACGCGCTGTGTCATTCCCATCTTGCGCATCTGCTTCAGGATCATCGCTGCGGGCACCTCATCGGTCCACAGCACAATCGCATCGGCACGTGAGGACTGAATTACGCGCAGATATCGAGAGAAATCTGTTACTCCCGGCAAGAATTTCTGCTCGATCACGACCGGATGCCCGAGCCGCCTGGAGGCATCCCGAAACTTCGCAACGCCAAAGCGTCCATAGCGATTATTGACTCGTAGTATGGCCACCCGCTTCATCCCCAATTCCGTGAAGATTCGTCGAGCCAGCGTATAGGATTGCACTCGATCATCCTGCAGATCGGTAAAGTACCAGGGGATGTAGGTCTCTGGAATGGTGGGATCGGTAGAGGCTGAGTTTACAATTGGAATTTCGGCTCGTAGGGCGACTCGCAAAGCGATGTGCGTAGACTCGGAACTGATCGAGCCAAAGACCGCCCAATCCTTGTCATCGTAGACCATTTTGACTATTTCATCGGCTGCTGAACCCCAGATCCCTGGATCAGTCGGCCTGAATTCTCCGTAGACGGCATTCGCCTGCCAGTTGTTGTAGTCATTGTGCAGCATGAGCTTGAAGGGTATGCCGCCATATCCACCACTTGCGTTACGCTCTTCAATTGCTAACTGCGCTCCGTGTAACATGCGCAACCCGAAGAGTTGTTCGGGATTGTTTTCGATAGGTCCTAGAAAACCAATTCTGATCTCGGTCAGGCCAGTCGGTTCCGGCAGATCGCGACCCGCGCCGGAATATACATTGGGATGAACATAGTTCAATTCATAGGGAGAGGCATATTTTGAAAACGGGCGCAAATCAACCGGCTCTCCCGCGTATGGAACGACCACCCGATCCGGCGGTGGCCCTGGCGGATGTGCGCCACAGGCACAGACCTTTCGGGAAGGAGTGCCAGTGCTTTCCTGAGCTATGGTGGCTGCACCACTGCAAGCCACAAGCAATGGACCAATAAGCAAAGCATGTATAACTAGTAACGGCCATTTCTGACGCATTGGGACCTCCATCCTGAAAGCAAATGCCCGGTTGCATGCTGAAAAGGTTCTTTTCTATCATGCAACTGCTGCAACCGGGTCGTTAATCATACAGCTGGTTTCGTTCGGAACATCGCAATTGCTTCAATCTCGATAAGCAGTTCTGGTCGGCACAGTCCGGCTTGAATGCCGGTGGAAGCAGGCAAAGGGTCTAGGCCTTGCTCTTTGAAGAACTCCGTCCGGATGCGGTTGAACTCGTCATAATCGCGATCGATGTTTGGTAAATAACAACTGGTACGCACGATGTCATGCCAGGTTGCTCCTTCTGCTTCCAGCAGTGCTGTGATGTTTTTGAAGGTCCTTCTCAGTTGAGCAGCAAAATCGCCGATATGTACGCTGACACCTTGCTCATCGATGCTTGCTGTTCCGGAAATCAGCAGAATGACCAAACCATTCAGATCAATGCGCATGCCCCGCGAAAACGAACTTGGCTTGGCATAGTGATAGGCCTCGTTCAGTACGCTGTGGTTGGTGATGGCACGCTTCTGAATCGGTGCATGAGCAAAGTTTTCGATCAGTTCCGTCATGATATTCATCCTTGTTCTCCTTGTGTGCGTCCTGGTTGTAATCAATGGATATGTGATCGAGCGCTCTTTTGTGCTCGTTTCCGTCAGCACAAAAGTGTGTCGAGCCTGGCAGTTGAAATTTACTTTGCGTTCAAACGAACTCCGTGGCTAAGTCCTTTGGCGGTAGCTACCCAGATATCTTTTCCCTGAAAGTCGATACCAAGCACGTAGTTATGCGCAGGTGCTGTGGTTACAGCAATTCGTGTAACCTTTCCTGCGGCATCTCTTACGGTCATCTCGGGTCTTCCATCTTTGAGCGAAGGGCGGTAAACGGCCCAGTTCACACCGTCATAGTAAGCTAGTCCTTTATCTGTACAAAACCAGGCGTGTGTAGCATCCACGCCCTTCACCAGGTTGGTGAAGTTAGAGGGAAGACCACTGTCCTTCATTAGAAAGTTATGCCAGTAGCGCCCGTCGTAGCGGCTATCGCCCATATATGTGCCAATCCACAGAATGTTGTCGACATAGCTGACGGAAGTTACAATCTCATGGACAAGTCCCTGGTCCTTGAAAAGAACAAGTTCATTTTCCCCGTCCGGATCGTCGTACTTGTCCCATCTGCCTGTTTTCTGATTCAGTTCAAGCACGCCGCTGCCCCACACTGCGTAATAAACCTTTTCCGGAGTGGCCGTCACGTTGTAAGTCCAAATCTCACTCATGGGTGTGTTGTGGTCGTTATAGAGTGTCCACTCGCCCGTTCGAGTGTTCAAACGGCATCCGCCCGCTGCGGTTGCAACCCAGACGTTGTCACCCTCGACTGCAACACCGTAAACGACGTTGTTGCTCAGGCCGGAATTCAACTGGGTGTAGCTGTCAATTCTCCCGGCTGAAATGCGACTTAATCCGCCCATGGTTCCTGCCCACAGATCGCCGGTGCGTTGATCGAGCGCAAGGGAAAGCACTGCTCGATGCGCCAGTCCATCAGCGGTACCGTAAACCTTCCAGTGCTTGTTTTCATAAAGGCCAAGGCCGTTTTCTGTTCCAGCCCATACACGATCTCTGTCTACCAGGACGGCATACACATGGTTGTCAGGCAGGCCGTTGGCAACAGTAAAGTTTTCAAAACGAAAAAGTGGCATCTTCGGTATCTGGGCGATAGCCGCTGTTGCAGTCAGGCTCAACAACCAGCACAACAATCTCTTTTTCATGGTGTCCTTCTTATCGCGTTTTCAAATACTCAATCAGGTCGTTCAACTGGTCTTTGGTCAGATCATTTGTGCGCCCATGACGATCAGCCGGGTTGTACAGGGTCCAGATTTCTTCAAGCGAACGTGCCGATCCATCATGGAGATAGGGTGCGGTGAGAGCGATGTTAGTCAACTGTGGCGTATCGAATACTCCACTGAGATCAGTCCTCTTCCCAGTTCCGACATCGAAAGAGGTCTGATTGGTTCCCATGGGTCCGCTGTGGCAATACACGCATCGATTCTTCTCTGCGATGGGATTGCCAAAGTTATCTTTCGAGCGAACAAACAGCGCTCGTCCACGCTCCTGCGCTGATGTCATTTGTCCGTGGGGCAATCGCCATCGATTGGGCCTAGCTGGAATACTCCGGATATACAGAGTGAGGTCAGCCAGTTGGCGGTCGTTGTAGTTTTGTGAACGCCAAAAATACTTTTCTGTGCGGATGCCACATTCGGTGGGAATATTCGGATTGCTGCCGTTCCATTTGTAGGGTGCTGTGTTGCGAATATCCTCCAGCATGCGATTGTCGACAATACCGATGCCGAAACCATCCGGCTCCAAATCCCAGGTAAGGCCATCGAATGTCGAGTCGATGTGGCAGTTGGTGCAGGCGATCTGACCCTGAAAGCTGTATCGTGCGGAATAGAAGATGCGCTCTCCTTTGCGCAGTGCAGAGATTGTCTTCGGTCCGTCTAGCGGAAATGTCTTTTCCACTCGCTCGGTGGAGGTATTCACAACGCTGACGGTATCGTCGAGGCGATTGGCGACATAAAGATGGCGGCCATCGCGACTGAGTAATACGCCTCGCGGATTCGCGCCTACCGCAATTCTTGCCGTAACGTAGTGCGCGCTTGCACCCAGGTTCTGGGCAAATCCACCGGGATGCGCGTGGATGTAAGCCAACAGTTTGCTTACATCCACCACTGTGACTACATCCGCCCCTGCGTTCGTCACATAAATGTGGCGTTTGTCGGGCGCAATGGCGACGCCGAATGGATAGGAAAAATAGCGATCCAGTTCATCAAGCGGCACCTCGACCGAGCCGTGGATGCCTTTGCCGATATCCGTGCCAAATACTGTGATGCTGTCGCCGAATATCCACCCATGTTCCACGTGTGCCAGGGGAACGAGATTCTTCGGGTGCAGGTGCGCCACCACTCCCAGATGTCCGTCGTTAGAAAGCGCTACATGAAAGGCGCCCGCAATCGAGTGCAGCGGCATTCGTTCAACCACATGCGCGTTGTGCGGATCAATGACGGTGATCTCTGACTCAGGCACGGTTCTGTATTCGCCGAGATTGGGATAGACATGAGTGACCAGGAGTCGGCTACCATCCGTAGCCATCGTCAGGTAGCTGGCTCCGCGCCCGGCTTCCAATCGTCGCTGCTCGCTTCCAGTCTTTGCATTCAACACGGCTACATCATTGCTGATGCGATTGGCAACGAAGAGCTGCGTGCCGCTGTGATCGACTGCGATGCTGGTTGGTTCAGCGCCTACCTTCCAGGTAGCAATCACCTGCAAACGCTGTGTATCGATGACAGCAACATGGTCATCCCAACTGCTAGCTACATACAATTTGTCCGCATTGGGGGATAACGTAAATCCGCGTGGCACACGACCAACCCCAATCCGTTTGAGCACACGTCCGCTGAACGCATCCAGAACCTGTATCTCGCCAGATTCCTGGCAGAGTACATAGAGCCGCGCACCGTTCGGCGACATCAACATCTCCACAGGAGATGCGTACTGTTCAACAGGGATCGCGCGCGCTTCATTCGGATACTCCTGGCTTGCTTCTGACCGTTCATTCCTGTTGATCGTGCCACTGCTCACGGCCACAATTGGCCTGGCCACCGCATGGACAGGCGACACACTCCTTACTGCATATACCGCGACAAGCAGCGCGAGGATGCGTGCAGAAATCCAGAGATGCCGGCTCATTTCGGCTCCTCGACGGTCATCACGCGATCGACAGGCACAGCCAAAAGCGTTTGCTCCCGACCGCTTGGCCATCGAATCTGCATCTTCTCCACCACGGTTGCTGCGCCAAGTCCAAAATGCAGACGTCCGTCATTCTGCGACAGGTATCCCGAAGCTGCGACACGCTCCTGCATCTGTTGCTTTCCGGCGGCCACAATCGTCACACGAGCGCCAATGCCGTCTCGGTTGCTCATGGTCCCTTTCAGATTCAACTCCAGCCAATGTCCCGTATCTGTGGATACGTTTCTGACCAGCGTTCCGCGCGCACCCAGATTCACGACAAACGCACTCACCTTGCCATTGTTTTCATAATCCGCAAAGCAGGCTCCGCGTGCCACCGTGCGCACATTCAGCACCTTGCCTGCCTGCTCCGAGACATCCTTGAACTGATCGTTTCCCAGACCGCGAAAGACCGTATGCTCCTGCGGAATCAAATGAATCAATCCGCCATGAAAGATGAGAATGTCCAGTTGTCCGTCATTATCAAAGTCGAAGATGCCGGATCCCCAGCTCACATATTGTGCATTGGCCTGGGAGACGCCGTTACGTGCGCCGATGTCGTCAAAACCAAGTTTTCCATCGTTTCGTAGGAGCCGGTTGTAGTGCGAGTCGGTCACGAAGAGGTCCATCCTTCCACGACCTTCGAAGTCAGCAAAGACAGGACCCATCGCGCCGGTGTTTTCTCCGTTTTGCCCGTAAGCCACTCCCGCATCATTGGCAATCTCTTCAAAGGTGCCGTCGTGCTTGTTATGGAAGAGAAAATTCTCTGTGCGATCATTGGCCACATAGATATCGGGCCAGCCATCCCCGTCAAAATCCGCCGCCGTGACTCCCATCGTGCGACCAATAAACGCGCCGAGTCCGGACTTATTGGTCACATCCGTAAAGGTTCCGTCACAGTTGTTGTGATAGAGGCGGTTGGTCTCGCCTTCGTAATCAAGCGGTCCCGGATAATTATCTCCGACATAAAATGCACGATACTTCGGATCAAATTTGACATAGCGCCCGATAAACAGGTCTAAACAACCGTCACGGTCATAGTCGAGCCAGGTGGAACTGATCGACCATCCATCCACCTTGATCCCGGCCTTTGCGGTCACATCTTCAAACTTGCCATTGCCCAGGTTGCGATAGAGAATGGCCTTTCCATATCCGGTTACGAGCAGATCTTCCATGCCATCGTTGTCGTAGTCTGCTGCCGTCACGGCCACGCCATACATATCCGGAGCCAATCCAGCCTTCCACGTTACGTCAGTAAACTTCCCGTTCCCATCATTGCGATATAGATGGTTGTGCGGCATCTCGGTTGGCTTTTCCTTCAGCGGATAAGGATGCATCGAATCGTCCAGCGGACGGCCATTGACCACATAGAGGTCGGGCAATCCGTCGTTGTTGTAGTCGAACCACAGGCACCCTGCGCCCGTACCCTCCAGCAAGGAACCCAGCTTGCGCGAACCGAAACTGTGAACAAAATCAATCCCTGACGCATCCGTTGCATCTTCAAAGCGAATGACCGACTGCTTGGTCTCGCGCGAAGCACTTGCGGGTGTAGCTTCAACTTTGCTGGGAACAGCGGTCATTTTTCCGCTGGTTGTCTGCCCCGCTGCTGCCGTGGCAAGAAACAAAATACCTACGCTCCAGATTGTCATCCTCACTTCTGTCCCTCCGCTTCGCCGCTTAGATTCACAGGAACTGTCGTCTTCAACAGAATTCCGGGAAGATGATTTTCTGGCGCTTGCTCTGGTCCGCTGTGACAGCCAACGCATATTCGCTGTTCACCAGCACGCGCCCAGAACCAGCCGCGCTGTGCGCGCATAATCCTTCCCTGTGCGTTGAGCAATGCGAAGCGAATCGGTTTGTCCCCCGGTACAGTCACAAAATAGGAACCATCTTCGGCTACAGGCGCTGTTCCCAGCACGATCGCTTGGCCACTTGCTCCCAGCGCTTCCACCTGCACTTTCGAAGGCAGCGTGGTCAGATTTCCGTCGCGCGAGATGCGCACATCGAGAGCCATCAAATTCGCTGTCGTCCATGGATGCAACGCGGTGGGATGTCGTCTCGGGATGACTCTGGATGAAACGACGACTGGCTCAACCAGGTTCATTCCAGGCTGCGCGTAAAATGATTTCCATATTCGTGTTCCCGGGCGCAGAAGCATGAGTGAAAAGCGATCGCGCGCAGTGTGACGCGCAGAGACAATCGCATCGCCCGAGGGAGTCTCCGTCAGACCTGCATATTCAGCAGCGGGAGCAGCCATGGAAACTTCGGAGGCAAATGGAGAACTGAATCGCCCCAGGGTGCGTCCATGGGTAAAGAGCACATCGCCTGCGAAGCTGCCTTGGCTCCACTGCCGTCCACCCCAGCGTCCACCGAGCTTCTGAGTTGCGGCGTGATCGCAACGATAGGACTCGACGCCGCTGCCGTCGGAATAGACCAGATAGAGTTCCGGGCGAATTGTCGATCCGCCTGATACGCCCATCGGAAATCCGGTTTGGAAGAGGATGCGGCCATCCTCGAGTACATCCTCAGCCACCACATCCACTGGGGTGCCCTGCGATCCAAGATGTGACAGGGCAAGTCGATCTGTGCCGTCGTAGAGCGCCGCTTCGAGTTCGAATCCATGGCTCGTTTGCCGCGAATATACGAGTCGCCGACCAGGTAGATACAAGGGATGAAAATAATTTGTAGTTCCACCAATTACCTTGCGCAGCTTGTGCTCGGCAATCTCCAGTTCCCAAATCTGCCAACGATCGGCACTTGTCTTCTTCCCGGCAAACAATATTGATTTTCCATCGAAACTCACATTCGCATCTGCTGAAGCAACAAACTCCGGCACAAGTGGTGTTGCCTTGCCCGCCTGAAGCAGAAGCAAATGCACTCCATCGGGATACAACCTGTCTGCCATGTTCTTCTCGGGGGCAATGATTGCAGCTTTGGAATGAGCGTTGGTTCCTGCTTCGGGCGGATACAAGACCGTGGGTGCTGCACTTACGATGACCGTAAGCGGATGCAATGGGTTGGTTGGAACCGCAGCTTGTGGAGCATGGGAAGTCTGCGTATTCTGCGCAGCAAGGCCAGACAGCAGCACCACTGGTGCGCACAGGATGCCCGTCAAAAATCTCGGCTCCAGAAGCCGCTTGAGTGTCTTCATCGTCCAACCTCCAACAGCGCAGACCGAACGCTCGATCGACGCCTCGCCAGTGATATCCATGGCTCCAGCTCCGTCATCATTGCGTCAAATTGCTCCAGGGTCAGAGACTGCTCTCCATCGCTCCACGCCTGTTCGGGCTTTGGATGCACCTCGACGATCATCCCGTCGGCTCCAGCAGCTATACCTACGCGCGCAAACTCCGAGACCAGCTCTCGACGGCCTGACGCGTGACTGGGATCAACAAGGATGGGCAAATGACAAACCTGCTTCAGCAGAACGATCGCGCCGGCATCCAGAGTGTTTCGGGTAACTGTTTCAAAGCTGCGAATTCCTCGTTCGCACAGCATCACATTCGGGTTGCCGTGCGAGAGAATGCACTGCGCAGAACGCAGCAAATCACCGATCGTGGCCATCATTCCGCGCTTCAACAAAATGGGCCGACCCGAATGGGCAGCAGCCTCCAGCAACGCATAGTTCTCCATATTTCTGCAGCCGATCTGGAGGATGTCAGCATAGGCCGCTACAAGCGGCACATCGGACTCGGAGATCACCTCGGTGACGATTGCCATGCCAGTGGCTTCACGTGTACGCGCCAGCATTCGCAAACCCTCAACGCCCAGACCCTGAAACGAATAAGGAGAACTACGCGGCTTGAAGGCTCCGCCTCGCAGTATCTGTGCCCCGGCTTGACACACTCGCTCGGCGGTGATGAGCAGTTGCCGCTCCGTTTCCACGGAACACGGCCCTGCCATAGTGACAAATTCACCACCGCCAATCTCGATGTCAAGTACGTGAAGGATAGTTTGTGGCCGCTTCGGGTCCGTCAAACAATCCGGGGCATCAGCAAAGTAAAGCTGCCAATGATCACGCACCTTCCACAACTCCGTTCTGGGGAAGAGCGAAGACCAGACTAGCGCGCCAATTCACATTGCGCTTCCACCCAAGGATTGAGTTCGCGAGGATTTATAGAAAGGATCGAGGATTGCCTAACGATTGCGCATCGAGCGGCATCGTCGCGTGATCGAAAGAGCGGCGCGAGAAGCGGATCGTATTCACTCGCCCAGTAGATGCAAACAGGAACATACACACATCCTGGTTCCGTCAATGGCGAATCCACAACTGTGATTCAGATCACAGGCAACTATGCCATAGATGCCTACTCTAGAAGACTCGCGATAGAAGCACATGGGTGAGGACTCAATCTCCAGAATCATCAGGAACCAGGTCAGAGGGATTTGCATGAGGCGATTGAATTGGATGGAGCGGCTCTTCATTGTGATCGTGGGGTTCGCTGTTTTCGGCCTGACGACTACCCGAGCTGCAAGCAAGACGCAGAGCGCAGAGAAATCGTATGTGCAGCAAACCGACACGAACTCATCCAACATGGTGGGCTCAAATGCCTGTCTCGGCTGCCACGCTCAAGTATCCATTACGCATACCCCGCATTCCTTGCCAACGCAAGACTCCCATCACAGTAGCATCGCCTGTGAAACCTGCCATGGCTCCGGCAGGAATCATGTTCGGTCAGGAGGCGACCGAGCGCAAATCCTTTCCTTCGCAGGCCAAGGGAGCGAGAAAGAGGACAGCGTCTGTCTTGGTTGCCATGCCGCTTCACTGCCCAGCGTCAAGCACGCGGTGCATCGTGAAGCGAGCATTGGCTGCGTTGGTTGTCACGGTATTCACAGCTACAAAAACACAAAATACATGCTTAAGCAGCCAGAGACGACGCTTTGCGAAACGTGTCATACGGATGTGAAAATCGCCTTCAAACTGCCGTCTCATCACAAGGTCAGCGAAGGCGTGGTTGGCTGTAGCGACTGTCATGATCCACACAGTGGCGAACCCATGCAAAGCCCGATGTCGATCGCTAAGCAAAACCAGACCTGCATCCTATGTCACATCGATACCGCCGGGCCATACACGAACGAACATCCGCCGGTACGCACCGAAGGTTGCGTCTCATGTCACGCTCCACATGGCTCGCCGAATGCGCAACTGCTCACCAAGGCGAATCCAAATGATCTCTGCACGCAATGCCATACCCCGACGCCCAACTATACTGAGCCTGGAACAAAGCCATTCCATAATCAAAAAACGGAATCACTGGCGTGTACAAGCTGCCACTCGCATATTCATGGCTCAGATACCAGTCCCTTTTTCTTCAAGTGAGCAATGCCGCGCGCATTCCATATACGCTCCGTGAATCGGAAGCAGAGTCACGTCGAGAGAGATCACAACGAATGCTATTCGCAGGCACATCAAGACGCAGAATCTGATTGAGCTGCCCAATCATTTCGATCGCTTGGTTTTTGTCGAGAAAACACTTCTCGGACAATCGTGATGGCGTGCGTGGATCACATCATGCGTCGGAACTCGGAAAGTGCGGGTTGAGAGCACATTGTGTTGTGACAAACATCACATCTGGCGGGTGCGGTAGATCACATTCAAGGCCACGAAAAATGCATAGTATTTCTGCATGGCGGATGAATCTCAACCTAATCCTAATCAAATGTCTCAGGTCACCATCATTGCAGAAAGCTACCGACAGGCCAGGCATCCTCGCCCGTGGGTACTGATGCTGCTATCGGCTCTGCTCATGACCATGACTCTTGCGCCACAAGCAAAAGCGATACCTGCATTCGCGCGAAAATATCACACAGCTTGTTCAACCTGCCATAACAACTGGCCAGAATTGAATGATTTTGGATTGGCCTTCAAAATTAATGGATTCAAGTTTCCAAAAGATGATGAGGATTTCCTCAAAGAACCGCCCCTCATGCTCGGAGCGCAGGCGCAGAAGGAGGCGTTTCCCCACTCAATCTATCCTGGTGAATTACCCATACTCCCGATAGCGTTTCGATATTCTGGGCACTTTATATATAACAGTCCACAACCAGCTGCTATCACTGCGGCAAATGGATATCTTCCTCAAACGGATCTCTTTCAGCCAAATTCCTTTACTATCATCGCCGCAAGCAGTCTTGGGCCTTCCTTGGAGTTCTGGATCGATGATGATCTGGCAACTGCTGGATCCGGTGCAAATGGCGGCATGGGGGATGCATACATCAAAGCAAATAACTTTATCGGATACTATCTTCATGTTCCTCAAAATGACTTGAATGTACGCTTTGGTCAATTTGAAATTGATCTACCGTTCACGCAGGCAAGAACTATCAATTTAAGCGACTATGCGATCTATGACGAAACCGCAGTTGTAAATCCAAGTGGTACCGGCCCGCTTGCTGGCACAACTAATAACCCGCTTGTGTTCTCAGCGCCACAGCGCGGCATCGAACTCAGTGGTACTCCGCACCAAGGCTATACATGGTGGTCTGTAGCCCTGCTCGACGGCAGCAATTCAGATTATGGAACGGCTGCTCCACTTACAGGAAGAAACGCCAAAGACGTCTACATTAATCTCTGGCAGGGCTTCAATCTTGAAAGAGATCGTACTGTCCGAAAACAGATTCAGGCCTCAGGACCTACAGGAATCCATGACCATACATGGATCAAATTCAATGCTTTTGGATACTTTGGCAAAAATGAACTGAATCAAGGTGGAACGATCTATCCGAAACTGCAAACAATCAAGGAGCCTTTTTATAGGGCTGGCGGGGCGTTTGACTATCGGTTCCGTGGAGACTTTGAACTCTGGGGTCTCTGGGAGCATGGACGTGATTCCAATCGGGGGGTCAATGCTTCCGAAACAGCCTTAACATGGGCCAATCCAGTTACGTTCTCCGGCGGTTTTCTCGAAGCAGAATACTGGTTCTATCCATGGCTCATCGGGCTTATGCGCTATGACGCAGTCAATTCACCCACAGACAGAATCAATGGAATATCGCGCTCGGATACAAGAAACATCTACAGCCCTGGCCTACAGATTTTAGTGAGGCCAAACATCAAGATTGAAACAGAATATTCGCATAGCTATCAGCAGCCGATACCAGGCACTGGCAACTTCTACCGCGCCAATAAACTTCAATCCGGGATTGACTTCGCTTTCTAGTGCCTTTTTGCACTGAAGACTTCCCCGCTCAACCTACAAGAACCAGGAGGACAGGAACATGACAGCATCACGAAAGACTCTTCTATCGCTCATCTGCGTCACGACTCTTTGCGCATCAACCATAAGCGGCCTTGCCGCAGATATCCGCGGAAAAGTCACCGCGCAGGGTCTGCGATCCGCAGAAAATATCGCGGTGTATGTAGACGCTATTCCGGGCAAGACTTTTACACCTCCCGCTCAGCATCTCACCATGGATCAGTTGCACCTTGCATTTGTTCCGCACGTGATGATCGTCGTGAAGGGAAGCACCGTCGACTTCAAAAACGAAGATGCAGTAGGGCACAATGTTTACTGGCCCGCGATCAACCATAACCGTAAACTTGCGCACAACATGGGAACCTGGCCACAGGGTCAATCAAAGCCATTCACATTCAATGATCTTGGTGACGTGCCATTACTTTGTAATGTCCATCCCGAAATGTCCGGCTATATCATCGTTGTGCCAACCCCATATTTCGCTTTGACGGATAAAGAGGGTTCTTTTGACATAAAGAATGTACCAGCTGGTCAATATACCCTCAAGACGTGGAGTGAAGGGGCCAAGCCTATCAGTCAACAAGTTACAGTGGGCGCATCCGGGGCGAATGTAAGCCTGACCGTCAAGAGGTAGCTCGGCGTAAACGCAGAAAAGCGCAGCCTGCTTTCGTACGCGCGTGCCACGCCGCAATCACAACAACCCAGAACAGCACTGGATATGCGGTCGGAGATAGGAAGAAATGCATCTCCGACTCATATCCGAGTGACAACTCTTAAGTATTGGCTAAAGAGCAGATCAGGAGCAGGGATGTCTTTCAGAGAAGCATATCGTGCCACGAGGAAAACATCCTATGTCGTCGCCGTTGTTGCGGCTTTCCTGTGTGCCTTGATCTATCTACATGCCCGAGTCGGATTCCACGCACTTTATGATTCAGTGCGATATGGATACGGCCCTCAGAGGTATGCATGGAAAGAGCCGCTTGCTCCGGCAGAATTCGTCCAGAGTAGTTGCGGTGCGTGTCATCGCGATGATCTGCCTGAAGCGCCAAGACTGGCCCATGGAAGGGAACTGATTGCAAGGTATAACTGTACAGGGTGCCATACGCTCCAGGATATCCAGCGTCCTGTCATGCTTGGTCCCGATCTTAGCAGTGTCGGTACTAAGCTAACTCGTGAATGGATATATAAGTGGCTCAAGGAGCCTCGAACAATAACTGACTCCGATGGTAATGTTGTGATCGATGGAGTCGCTACCAGTCCCAGGATGCCGAAGTTTACCCTGAGCGACCGAGAAATTCGTGCACTATCGGCATTCCTCAGCGTGCAACAGGAAAAGCCTGTAAAAAGATATACCTTAAATCAACACGCGATCGCTGCGGTGTTAAAAAATGGAGATCCGGCTGATCAGGGAGAAATCCGCTTCAATCAGATGTTCTGCGTTACTTGTCATGCGCTGTCCGTCAATCGAGGCGGAGAGAGTACGCTGATTGGTGGCGATATCGGTCCTGAGTTGACTAAAGTAGGCAGTAAAGTAAAGCCCGAATGGCTCATCGCGTGGCTTGAAGACCCTGAGGGCTACCTGGCCCATACGCGGATGCCGCGCTACCAGTGGTCAGACAAAGATATTTATCTTGTCACTCAATACATTATGAAGCGACTCACTGATCCGGACCTGCTTCAGGATGTTCCTAAGATGGCCACGCCGACATCAGACGAGATAAACTTCGGCAAAGCTCTATTTGTAAGCAAGGGATGTGTTCAATGCCATGTCATCCATGGCCTCAACGGACGGGAGCACTTTGGTCCTGATCTTTCACGTCTCGGCATGTCTCCACTTCCCAGCGAAGTGATCTCGAACATTCAGCATACGACAGGTCTCCCTGTTCACTTCAAGCATCATTCCGGCGATCAGATCGATGTAATGGTTTCGCGTGTTCCACGTTTCATGATTCAAACCATTATGTCCAAGATCACGAATCCCGCCTCTGTAACGCCAGATACGCACATGCCCGCATTTCCCGTAAGCAATTCGGATGCAGAAGACATTACAACTGCTCTCCTCAGCATGGTTGGCCCTCCACCGAGTGCAGAGAAGGGGATATCCGTGATTGTTCCAGCCAGACACGCAACCTTCCAACCCACGGGCGACTTTCTTCCCCTCTACGAACGGTATAAGTGTTTCGATTGTCATTCTTTCCGTGGATACGGCGGAACGCTTGCACCTGATCTTTCCTATGAAGGTAGTCGCGCTCAACGCGCATGGCTGATCGCATTTCTAATGAAACCACAAACGCTGCGCCCCACACTGACCGTCCGAATGCCTGAATTCAGTATGTCCCAACAGGAGGCCTCGACCCTTGCGGACTATATCCTGAATAACCTCACGAGCACAGATGTCTCCCGAGCCGCTAAAGTATCTCCTGCGGCCACAGTTGACCAAATTACGAAGGGCCAAAAGCTGTTCATGGAGAAATACAAGTGCCAATCCTGCCATACCATCGGTTCTTCCGGCGGATATGTGGGGCCGAGCCTGAATAATGCGGGCAACTGGCTGACACCGGAATGGATCGAGGCATGGTTGCGGAATCCGCAAGCACTGATCCCGGCGACCATAGAGCCACGGCATAACTTCACAGATACAGAGATCGATGAGATAACAGCGTATATCTCTTCGCTGAAGCAGACAAGTGAAGCTACAGCGATGAATGCGGGAGGCGCGAAGTGAGAATACCGGCAATCTACCTTTCCGTGTTGATCGCAACTCTAGCCATCGCACTAGGCGTCGAGAAAACGCGAGCAAGCCAGGTATGCTGGTGCTGGTCACAGGACCAAGGAATGATCGCTGTGCCGATTCCACACCATCGGTCAGAACAATATGAATCGTATGGGTCTTATGGAGTCGAAGCAGATTGGAATGACGCAAGCCACATGTTGCCGTTGAATTACGAACAGGCACAGGGCAAGCGAATTTTTTATCAGCAATGCGTCTGGTGTCATGCAGACGCAACTCCTGCGGGACCATCCAATCGATCCAATGTCACCCCAACCCCGTCGCTGATGAATGATGGTGCCACTCTGAATAAGCTGAAAGATTCAGCCATCATTCAGATTATTGCTGAAGGCGGAAGCAAGACGGGCAGTTCTGCAATGATGCCTCCTTACGGGAAGTCGCTAACTCCAGAAGATATCCATAGTCTGGTCGCCTATATTCGAGTCATCGCTTCGCCTCCCTACTCTACTGCGTTCCGCAGCGCTGCGGGTTCAGGAAAAGCCGATACGAAATGAGGTGGCCATGTTGACCTACAAGCGTTCCGCAATAATGTGGCTCTGCATTCTAAGCACTCTCATCGTTTCCGCATCTGCCCAAGTCAAGCCAGATGAGATCCCCAATCCACAACTCAAAACAGATGAAGCAGAGTTTCTGCCTCAGTTACTCTCACTGAAGCAATCGATCCAAGAATATACCTTTTCATACCCGCTCCGCTTATGCAGTTGCACAGAGGTCAAAACTGCGTTGAAAGGCAAAGCAGCAGATCGCGGAATCGAATTTGTCTATTTCAAACAGAGTGAGCTACTAAAAATATCTGGAATCTACGACGTGTCGTACAGCACAAGATCTCTGACTCAAAACGAGAGAGCCGCTCATACTCTTGAGCAAGTCGTTGTCCCGATTCTGCAGATGACGTTGAAACAATTTTCCAAAAACAGGCCAGGAGATGGAGTGGGCATCGAAATCGTATATGGCGCCAGAGATCAGAACTTGGCGTATGACTACGAAGGCCGGGAAGTAATCACTGCTATTTTCACATGGCAGGATGCATTCGCGTATATCGAGTCTCAAAGCGGCTCCGTTAGGCAAAGTGTCCTGGATCGATCGGAGGTATATGTGGATGGAAAGGCATATGGCGTCTCACTGTCTCAGCGCAACTCCCTTCCAATAGATTCGTTGCAACGATCTGTACCCCGCCATCTGCGTTCCTCCCTGCAAATCGCCACCAGCGCTTTGCCTGAAGGACCGACGATTCCAAAGTCAGCCAGTATAGTCCCGCCCTCAAAAGGAATCCACAGTGCTGACGGTTCTGAAAGTATGCCATCAGAATCGTTTCCGAAGAAACTGGAAAGGCAAGTGGAACTGGATCCGTTCACTAAACAGAATAAACAGCTTAATATCGCACTCAGTTCCAGTCCGAACTCCCTTCACGTAGATGCGAGAAACCCATCATCCTTTGTGAACGTTGGAGGCCAGGTCGTACTTTATCTCAATCTACTGAATCCTCTTTCTTACGCGAAGCGCACGGCATCAATATACAAGCAGTCCGCTGAAGGATTTGATCTCGTTATCGCACCAGAACTTAAAGAGCTATTAAGACTAGTACCATCAGATGCACAATACGATCTACTTCAGATCACGCTTGTCGGTAGTCACGCCGCTGACGAAAGAGGCTCAGAAGATATAGAGTATGTCTGCCCTAAAGATCAAACGATGTTGCTTGCAGAAGATAAGATCAGCAGTCAGGATCTCATTGACCAATGTCGGGTCATTGTGAATTCTGTTCGTATTCGAGTTAACCTGGAGAGTGTTGAATGAATCATGTCAGATAATGTCCGCCGATGAGCTGTAAAAGGTAACGTCGTGCAAAAGTGGAGGCTTCATGAAAAGGGAGTATGCAGTTCGAGTACGTTTTATCGTTGTTCAGGGAATAATCATGCTTTGCCTCGGAGCTGTGCTGAGTCAGATTGCCGAAGTCATGTGCAGTCATCCCTATAGTAAGATACCGTATTACATGGCACTGACAGCCATTGGAATCGTATCATGCGAGATGGCATTTGCTAGTTATCGTGCGCAGTGGGTATCTTCCACCGCAAAGATCCATGCTCGTTTGTTCATCGTCACTGGGATATTAGTCCTGATTGGAATCGGTGCGCTTCGCATCGGGCACAGCGTATCCTTATCTGTGTCGTCTATCCTCCTCATGAGCGGCGTGTTGGGTCTTTTCTGCGGGGTGTTGAATATTGCATTAGCATACAGAATGAGTGTATTTCGAAAGACTTCGGCTGCACTTGCAGGATTTGGAGCTACGCTTTCAGCTTCAGGAGCAGTTCTCTGCGCGCTCTCCGATATGAGTTCCATGACAGCAACAACTGTTGCCGCTTGTTACTCAACATGGATTGGATTCGGGATGTTATCCTTAGCTCCCGTCTTGTTCTGGAATTGGCGTAGTCGCGACGGTCATCCGCGTGGGGCGCGGCACAAGGTGCAAGTCGGCGTATAGGGTGTGCTTTTCGGATGTGTTGGGGGATTTAGGATATGCGTACAAGCCCGTAGCAAGTGGCATCTGCCGCAGCAGCATTCCACTTGCCAGTACATACGGCAAAGTGGTATTGGATATGCAGCGCGTGTTACCAAGTCTGCCAATAGGGAGGATCCCCATATGAAAAATATTGCATCTATCCTGGTAATCAGCTGTATGGTCATGCCGGGTGTTGTGCAAGCTCAAGCACATGCCAGCCGCACAATAACTGGATACATCAGCGACTCGAAGTGTGGCGCCATGCACATGGATAACGGTGTTGGTTGCGTAAAGCAATGCATTGAGAATGGCAATCAGCCCGTTCTCGTGGATTTTCACAAGAAAGTCTGGGCCGTGGACAATCCGCTTGCATTGAAGGGCTATTACGGAGACAACGTTAGAATCGTTGCCTTGGTTAGCCCCGATGAAAAATCAATCCACGTGTCTCACATTACTAAGCTCTCCGGTGTTATGGGTGGAATGAAGGACGGAGTCACGCGTTAGGGTGATTTCGGCAGTCATATCGATCGCGAAGCTATGTGTGTGGCGAATGACTGAGGTTTGCCAGTCGACGACGACTGCCATCTCGGTTTAGGATGCATGGGGGTAACGGATGCGGTGTATCGATTGCTGGCGGAGAGGGTGAGATTCGAACTCACGAAACCTTTTCAGGTTCGGCGGTTTTCAAGACCGCTGCCATCAACCGCTCGGCCACCTCTCCGCGTCTCTCTTTCGATTGTAACGCGACTCCGACTTCACTCTCGAATGAAACTGCATGGATGATCTCGCACACAACGCCCATCTCTCTCTATGAACAGGCCCTGAGAACTGGCCGTGTCAACGCGTCGTACATATGCGTCCTGTGAACAGGGTAAAACGACGGTTGCAGGGTAACCTTTTCGTGAGAGGTTGCAAAGCGGAACGATGGAACGAATGCGAATTGACAAATGGCTGTGGGCTGCCCGCTTCTTCAAAACGCGCCCTCTGGCAGCGAAAAACTGCGAACTCGGACGCATCGAAATCGCCAGCCAGGCCGCAAAACCGGCGCGCGAAATCAAGGTCGGCGACATGCTCCACATTCGCACCGAGGGTGGCGAATTCGAGGTGGAAGTGCAGGCGCTCAGTGAGATGCGCGGACCTGCTACGGTCGCACAGACGCTGTACCGAGAAACGGCGGTCAGCCGGGAGCGTCGTGCTCTACTCGCCCAACAGCGTCGCCTGGAGCCGCAGTTCGAATCCGCCCAGCATGGACGGCCCACCAAGAAAGATCGTCGCGACCTGGCTCGCCTGCGCTCCCGATAATCCGGCATCGATTGCGGCCTTCTCGCTGCGAGGAGCCGACGTCCCTTCACCCTGTCTGTCGCACTCGCACGAGTTTCGCCGCATCGTAGCCTTTGGTCGCTAACCGACCGGTGATTTCCGCGTAGAGTTCGTCGTTCATTTTCGCCGAACGGCTCAGAATCCAGAGGTAGCGGCGGCTCGGTTCGCCCACTACGGCGTGTTCGTAGTTGGGGCACAGGTCGATAATCCAATACTTGCCAAAGAACGGCCAGAAGAATGTCACCTTGAGTTTTGAGCCAGTCTCCGGGTCAACCACTTTCGCCCAGCCTTTGGCTTGCTTCTGCTTCCCTGCGCGTGTCAAACAGGCATTGACCACGCGAATCGTACCATCCGAACGCAGAGTATACGTCGCAGTCACATTGCGCTCACACTTGCGTTCAAATCGGTTCGGATACCTGGCAATCTCATACCAGCACCCCGCATAGCGGGCCAGCTCCACCCCTGGAACGGATTGCAGTGGAGACTGAGACAATGCAAACGGAACCACGTGGAACGCTCCCATCCAAACGAAATTTGAAGACATTCCTTTTGTAGAAAATCGTCGAGCAGCTTCATTGTAGAGCGTGTTCCATCTCTCTGGCAGATGAAGCGTATCGCACGTACTGCACGGCTCTTGCCAGTTCGCGGAAACATCCACTCCGTATTCCGGGCTGATTACTGCCCCGATCACTACGCATCTCGGAAACGGCGATCGCGTTCGGCTGTCAGGCGCTACGGAATGACGTTGACCGTCAGGTAGCTGTGATTGCTGACCGTCACGTTGTTCACATAGGCAGCGCCGGTAATCTGCAGCGTTGCCGTGCCCAGCGGAGTGCCGCTGGTATTCGTGCCGTTTGACGACGGAGTCGTGCTGCTGCATCCCAATCCGGTGACGGCAAGGCCAATCACCAGCAGCAAAGCCAGCAGATGCGCGCGATACAGCCTGACATCGTGAAGCCAGCGCCGGCGCCGACTGCCCAGAGGTACCAGCAGCAGTCCAGCCAACAGCAGCCATTCGCCTGTACCGGTCGCGGCAGGCCGGGTTTTGCTGCCCGGTCGGCTGGGCCTGCGATTCGCTGCCAGGATCGTTCCCGGATACGTGGTCACGGTCAAAGTCGTCGATTCCGTCCCATTCACGATGCTCGGGTTAAAAGTGCAGGTGATGGCCCCTGCCGTCGGCGGATTCTGCTCTCCGCAAAGAATCTGAATCGGCCCCGTCAGCCCCCCTGTTGCCGTAATGGTGTACGGAATGGTCGCCGACTGCCCCTGCACGATGGTGATCGACGTGGTGGTGGAGGTGATGGTGAAGCTTTCCACCGAAAAGCCCAGCGCGTTCGAGGTTGCCTGGCCAAAGACCGTGTCGCCGGAGTAGATCGCTGTCAGCTCATAGCTTCCACCGGGAAGCGTGGGAACATTGAGCGTCGCTACTCCGGTGTCGGCGATGCCGACGGTCAGTTTGCTTTCGCCAATCAGTTGCGTTCCTGCGTAGAAGAAGACATTGCCGGTCGGGTTCTGCTCAATACCGGCTGCGGGCGCGGTCACCGGCGTCACTGTCGCCGTCAGGTTTGCTGCCTGCCCCGGCGACAGCACCGCCGAAGAGCTGGTCAGGGTCACGGTGACTGGTTGCAGCACCGGCTCCAGTACCACCGGGCTGCTCGTGCTGGAGGCCCAGGTCGTATCGCCGGAGTAGACGGCGGTGATCGAGTGCGCCACCGCTGCGGAGATGGCAATGTCGGAGAGCGTCGCGCTGTTGCTGCTCACCGGGGCCGTTCCCAGCAGCGTCGTGCCGCCGTCATAGAACGAAACCGTTCCGGTAATCGTGTAGCTTGTGGTGGTGGCCGCTGCCGGTGCAATCGTCGCCGTAAAGCTCTCCGGCGTGCCCTGCGTCAGCTTGCTCGGTGTCGCGCTGATCGACACCGTCGTCGCCAGCTTGGCGATCGAGATCGTCACCGAAGGCGAAGTTGACTGGTTATAGTTAATGTCGCCTGAGTAAATTCCCTGCAGCGTGTGTGACCCTGAGGTCGGCGACGTCAGGTTATAGCTTGCCGTTGTCACTCCGCTGGTCGTCGAAAACTTCGCGGTCCCATTTGGAACCCCATCCAGATTCACCGTCAGAATTCCGGTTGGTGGAGAGTTGCCAAGGTTGGCCGAGGTCACAGTGCCGGTCACTGTGATGCTTGCTCCTGCCGCCGGCGTCGTGGTCGAGGGCGCAATGACCAGCGTCGTCGAGCTGGGCTGAATGTTGAAGGTCACCGGAAGCGACGTTCCGCCCGCATAGGTCGAGTCCCCGCTATAAATCGCTTCAATATTGTGACCGCCAATCGTAAACTGCGCCGGCTCCACATAGGACGCTGTGCCGTCGGCCGCCAGCGTCACCGGCGTGCCCGTATTCTGCTGGCTTGTCTGGTCAAAGAACTGGATGGTTCCCGTCGGCACGGCTCCGCCGGAGAGCGAGGTGACCTTGGCCGTCAGGTCGATATCTGTCGACGGGTTGTAGGTCAGCCCGTTCTGGTTGGTCATCAGCACCTGAGCCTGCTCGGTCCCGGTGGCGTCGGGGCGCATCCACTGCGCCAGCAGCGCTGCCGCATTCACCGTGCCCAGGCCCGTTGCTCGATCAAAGCCCGCCGCCGCGGCAAAACCCACACGCCCACCCGTGGCATCGGTCGTCGTCGTACATCCCGGCTGCACGCAGAAAAGCCGATTCCCGCCCGTCGTGACGTCCACAATCGGCGCCGAAGCACTGCTTGCGCCGCCGGAAGCCGCTGCTGTGCCAGAAGCCGCAGTCGTGCTGCCGCTCGCCCCGGTTGCGCCCATTCGCGCCAGTCGATAAAGGTTCGGCGCCAGATTACCCTGTGCGCCATCCTGCGCATCCAGTCGCGCCGCCAGTCCAGCCATTGCCGCCGCAGCAATCGCGCTTCCACTGGCTTCGACAGCATGACAAGTCGCTGACAGATTGGCACCGCTCAGGCAGAGAGCCGCGCTCGTCGCCGGCATCACGACGTCGGGCAGATAGCGACCATGTCCAAGGTTGCCCTGCCCTGCGTTGCCCTGCCCTGCTGGCGCACTGCTTCCATCCGCATGGCTGCTGCTTCCATTCGCGTCGCCCGTCGGCATTCCCTGTGCGCTTTGCCACTGCGGCGTGGCATACAGTTCACTGGTGCCGCCACCGCTGGCCACGGCAGCGGCAGAGGCCGAAGAAGGCTCCCAGCCCGCGAAGCTCGTCTGGCCTCCGGCGAGTGTGGCCGCGCCCACCGCCAGATTCCACGGCGTCGAGGCCAGCGCATTCACGGCAACTCCGGTCTGCGGCGATCCGCTGGCGGTGCTCGCCGCATCGCAGCCCAGCGCGCCATGGTCGCCCGTTGCGGCAATCACTGCAATGCCCTCCGCCGCGGCCAGTCTGTCCAGCGCCGCATAGAAAGCCGCATGAGTCGCGCTCATCGCCGTCTCGCAGGACTCGTACCCAACCAGGACCGTGTGCCCGGCAGCGCGATTGACCGCTGATGCAAACGCCAGATCGAAGCCATCCGTGGCATTGGTTCCGCTTGCGGGAATCACCTCCACCGATGTGCCCGGCGCGGCTGCCATCGACCACTCCGCCATCGCCGCCGTGGCCATCTCGTCTGCCGTGCGACCCGGATCGTCCCCGTCCGGCTGTACGGCAAGCAGGCCGGTTCCGTCACCCAGACCGTAGGCGGCGCGAAACTCCGTTACATCCTCCGTCCGCAGTTGGCTCCGCGTCGGAATCACGATCGTTGCGCCGGCGCCCGCCTGCGAACTCGTGCTGTTCTGTGCAGATGTGGTTTCCGGCGCAATCAGCGTGCCGACCTGCGCCAGCAGTGCCGGCGTCTGCAGCGCGGAGGTTCCGGTCATCCTGGGCGTCGTGGACTGCGCCAGCGTGCTCGCCCCCGCATCCGAAGACGAAGTCACCGCCGCCACGGCTCGCGCGCCATCCAGCGAAACCACGCCTGCCACCTGCTGCGACAGCGCAGCGGGAATCACCGGCTGCCCGGCAAAGCGCAGGATCGGAAGACCGCTGGCGTCCAATCCCGCAGCGACCAGCCGCATCTGAAAAGCAGCTTCAACCTGCGCGCGGCTGCCGCTGAAGACGATCCAAAGATGGCTGGCCGGCAGCGGCTCCACGCTGAATCCCTGCGCCGCGAGCCACGTCGTAACCGCTGTCATCTGCGCCGCAGTGGGAGCAAAGCGCGCAGCAAATTCCGCTGGCGTCAACCACTGATGAAACTCCGCGCTCCCGGGTGTTTGCTGCGCGTCGAGCAGCGCGTCCAGAGCCTTCTGCTGCGCTGCAGAGCCTTGCAGCAACAGCAGAACCCGTTGCACCGTTTGTGATGCCGCCTGCGAGGCTTGCCGTGTTGCAGACTGCCCATCAGGCGGCGGAAGCGGTTCCGCCGTCGCGGCGCCTGAAAGTCGCCCTGCGGCCATCATTGGCACGCTTCCCGCAGCGATGCAGAGGCTTGTTCCAAGCAGCGCAGCCGCGCTCCAGCGACGCACTTGACGCATGGTTTCTTTCGACAGCCGATGGGCAGAATGCAGCATGAGTGGCAAGCATGATTGTAAAGCCGACCAGCCCACGCTTCGCTACAACTTTTGCAGCGCTTCGTCAGATTATGGACAGTGCGCACTCACAGTCCGCCTGCAGCCTTCTGTGCGCCACTCACCGAAAGATATTCTTCGGGCAGATGGCGTGTACGCCCACGTTGCCATCCACAAGCTGCGTAATGTCCACGTCCACAGCTACGCTGGTCAGCATATAGGCGTCATCGCGGCTCAGGTGCTTCTGCATCACCAGAAAGTCGATCATGTCGCGCACGGCGAGTTGGGTTGCCGTCGTCAGGTCCGGGCTGAAACCCATCGTGATGAAGCTGGTCGGCGTCTCGGCGCGCGGCCACAGCAGATGCTGGCGTTTGTGCACGATAAAGCGGAAGGTTCCGGTCAGAAACGTCTCCATCGCCGTGATATCCACCTCACCGTTGCCCTGTCCGGCGTGGCCGTCGCCTGCTTCAAAAAGCGCTCCCGGCGCATGCACCGGCAGGTACAGCGTCGTTCCGGCCACCAGCTCACGGTTATCCATGTTGCCGCCGTGCATCCATGGTGGCGCACTGTCGATGCGCCCGGCAGACTCTGGCGGCGCGTCGCCCATGCTGCCAAAGAACGGGTGCAGCGGAATCTCGATTCCCGGAGCAAAGTCGGCGATCATGCGCTGGCGATCCAGCGGAATGATCTTCGTGCGCCCGTAGGGAAAATCGTTGGGCAGAAATCCCCGTCCCGGGCCGAATCCATTACAGGCAAAGGGCGCGTCGATGTCGATCTTCAGAATGTCCACTTCGAGCACGTCGCCCGGCTCGGCCTCGGCAATGGCCAGCGGCCCGGTCAGAATATGTCCGCCCGGTCCCCGGTCCTTCACCTCTTGATAAATCGCCTCGTTGTACGGCGGAATATCCTTCGCCGCCACGCCTTCTTTTTCCAGCCGCTCATCCGGTCCGCAGGTTGAGAGCGTCTGCATCGTCACCGTATCGCCGGAATGCACCGTCATCACCGGCTTCGCGTGCGCCCAGTAGTATCCCCAGGCCACGGTCTGCGGTGTCGCCAGCAACGTCTTCGCTGCGCCACTCTGTGCCTGTGCGCCTCCGGCCAATGCCGCGCCCACAGCGGTCACCATTAGCCATTGTCTCCACGCGGACCCTCGTGGTCCTGCGAACAGTTGCCACTGCCGGTTGATTTTCATCCTGTCTGTCTCCCTCATTGCAATTCGGTGCTTCGATTTGGTGCCGCGATTTGGTGCTGCGATTCAGCCCCATGATTCGGCCCTACGATTCAGCTCGGCCATGCACTCCAGCTCCGCATCCCGTCCGTTCTGCGGCCTGCGCGGGGCGTCTTTGTCTCACGGCATGTTGGGCAGCAATCCCTGCTCGACCAGCGTCGGCGGATGGCGGTGGTGCGTGATCTGCTCATAGGCAAATGCCCAGCCCAGCAGATCGCCGTCGTGCCAGCGTCGCGCAGAGATCTCCAGGCCAAACGGCAGCCCCGAGGGATAGAATCCGCCCGGCACCACAATCGCCGGAACGCCAAGGATGTTCACCCAGCTTGTATCGCTGTGCGGACCTTCACTGATCGTGCCGGAGATGCCGCCCGTATGCGCATAACTCTGGGGCATCGTCTCGTCCGGTGGCGGCATCTGCGTCGCCGGATAGACGTATCCATCCAGGTGAAAGCGGTCGAGCGTCTGGTTATACTCGTCCAGCGATTGCTGACGCGGACGGAAGTAGTTGGCCTGCGCCGCGGGGTCCGTCTCCACCTGCATCTGGCTTTGCTTGGGTTCGTCCTTGCGCAGGCGCGTCGGATTCACGATCGTGTCGGGAATCGTATGCCCGGTCGCCTGCTCATATTCCGCTACCGAGTGGTATTGCGCCGGGCCAAAGTTCTTCAGAAAAAGATTGGTTCCTTCTTCCACATACGGCATGGTGCCCACGCGGCTGACCGTCCGCGCAAACGACGGCGGCAGAATCGCGTCGTCAAAGACGATCGTGGCTCCAGCCGCGCGCAGGCCATCCAAAGCGGCCAGGAAGGCTTTGCGCGTCGAGGCGCGCAGCGGCAGCACGGAGTCCTGCTCCTCCGCAGCCGCCACGTCGTCGGGAACCACAGCAGGAATCCCCTGAAACGGGATGCCGGAGCCTTGCAGAATGAATGCGGGCACGCCCAATCGCTTCCCGCGCAGAGCGCCCGGCTTCAGATAGCGTGTGTACGGGCCAGGCTGAGCTTTGCCCGGTGCCTCGGCCGTGCGCGGATCCAGCGGGTCAGGCTTGGGCGTGGGATCAGCCCCGGTCATCACCGTCAGCGCAATCGCCGCGTCGGTGACGGTGCGCGCGATGGGTCCGGTGTTGTCCAGCAGCCAGTCCAGCGGCGCAATGCCGGCAATGCTCACCAGCCCGCGCGTGGGAAAGTATCCGACCACAGCGCTGGTCGCCGCGGGCATGCGGATCGAGTTGCCCGTATCCGTCCCGTTGCCCAGCACGGCATAGTTGCTGGTCACAGCCGTCACCGTGCCGCCCGAGGAGCCACCGGGGCTGAAGCGGACATCGTAGGCGTTGCCCGTGCGCCCATAAGCCGTGCTGCGGTTCGTGTCGCTGGCGGCAAAGTCAGGCATGTTCGTAATGCCGACAAAGACGGCTCCGGCGGCACGAAGTCGCGCAACCAGGGTGGAGTCGCGCGGTGCCAGCAGTTCATGGCCGGGCAGCATATAGCCGTGCCAGCCATCGGTTGTCGTCTGCCCGGCAATGCTGGTGTTGGCCTTGGTCACAATCGGCACACCCCACAGCAGTCCACGCTGGGGCCACGCCGGAAGATCGCCCGAGGCAAGCTTGCGATCCAGCGCCGCCGCCTCTTCCAGCGCCTCTTTGCGCTCCACGGTCTGCACCGCGCGATAGATCGGGTTGTACTGCTCGATGCGCGCCAGATGCCACTGAACCACCTGCGTCACCGTAACCGCGTGAGCCGTGTACAGGCTTTCCAGTTGCGGCACCGTGATCTCAAACAGTTGGCTGTCCAGTGTGGCGGACGAGGATGGTGGCGGCCCGCCAGCCGCCATGCAGACCGGCGCCAAGGCAAACAGCGCCACCCAACAGATACGCGTGAAGTGCAGAGTTCGAGCGAACATGCGCTATTGTCGCGCGTTCATGCCCGGATGGAAAGAACTTTTCTCAGACCCGTCCAGTGACGTGGCCGCGTGGAGCAGACAGCAAAAGGGCGGAGCCAGTTGCCTGGTCCGCCCTTCTGCTTTGCCTGTGAAGCCTCGCTTCAGGGGGTTGGTTTCTTGTCCTCGCTGCTTGCCATCGACGCAGGCATCTCGGCCTCCGAGCGTGGCTTCACCAGATACTGCGGTTCGATGGCCGTGGCTGCAATGGCAACCTTGGGCGCAGCGGGCTTGGGAGCCACAACCTTCTTGGCTGGCGCAGCTTTCTTCGCTGGCGCAGCCTTCTTCGCTGGCGCAGCCTTCTTGGCGACAACCTTCTTGGCCGGCGCAGCCTTCTTCGCTGCCACCTTTTTCGCTGGAGCTTTCTTCGCTGGCGCAGCCTTTTTCGCGACAGCCTTCTTGGCCGGTGCGGCCTTCTTCGCAGCCGGCTTCTTGGCTACAGCTTTTTTCGCCGTGGCTTTCGGAGCTGCCTTTTTCGCAACGGCCTTCTTGGCAACGGCCTTCTTGGCTGGCGCCGCTTTCTTGGCTGCAACCTTCTTTGCCGGTGCAGCTTTTTTGGCCGCAGGCTTGGCGGCTGCCTTCTTCGCAGCCGGTTTCTTGGGCGATGGACTCATCGATGTTTCTCCCTTCACGGAATTTTGTCTGGCACCGCTTGTCTTCTTTTCCGAGCGTGTGCGCGCTGGTTTCTTCAGCAGGCTTTCCACATCCTTTCCAGTCAGTGCCTGAGCACTTTTCCGGAGCCGCTCAATGTCATAGAACGCACGCTTCTCAGAAAGGAAGACGTGAACCACTATATCCGCATAATCGAGCAGAATCCACTCCGATTTTTGACGTCCTTCCACCGAACGCGGATACAGCCCGAATTTCCGTTTCAATTGCAGCTCGATCTCGTCGGCAATCGCCAGCACCTGACGATCATTGGAGCCGGAGGTGATCAGAAAAAAGTCGGCCAGGCCAGAGTCCATCGCATCCAGCGCAAGCACGCGTGTATCTTCCCCTTTTTTGTCTTCGCAGGCGGCGACGGCGACCAGCAGTTGCTGAAGAGTTTCCGTGTTGGACATAGGTATTTGCTTCTCCTGTGCGGCGCGCAAGCGGTGCACGATTCATGGTAGCAGGAAGCGAGCTGCGCGCAGCGGCGCAGAAACGCGTCTGTTCAGGTGCTCGAGGCGTAGAGTTGATGCGCTCGAATGTAGTCCCAAACCGGCACGGGCAAAAGCGCTTGAAGCCTGGGTTCATTCTCGTCCCGGTCCGCACGCGCCAGCCGCGCGCGAAGCTCCGAGGCGCTGATGTCAAAGTGGAGTCCTGCCAGAAAAATAATCTCTGCCGTGCGGTTTTCCGCGTCCTCCACGCAGAGGGTTGCAACGCGTTCCGAGTCGCTCCCCAGCCGATGAGTACGCAGCGAAGCAGGCAGCCAGCGAGGAGCATCGGCGGCGTCACCGGCTCCCGGGCGCGATGCCACAATCAGCGTGGCCAGAAAGGGAATCTCCGCCGCGCGATGCCAGCCTGCAAATTGCTCCAGCGCATCCGCGCCCAGTAGAAAGAACAGCTCTGCGGTAGAAGCACACTGAGCGCGCAGGCGGAGCAGCGCGTCCACGGTAAAGTTGGGTCGGCCGTCTTCACGCGGAGCATCCAGACGGCTCAGCGCAAATCGCGGCTCGTCGGCGATGGCCAGCGCCGTCATTGCCGCTCGATGCTCAAAGTTCGTGGGCGCTTCCGACTTCAGCGGCTGCCGCGCGACGGGCGCAAACAGAACCGAGTCCAGATGCAGCGTCTCCAGTGCCGCCCGCGCAATCGCCAGATGACCGTTGTGCGGAGGATCAAAACTTCCGCCGAAGAGTGCAATGCGCGACCCGGAGCAGGGATCGTACCTGGCGGAGTGTACCGATCTTTCAACCTCAGTCGTCATTCCTTCATCGTAGCGGAGGGCCATGCCAGTAGAATGGGTCCACCATGGAACCCGTCACACATTTCCTGACAGGCGCCTGCATTGGACGCGCAGGCTGGAATCGCAGGACGGCGTATGCCACGCTCGCTGCGACCCTCGCTGCGGAAGCGCCGGATCTCGATGTCTTCTGGGGATGGCGCGGCCCGGTCGAGGAACTGGCTCACCATCGCGGCATCACCCACACGCTGATTGCAGCGCCGGTCATGGCGGCGCTGGTCACCGGCGCGCTTTGGCTGTGGCATCGCCTGCGCGCTCTGCGTCGTCCGCACAGTGCCGCGGCGCAGCCCGCGCGCTGGGCCTGGGTATGGCTGACGGCACTCATCGCTGACCTCAGCCATCTCGCGCTCGACTGGGCAAACAACTACGGCGTCCGTCCGTTTTTCCCTTTCAATCGTCACTGGTACGCCGGCAGTCTGATTTTCATCGTAGAGCCGGCGCTTTGGCTCATGCTCGGCTTGGCTCTGCTGGTTCCAGCCATCCTCGCACTCGCAGATCGCGAGATCGGAGCCAGGCGCGAGCGCTTTCGCGGGCGAGCCTTGGCAATGGCAGCCTTGTGTGGAGTGGTGCTGCTTGGCTGCTGGCGATGGGCAGAGCAGGCCGACGCGCGCAACCGCCTGATCGCCGCCGACGTTACGCCCACGCCGCCCTTGCGCGTCGCGCTCGAGCCATACCCGTGGAATCCCTTTCGCTGGCACGCCATTCTGGAGACGGACACAACGTGGCAGACGGCAGAGATCGATACACGCACCGGAGCCGTCGACAGCGATCCCCAAACCAACGCGCTCTTCAAGCCGCCGATGACGCCCGCCATCGCAGCGGCCAGGCAGACCCGGCTTGGCAGGGTCTATCTGGATTGGTCGCAGTGGCCCGTGGTGCGCGATCTGGGACCCGTGCAGATCGCCGGTGTGCCGGTCGGCGGAGCAGGTGGAGCGCAATTGCCCACCGGTCAAAGCTGGACAACGGTCGAGTTCAGCGACCTGCGCTTTGCTTACTCCTACAAAGACCTGCGGATGGCCGGCAGCGCTGAAGGTCGCCTCAGCGAGCAGCTTGCCGATTCTCCGCTGAGCGGCTGGGTCTACGTCGTCGAGGGCAATCAACCGGCGGCCATGATTCTCGATGGGCGCGAACAGCCCTGAGCCGACGCGAACAGCCCTGAGTTCGCCGAGCCGCGCAAAAGCGGCAGGGATTTGTAAGCCCTGCAACAAGCCTGTTGATCCGGCCAACAGCTTTTGAGTTGACCGGAGCGCAGGCGGGTCAGAGAATAGAAACAACGCGATCGTTTCGTCTGAGGTGCGCATGTTTGCTTATCTGCTTTTGCTGGCCGCTGTTCTCAGCCATCTGCTGCCCCACGCGGGCTGGTATGGATTTACAGCGGTTGGTGGATCGCTGCTCTACTTTGGCGCTCGCCGCAACTGGCTGGAGATGGCCGCACCGCTCGCGCTGCTCGCCGCCACCGACTACTATCTGACGGCGCATGTCTATGGCTATCCCTTCGTGTGGCAGGCCTATGTTGTCACCTGGGCGTGGTATCTGGGCGCCATGGCGCTTGGCTTTGCGCTCCTTCGCGAGCACGCCACACTCGGTCGCGGAGTGGCTGCGGCACTGCTCGGCCCCACTTCCTTCTTTCTGCTGTCCAACTTCGCCGTCTGGCTCGGCGCCGAGACGTTCTATCCCAAAACCGTCGAAGGATTGGTTGCCTGCTATGTCGCCGGGTTGCCGTTTTATGGGCGGGATCTTGTTTCCACCGCGCTGGTTCTGGTCCTCGCCTTTGCCGTTCCGGCTGCCGTCCAGCGCTGGATGGCTCATCATGCCGCCGCGCATCGAGTGGCATAAATCGGCTCCGATCATCCAGACACATATCCCTTCAAATCCGGCTTAAAGACCACAGCGCATCGCCATCCGGTGATGCGCTTTTTTCTTTGCCAGCGCTGACGTCTGACGGCCTGCTTTGCCGTCTGCCCACCGCATCGCCTGTGATTTACGCAATCTTCATCCGATTCGCGCCGCATTCATGTTGTTGTCATCGCGTCGTAATCTCTCGCTGCCAAATTGGGATCAGGTTTGCCCATTTCAGAGCGGACAAGGCCGCTGAGGCCAGGGCACACCGTTCCGCACCATTGCCCCGTGGGGCGTTATCTTTGGAGGATTTGAGCGTTGAGACGCAATGTTCTACACACAGTTTTTCTGCTTCTCGCCTGCTTCTCGCTGACCACTCTGGTGGCCCGCGCCCAGGCCACCAGCAGCATCAACGGAACCGTCACCGACAACTCCGGCGCAGTCGTCGCCGGGGCTGACGTAACGGTGACCAATCTTGGTTCCGGCACCCAGATGCACGCCGTTTCCGATCCAAGTGGCAGCTTCACTGTCATGGGTCTCAGGCCCGGTCGCTACAAGGTCGTGGTCAATCGTCAGGGCTTTCAAACCACCACGATGGACGCGCTCTCTCTGACGGCAGGCCAGGCGCTCACGGAAACTGTGGCGATGAAAGTGGCTGCGGTCGGTGAGACGGTCAACGTCACGGCGGCCATGCCCGGCGTCACCGAACAACCTTCCCAGCAAGAGGTTTTTGAAAGCGACGAGCAGATTCGCGTTCTCGACAGCAAGCAGATGGAGGCCGTAGGTCCGCTGGCCGGCGCGGCGCAGATCGTCTCCGAGACTCCGGGCGCGAATGTTACCGGCTACGGTGATACCGGCGCGACGAAGTACACGGTCGGCATCAACGGTGTCTCGCAGGGCTGGGGTGGCTACGGCGGCTACTCCGGCGGCGGCGCGCTGGCCATCACCTTCGATGGCGTTCCGGTCGTCGATCCAGCCACCGATCTCTGGCAGTCTCCCACCATTCCCGAGCAGTTCCTCATTCAGAACGCCAATGTCACCTACGGCCCCGGCGATGCGGATACGCGCTGGTACAACAACATCGGCGGCATGATCGAATTCACCCCGGTGCAGCCCACTTCCAAGCCACACCTGAACGCCTCCATGACCTACGGCAGCTTCAGCCAGAAGGATCTTGCCGTGGTCGGCACCAGCGGCATCTTTCACGGCTGGTCAGCGGTCGTCGGTGGCGGCGTCGGCGACGGCAACGACTTCCGCAGCGCGCCCGACGGCTTCCAGAACCCCGGCAAAGACCTGGCCTTCTTTGGCAAGGCCATCAAGAGCTACCAGGCCAACAGCTTTGAGATTGCCGGCTACTATGCGCATGGCGCAGGCTACCGTTCCCAGGTGATTCCCACGGCGGCCAATCCCCTCATCACCGTCGATGGCACCCCCACCGGCCAGCAGTACAGCCAGCAGACCTCCGGCTACTACAGCACGCTGCCTTATCTGAGCTATGAGAAGTACGACACCAACGAGATGGGCCTGCTCTACGGCCGTGAACACATCCAGCTTGACCCAACCACCAACCTCGAAAACCTCTCCTGGTACACGCACATCGCGCGCTCGCACTATCGGCAAAACGACCTCTACAACGCCGGTGCGCAGCAGGAGGAGTGGAACAGCCCCTACACGGACACGGTCGGCGACAAGCTGCTCGTCACCAAGCGGCTGCCCTACAACTACATCACCGTCGGCGGCTACTATCTGAGCGCCCTCTACAACAGCCGCAACAACTTCTTCAACACGGCGGATGGTGGTGGCAAGCGCATCGCCAACATCGGCGGCAAGATTCGCTCCTCCTATTTCAATCAGGATGATTTTGCCGTCCTCGCGCAGGATGAGATTCGTTTCAACTCCTACGTCAGCCTGATTCCGAGCCTGCGCTACGTCGGCTTCCGCACCGGTTACTCGTCGGCGGTTCCCGAGGACTTCCAACTCGCGCCCAACGCCGTCCTGGCCTCGCACTGCGCCGCCACGGGCGCTTCCACGCCGGGTAACGTCAAGGTCCAAAGCTCCGAGTGCGGCGGCCTTGAGAATCGCAGCGGCGCCGAGCCGGCCGTCAATGCCACCGTGCGCGCTCTGCCCTGGCTGCAAGTCTACGGCGGCTTCATGGAAGCTCTGCGCGCGCCTCAGTTGGGCGGCGGCGGCGGCCTCTTCCAAAGCGTCGATCCGGCCAGCTATCACCTCTCCCGACAGGAGTACTGGCAGGCTGGTTTCAAGATTCACCATGAAGGAACCGGCGTGCTCAACTCCATGCTCATCACCGGAACCTTCTATCACCAGCGCTGGGCCAATCAGGAGATCGACACCACGCTCGCCAACGGCAACACCGTCTCGGCCAATGGAACCTCGGCGTACAAGGGTTTCAACGCCTCCTTCGACGACGATCCCATCGCGCACATGCACGTCTTTGCCAACTTCAACGTAGAGACCTCGATCTACACCAACTACACCACGGTCGTAGCCATCAACTCCTCCACGCCGCAGCAGGATTTCAACGGCCTCCATGTGCCCTATGTGCCGAGCGCGTCTCTCAATGCAGGATTCTTCTATGACAAGAAGATCAGCCAGGATCTCCACGTCGAGCCGATGATCGCCTTCCAGTTCATCGGCTCGCAGTACATCTTCAACAACAACGGGGTGGACTCAGCCGGTAACCAGTTCCCGCAGCCCAGCAGCCAGCAGATGTCCAGCTACGGTACGCTGAACCTCGGGATCAAGGCTCCTTACAAGCGCTTCATGGAGTTTGATATCAACGCGCAGAATGTGGCGAATTCTCGCTACAACATCTACGAATTCATCTCCTCGGGCGGTTACTACGGCACCAACTCGGCTGGCATCTTTGGTTCCTCCGCCAATCCTCAACAGGCAGGCTACATCCTTGCCTATCCGGGCGCGCCCGTGGCGGTCTACGGCACACTCCAGTTCCATTTTTAGGGTCAGTGCAGCCGTCAAAACTCAATTTTTGAACGCAAAACCCACGCATCGGGGAACCAACCAGTCCCCCGATGCGTTTTCTGTTGCATCAAGGGAGCCGCACTGCGCAGCTTGGGTCACCGCTGCGTGGTTTGCGATACTGAATTGTCATGCCAATTGAGAATCTGCAAGAATCCGCACAGAAGATCGCCAGCCTGCTCAACGGAATTATCCAGAAGGGCGACTTCCGACTGAAGTTTCGCGCCATGGCCGGCGAGTCGGCGCTGCCAGAGACCCCACGACTGGTCGTCGAGTTTGCCGGACCGGATGCTCCGCTGCTGACTCAGCGGCGAGGGGAGCTGCTGCGCGCCCTCGAGCACCTCGGCACCCAGGCGCTGCGCCTGGAGCCGCAGGAGCAGTTTCTGCTGAGCTTCGACGCTCTCAACTTCAAAGCCATGGAAGAGCAGGAGCTTCGCCTGGCTGCGGAGACGGCCGCCGCGCGTGTGCTGGAGACCGGAATGCCGTACAGCTTTGCTCCCACGCACTCCCGCGAACGCCGCAGGCTGCACATGATCTTCCGCGAGATCGAAGGCGTGGAGACGGCTTCACTCGGCGAGGGCAGCGAGCGCTATCTGGTCGTTTATCCCGAGGGCAAAACCCACCTGCCAGCTCCGATCCCGGCCATGCCGCGTCGCGGCGGTGATCGTGATGCGCGCGGCGATCGCAACGGGCGCGGAGATCGCGGTGGGCGTGGCAGCCGGGATGGTCGTTCTGGCGGCTTCAACCGCCGCTGATCTGGCCGCAGCCACGGCTCACACCTTCAGGAAGATCCGCCGACGATACATCCACCAGACCGGCAGGAAGCAGACCACCAGAAACCCCGTCGAGTAGGCGAAACAGCCAAGTCCAGGCGGAGGAATCCTGCTGAAAAGGTGGACAAAAGCCCAGCGCAGCGCATCGGAGCGCCTTCCGGCCACTGTCACCGGAATCAGCCCGACCGCCCCCGGCAGCAGCTCCGAAATCATATAGGCGGCAATGGCGTTCGAGCCAAGCACAACCCAGGCCCAGGTCCATCTTCCACGCCATCCCTTGCACTCGATCATCCAGTAGAGCAGCGCCCACACTCCAGCCGAGATGCCCGCCGCGGCCAGCACATAGGAGCTGGTCCACAGCTTCTTGTTCAGCGGAAACCACACCGCCCACAGCATACCCAGTGCAAAGCTGAGCACCGCAGCGCCCAGCAGTCCCTCAGCCTTCTGCGCCTTGGTGTGAACCGTCCGCAGCCATTGCCCGGCCAGCACGCCCAGCAGTGTCGTCGCCAGCGCGGGCAGGTCGCTCAGCAGTCCCTCCGGGTCGCGAACGCCCTCATACAGCCGTCCCGGGAAGATGTGCCGATCCAGCCACGCAACCAGATTGATGTTCTTGTCGAGAATGGGGAAATCGCGGCCCGGCATCCCAAATCCCGGCACCGGCACATGCGTCATCATCAGCCAGTAGCCCACCAGCGCGGCCAACGCCACCAGCAGCTTCGTCAGCGGTCGCCGATCCCACAGATAGAACAGACCCACCAGCAGATAGCAGATCGCGATCCGCTGCAACACGCCATAGATGCGCAGCGTGGCCAGCGGAAAGTGCGGAAATCCGTTGACCACCAGCCCCAGCAGAAACAGAATCACCGCGCGCCGCAGCACCTGCACGGCCAGTTGGGCGCGCGTCGCCCCGCGCGCCAGCCGCGCCTCAAACGCAAAGACAATCGACGCTCCCACCACAAACAGAAACGTCGGAAAAACCAGATCCGTCGCCGTCATGCCGTTCCAGTCGGCATGCTTCATAAAGCTCCACGCCCAATGCCCATCTCCGTTGTTGTTCACCATGATCATGAACGCGATGGTGATGCCGCGCAGAACGTCCAGGGAAAGCAGCCGGTGAGGGGCTGCGGGCAGCACAGCGGCGGGCGCATGATGCGTAGTCTGATGCGTCTCGTGGTGAGTGGCGTGATGCGGCTCCGTCATCCGTGCGCTCCTTTTCCGGCTCGATTTGCGATGTGCTCTCCACCGTATCCGACTTGTTTGCCATTCGGCAAGCGGATTCTCCACCGGCCATGCCCTTGCGCAGGCGCCTGCGATAGACTTTGGCTCAGAGGGTTCTGGTGAGCATTTTCCGTCGAAGCGTGGTGCTTGGCCTGGCGGCACTTTGGGCAGCAGAGTGTTGGCTCGGCGGAGTTGCCCAGCAGCCCACCGGCGGCATGGCTCGCCCGGCCACCAACCAGACCAGCAACTCCATGGGCAACTCCACCGGCGAGGCCGCTCCGGTCATTCTCGACGACCAGCATCGGCCCATCACCGCCGGCGGATTCGTCCCGTCCGGCCCCGTCATCTTTCAGGACATCTCAAAGTCCTCCGGGCTGGCCAACTGGAAACACGTCATGGGCAACGCCGACAAGCAGCTCATCATCGATGCCGATGGCTCCGGCGTCGGGCTGATCGACTACGATAACGACGGCTGGCTGGATATCTACATGGTCAACGGTTCCACCTTCGACGCCATGGACGGCAAAACCACGCCGCCCCACGCCGCTCTTTTTCACAACAATCACGACGGCACCTTCACCGATGTTGCCGCTCAGGCCGGTGTCACCAATGACCGCTGGGGGTACGGCGTCGCCATCGGCGACTTTGACAACGATGGCTGGCCGGATATTGCCGTCACCAACTGGGGCAAAAACCGCCTCTATCACAACAATCACGACGGCACCTTCACCGATGTCGCCGAAAAGGCGGGCATTCAACTCGGCAACTGGTCCTCCGGCGTCACCTGGGGCGATTACGACGGCGACGGCAAACTCGATCTCTTCATCTCCGGCTACATCCACTTCGACCGCGCGCATCTGCCCTACAGCGGCAATGCGGAGGTGGGTTTTGCGCAGTGCCTCTTTCGCGGCGAGGTGGGCATGTGTGGTCCGCGCGGGCTGAAAGGCGAGCCGGATCATCTCTTCCACAACAACGGCGACGGCACCTTCACCGATGTCAGCGTCCAGGCTGGCGTCAGCGATCCGGCCCACTACTACGGTTTCACCTCCGTCTTTGTCGATCTCAACGACGATGGCAGGCCGGATCTGCTGGTGGCCAACGACTCCACGCCCAGCTATCTCTACATCAACCAGGGCCACGGCAAATTCGAGGATGACAGCTACTCAGCCGGCTTTGCCGTCAACAAGGATGGCCGCGAAGTGGCGTCGATGGGCCTTGCCGTCGGCGACTACGACAACGATGGCCGGCTCGATCTGCTCGATACGGATTTCTCAGACGACTACAAAGTGCTCTATCACAACGATGGCCATGCCGAGTTTACGGACGTCAGCTATGCGGCGGGCATCGCCCTGCCCACGCGCCCGTTTCTCGGCTGGGGCGATGGCTTCCTCGACTATGACAACGACGGCTGGAAGGATATCTTCATGGTCAACGGCCACGTCTATCCCGATGCCGGCGAGCGCGGCTGGGGCACCACCTACGCGGAGCGACCGCTGCTCTTTCACAATCTGCGCAACGGAAAATTCGCGCTCGCTCCCGCCGTCGAAGGCACTGGACTCGCCGACGTCATTCCCGGTCGCGGCGCAGCCTTTGGCGACCTCTTCAACGATGGCAAAATCGACGTCGTCATCAACCCAATCGACGGCCCGGCTGTCCTGCTGCGCAACGTCAATCCGGATCATCATCACTGGGTCGAGATCAAGCTCGTCGGCGGCGCAAAAAGCCCGCGCGACGCCATCGGCGCGAAGGTCTTTCTGCGTGCCAACGCCATGCGCCAGCGCGGAGACGTCGTGAGCGGCGGCAGCTACATCTCGTCCAATGATCCGCGGCTTCACTTTGGCCTGGGCAATGCAACCGTGGCAGGCACAGCTGAGATTCACTGGCCCTCAGGCCATGTGCAACTCGTCCGTCTGCCCGCTGTCGATCGCATCTACACCATCACGGAGAGTCGCGGCATCACCGGCGCGCTCTGCGGCGGCCAGCCGTGCGCCACCACCGCTCATCCTCGAACAGCCCCACTGCATTCGCCCCACCCGGCGCGTACTGGAGTGCACCCATGAACCGGTCATCCATAAGCCGGCCAGTCATAAGCCGGATTCGCCGCACTGCGCCTGGCCGATCAGGTTCGCAGCCTTCGCTGCGCGCGTCGCTCTCGGCCGCGCTGGCCCTCGCCGTCTTCAGCCTGATGGCGCAGCCCTCCGGAGCCATCGCGCAGCAGCCCGGCGCCATGGGCGGCGCAGCCTCCGGCGCTCCGTCCAAGCCCATCCACGACGCGCAAAATCGTCCCATCACCGCCGGCGGCTTCGTCGATTCCGGCCCCATCGTCTTTCAGGATGTATCCCAATCCTCAGGCCTGGCCCAATGGAAACACGTCATGGGCACGCCCGCAAAGAACTACATCCTCGAAACCGACGGCTCCGGCGTCGGCCTCATCGACTACGACAACGACGGCTGGCTCGACATTTACATGGTCAACGGCTCCACCTATGACGCGCTCGATGGCAAAACCACGCCGCCGCACGCCGCGCTCTTTCACAACAACCACGACGGCACCTTCACCGACGTCGCAGCCAAAGCCGGCGTCACCAACGACCGCTGGGGATTCGGCGTCGCCATCGCCGACTACGACAACGACGGCTGGCCCGATATCTTCGTCGCCAACTACGGCAAGAATCGTCTCTACCACAACAACCACAACGGCACCTTCACCGACGTTGGCGAAAAGGCAGGCATCACGCTCGGCAACTGGTCCGATGGCGTTGCCTGGGGCGATTACGACGGCGACGGCAAGCTCGATGTCTTCGTCACCGGCTATCTGCACTACGACGCGCACCATCAACCCTCCTTTGGCGATCCCAAAGTGCCCGATGCCTTCTGTCAGTTACGCGGCATGGCGGTGATGTGTGGTCCGCGCGGGCTGAAAGGCGAGCCGGACCATCTCTTTCACAACAACGGCGACGGCACCTTCACCGATGTCAGCGTCAAGGCCGGCGTCAACGATCCCGGCGGTTACTACGGATTCACCGCCATCTTTGCCGACATGGAAAACAACGGACGGCAGGATCTGCTGGTCGCCAATGACTCCACGCCCAACTACCTCTATCACAACAAAGGCGACGGCACCTTTGAAGACGACAGCTACATCTCCGGTTTTGCCGTCAACCGCGATGGCCGCGAGATTGCCTCGATGGGGCTGGCCGTCGGCGACTACCGCAACAACGGCCTGCTCGATATTCTCGTCACCGATTTCTCCGACGATTACAAAGTCCTCTATCGCAACGACGGCGACCTCAACTTCAGCGATGTCAGCGACGAAGTCGGCATCGCCAGCCTGCCCATCCCATTTCTCGGCTGGGGCGCAGGACTCATCGACTACGACAACGATGGCTGGAAAGATATTTTCATGGTCAACGGCCACGTCTATCCGCAGGTCGATCAGCATGACTGGGGCACCAGCTACGCTCAGCGCACACTGCTCTTTCGCAATCTGAAGGGAGAGAAATTCGAGTACATTCCGCCGGTGAAGGGAAGCGGACTGGCCGTTGTCACACCCGGTCGCGGCGCGGCCTTTGGCGATCTCTTCAACGACGGCAGGATCGATGTCGTCATCAATCCAGTCGACGGCCCGGCCGTGCTGCTGCGCAACGTCAATGACGACCACCACCACTGGGTCGAGCTAAAGCTGGTCGGCGGCGCAAAAAGCCCGCGCGACGCCGTCGGAGCCACCATCTATCTCACCGCAAATGGAATGCGACAGCGCGAAGATATCCTGAGCGGCGGCAGCTTCATCTCCTCCAACGATCCGCGCGCGCACTTCGGCCTCGGCGATGCAAAGGACGCAGGCACGGCGGAGATTGATTGGCCCTCCGGCTTCAAAGAGACGGTAAAAATTCCCGCCGTCGATCGCATCTTCACCATCACGGAAGGCAAAGGCATCACCGGCGCACTGTGCAAAGGCAAGCGCTGCCGCTTTCGCTGAGCCAGTCGCCGGAGAATCCGCCCAGCGGCCGGGCGCGACAAAAATCCTCGCGCCCGACCGGCCCAGTCCGCTGCCTTCAGAAGATCCCCGCCAGCCACGTCGATTCTGCCAGAAAGTCCACGTTCTTCAGCGCACTTTCATCCACCGCCAGCGACTCCGCCGGAACCACGTGCTTCAGCGTCATCACCGGGCACAGCGACTCCGCCAGCACCTGATTCACCATCCCCTGACGCGTCAGCGTCGACAGCATTGAGGCTGGGTGCGCGCCCAGCACAATCAGATCGCTTTGCCGCTGCTGCGCCTGATAGAGAATCTCGCTCGCAACGCTGCCTTCGGCAGATAGAGCGCGAACCTGAACTTCGCGCGACACCGATTTCGGCAGCAGCTTTTCCAGTTCTGCCTCCAGCGTCACCGTCGAGCAGCCCGGGTCCAGCGGCGACTCGGCACGCGGCGGAATCAGGTGCAGGATCGTCAGTTGCGCATCCAGCGCGCGGGCCACTTGAGCGGCCAGCATCACTGGCTGCAACTCGCAGTTCAAATGCGACACCGTGCACAGAATCCTGCGCAACCTGTGTCCATGCACCTTGGGATCCAGCACATTCGGCCCCACCGTAATCACCGGCACCGAAGCCGAGCGCAGCACCTCTTCGGCCACCGAGCCAAGGAAGAACTTGCCCATCCGTCCCGGCACGCGAGAGGCCATCACAATGCGATCGATCGAGTGTTTCTCCGCGTAGCTCAGAATCCGCGCCGCGGCAATGCCGGTCTCCACCACAATCTCGCAGTCCACGCCCAGCGCGGCAGCGCGCTGGCGCAGGGGTTCCAGCACGGCCGTGGCATGGAGCGTGGCTCGTTCATAGTGCACGGAACGCAGGCCCACAGCATCCTCGGTCGCAGTCGCCAGCACATCAAAGGCGTGGAAGAGAATGAGCTTCGAGTGGTATTCCTGCGCTTCGCTCAACGCGCAGGCAAAGGCGCGCTCATCCGCATGAGACGCGGCTGCAAACAGAATACGGGCAGGGCGGACCCAGTTCGCTGGAATGGAAACGGTTCGTTCCGAAGCAGGCATGGCAGCCTCCTTTTGCAGGCGGCAAGCGGACGCTTTCCGTCGATACAGCTATTGTGCTCCCGATCCTGCCTGCAGTGTGTGACGGAGATCACCGAAACGCGAAAATATCATCACCGCCCCTCGGAAAATCCAACCGAAGATGGAGCCATTCCCCTGTCAGCTTCCCGAAACAATCCCGCGCCGCTCAGCCATGCATCGATTCGCTTCGGACCTTGCCGCGAAACATCCAATAGGAGATCGAGAAATACAGCGCCGCCAGTCCGATGCCAAAGATCCACCACAGCAGGCCAACGTGCAGCGTGTACGGGCTGGAGATCGCATCCTCCAGTCGAATGCTCCGGTCCGCGCCCGTCGTCGCCGGCAGCAGCGTTGGAAACAGTCCCCAGCAGGCTCCCACCAGCATCAGCGCCAGATAGCCACTGGAGCACCCAAACGCTCGCAGCGCTTGCCTCTTGCGGTGGAAGATCAAGGCTCCGCTCAGGCATAGCGCCACGCCCAGCGGGATGATGTAGGTGATCGGGTAGTGGTTGTAATTCACAAGCGTCGCCGGTTGCACCCTCATCGTCGCCGGCAAGCTCACCAGCGTCAGCACTGCCACAGATCCCCACAGCACCGGCACAATCCGGATCACGCGTGACTCCACCGCGCCGGTCGTCTTCACGCTCAGCCACAGCGCGCCATGCATCGCCAGCGCGGCGCAGGCCAGCAGCCCACCCAGCACGGTATACCAGTCCAGCACTCCCGGATGCACGCCCGGCTGCCAGTTCGTCCACAGCGGCAGAAAAAAGTACCCATCCGCCTGCAGCGGCACTCCGCGAATCACGTTGGCCAGCGCCGCTCCCAGAAAGATCGCCAGCAGCGTGCTCGACAGTCCAAAGAGGCCATCCAGCAGCGCTCTCCACACTCCCAGTTCAATGTGATTGCGCAGCTCCAGCGTGATCCCGCGCACCATCAACAGCCACAGCACGATCATCAGCGGCAGATAGAACCCGCTGAACGCCGAGGCATAGAGCCAGGGAAACGCAAAGTAGAGCGTGCCACCGCCGGCCAGCAGCCACACCTCATTCCCATCCCACACCGGCCCAATCGACTGCACCACCATGCGCCGCTCGCCTTCATTCTGCGCCACATACAGATGCAGGATGCCCGTGCCCAGATCAAAGCCGTCCAGCACCACATAGGCCACAATCATGCAGCCCACCAGCCAGAACCAGAGAACACCCATCATCGCCCCCTTCGTTTCTTCCGCTTCCGTTGCGGCTCAGTGCGCCAGCGCATTCTGTGTGGTCGAGACCGGCGTCGGCCCGTTGCTGATCTCGCGATAGATCAGCACCACAAACAGAATCGCCAGCAGCGCGTACATGCCCATGAATCCAAGCAGCGTAAACAGCGTATTGCTGGCGGAGACGGTCGCGGAAAAGCCCAGTCCCGTGCGCATCAGCCCATACACCAGCCACGGTTGCCGACCGATCTCCGCCGTCATCCATCCTGCAGTATTTGCAATGTAGGGCAGAGGAAAACTCAGCAACAGTGCCCACAGCATCCAGCGCGATGTCCACAACTTGTCACGCCACAGCAGAAAGGCAGCCAGCATCATCACCGCTGCGAAGTACGTCCCCAGCCCGGCCATGATGTGATACGCATAAAACAGCAGCGGCAGCGTCGTCGGCCACTGGTCGCGCGGAAAAGCATCCAGCCCTGTGACTTCCGCCTTGGTCGTCCCATAGATCAGGAAGCTCAGCACACTGTTGACCACGATCGGATTATCGATCTGACCGGTATTCTCGTCCGGCTGTCCCATCAGCACCAGCCCCGCGCCCTTTTCCGTGTGAAACAGTCCTTCCATCGCGGCAATCGATGCCGGCTGATGCCTGGCCAGATACTTCCCGTGCAGGTCGCCCGTCGGAAAGATAATCGCAATCGAGGCCAGCACACCCGCAACAATTCCCACGCGAAGATAGATCCGCGCAAAGCCATGCCATCGGTCTTCCAGCAGATAGAACGCGCCCGTCGCCGCCATCACAAACGCTCCGGTAATCACCGCCCCGCACATGTTGTGCATGTATTGCAAAATCGCCCAGGGATTCGTCAGCAGCCCCACAAAACTGGTGATCTCAAACTGCCCCCGTCCGTTGATCTGGTAGGCAACCGGATGCTGCATCCACGCGTCGGTCACAATGATGAAATAGCCCGAAAGCCACGAGCCAAGAAACACCAGCACCGCCGAAAGCCAGTGCCACACGCGCGAAAGCCGCTTCTCTCCATAGAGAAACAAGCCCAGAAACGCAGATTCCAGAAAGAACGAAAACGTGCCTTCCATCGCCAGCGGCTGGCCGATCACGCCGCCCGTCATACGCGAAAACTGCGCCCAGTTCGTACCAAACTCAAACTCCATCGGAATTCCCGTCACCACGCCAAACACAAAATTAATGCCAAAAATGCGCGCCCAGAATCGCGCCGCCTGGTTCCAGTGCTCATCGCCGGTCCGCAGCGCAACCGTCTTCAGCACCACAATCAGCAGCGCCAGGCCCATGGTCAGTTGAGGAAACAGATAGTGAAACGTTACGGTAAAGGCAAACTGAATTCGGTGCATCACTTCCGCGTTCATGTTGGATTCCTCATCGCCGCCGCCTCGGGAAGCAACCACCAGCCCACTACGGCATCCTGTTTCCATTCTGTTCCTGTTTCTCCCGCGCGTCCATGCCCCCGCCACTTCTTGTTTCAATCTCGCGCATCACCGGGCTGGCATCGGTGACGACGGTCACAGTGAATCCGTACAAACAGGAGTTTCCTTAGGGCGTGGGGGTCATCACAATGGAACCAATGCCGTTCGAACCGTCTGCCATGGAGCCAATGATTGAGTTGCCGGCTCGTGGCGCGCTCAACTACGACGAAACACCTTTTCTGGCCATCTGGGAAGTCACGCAATCCTGCGATCTGGCCTGCAAACACTGCCGCGCCGCAGCTCAGCCCGAGGCGCACCCGGAGCAGCTAACTACCGCGCAGGGCAAGGAACTGATCGATCAGATTGCCGCCATGCATGTGCCGGTTTTTGTGCTCACCGGCGGCGATCCGCTCAAGCGCGCCGACATTTTTGAACTCGTCCGCCACGCCGCCCAGCGCGGTGTCCGCATCGCACTCACGCCCAGCGCCACACCGTTGCTCACCCGCGAGGCCATCTTCCGGCTGCGCGATGCGGGCCTGGTTCGGCTCGGCATCTCCCTCGACGGCTCCTCGCCCCAGATTCACGATGTCTTTCGCGGGCTTCCCGGTGCCTGGCAACGCACCATCGATGCGATTGGCTGGGCTGCTGAAGCCGGCATTCCCATTCAGGTCCACACCACCCTCAGCCGCCACAACGCCCACGATATGGACGCCATGACCGAGCTGCTGGAGCGGCTCCAGGTCGTCATGTGGAATCTCTTTTTCCTCGTTCCCGTCGGGCGCGGACAGCTTGCCGACATGCTCAGCGGCGAGGAGTTTGAATCTATCTTCAGCCGCCTCTATCAGCTTTCTCAGCGCGCGCCCTTTCAGATCAAGACCACCGAGGCCATGCACTATCGCCGCTATCTCCTCCAGCACAATCTGGAGGAGCGGCACGCCGCGCCCCATGCTCACCCGGTGCACGCCTATGAGCCGGGCGCACCCACCGCTTCCACCACGGCGCGCAACATGGGCTGGGCCACGCGGCGCGTCAACGATGGTCGCGGATTCGTCTTCATCTCTCACAAGGGCGAGGTCTTTCCCAGCGGATTTCTGCCCATCCACGCCGGCAGCATTCTTGACACGCCACTCGCTGAGATCTATCGCGACGCGCCGGTCTTTCGCGCACTGCGGGACACCGATCAACTCCGCGGCAAATGCGGCGACTGTGAGTTTCGCCAGATCTGCGGCGGCTCGCGTGCCCGGGCCTACGCCGTCACAGGCGACTACCTCGCCGCGGAGCCGTGCTGCACCTATCAGCCACGCCGCGCCAGGCAATCCAGCCGCCCGGCCCATTCGCCAGCCATGCCGTCGGCTCAGCTCGCCTCCGCAGCGCCAGCCGCTCATCCAGGCACCCATCTCCTGCACGTGCTCCAATCGCGCTGAGAGCGCAGCTTCGCGCGCAGGAAAATAGCCGGAAACCACCTGCAACCGCCCCGCCATCCCGTCGGGGCGGTTGCTTTCTGTTCACCTCGCACGAACCGGATTCGACACGCTCCGGACACACCCCGCAAATTATTTGTTGCAACGACTACTCTCCCTGCTGCATCCTATCCTTGCGCTGGTTTTCACCAGGCTTTGGTTGTGACCATGGTCGCGTCCTGTTTTGTTCTTGCCGCGCCGCTCGCTCTTTCAGGCGGATGCTGCTTACCCACACTGTCTTCACTGGCTTTTGAAAGGACTCTCAACGCATGAAGCTCAAGATCGCTGCTTTTGTTCTTGCCCTGGCTGCTCCCGTAGCCTTCGCTCAAACCACCACCTGGAAGTCTGACCCCGCTCACTCCGAGGTCGATTTCGCCATCAAGCACATGTCGCTCACCAACGTCCACGGACGCTTCGGCGCCGTCAACGCCACCATCACCTACGATTCGGCCAATATCGCCAAGTCCTCCGTCGCCGCCACCATCAGCGTCACCGGCGTCGATACCGGCGAAGCAGCGCGCGATAATCACCTCAAGACCGACGCCTTCTTTGACGTTGCCAAATACGCCACCGCCACCTTCCAAAGCACCAGGGTGGAGAAGTCCGCCGACGGCCTCACCGTCACCGGCAACCTGACTCTTCGCGGCGTCACCAAGCCCGTTGTGCTCCAGGTCACCGGACCCACCGCACCCGTCACCGGCATGGACAAGAAGCAGCATGTCGGCTTCGAGGCCACAACGACGATTCACCGTCAGGACTGGGGCATCGGCACCAGCTTTCCCTCGGCCATCCTCGGTGACGACGTCAAGATCGACATCGAACTCGACGCCGCACAGCAGTAATTGCAACTTGCGCGGGAGCGATTTCGCTTCGTTCCCGCGCATCCCCGGCACACATGACCTCGCAGCCCACCCAATCCGCATTCTCCAGCCCTCAGGCTGAGTTGTTCCTGCGCCTGCTGCGCGTCTCTGACCAGCTCAATCGAGCCTTCCAGCTTCGTCTTCGTCCATTCCAGCTCACCCATCCGCAGTACAACGTCCTGCGCATTCTGCGCGGCGCGCCTGCCTCCGGTCTCACATGCTCGTCCATCGGCCACAGCATGATCACCGCTGAGCCGGATATCACCCGCCTGCTGGCTCGCCTGCGCCTGCGCAAACTTGTCGCGCAACATCGCGACCCCGCAGACCGCCGCGTCGTCTGGACGCGCATCACCTCACGCGGACTCGCGCTCCTCAAGGAACTTGACCCCATCGTTGAACGTGAGCCGCAGCTGCTCCTTCGCGCGCTCTCTGCCGATCAGATCCATCAACTCAATGTCCTGTTGCAGTTGCTGGGCAGCGGCTCCCAGCCAGACCATCCACCGCTGTGTCCTGGCTCAGCCAGCGCATCGTCGCCTCTGGCAACCGACAGCCTCGCTCAATCCTGTCCCGCTGCCAGCCCCACCCATCCCGACGAGGCTCCCGGCTCCGGAGTCCTCAGACGCTCCGCTCCACGCGTGACGGCACCGCGGGTTCCTCGGTAATGATCTTGTTGTGCAGGCAATACAGTGCCAGCTCCAGCCGGTCTGAAACGCCCAGCTTGTCATAGATCTTCCGCAGATAATTCTTCACCACCTGGTCAGAAGTTCCAAGCTGATAGGCAATCTCCTTGTTCCGCTTGCCCTGCGTGATCCCGGTAATAATCACCATCTCTTTGGCCGTCAGCTTGGCCTGCGATTTGGGATGAATCAGCGATTGCGCCTGTGACCGATACGCTTCGATCACCAGATTCACCGACTGGTTGTCGATCCACGTCTCGCCGTGGGCAATCTTCCTCACGCACTTCACCAGCAGGTCCGGCGAAATCGAGCGCGAGATCACCCCGCGCACACCCTTCCGATACATCTCCAACATACCCTGATCATCCGACTGCGAAGCCTGCACAACAATCTTGATCTCCGGCGCAATCTTCAGCAGATTCGGAATCGCATCCACCGTTCCCGCCAGCAGTCCGGCTTCCATCAGCAGCACATCGCTTGGATATCGCTCCACTGCCGCAAACAGATTCTCCATCGTGTCAGCTTGCGCCACCACTCGCAGATCGTCCTCCAATGCAAAGATCTTCCGAATTCCCACCCGATAGATCGCCTGCGAGTCCGCCAGGATTATGCGAGTCGCATTCGGGTTCGCAACAGACTCGTCCACTTCCAACTCTGCGGCTTCGTGCGATTTGTTGGCTGTCTTCTTTGGCCCTGTCACTTCACTCTCCATCTACAGTTCCGAAAACCTGTAATTATCAATCGTCGCTGCCAACAAAAAGGCTCCGTCCCTTGCCTGACATCGCACCACGCGACCCTGGCAGGAAATACGCACATCCTTGGCAGCTCCCATCGCTTCTCCCGGCATATTCAGTTGAAATCGAATGATCTGGCCAGGATTCATCGCCTCGCTCGTCAGCAGCGAAATTCCGCTTGCCGACACATTCTCCGTCTTTGCCGCCACACTCTTCTCATCCCAATACACCGTCACAGGCAGATTCAACGGAAAGCGCACCGCTGCGCGGACTCCGGTTGCACTTTCCGCCTGTGCAATCTTCAACACGTCTTTGAACCAAGGCTTCATTTCGTTCATGGTCGAGCTTCGGCGTCTCCATCCCATCCCGAACATCCCATGCTGGAACGTTCATGGCTGGAACATCCGATTCTGGAAACACTGTATCGAACCGCCTTCCTGGCTCGCTGAAACCAAAGTTTCGTCAGCCAACCCAAAGTACTGTTTCTAAGGTACCCAAAACAATCCTGCTTTTGTGCCACCCACTCACCGAAAAGATGCAAAATTCCCCATATTCTGCTCCGCTCGCCTCATTTCCCCCGCACGCCAAAGGCCGCCGAAGCGCCCACCCATTCCATATCCCGATTATGATCCACGCCCATCATCGCGCCTCGACCCAGCCGCACCAGGCTCATCGCTGCCGTCATCCGGCCCCCATCCGGCCACGCATACAGAATCCGAATCTCCGCCTGCGTCATCCCGTGCGGCGTCGCAATCGTCGGCTCAAACCGCATCCGCTGCTGCACAAGATACTGCCCGCGCTCGCCCGCCGGAATCGCCTCCAGCTCCGCATCGCTTGGCGCAAAGACAATCCCCTTGCCGGCAAAGGAAAACAGCGGCTTCAGCAGCAACTCGTCATAGACCGCGCCCAACGACCGACGCTCCGGCAGCGGCACGCCCGCCCGCTGCAACGCCGCATAACCCGGTCCAAACCCCTGTCCGTCCAGAAAATCTGACAGAAACGCCGCCGGCGGCACAGCCTCATGCGCCGGCATCGCACAGCCCCCCACCGTCCCGCTCAGATACGGCAACGCAAACTTGCTCACGCGAAAATACCAGTTCGGATGCCCGGCCCACTCCACATCCCACTCCGCCTCCAGATCAAACCGCAGCCTCACACGCTTCGCCATCATCTCGTCGGCAATCGCGCGGTTATAAATCCGCCGAATCTCGATCTGTCGCCCCCGCGCGTCGCGGTAATACAGCTTCCGGCCTGCTGGCTCAATCTCGGCAATATCCACCACGGCAATCCCCAGCCGCTCGGCCGTCACCCGAAAATCCGGCAGCGTCTTCTGCCGCTCCGGCGTCACCTCGGCCAGCACCACCTGCTCCGGCGCGTGGCTGCCCACAATCGTCCGCCGCAGCAGATCCCAGTAGCCAGCCTCGTCCAGCCCGCTCAGATACGTTCGCAGCTCGCCCGGCCTCTCGCCGCCCAGCCCGTACGCGCGACGATATTCCTCAGCCAGCACCGCCTGATAGCCAAAGACCGACGGAAAGGCCTGCAACTCGACCAGACGCGGCACCAGTTCTCCATCCCCGTCGCGCATCCCGCCGCGCACCAGCGCAAAATCCGCCGTCATGAAATGCGGATGCGCGCTCTCGCCCGCCACGCGATACCCGGCAGGAATTGACTGCTCCGCCGCCGCCAGATACCCCGCATCGCCCAGCAACCGCTCGGTCAGCTCGCGGCCCGTCTCGGCGAGCCTGTCCAGCAGCGCCTGAGGCAAAAACACCGGCGTCTCCGCCACGCGAAACCGAATCGCCGTCCCGCACCGCGCCTCCAGGTCCGTCAGCAGCCGGGCATAGCCCTCAGCCGTATACCGAGCATTGAACTCCCGCCGCAGACGCTCGATCATCGCCTCACCTCGTCCCCGCCCGGCCAGCCCGCTTGGGTTCCATCTGAAATCCTTCCATCCAATGGACTTGCACCCATCGCCAACCCGATCTCACAGTCAAACCGCCGCGAGCATATCACGGAATACCCCCACCCTCATCAAAAGTGTAAAAAAATAACCCAAAAGCAGCACCACCGTTACCACTTTTGGGTTACCCTTGCCTTAGTTTGGCCCACTTGGGCTAGACAGTTTCCAGTTTTTCAATCCAGCATTGATCCAAAGTTTGATCCAAATTCGAATCCAGGAGAACCCCCATGAAAATGACCTTCGTTCGCCTCGCCGCCGTCGCCGCCCTCACCGTTTCCGCCTCCGCCGCTTTCGCTGGCCCAATGATTCCTCCGCCGCTCCCCACCAGTGGTTTCGTAGCGTCGTCCTCGTTTGGCCCGATGATTCCTCCGCCGCTCCCGACGAGCAATTGATCTGGGCCATCAAAGGCGAATAGAGAATTGATTGACGCTGGCCGCGATGAAATTCGAATACCCGGCGAAACGAACAACACTCTTACGCTTGGTCGGCATATTTGACCTGCTTCACCTCGAAGATTTGTGATCAAACTGCCGATGTATAGTACATTCGAGGCAGAAGTGAACCACGAGGCTGAGCTCGTATTAGTTGGTATGGCAGCAGAATGCTGCGTTTTTCTTCTGCTTTTAATGCGTCGCGGCTGGAAAGCAGTTCCTATTTTCACGCTATACACGTTGTGGACCATCGTCAGCGACGCATCGTTCGTGTTTACAAGAGTTTATTCAAGTGGATTGAAAAACTACCTCGTAGAGATGGCTCTCGACTCTACATTGCAACTCCTCGTTCTGGCCGAACTTGTTCGATTAATAGTGCAACCAGTGCGTACGTCGCTGCCCAAAAAATATGCGCTTGTTGTTCCTTTACTCCTGATCATCCTGGGAGCTATTTGCTGGCCACTCGCGGGCTTCAGCGTTCCGCATGGCCTCAGTTCACAAGGGTACTTATTAGTAACTCTTCAACAGACGGTTGCATTACTTCGAGTGCTCATCTTCCTCACAATGGTTGCATTCAGCCAGTTTTTCTCAATTGGCTGGCGCGATCGTGTGCTGCAAATCGCTTCCGGACTGGGCTTTTACTCGATCCTGTCGCTGATCGTTTCCGTTCTCCACACCCATCAGGCGGTCGGACCACAGTACCACTGGCTCGATCTCGTAACCTCCTTCGGTTACCTTGGTACATTGGCCTATTGGGTCGTCTCTTTCGCACAAAAAGAGCCGGAAGCGCGAAAAATCAGCCCACAAATGGTGCGTTTTCTGGTATCAATAGGGGGAACGGTGCAAGCTGAAAGACTCGCGCTTGAAACCGCTGTGAAGAAGAAACCGGGCAATCAGAATCACTTTTAGGGGATTTGGTAATGTTGCTACCGTTACTTCAGGTCATCTTCCTCGGTGCCTTGCTCCTTTATCTCGCCAAGTGGCGAGGCAGTATGCGCCGCCGCAATATCAAAAGCTGGGATCAGCTTTTCGCTCAGCTCCGCACCGACTGGAGCGCCCACGCCGTCTGCGACCAGTTGCTGTGGAAAGAAGGCATGAGCGCGAACCACAATGACATCTGGGAAAAGGTCAACGGACCTTTCGGCCTTTGGGTCATGTTCAAAAACGCTCGCGTGCTGCTGGAGATGGCCGACTTCGCCGCCCGCAACGCCTCGCCGGATAACCCTGTTGATCCGCTCCTGATCGAGTCCATCCGCACCGACGCCATGCAGATTCGCCTCTGCGTCCTCATGGCCATCATGCAATACGGCCTTCAGGCCGTCTCCGCTGGCGCTCGCATCAACGCTTGGCGTGCCGCCGAAACCTACGTCATGATGACAGCTCGCCTCACGCGCATCCTCCAGGAACATGCCGCACTTCAGCTCCCCAGCTTCGTTGCTGCCATGTAAGCCGTCCTCCTGCGAACATAAAAAAGCCCCGGCCAGTGCCGGGGCTTTTTTGTGCTCTCGCGGGGCCACTAGGCCACCGGATTCTCTGCCAGAAACGTCTGAATCCGAGCATACTCCTCGTTCTCGAGTCGGAAGCTCAGCGCCGGAGCTATCCCCTTCACCTGCTCCGGGCTGCGTCCGCCCACAATCGCCGCGGTAATCGCGGGATTGTGCAGCGTCCACGCCACCGCCACCACACCCGGCTCCACGCCATGCGGCTTGCCAATCTCCCGCAACAGCTCCACCAGTCGCAGGTTGCGGCTCAGGCGCGGCTCGTTGAACTCGACCGCACGTCGCCGCCAGTCATCTGCCGGCATCTGCGCCACGCGTTCGGCGGTCATGCGCCCTGTCAGCAGGCCGCTCACCATCGGTGAGTAGTTGATGACGCCGATCCCCTGCTCCAGGCAGTAGGGCAGAATCGCCTCACCCACCGCCGGGCGCAGCATCGAGTACGGTGGTTGCAGGCTCGTCACCGGCGCAATCGCCTGCACGCGTTTCAACTGCTCCACGTTGAAGTTCGAGACGCCAATCCAGCGGATCTTGCCCGCCTTCTGTTGCCGCGCCAACTCCGACCAGCCTTCCTCCATCTCCGCCTCGGGATTGGGCCAGTGAATCTGGTAGAGGTCAATCGTCTCCACGCCCAGCCGTCGCAGCGACTCGTCCAGCTCCTCGGCCACGTTCTTCGCCTTCAGCGAGCGATAGATCTTCCGCTCCCCATCCCAGCGCATCGAGCACTTGGTAAAGATCAGCGGTTTCTCGCTCAATCCCTTCACCGCTCGGCCTACAATCACCTCCGAGTGGCCCAGCCCATACACCGCCGCCGTGTCAATCCAGTTGATCCCCGTGTCCAGCGCCGCATGAATCGCGGCAATCGAAGCCTCATCGTCCTGCGGTCCCCAGGCAAACTCCCAGTTTCCGCCGCCAATCGCCCAGGCGCCAAAGCCAATCGAGGTCAACTCCAGATCCGAGTTGCCCAGCCGTTTCTTCGCAAAAGCATTCTTTGTGGTCATACCAGTTCGATGCTCCTTGTCTCATTTTGTTGCAGATTCCGCAGCAGATTCTCTCGGAAAATCCTTGCCCGCGCGCTACCCTTCAATCAGAAAGCGCCCTTCGCGCATCATCTGCTCTTCGCCCGCCTCGGACTCCACCCAGATATTGAATCCCAGCCCCACCACATCGATATGCGTGCCGCTCGTCCACGGCGCGCCCGTATGCTCGCCATAAGGATTGCCAAACGCAATGTGGATGCCCGGAAACTTCTCATCCTGCAGGATATTGCCAATCACCCGCTCCACGCCCACATTCGTTCCAATCGCAAACTCCCCCACGCGATTCGAGTTCTCATCGGTGGCGATATACGCCCGAAAATCCGCTTCCAGCTCCCGGTTGGCGCTCGTGCAGCTCACCACACGGTTTTCGGCAATCTCGATCGTGAGCGGCGCATCTGCCAGCAGCCCATAGCGCGCACAAAGCCAGTCGCCCACCACTCCATCCACCACAAACCGCCCGTTTACCTCGCCCGGCGTCGTAAAGCATTCACCACCCGGCAGATTTCCCCACTTGTCCCGGCTGATGATCCCGCTCGTCTTCAGCCAGCGGTACTCCGGATTCAGCTCCGCCACAATCGCCGTCCCCGCCGCCGTCGTCGCGCGAATGCGTCGCGCTCGCGTCACCCGCTCCATCACACGCTGCGACAGCCGATCCACGCGCGCATAGTCGGCCCGCATCCCCTGGCACATAATCTCCGGCGTAATATTCACCATGTGCGCGTGGCGCATCCGCCGCCGATTCACCACATCGGTCATCTGCATCCGGCTCTTCAGCTCGTTGCGCTGCACCGTGACGGCAAAGATCGACACATCCGACGTCTCCATATCGGTCAGCACGGCCGCTGGCATCTCCACCAGCGGACGCGGTGCCATATCCTCCAGCAGAAACGCGTTCCAGCGGCAGCCCACACGGTCCAGCGCCTCAGCCAGGGAAGCCGCAATCGTCTCCGTCACGCGGTCATGGATCAGCGTCACTTTTTCGTCCGCTTCCACGCGCAGGCAGGTCTCAATCGCCTGTCGCGCACCCGGCGCAAAGGCCTCTGGAAACTCTGTCTGACGCAACCGCGCCGCCTGTTCGTTTGCCATCCCTGTCTCTTTTCGTCTTTCCGCGCCTGCCCTGCGTCTCAGTCTTCTGATTTTACTTGCCTGTATACAAATTCTGAAGCCTGCGTCCGATTTCGAGCTACAATTCCAGTCATCTCCGAAACTGCTCTTTTTCGCGTCGCACGATCCAACGCCAACCGCTCCCGAGGAGACCTGCTTTGACCGAACCCATTCAACCGTTTTCGAACTCGCCGATTTCCGGCTCGCCCTGTGCCGACGAAGCTGTTCTGTCCCCGCTCGCCTGCACCACCGGCGTCTTTTACCGCCCCACGCGCGTCTTTGAGTCGCTCACGCGCCGACCCTCCTGGTGGATGCCGTTTCTCGTCACCATGGTCGTCATCGGCCTCTTTTACTTTGCCGTCACCGCCAAAGTCGGCTGGCATCAGGTCTATGAAAACAACCTGCGCCTCGCTCCCAAACAGGCCCAGCAGATGGAAAACCTCACGCCTGAACAGCGCGCCAGCTCCGAAAAAGTCGCCGTCGGCTTCACTCAGGGCATCTGGCTCGGCATGCCTCTGCTCACCCTGCTTTTCGCGGCCATCGAGGCCGCCATCCTCCTCGGCACCATCAACTTCGTCTTCGGCGGTCGCGCCACCTTCTGGCAGGTCTACGCCGTCACCTGGTACGCCGGCCTGCCCGGCCTGCTCAAGTTCCTGCTCGCCATCCTCGCTCTCTTCGTCGGCCTCGATCCAGAGAGCTTCCAGATCAACAATCCGGCAGGCACCAACCTTGGCTACTATCTCAGCCCCACCGACACACCCAAAGCCTTCTACACCCTCGCCTCACAAGTCGATCTCCTCATGCTCTGGACACTCGTCCTCATGGGCATCGGCCTCGCCGTCGTCGCCCGCACCAAACGCAGCGCCGGCCTCATGGCTGTCTTTGCCTGGTGGATCGTCATCGTGCTCCTCAGCGTCGGAGCCACCGCTGCGTTCTCCTGATTCCGTGCCCATTCCGCAGCCATGCGACTCGCCCATGCAGAATCAACCAGCACAGGAGGCCAGCGGTGACCGAACCGGAAGACTTCGCCCAACCATCCACTCCAGCCACTCCACACGACGCTGCCACGCTCGCCCCGTCGGTCATCGCGGCCCCTGCTCTGCTGCCGCTCTCGCCGCTGGCCTGTGCCGTGGGAGTGTTCTATCGCCCCACGCGCGTCTTCCGGTCGCTGGCAGAGCAACCCACCTGGTGGGTGCCGCTCCTGCTCATGCTTGCGCTCACTACGCTTTTCTACTTCGGCACATGGTCCCGGATCAATGTGTCTCAGCTCATGCAGAGCGCGCAGCAGCATCCCAATCCGCAGGTGTGGCAGTTCAACAGCATGCCACCCGCCCAGCGTGCGCAAGCGGAGAAGTTCCTCACGCGCGGCGTTCGTTACTCGTGGATTCTCGGACCGCTGCTCAGCCTGCTCTATCTCGGAATCGAGTCCGTATTCCTGTTTTCTCTCTGCCGCCTCGCCTTTCGCGCAGAAGTGAGTCTCCGGCAAGTGAATGCCGTCGTCTGGCACTCCAGCCTGCCGAGACTGCTCCCGTTTCTGCCGCTGGCTCTCAAGCCGTTCCTCGGCCACACATTCGCCGCGCTCCAGTTCAAGAACATGAGCTATGCCGATCTCGCGTACTACTTCAACCCGGCCACCACGCCCCGGTTTCTCTACGCCGTCGCCAGCGTCATCGACTTTTTCACGCTCTGGACGTTTCTCCTGCTCGCCGTCGGTCTCGTCGTCGTCGCCCGCACCAAACGCATCCACAGCGCAGTCGCCGCGCTCATCTGGTGGCTTGGCCGCTGGATCGCGTTGATCGTCCTATTCCTGCTGGCGAGCCTGGCTGTGATGGCGATCTGAGCCGGGCCATCGACCAGGTTATCGACCAGTTGATCGACCGCGCTATCGACACAAAAACGCGCGGGCCGGAAGCGAATTCCCGGCCCGTCTGTTTTTTCCGTCAGTTCGCAATCGCTATTCCGTCCAGCGGCGCATCACCAGCGAAGCGTTGATGCCGCCAAAGCCAAATGAATTCGACAGCGCCACGTCGATCTTCGCGTCGATGGCCTTGTTCGCCACGTAATCCAGCACGCAATCCTCGCCCGGCGTGCCCAGGTTAATCGTCGGCGGCAGCTTCTGCTTCAGCAGCGCCATCGCCGTGATCCCGGCTTCCAGTCCGCCAGCCGCACCCAGCAGGTGCCCGGTCATCGACTTCGTGCTGCTCACCTTCAGCCGATGGCTCGTCGCATGATCGCCAAAGACCAGCTCAATCGCGCGCGACTCATTGCCATCGCCAGCCGGCGTCGAGGTCGCATGGGCATTCACATAGCCCACCTCGTGCGGAGCAATGCCGGCATCCTTCAGCGCCGCTCGCATACTGCGCTGCGCGCCCGCGCCTTCAGGAGCGATTCCGGTCATGTGATAGGCATCCGCGCTCATCCCATAGCCGAGAATCTCACCCAGAATCTTCGCTCCGCGTGCCCGCGCAAACTCCAGCTCTTCCAGAATCAGAATTCCCGCGCCCTCGCCCAGCACAAAACCGTCGCGATCCTTGTCAAACGGCCTGCTTGCCGTCTTCGGATCGTCGTTCCGTGTGGACAGCGCGCGCATCGCGGCAAATCCGCCCAGCGACAGCGGCGTCACTGCGGCCTCGGAGCCTCCGGCGATCATCACATCGGCTTCGCCGTGCTGGATCATGTGGAACGAGTCGCCAATCGAGTTGGCTGACGTGGCGCATGCCGTCGCCGTCGCCGAGATCGGGCCTTTGGCGTTGTATCGGATGCTCACATGACCGGCCGCCATGTTCACAATCGCCGCCGGAATGAAGAACGGCGAGATCTTGCGCGGCCCGTTCGCCAGCAGCGTCGCATGTTCCCGCTCAATCACCTCAAAGCCGCCGATCCCCGAGCCAATGAAGACGCCCACGCGTTCTTCGATCTCCGGTGTCACCACCAGACCCGACTGCTTCATCGCCTCTTCGGTCGCCGCAATCGCTAGATGGATAAACCGACCCATCTTCCGCGATTCCTTCTTGTCCACAAAGGCCAGCGGGTCAAAGTTCTTCACCTCGGCGGCAAATGTCACCGGAAACTCGCTTGCGTCAAAGGAGGCAATCGTCTCCACGCCGCTCGTTCCAGCCACAAGCTGCTCCCACACCGCGTCCGTCGTATTCCCGACGCCGCTGATCAGTCCCACTCCGGTGATGACGACCCGTCGCTTCACGCGCTACTTGCCTGCCTTTGCGTTCTTGTCAATGTACTCGACCGCGTCCTTCACGGTCTTGATCTTCTCAGCGTCCTCATCCGGAATCTCCAGATCAAACGCCTCTTCAAACTGCATCACCAGCTCTACCACGTCCAGCGAATCCGCGCCCAGATCTTCCTGAAAGCTTGCGCCCGGCGTCACTTCCGCTTCGTCCACCTGAAGCTGTTCCACAATAATCTGCTTCACTTTCTCTTCCACTGCCATTTGGCGTCTCCTTGTATTTCAGCCTGTGTATTGAAACCGAATATCCTGTTCTGCCGCTTCCAAACTTCGTGCGCGTCCTCGCCGACGTTTGCCCTCTGCCGCGAAACTTGTCCCGCATCCGGCATCGACTCGAATCGCAGCCTACCATATTTGCGCTGCTTCGCGCGGTGCTCGGGCAAAGGGAGTGTGTCAAAAAACCAGCTTTTGACACACAGAACCACCTTCGAGTCTATCGGTCCTCACCGCGCTCTGTAAAGAGACCGCACGTGCCTTGTTCCCGCCATTTTCCGGCTGCTTCACGCCGCCCCTGCCTGCCTTCCGCTTGGCTTAGAATGGGGGCTTGGATTCGGTCCCTGAATTTGGTCCCTGAATTCGGCCCCTGAATTTAGTCTTCGGATCGGACCCGCCGCAAGGTCCATCCAAAGCGTCCGTTCATCGGGTGCATTCGCGCCGGAGGCATGCATGTTCACTCTCATCGTCGGCATCATCTGCTCGATGCTTGCCCTTTTGCTGGGCTACGCACTCGGACAGCGCGCCCGCAACACCGCAAGCACCGCCGCGCTTGAAGCCACACAGGCCGCTGCCAAAGCCGCATCGGATGCCGAACTCGCCCGCCTCAACGCCGCGCTCACCACCGCTCTGGCTGAAAAATCCGCCGCACAAACTCAATACGCAGCCGCCAAAACCCTCGCCGAAGAACGCACCCGCTCCCTGGAATCCGTGCAGGCAGAACGCGACCGCCTCGCCGCCACACTCACCACCACCCTCGCCGAAAAATCCGCCACCGAAACCACGCAGGCCGCCGAGATCAGCCGCCTTCGTCAGGCACTTGAATCCGAGCGCTCCAAAACCGGCGAAAACCTCCAGCTTCTCCAAAACGCACAGCAAGCGCTCGCCGCGCAGTTTCAGGCACTCGCCGGCAAAGTCCTCGACGAACGCGCAAAAACCTACTCCGAATCCAGCCGCAAGGAACTCGCCGATCTGCTCCAGCCTCTGCGCGAACAGCTCACCGGCTTTCGCTCCAAAGTCGAAGAATCCCAGCTTCACTCCGCTGAAAGCGTCGCCGGCCTCCGCGAACTCATCGCCTCGCTCTCCACCATGAACCAGCAGCTCGCCAGTGAAGCCAGCGCCCTCAGCGAAGCTCTCCGCGGTTCCGCCAAAGCCCAGGGCGACTGGGGTGAGTTCATCCTCCTCGATCTGCTCGAAAAAGCCGGCCTCCGCCAGGGCCATCAGTTCACCTTCCAGCAGAGCTTCGCCGAGTCCCACTCCCACGACAAATCCCGCACCGACGTCATCCTCCGTCTGCCCGGAAACCGTCACCTCGTCGTCGACTCCAAAGTCTCCCTCGTCGCCTGGACCGACTATTCCAGCGCCACCGAAGAAGCCGCGCGCGCGGCCGCCCTCAAAGCGCACCTCGCCAGCGTCCGCGCTCACGTCAAAGGCCTTGCAGCCAAAAAATACCACGATCTGCCCGGCCTCGCCTCGCCCGATTTCGTCGTCCTCTTCATTCCCATCGAACCAGCAGCGCTGCTCGCGCTCCAGTCCGACCCCGATCTCTGGCAGGATGCTTATCGCTCGAACATCCTCATCGCCGGGCCCACCACGCTGCTCTTCGTCATCCGCATCGTCGACAACCTCTGGCAGCAGGAGCAGCAGGCGAAGAACGTCCGCGATATCGCCGACCAGGGCGCAAAGCTCTACGAAAAATTCGTGGGCTTCGTCGAAAATATGCAGAAGCTGGGTCAGCGCCTCAGTCAGGCACGCGACAGCTACGACGAAGCTTTTGGCAAACTCAGCACAGGCCGCGACAATCTGGTCCGGCAGGTGGAAAAACTCCAGCAGCTCGGCGTCAAACCCTCCAGGACGCTCTCACCCCAGATCGTCGCCCACGCCCTCGAATCCGACTCCGCCAACCCCGCGCCACTGCTTGATTTTGCCGCCAGCGAAGATCCCGCAGGCGAGTAGCGCGCTGCTTCAGCTCAACACTCCAAACTCACCACCCGCACTCGCCACTTCGGATTCACCATTCCAGCCCCACCACCACCGGCATCGCCTCCACGTTTTTGTGCGGAGCCAGGCTCGAATTTTCATCCAGATTTTCAAAGCGTGCTTCCACAAACAGGCGGCTACGGAAGCGGAACTGCCGCATAAAGCCGATCGCTCCGTCGATCGCCGGCTGATTGCTGGAGTAGTGGTAGATCGCCGTGCCCGATCCCGTCGCCGCAATGCAACCCTCCGGACAGATGCACAGCAGATAGCAGTTGGCACTCGTCGCTGAGCCGGAAAACGTCGTCAGAATCCGAGAATATCCTCCCCCTCCGCTCACATATCCGCTGTATCTTCCATGCTTCCAGTAGGTGTAGGCAAGGTTGAGCGTAGAAACCCAAAGCTGATAATGGCCGCTCGGAAACAGTTCAAATCGCAGAACGCTGTCTCCAACTCCGGCCCTCCCATATTGGCCATCCACCCGCAGGCTCAGCCTTCGCGACAAACGATATCCAACAGAACCGCCGACATTCCAGCCGGTATTCATAATGCCGCTCGTACCACCCACCGGCGCAAGCAACCCCCCGTCGGCGCGCAGCTCCAGACGATGCAGCGGCTGGGCGGCATCGCTCTTCTGCGCCAGCACGGCAGGCAGCACCATGACACTCAAACCCAGCACCAGCGCAACCCTTAGCCAGCGCATTCCCGGCACACCCGCTGCATTCACGCCAGCCACGCACATGCCAGTCACATTGTCCCCGCGCATCCCGCTCCCCTTATTCATTCGCTTCTGTACGTTCGCTTCACGCACCTTGCTCCGCCCACCATCCTCAATCCGTATCCGGAGTCATATTCGATGGCCGCTTGTGCAGAAAGTGTTCGGTTGGAATCGGCTGTGGAACCAGCGCAAAGGCCTTCGGCGGCTGGCTGAAATCAAAGCAGTCATCCAGATTCGCGGCTCGGCTGTCCGCCGCTCCCAGCGTCGGCAGGCCAAAAATCGTCTCAATGAACTTCGCCACGCTCGCGCTCTCATACTGCACATGCGATACGTATCCATGTTTCGCATACGGCGAGATCACCATCATCGGCACACGCACACCCAATCCCCACACATCCAGTTGCGGCGGCGGCATGTGATCATAAAATCCACCCCAGTCATCCCAGTAAATAACAATCGCCGTTGAGTCCCAGAACTGGCTGTTGCCAATCGCATTCACCACCGACGCCACCCACGACGGACCCGCCGAGCTTCCGCTGCCCGGATGATCGGAGTCCTCAAAGTCAGGAACCACCCACGTCACGGGCGCCAGATGCCCGTTCTGCACATCGCTCAACACCGTCGTCTCCGGCGCCACCACCTTCGTCGCCCAGTCCGCTCCATAGCGAATCTGGGAGTACGAATCGTACGACGACCAGACCTCTCCCAGATTGCCGCCAATCGCCGGAGCGTAAAACCTCCAGTCCAGACCCTTCGCATCCAGTTCGCTTCCCAGCGTCGGGTCGTCGTAACAGGGAAAGATTCCCGGCCCTGCCGTGCGGTTCGGCAACATCAGCGGAACCGTCACCCCGCTCGCTGCATCGCATCCCCACGGCAAGCCGGTGGGAAGATTCACAATTCTCGAACGCGCCGCCACCAGAAACAGGTGCGCATCATAGCTGGAATCAATCTGCGAGGTATAAAAATTGTCTGCCAGCGTGTACTGGCTGGCCATCGTGAAGTACGGCACAATCTCCGAGTGCTCCACGTAGCTGAACTCGGCATTGGCAGGAATCACCGTCGGGCAACTCACTCCATCCAATGCGGAAAAGCAGCTCGATTGTGGGCCACCATCCTGATCAAACCCATTCATCTGACCCATATTCCAGTCGGTTACAAAATCGTTCAACTCATGGCCAAGGTCATAGCCGCCTTCCAGCGGCAATGGCTGCAACGGAATCGTCCCACCATTCGACAGCTTCGCCACCGTCGCTGTATTCGCTCCCGGAAACCCATAAAACAGATTGTCGAAGCTGCGGTTTTCCTGCACAATCACCACCACATGCTTGATGTAGTTCGATGCCTGAGGAGTCGCCGCCGGAGCGCCCGAGCCGCCGCATCCCGTCCCACACACGCTCATCACTCCCGCCGCCGCCACCAGCGCCCACCGCAAATTTTCCCGCACGAATGCTCACGCCTCCCCTTCTTTCGTTACCCGGGCGCACTGCCACTCGCCCAGACAAGCCTTCCATCTCCAACCGTCTGTCTGTACACAATGAATTGGCTTCCCGCTTCGTCAGACGCCATACACGGCCCTGAGTTGAGAGCCGATGAAAAAGTTGATGACAAAAAGATGAACGCCGCCTGCCTTTGCTTTTCTGGTTGTCATTCCCGAAGGGAATCTGCTGTTCGTCGCCAACCCCACACCCCCGAGCCGCGACCTACGGGAACCTCGCGCGATGCATGGAATGCCTTGCGACCTTCGGCGTCGGTCGCTCATCTCATGGCTATGACCGATTTGAATCACGCAACCTCATCCAACGCCCCGCTCTTCGACCCACTCTCGCTCGGCGACCTCACGCTGGCTCATCGCGTTGTCCTTGCGCCGCTCACCCGCATGCGCTCCACGCAGCCCGGCGACGTGCCCAACGCGCTCAATGCGCTCTATTATGCCCAGCGCGCCACGCCAGGCGGTCTGCTGATTTCAGAGGCCACGCAGATCTCGCTTGAAGGCAAAGGCTATCCCGCCACCCCCGGCATCTACTCCCCGGAGCAGGTCGCTGGCTGGCGCATCGTCACTGACGCCGTCCACGCCAAAGGCGGATTTCTCTTCGCCCAGCTTTGGCACGTCGGACGCATCAGCCACAGCTCGCACCACCCCCAGCAGGGACTGCCCGTCTCGGCCTCGGCCATTGCTCCCACCGACGGCAAAGTCCTCACTGCCAGCTTCCAGCAGGCCGACTTTGAGACGCCTCGCGCACTTGCCGTCGAAGAGCTGCCGCGCATCGTCGCCGAATATGTCCACGCCGCTCGCTGCGCACAGCAGGCCGGCTTCGATGGCATCGAGCTGCACTCGGCCAACGGCTATCTCCTCGACCAGTTCCTTGAGGACGGCGTCAACCATCGCACCGACGCCTACGGCGGCTCCATCGAAAACCGCGCCCGCCTCCTGCTCCAGGTTGTCGATGCCGTCATCGCCGTCTGGGGTGCCGGGCGCGTCGGCGTGCGTCTCTCGCCCTGGGGCAAGTTCAACTCCATGAGCGACTCCAACCCGCTCGCACTCTTCACCCATGTTCTGGAGCAGCTTGCCGCACGCGGCATCGCCTACGCCCACCTCGTCGAGCCGCGCGCCAACGGCGGCTCCGATGGCGCGCTCGACGCCTCCGCGCCCGATGCCTCGGCCAGCTTCCGCAAAGCCTTCCCCGGAACCCTCATCGCCGCCGGCGGCTTCCTCGGCGAAACCGCCAGCCACACCGTCGCCTCCGGCCACGCCGACGCCATCGCCTTCGGTCGCTGGTTCATCTCCAACCCCGATCTGCCGCACCGCCTGCGTATCGGTGCGCCACTCCAACGCTACGATCGCTCCACCTTCTACGGCGGAACAGAAAAGGGCTACACGGACTATCCCACGCTGGAAGAATCCGCCACGAAAAACACCACCGAAGAGACTGCCGCAACCGTCACTGCTTGACTTCAAACCTGAAGCTGCATGGAATTCTTTTGTTCTGTGATACGCTTCATCCCATTCGGGGTCAGTCCACGCGCTACGTGCCTTGACTGACCCCTTTTAACACTGACTCTTTTGATTTGCCCGCAGCGCGCGTATCCAGTGTCGCCTGCCGGGTGCTCCATCCACGTCGCGAAGTTTGCGGCATGGAGGGGGGAATCAACCAACGCGCCAACCACCGCGCACGCAATTTCGCGAAATTCGCACAAGATTAATTGAATCAACGAGATACAAAAAATGAAAATTCGCGAAAAATGAACAAATCCATAATAATCAACAAGATATCTAGAAACACCCTACCCCCCCCGGGGGGATACAGGCAGGCATGAGCCGCAGCCTCCACCACAAGTGGGCGGTTGCTTCTCGTAAAATATTCTAAAATAAAGGTTTAGTTTGCCTTTGTCGCGGTTTTTGCGGCCTCTGCCGTTCCCGTCCCTTCGGTCAGCGTCAGGATGCGGTCCACGCCCGGCACGGCAAAGGTCTCCACGCTCCCGTCCGGCCAGTGAACTTCGAGCCTGTCCACCGTCGTCGCCTGTCCCAACCCGAAGTGCGGTCGCTGGTCGTTTGACGAGAGATAGCTGCCGCCGCTCAGCACGTCCTCGCGCTGCCGCATCCCGCCCGCCGTCAGATAGACGACCGCACCCACCGCGTCGCGCGGACTTTTGCCCGTGCCGGCGAGTTTCATTTCCAGCCAATGGTTGTGATCCTGGCTCACGTTGCGCAGCAGCACCGGATGCCCGTCCATCACGTTGATGACCACATCCATTTTGCCGTCGTTGAAGAGATCGCCGACGGCCATGCCGCGCCCGGCAATCACGTCCGCCAGTCCCGTTCCTTCCACCGCAGGAACCGGCTCGAATCGCTTGCCCGCGATGTTGTGGAAGAGCATCGGACGCTCTTTCCAGCTTGTGCCCCAGTTGTATTTGTCGGCCTGCGGAAAGACGTGGCCATCGCTCATCATCAGGTCTTTCCATCCGTCGTTGTCGTAGTCAAAAAACGCATCGCCCCAGCTCAGGAACGGCACGGTGATCTCGCCCAGTCCCGTCTGGTCGCTGATGTCGGTCAGGTTCGCGTCGCCCTCGTTGTGATAGAGCGGCTTGTAGTCGTCGGAAAACGTCGTATTGAAAACATCCAGCAACCCATTGTTCTGGTAGTCGCCGACGGCAATGCCCATCGAAGCTGTTTCGCGTCCGGCCTGATCCAGCGCATAGCCCGAGGCGTAGCTCACATCGTCAAACGTCCCATCGCCCTTGTTCAGGTAGAGATAGTTCGGCGTCGAATCGTTGCCCACCAGCAGGTCCGGCTTGCCGTCGTTGTTGATGTCGGCAAAGACCGCGCCCAGCCCGTAGTACTTCGCCGGATCGGAGACGCCAGCCTTCACGCTCACGTCGGTAAACGTCCCATCGCCGTTGTTGTGAAAGAGATGATCCGGCTCGCCCTCCAGTCCGCGCGGGCCGCAGGCCACCTGTTCGCCGCGAAAGGTGCAGAAGGCGTTCTGGTCCGAGCTTTGCGGCAGATGATTCCAGTCCCAGTGCAGATACCCGGCCACAAACAGGTCCAGCCGACCATCGCCATCGTAGTCGCCCCAGGTCGCGCCCGACGACCAGTTGCCCAGCGTCACGCCGGCCTTTTCCGCCACGTCGGTAAAGGTGCCGTCATGATTGTTGTGATAGAGCCGGTTCTTGCCAAAGTTCGAGACGAAGAGGTCCGGCCAGCCATCGTTGTCATAGTCGGCCACGGCCACGCCAAATCCCCAGCGATCATTGGTCACGCCGGCCTTCGCCGCCACGTCGGTAAAGGTGCCGTCGTGGTTGTTGTGAAACAGCGCGGCGTGGGGCGGCGTCGCCTTGCCCGTCAGCGCGTCCACGGTCGAGCCGTTCACGACGTAGATATCCAGCCAGCCGTCGTTGTCGTAGTCGATCAGCCCGACGCCGGAGCCTTTTGTCTCAATGATGTAGGCCTTCTGCGGCGTCCCCATCGTGTGGGTCCAGTGCGTCAGTCCGGCTTTTTCGGAGTCATCCTCAAAGATGACCGGCCCGCTGGTTACAAATCCGCTGGCTGTAATGGGCTTGCTGTTGGGCTTGCTGCGGGGCTGGCTGTGATCCGTCTGCTCTCTGGCCGTCGCCTCTGCCGTGCTTTTGTCGGCACCCGGGGCGCCTTGTGCCAAAGCGCAGGGCACGCACACGGCAGCAAACAGCAGGACCATCGATGGAAGCACGGTAGGAGCAAAGGCTTGAAAACGCATGGTGCTCAGTATACGGATCGACCCGGTCGCCGGTATCGAACTTTCGATGGAGGCCGCTCAATCGATTTCCTGGCAGCGAAGTCGCCGTCAGCGCGGTGCCTCATGCCTGCCTCACTCCCCGGTCGGCAGCGCGCACTCCACGGCAAATCGGCCAATCTGCAACCATGCCTTGTCACTGTGCTCCGGCACCCAGATCCGCAGCGACTCCACGCGTGTGCCCGGCGGCATTCGATGCGCCACCAAGTTGCCCAGCAGCTTGCCCGTCACCGCCTCGTGCAGATGAATCCGCAGATTGTCGCCATCGCGTTCCCAGCCAAAGATATACTGGCCGGGCGCAAGCGCAATCTCACCCATGTGGATCGGAACCTGAACGCGCAGGTAGTGCGAATACTTGCCGTCCGCCGAATAACCGGCGGTAATCAGCACCACGCCCGCAACATAATGTCCCGCGCCGTCGGTGATGCCGCTGGCCGTGCGCATCTCGGTTTCGATGTGCTCTTTTTCCACCGGCGCGCGCAGAGGCAGCACCGCGCTCAGTTCCGCACTTGTGGCCGAACGCCACACCGTGTGACTGTGCGCCGCAGCGCTCAGCGGCAACAGGTTCAGGGGCAGCGCGCCCAGCAGAATGGCCAACCGCAGACGTTTCACCGGCGAAGATCTCCCGTCGTATCCAGTTGTACCAGCCCGCGCTGGATCGCCGCCGTCGCCGCCTGGGTTCGATCCGAGACGCCGAGCTTGCCCAGCAGACTGTTGATGTGCGTCTTCACGGTCGCTTCGCCAATCTCCAGCTCCACGCCAATCTCCTTGTTGCTTTTGCCGCGCACAATCTGCTCCAGCACATCCTGCTCGCGATGCGTCAGCTCTTCGGCACCCATGCGCTCGGCCAGCTTCTGCGCAATCACCGAAGGAATGCAGGATTTGCCTGCATGTACCTGGCGAATCGTCGTGACCAGCACCTCGGCCGTCATGCCTTTCAGCAGATAGGCGCGCGCCCCGGCCTGCAAGGCGCGATAGATATCCTCATCGCCGTCAAAGGTCGTCAGCACGATGAACCGCGCATACGGGTTGTGCCGCCGGATCATCTGAATCACTTCCACGCCGCTGCGCTTCGGCAGCCGCAGGTCAATCAGCGTAATATCCGGTTTCAGGCTGTTCCACTGCACCACGGCGGCTTCGCCATCGGCGGCCTCGCCCATCACCTGCATCCCGTCCACCACGCTCAGCAGCGCGGCCAGCCCCTGCCGCACCACGTGGTGGTCTTCCACAATCAAAATGCGAATCGCCTGCGACACTCTCGATCTCCTCTCAGGATTCCTTCTCGCGTTGGTCGTCGCCTTCCGGCACGATCATCCGAACCGTCGTGCCTGCTCCCGGCTGGCTCGTGATCTCGAGGATCGCGCCCACCAGCTCCGCCCGTTCCCTCATCCCGGTCAGTCCATAGTGCCCGGCCGGTGACTCCGGAGCGGATGATTGCAGCATAGTCGGAAAGCCGACACCATTATCGGTGACGGTGAGCACAACTGTGCGATCATCGTACTCCAGCCGCAGCGCCAGTCGCGTGGCGTGGGCATGTTTGTGCACATTCTGAATCGCCTCCTGCGCCACACGCAACAGCTCTTCTTCGGTCTTCGGCTCCAGTTGCCGCGTGGCGCCGTGGATATCGACGGTCGCCTTCAGCTCGGCTGCGACAGTCTTTTCCACCAGCCTTCGCAGTCGCACCGGGAGCGTCTGTTCGCTGGCATCGTGGGAGCGCAGCGCCCAGATGGAGCGCCGCGCATCTTCCAGTCCGTCGCGCACAAGCTGCTGCAGGCGCTGCAACTGGCTGCCGGCTGCCTCCAGCCGCTCGCGACGCAGTAACTCGCCCAGCACCTCCAGTTGCACCGAGACGCCGACGTAGCCCTGCGCCAGTGTGTCGTGAATCTCGCGCGCAATGCGGTTGCGCTCTGCCATCACCACATCAAAGCGCCGCCGCGCCAGGTAGAGTCTCCAGCGCACCATCAGCAGCACCAGCACGCCCACCAGCACCGCCAGCAGCAGATAGAACCAGATCGTCTGATAGAAGTGAGGGCGCAGAACGAAGGCGATCTCCGTCTCCGTCCAGGGATGACCATTGCCCGGCTCACCCAGATACGCGCGCACCTGAAAGCGATATCGACCCTGCGGAATGTTGGTATAGTAGGCGGTGCGCCGCGTTCCGGCCACTGTCCAGCCGCGGTCAAAACCCTCCAGCCGATACTCGTACTGCACGCGCTGCGGCATGGCAAAGCTCAACCCTGCGTAGTCAAACTCAAAGCGCAGATGGCCTGCGGGAATCACCTCCGTGCGACCGGCGCGAATCTGCTGTGGCCGATCATCGACCGTGAAGCGCTCGACGACCACCGGCGGCGGAGGCGGCAGCGGGCCAAAGTGATTCGGGTCCAGATAGACGATGCCGCGCGGCGTCGTAAACCAGAGGCGGCCATCGTGGCTGCGCAGAATGGTGGGATGGCTGTCGCTGCTGGTCTGGCGGCTTCGCAGGCCATCGCTGGGGGTGAAGTGGTCGATGGTCAGCGGCGTATCGTCGGCTACGCTGTTCGTCATTCTCGCCGCCAGCGCGGCAGCCGCCAGCCGATAGATGCCATCCTCGGCGGTCATCCACAGCGCACCTGTCTCATCGACCGTCAAGCCGTGAATCGTCGCCGGCAGTTGCCGCGCAAGATCCGCGGGAACGGCGAGAAACCGACTGCCATTCCACAGGCTCAGACCGTGGTCCTGCGTGCCAATCCACAGCCATTCGTGATCGCCGGCCAGCGCCGTAATCACGTCACCGGAGAGTCCGTCGGCGGTGGTGTAGCTGTGAATGGCGCCCTCCACCCTGCATCCGCCCGGCGCGGTTCGCACCCTGGCCAATCCATGCAAGGTGGCCACCCAAAGCGTACCGCTGGTCGTCTCCGTCATGGCGCCGATCAGATCGCTGCCCAGGCCGTTCACGGTGATCCAGGTCTGGATGGGATCATTGCGTTCCGAGGGGTCCAGACAGGAAAGTCCGTGGCGTGTGCCGATCCAAAGCATCTGAGAGTGGCTGACGTAGAGCGAGCGGATGAAGTCATCTGGCAGATTGTCTGCTGCCGTAATGGTCGTGAGCGTGTGGCCGCGCAGATGGCTCAGCCCGTCCGGCGTGCCAACCCAGACTGATCCGTCGTGCGCCGTGGCCAGAGCCAGAATGACGTTGCTGGGCAGGCCGTTGGCTGTGGTCAGGACGTGGCTGTGCTCCAGACTGTGGTCTGCCTGTGTGCCGGGCTGCAACTCCGGCATCAGCGCCGGAATATGATTCAGTCCGGACTCGCGCGTGCCCACCCAAAGCGAGTGGTCTGCGGCCTCCACAATGGCCGTGGTGTCGGCAGCGCTCAGCCCGTTGCTTTCATCCAGAAAGTGAAATCGAGCATCCCGCAGAATATAGAGTCCGCCCGTCTCTGTGCCCAGCCACAGCGAGCCTTCGCGATCCTCCAGAATGCTGCGAATGGCCTCGCTGGCAATCAGGTTGGAAGCGGGCATACGATCCAGATTGCCGCGAAACCAGCGCGCCAGCCCGTGGTTGGTGCCGATCCAAAGCGCGCCGGAGCGATCTGCAAAAAGCGTTGCAATGCGCGTGCCCGGCAGCTCTGCGCCGCAGCGATACCGCGCCAGCACGCGAGCGCTGCCGTTGAGCAGGACCAGCTCATCGGAGCCGACAACGGCGACGGTGCCGTCGGCCAGCGGCGCCAGGCGTTGCGCGCCGTCGCGGGGCAGCGCCGGGCCAGCGGCGACAGTGCTGATCTGGTTCCGGGCAATGCGAAGCAGAGCATGGGCTGTGCTCACCAGAATCGTGTCGTCGGTGCCGTCCGTGCTTTCTGCATGCGCCAGCACGGGCGGCGTGGTGGAGGTCAGGATGCGCTGCCAGACCCCGCTTTGCTCGGCACCGTTTTGCCAGCGCCACAGAGCTTTGGTGGTTGCGACCCACAGCGCGTCGCCGGCTGACTGCGCCAGCATGGAGGTGATGCTCTCTGCTGCGCCGGGCGGTGAAGATCGCTGGAAGCTTTCGCCGTCACGCGTGCTGGCCAGGCCACCGTCGGTCCATGCCCAGAGTGTTCCATCCGCCGTGCTGGCCAGGCCGCGAATCTGCGCGCTGGGCAGCCCTTGCTGGGTGCTGAAGCGTCGGGCGCGGCCATCGCGCCACAGCACCACGCCGTCGCTGGTGCCGATCCACAGGCCACGCATGGCGCTGTTGTGCTCCGACGGCGGAAAGGCAAGCAAAGCGTGAATCTCCGCATCGGGAAACTGCGCGGTGGTGGCGTGATTGAGCAGCAGGAAGCTGCTGCCGTCGAAACGCGCCAGGCCAAGCTCGGTTCCAGCCCACAGAAAGCCCTCGGGCGACTGATACAGATCGGTGATCGTGTTCTGCGGCAGGCCGTTTTCGATGGTCCAGTTTTGCCAGCCCAGATTGCCGAGCGGAGTGCCGGGTTGCAATGCGCCACAGGCTGTGCTGAGCGCGATCAGCCAGAGGCAGGGCCAAAAGCCAGGCCGGAAGCGCCAACCGCCGCGGAGCCATGAACCAGGCCAGCCAGGCGCCCGGCTTGTTCGGCGACACGTTTTCGGCTCTGCGGGCATCCACAGCAGTCGATCATGCGTTCCCCGGTGGAAGCAAATGGAATCGAAGCGAGCGAAGCCGGGACGCGCATCGTCTGGCATCGATCAGCGGTGCTGCGGCGACGCGTTGCTCCGGTTTACGGCCCCATCCAACGGTGCAGACGAGCCTCGTTCCAAAGGGTCATGAAAATCGTTGATCGGCGCGGTAGCTTAAGGGCATTGGTTATCTCCAGGCGGCGGCGGACTCTGTGCCGCCGCCTTTTTTGTGCGCCGCCACCGCGTTACACTGAGCATGGGAGATGACTCATGAGCGAAACACACGAAGTTGCATCCAATGTTGGATTCACCGCGCCGAATGGCCCATTTATCACCACCGGCGATCTGCACATTGAGACGCTCGATGGGCAGAAGCTGAGCCAGCCGAAGGCGTCGTTCTGCCGCTGCGGCGCTTCCGCCAAAAAGCCCTTCTGCGACGGCACGCACCGCACGTCGGGGTTCGTCGATGCGGGCGAAGCACAGCCTGCGGCTACCATCGAAGCGCCTGCGCCCGCCGGTCCGCTGCATGTGACGATGGTTCCCGATGGTCCGCTCATCGCGGCGGGTCCGTTGACCGTGCAGAACGCGCAGAAGCAGACGATCGCCAACCAGACCCAGACTGCGCTTTGCCGCTGCGGCGCTTCGGCCAGCAAGCCGTACTGTGATGGCAGCCACAACAAGGTCGGATTCAAAGGCTGAACGCCGGACGGGAAATCCGGACGGCTAGAGGTGAGCGGGAAAACGGTCATGCCGGAAGTGCATCTGCCTGAGACGACACTGGCGTATGAGCTGGACGAGAATGCATCTCTGCCTGTGCTGGTGCTGGCGCATTCGCTGGGCGTGACGCGTGCGATGTGGGATGCGCTGCTGCCGACTCTTCGTCAGCGGTGGCGCATTCTGCGCTTGGATCTGCGCGGGCATGGGGAGTCTGCGCAGCCGGATGGGCCGCTGAGCGTGGAAGCGCTGGGCCGGGATGTGTTGCAACTGGCCGAGCGGCTGGAGATCGGCACGTTTTCCTTTGGCGGCGTCTCGCTGGGCGGGCTGGTTGGGCAGTGGCTGGGCATTCACGCTGCGCCGCGGATCGAACACCTGTTCCTGGCCAATACGGCGATGAAGTTTGGCGAAGCCGCGGCCTGGAATGCGCGCATTGCGCTGGTGCGGGAGCAGGGTCTGGCTCCGGTGGTTGCGGGCACGCTGGAGCGCTGGTTTACGGCGGAGTTTCGCACGGCTCATCCGCAGCCGGTGGCAGAGATTCGAGCGATGCTGGAGCGTTGTAACCCGGAAGGTTACGTGGCCTGTTGCGCGGCGGTGCGCGATGCGGATTTTCGGAGTTCCGCGAGCAGGATTCGCGTACGCACGCTGGTCATTGCTGGCTCCAGCGATCCGGTTTCTTCTGCGTCGGAGAGCCAGGCGCTGGCCGAGCAGATTCCCGGAGCGGAGTACGCGGAGCTTCCGGTGGCGCATCTGGGCTGTGTGGAGCGGCCGGAAGAGTTTGCCGCGGCGATGCGGATGTTTGCCGTCAGAAACTGACGCGGCGGCGTGCCGCATTGTCAGATGCATTCACGCTTCGATAGGATGATTGTGCTGCCGCGTACCGCAAAGCTATGGCTGCGTTTGAGTGAGCACTGCTTGTCAACAGGCTTGCAGGCTCCGGAACGTAGCCCAGGTGAGTGGCGTGGGTGATTTGGATGAGCCGTCCTGCAAACCGGGGTTTCGCGATACTGCTGGTACTGGTTGTCAGCATGGGGCTGCAACGCAGTGGCTGGAGTGTGGGCCAACCGAATGCAGCGGCCTACGCCACCTCCAGCGCAGCAACTTCTGCCGCTCGCAGCGCCTACGATCAGAAAATTCGCTCGACGTACAGTTTTCCCTTTGGCAAGGGGCAGATTGCTCTGCCAGGCAATGCGACCGTGGAGGGGAACCAGTTTCTTCCACCCGGCGAGTTTCCCAGCGCGGCCTACTGCGGACACTGCCATCAGCAGGCTTATCGCCAGTGGCGACAGTCGCTGCATTCCAATGCCTTCCGCGACCCGTTTTATCGAGGCAGCGTCAACATTTTGCTGCACACCAAAGGACCGGAGTATGCGCGGCACTGCGACAGTTGCCACGATCCCGTCGGAGTGCTGGGCGGATCGCTGAATCCCGTGGCGACGATGGATCGGCCGTTTGAGCGGGACGGGGTGACGTGCATGGTCTGCCACTCGATTCAGGCCGTCTCTTCGCGCGAGGGCAACGGCAGCTTTGTGCTGGCGGTGCCTGCGGTGATGGTCGATGAGCAGGGGCGGCGGATTCCCGGCATTGTGCCGGATGCGCAGATTCTGGCGCATCTGGATCGTCACTCCAAAGCCGTGATGCAGCCGCTCTATCATCAGGCGGAGTACTGCGCAGCCTGCCACAAGGCGAGCCTGCCGCCCATGCTGAACGACTACAAGTGGCTGCGGGCCTTCAGCGCGTTTGATGAGTGGCAGCAGTCGAAGTTCTCACACCAGAATCCACTCACCTTTTACACGGCGGAGGAGAAAAGCTGCCAGAACTGCCACATGGCGCGCGCGGCGGCGGATGCGCACGAGCCAGGCGCAAAGGATGGAAGCTTCGCCTCGCATCGATGGACAGCGGGCAACACGGCTGTGCCGTTTTACTATGACGATGACGCGCAGCTACAGAAGACGATCGCGTTTCTGCGCAGCAGAAATTATCTGAATGTGGACATTCTGGGATTGCGGATTCATGAGGCGGATTTTGATTCCGGCGCCATGAGCGGCGGAAAAAGCGGCGCGGTCGCTGCGCAGTCCAGCAGCGAGGATGAATCAGAAGACGCGATGCACCTGATTGCACCGCTGGGCACGCGGTCTTTCATGCTTCCGCCCGGTCGCGTTGTCGATGCTTGGGTGGTGATTCAAAGCACGGGCATTGGCCATTCGCTGATTCCCGAGGTGCGCGATCTCTATCAGGCGTGGGTGGAGTTTACGGTGACCGATAGCCGAGGGCAGACGTTGTTTCACAGTGGCTATCTGCGTCCGGATGGGTCGCTCGAGCGGGGCGCGCACAGCTTTACCAATCGGCCTGTGGATGTGACGGGCGAGTTTGTGGACAACCACAAGGTCTGGGCGATTCACTCCAACGCCTATGACAACACAATCCAGTCGGGCAGCTCCGCGCTGGTGCGCTATCGGTTTCTGATTCCGGCAGGACTGACAGGCGCGCTGCGAATGACGGCGCGCGTCGATTATCGCCATCTGCGCCAGTCGTATCTGAACCATGTGCTGGGCAAGGATCATCCGGCGTATCCGGTGGTGGTGCTGGCGGGTGAGACGCGCACGGTCGAGGTGGGTGAAAACCGGCCTGCTGCACCCGATGCCATGGAAAATCAGACTGCCAACCCGGAGTGGATGCGGTGGAACAATCTGGGCATTGCGCTGCTGGACCAGCTTCAGTATCCGCAGGCGGAGTTTGCCTTTCAGCGGGTGCTCGCGCTGCGGCCCGACTACAAGGACGGATGGGTGAATCTGGGCCTGACCTACATCGACTGGGAGCGCTATGACAAGGCGCGGATGCCGCTCGAAAAGGCGCTCAGCCTGCACGCCAACGACGCGCGGGCGCTCTATTATCTGGCGTTGGTGGAGCGTCGGCAGCGCCACACGCAGCGGGAGGTTGCGGATCTGCAGGCGGTGGTGGCGCAGTATCCGCAGAGTCGCGACGCGCGGCGTGAGCTGGGCATCTCCTACTATCAGCAGCATCGGCCGGCAGATGCGATTGCCCAGTTTCGCGCCTTGCAGGCGATCGATCCGGATGATCTGGCGGCGCACTACAATCTGTCGATTCTCTATCGTCGCACCGGGCATAAGAACCTGGCGCGGCACGAGGCGGACGAGTATACGATCAAGCGCATTGATCCCGGCGCGCCCACCTATTCGCTGGATTATCTGCGGAAGCATCCGGAGATTTCGATCGAAAGCGATCCCTGGCACGTTCATGCAGCCGGAGCGCTGTCGATGCCGACGGCTCTTCATGCGGCGCAGAGTTGTTCGCCGCCTGCATCGGGTGGCCAGAACCCATAAGGATACGGAGCATTGCATGTTGAAACCGTTGGATCGTCGCCGTTTTCTGAAGTCGCTCAGCCGCACGGCGCTGGTGCTTTCGCTGGAGGATATTCTGGCAGTTGCGATGCCGCAGAATCCTGCCGGAGCGGGGCAAAGCACGGGTGCTGGCGCGGGTCCGATCAAGATCGGTCCGCAGGAGCGCAGCTATGATGCGGCTGCTGCACCACCGCCGCCGGGGCCGAAGTCACCCATCGAAGGCACACCGCTCGGCGTCAGCTTTGTGGATGTTGCGGTGCAGTCCGGGCTGAATGCGAAGACGATCTATGGCGGCGAGCTGCACAACAAATATCTGCTGGAGACGACCGGCTGCGGCGTGGCGTTTTACGACTACGATCACGATGGCTGGATTGATCTTTTCTTCGTGAACGGATGGCGGCTGGAAGGATTTCCCAAAGGACAGGAGCCGCATTGTCGGCTCTTCAAGAACAACCGCGACGGCACGTTCACGGATGTTTCGGCTGGCTCCGGGCTGGAGCTGAAGACGGGATGGGGCCAGGCGTGCTGCGTGGGCGACTATGACAACGACGGTCTGGACGATCTGTTTGTGACCTACTATGGTCAGAACGCGCTCTATCGCAATCATGGCGATGGCAAGTTTACCGACGTGACCGAAGAGGCTGGGCTGATTCAACCCGGGCCGAAGATTCGCTGGAATACGGGCTGCACCTTTGTCGATTATGACAAGGATGGTCATCTCGATCTGTTTGTGGCGAACTACGTGGACCTGGACCTGAAGACGGCTCCGCTGCCGCAGGATGGGCCATGCACATACAAGGGGGTTCTGGTGGCGTGTGGACCGCCGGGGCTGCCGGGCGGGAAAAACATTCTCTACCATAACGACGGCAAGGGAAGGTTTACCGATGTGAGCGAGAAGGCCGGGATATGGACGGCGATTGGCACCTATGGGCTGAGCGTGGCGGCGTCCGATCTGGATGGCGATGGATGGCCGGATATCTATGTGGCCAACGATTCGGCACCTGCGACGCTCTATCAAAACCAGAAGGACGGGACGTTTCGCGATATTGCTGTCGAGTCTGGCGCGGCGCTGTCGGCAGAGGCCAAACCACAGGCGGGCATGGGCGTCTCGATTGGAGACTATAACCGCGACGGCAGCTTTGACGTGGTGAAGACCAACTTTGCCGGAGACACGGACTCGCTGTATACCAACCTGGGCGATGCCAATTTTGAAGATCGCACCTATCCCGGCGGGCTGGGGGTGAATACGCGTTTGCTGGGCTGGGGCGTGGGATTTTTTGACATGGACAACGACGGCTGGCCGGACATTCTGATGTCCAATGGGCATGTCTATCCAGAAGTGGATCTGACGAAATCGGATCTTCGCTATGCCGAGCACAAGTATCTCTATCGCAATCTGCGGAACGGACGTTTTGAAGAGGTGACGAATCAGGGTGGTCCGGGGATTCTGGAGAATGCGCCGGCGCGTGGCTGCGCCTTTGGCGACTACAACAACGACGGAGTGGTGGATGTGGTGGTGAACTGCATCAACTGGCGTCCGCAACTGCTGCGCTGCGATTCGACGCTCCGACGCAACTGGATCAAGATTGGCCTGGTGGGAACGAAGACGAACCGCTCGGGCATTGGCAGCAAGGTGATCGTGACGGCGCAGACCGATCCCAAAGCCGAGCGCCCGCTGGTGCAGATGGATGAGCTGCGCAGCGGCGGAAGCTACTTTTCGCAGAACGATCCGCGGCTGCACTTTGGGCTGGACCAGGCGACGAAGGTGACGCAGGTGCAGGTGCGCTGGTTGAGCGGGCAGGTCGATCACTTCCGCGATCTGGACGTGAATCGCCTGTACGTGTTGCAGGAGGGTGGAACGATTCTGCGGTCGGAGGCGCTGACACCGGCGCGTTCGTCGACGGGGAGCAGAAGTTGAAGCGCGCGCTGACTGTTGCGCTTGCGCTGATGGCGCTGCCACTGGCTGCGGCGCGCGACGGCAATGCAGCACCAACGCAAACAGCCCCGACGGCGGCAGCCTGTCCGTGGCTGGCGCTGGGCACCGCATCGCATCTGCTGGAGGTTTCCGCAGTGGCACAGGTGCAAAGTGCGGAGGATGGCAGCGGAAGCTGCGTCTTTGTGCCGACGGAGTTGAAGCCGGGGAAGGCCGCGTCACCGCAGCTGAGGCTGACCGTTTCGATGGCTGCGCAACCGCCATGCAAAGGCCACGGAAAGCCGTTGAGCGGCATCGGCAACCAGGCCGAGGCGTGTGAAAACTCACACGCGCACATCTTCACCGTGACGGGACGAGTGCGCGAGCGCTGGTTCCGTCTGGAGGGAGTGAATCTGCCGCCGGAGAGCGTGCGCGCAGTTGCGCCCGAGTGGAAGAACGAGCCGACGCTGCCCACGCCGCTGGAAGTGGCTGCCGAGCAGGTGGCAAGCAATCTTTACTGAGGCGGATGGGATGACGGCGAAGACTGCGCCAGGGGTGCGATCTGTTGCAGTAAAGTGTGTACCGGGCAGTTCTGCGGTTCGCAGGTTTCACGCTGCGCCAGCAGGTGCAGCGCTTGCTTGCGCTCTTCGGAAGCAGGAAATCGGCTGAGGATATGCAGGCGCGTCTCGCCCAGTGAGTCCAGCCAGGTTCCGGCATCTTCATCGAGCAGCGCGTCGATCTCCGCGCGCAGACGCTGCGCCAGAGCGGGACTTTTGCCTGCGGTGGAGATGGCGATCTGGAGATCGTTGCGACGCACGACGGAAGGGTAGAAAAAATCGCAATCGGGTGGATCATCGACCGAGTTGCAGAGGATGTTACGCGCGCGGGCCTCTTCGGCAACGCGATGGTTGATGGGCTGACGATCCGTGGCCGTGATGACGAGAAAAACGCCGTCGAGGTCGGCGGTTTCAAACTCTCGCGCGATCCAGCGGAAGTGCTGCTGGGCAGCGGACTCGGCCAGTTCTGCGGATGCCTCCGGCGCGACGACGGTGACGATGGCTCCGGCGCGCAGAAGACTGTCGATCTTGGGAGCGGCGATGGTGCCGGCGCCGACGACGAGGCAGGGGCGCTGCTGGAGCTTGAGAAAGATGGGGAACATTTCCATGAATACTCTCCTCGGGGAGGATGCGTCCTGCGCGTTACGTGGCGTTTGCAGGGGCGGCTGCGTGCGCGGCGGATTGACCGATCAGCAGGATGGTGGGCGGCGGCAGCGGCGCACTCTCGGCCAGCGCAGCCAGGGTGGTTCGGCAAATCTGCTGGCCGGACTGTCCGGCGCAGGAGACGAGAACGATGGGCGTGGCAGGCGGCCATCCTGCATCGAGCAGTTGCCGCTGCGTGTGAGGATAATCCGCGCCGGGCATGTAGCGGGCGAGCGTGGTGGCCTGATGAGGGCCTTTGTCGGCGCGATCGGTGGCATGATGGCCGGACTCGAGAATCAGACGGGACGCGCCGCCACGGTCCGTGAGAGAAAATCCCGCGGATGCGGCAGCGGCAAAGACGGCGCTGATGCCGGGCAGAATGCGAAAGGGCACACGGGCTGCAACGAGCGCGCGAATCTCTTCACCTGCGCGGCCAAAGACCAGCGGATCGCCGCTTTTGAGTCGGAGGACGCTGCTTCCGGCGCGCGCATACTGCACCATGAGCTGGTTGATCTGCTGCTGGGTGATTTTCTTGGCTCCGCAGCGCTTGCCAACGTTCACCACCTCTGCCTCGGCGCGTGCGAGGGCGAGAATGGCGGGGTTCACCAGGTCATCGTGCAGCACGACCTGCGCCTGCTGAAGAAGCGCGGATGCGGCCACGGTCAGCAGGTCAGGATCGCCTGGGCCGGCGCCGACAAGATAGACTGTTCCCGATTCCGCCTTCATCTTCGGATATCCTCCTGCTGCTTGGGTGTTGCCTGCGCAGCGCGCCAGTTTCCGGCGAAGTCAGTGTGCGGCTGGCTGCCGGGCCACGATGCGAATCAGCTTCGCCGGCTCGACGCTGGTGAGTTGAAAGTCCTGACAACGGGCGGGAACGGCGAGCAGTGAGTTGGCGGGCCATGGAATGGTCTGCTGGTCCGCAGTCTGGACGGAGACTGGATGCGCGCCGACGAAGAGATAGCTTAAAGCGGGCGAGTCACCGGCGCTGCCAAGCTGTGTGTGTGTGAGGCTTCCATGCAGCGTATGCTGCTCGATGCGGAAATATTTGCTGTCCAGCAGAAGCGTGCGATCGTGCTCGATGACAGGCGGAATCTTGCCGGCCTGAGTGTGCAGGCGCAGGGCTTCGAGCGACTCCTGAATGTGAAGCGGTCGCGGCCTGCCGTAGTCGTAGAGGCGATAGGTGAGATCGCAGTTCTGCTGCGTCTCCAGCAGCACGGAGCCGGGCCAGATGGCGTGCACCGTTCCGGCATCGACGAAGATCATGTCGCCGGTGGAGACGGGCAGCACGTCGAGCCAGTTCTCCAGCGTGTGGTCGTGCAGGCTGGCTTCGATGGCAGCGAGCGAGGCACCGGGCTTCAGCCCGCAGGCGACCTGCGCGTCGGGCGCGGCCTTGAGCGCGTACCAGCACTCGGTTTTGCCGCGCGGAAAGCCTTTGCGCTGGGCCATGGCGTCGTCGGGATGCACCTGGACGCTGAGTTTTTCCTGAGCAAAGAGGATCTTGATGAGCAGCGGGGAATCGGCAGAGCCGGAAACATCGCCCATCATCAGCGGAGCGTGCTCTGCAAAGATGTGGCGAAGCGGCTGACCGGCAAGCGGACCGCTGTGCGCAGGACATTCGTCGCCGCTGAGCCAGGCTTCGCCGATGGCCTCGCCGATGGCCAGATCCGGATACCAGTCACGGAGATCATGCGTGCCCCAGACTCGGGCGACAAACCGGGGTTCCAGTGCAAACGGGGGGAGGGTCTGTGGCAGAGTGTTCACACGACTATCTTAAATCGCATCTTCTGCGGAGAAGCGATGGAAACAGGGATCGCTTCTCAGCCGTGCGCGAGTCCAGTGCGCGAGTCCAGCCCGGATGGCGGTGAGGTAGGTCGCCAGGGTTGCGACGCGTGGGGAAGAGGGGTATGACGGGGTGCAGAGGATTGCTTCAGCGGTGCGCTCCACCACCACCGCCACCGCCGTGCATGCCGCCGCCGACGTGGACACCGCCGCCACCAAAGCCCGGACGGCCCACTCCGCCGAAGCGACCACGGCCACCGTAATATCCACCCCGGCCATAGAAGCCGCCGCCGTAAAAGCCGCCATAGAAACCGCCATACCAAGGTGGGAAGAAGCCAAAGCCAAACGGACTCCAGAGCGGTCCCATGCCAATGTAGGTGAAGTCGTAGCCGTAGGGATCCCAGAACCATCCAGGCTCAAAGCCGGGCATATCGCCATATTCCTGGGCGAGTTCGTTGTTGGCTTCGGCCAGATACTGCGAGCGCAGGGTGCTCCAGTGATAGAGATCGTCCTGGGCCGCGGTGGGGTTGAAGTCCTTGGGCTTGGAGGTCATGCTGCCGGTGAGAGCCAGTTCATGATGTGCCTTGATCAGGTTGTATTTATCGTCGCCCAGGTTGACGGCGGCTTTGCCCTTGAACACCATCGCCTGAGGGTGCGCGGCATCGAACTCGTAGTAGCCGGTGTTGAGCATCTGGGTGCGCACGCCGCCGACGAGGATTTCAAGGTCGTTTTCCGGGTGAATCTCGTCGACTTCGACGGCGACTTTGCCCTGCACGAGTGCAACCTGAGTTTGCAGCAGGCGTGGCGAAACCATGCGAATCGCGCTGTTGTCGTCGGTGCGCAGGAAGACGCCCGGAGTGAGAAGAACTTCCGCACGGCCATCGCCGGTGGTCAGCATCTGCCCCGTTTTCAGCACGGCGTTGCCGACATCGGACTGCTTGAGCAGTTTGCCCTGAAGATAGGCCGTTCCTTCGATGTAATTGATGGTGCCGACGCGAGCGATATCACCATTCTGCGGGTTCTGTGCCCATGCGGACAACCCAATTCCAACCAGTGCAACTGCAATCCATCGAGTTCTCATCACAACTCACCTCCAACTTGTGTTTGACCCGAAGTGCGCAACAAAGTTGCCGCTTGTCGGGATGGAGCGGCGCGTTGTCTCGCAAGACGGTACGCGCGTGCTGATCGACCGGCGTTATCCGGCCAGGGAATAGGAGTCGGCTGTCCGTGTGGCGCGAGTGGGAAGCTGGAGAGTCAGTTGTGTTCCTCCGGTTTCGCGGTTGCATCCGACCACTTCTCCGCCGTGAGCGGTGACCACGGCATGGACAAAGGCCAGTCCAAGTCCGTGTCCTTGCGATGCGGCGCCTTTGGCGTGTTTTTCAAAGAGGCGCGATTGAACTTCAGGCGGATATCCGGGTCCGTTATCGCGAATCCGGAGGCGCACGTGGTCTTGATCCTGTTGCAGGGCGATCCAGATCGTTGTATCGGGCGGCAGATGACGAATGGCATTGTCGAGCAGATTGGCCAACATGCGATGAAAGAGTCCGGCATCGGCGTCGAGAAATATCTCGGAATCCTCTTCGATGTGGAGAGTGATGCGATGCTCCATCAGGCTTGGCTCGTACAGCTCGGTCATCGACTGGATCAGCGCATTGAGGCTGAAGCGCGTGCGGTGCATACGCAGCGCGCCGGCCTTGGCCTCGGCAACATCAAGCGAGGTGGTGAGCAGGTTGGACAGTCGATCAAGTTCTTCGATTGCGGAGGCGACATTCTCCTCGCTTTGTTCTTGATTGTCGGCCATGAGCGCCGTCTCCAGCTTGCCGCGGACGGCGGTGAGCGGACTGCGCAGATCGTGTGCGAGCGAGTCGCTCATGGTGTGCAGCTGGCTGACGGCGCGTGCGATGCGATCGAGCATCCGATTCATGGTGGCGGCAAGCTGCGCCACTTCGTCGTTGCCTGAGTTGGCGGGAACGCGGCTTTGCAGATTGTCCTCGTCGATGGCGGCTGCGGTTTCCGTGATGCCCTGCACGCGACGAAGCAGCCGCCGCGAAGAGACAAAGGTAATGGCAAATCCAAGCAGAACGATAGCGATAAAGATGACCAGAAACCAGGTGCGAAGGCGCCCAAGCACCTGACGATCATTGCGCTCCGACATGCCGAGATAGATGCGGCTGCCATCGTCGGCCAGATACTGGACGACGCGATAGGGGACCGGAAATTGCGCGATGGGCAGATTGACCGGAGCCTCTGGCGTGAAATGACTGTGTTGAATGGCGCGCAGAAAGATGTCGCCGTCGCCGGGACCAACCCAGAGCTTGAGCGTGTTGTCGGCATCGGTTTCCAGAAAAAAGACGGCGCGCGTGGGGTCGCCCACTGGCCCGCGGCCTACGGGCACTTCCTTGGTGGCCAGCTCGGCGATCTCGTCCACGATGCGGTCGTAAAGGGCGCCGCGCGGCGTCTTTTCCGCCACGTCGGTGAGCACGCTGACTTCACCGGTCAGCCAGGCATCGCTGCGCCGCTGAATCTCCTGCGCGACATAGTGATGAAGCAGCAGAAAAGCGATGGTGGTGCCGAGCGCAAAGACAATGGTGCTGCCGAGTGAGATGCGCCAGGCCGCGGTCACGCCGGTTTTAGTTGTCGTTGAGAACATAGCCCATACCACGAATGGTGCGTAGCAGAGGGCGTTCGCCGCGCCGCTCCATCTTATTCCGCAGTCGATAGATGTGTACATCGACGACGTTGGTTTCTGGCTCAATGCGCATGCCCCAGACCTGATCGAGGATCATGGAGCGCGTGACCATGCGCCCGGCGTTGCGGCAGAGGAACTCCAGCAGCGCGAACTCGCGGGTGGTCAGGTCGAGCACCTGGTCGCCACGCGTCGCTTCACGCCGCAGCAGGTCCATCTTCAGGTCTTTCACTTGGAGCACGGTCTTCGTCTCGGGTGGTTGCGTTTCGGTGCGGCGCATCAGATTGCGCAGCCGCGCCAGCAGTTCGGTGATGGCATAGGGCTTGGTCAGGTAATCGTCGCCGCCGGTTTCGAGTCCCAGGACGCGTTCATCGACAGAGCGCTTGGCGGAGAGAATCAGCACCGGCGCATTGAGTCCACCGGCTTTCAATCGCTGGATGAGCGAGAGGCCATCGCCATCGGGCAGCATCAGATCGATGATGGCACCATCGATCTCTACGCTCTGAATGGCCAGCTCGGCTTGCGCGGCACTGTCGGCAAGTACGGGATGATAGCTGTTTTCCTCCAGCGACCGTCGCAGAAACTCCCGATTGGTTGTGTCGTCTTCGACAACAAGTATTCTCATCCGTGCTCCGTCCTGAATGACTACTCCGTGAATTGTAAGCCTGTGAGCGTGGCCCTGCGATGTGCGCCGAGATTTAGACGCGCGCCACGTCCAGACGCAACCCGCCGCACGGACGCAAGGACGAAAATGTATCGAGTCGATGTGGCGAACGGGGAAGGCTGCGGAAGATGCTGCGGGTTGTCTGGGCGGTCCTGGCTGGGCGATGTTTCTCCGCGATGATTCCTGATCTCAACTTCCGGTTTCGAAGTGTTCTTCCGAACGGCCTCCGTTCTCGCATCGTGGGAGCAGCGAGCCTCATCGCACAGGTTGGAAGTCTTTGCGTAGCGGCCCGCAAGCGGGATGTTCTCAACAGGATTGCGGGAAAACCGAAGTCCTTTTCGCGCGATCATTGAACGATGGCTGTGCGGAGTTATGAAAGAATTCTGTTGACGGGAAGCAAACATTCGTTACAATTGTATAAATTTAATCAGTATTTCCCCCTGTAGTTCTCGATCCTCTGATGTACGTTTTGCTATCGCTGCTGGGCGACCGGGGCAGTCCTAATTCATGCTGCTTACCGAAGAACATCTGTATCACGGTTCTCTGATTCTTGGAACTTTCTCGTCGTTCCTGTGATGTGCTCCGTGCATCCTCAGGGTAGGGTTTCACTTTCTATCAACTCCGTCGTCGGCTGTATACATTGCAGAGATTTCCTGTTGCCGCCAACGGCTGCTCTATGAATTATTGAGGAGGATGAATGCGCGCAGTAAGTGTTCCTCGTGTGTGGAATCGGTATTTGGCAATTCTTCTGGCGGTTGTGTTGCTGGTAGCTGCTCCTGCCTTTGCGCAGGTATATCGCGGCGGCATCAACGGCACGGTCACGGACGCGACCGGAGCGGCGGTGGCAGGGGCAAAGGTAACGGCCACAGAGGTGGCGACCGCTACGGTGCTGCAGACGGTTTCTTCGGCGGCAGGCGAGTTTTCGTTCAACGATCTTCCGCAGGGTACGTATACCGTGAAGGCCGAAGCACAGGGCTTTGATATCAAGCAAGTAAACGGTGTGCAGGTGCTGACCGGTAGGGTATACACGCTACCGATCAAGCTGAGCGTTGCCCAGGCGGCCACAACCGTGGAGGTGGCAGCCAATGCGCTTTCACTGGACACGACGAGCGAGGTGCAGACGACGGCGATCGAAGGAAAATCGCTGCAGGATGTACCACTGAACGGACGCGACTTTACGCAATTGATGGGGAGCTCGGTGGCGTTTGCCGGATATAACAACTCTGGCTCTGTGAACGGCATGCGCAACAACCAGCTTAACTACACGATTGACGGCACGGACAACAACGATCTGTACCTGAACGTGAACGCGGTGAATCAGGGTAGCATCAGCGGAATTGCGGGCGTGGTGTATCCGGTGGAGGCGCTGGACGAGTATTCGCTGCAGACGACGGGGAACAGCGAATCGGGCCGCAGCCCGGGCGGGAACCTGAATATTTCCACCAAGTCGGGAACGAACGAGTTTCACGGCGATGGGTACTACTACAACCGCAACGAGGCGCTGGCTGTGGTTTCGCCTTTTGCGAATCCGGCAGCGCATGAACTGCCGCTGCGCAACCAGAACTATGGTGGTTCGCTGGGCGGGCCAATTATCAAGGACAAGACATTTTTCTTCCTGACGTATGAGGAGCAGAAGTTCCTGATTGGTTTGTCAAACACCACAACGGAACCTTCCCCGGCCTATCAGACTCTGGCGCTGGCTGAGTTGAAGAAATACAACGTGATGCCGAGCCAGGTATCAGAAAATATTCTGAGCCAGCTTTGGGAGCCAAATCTGATTGCCGGTCTTGCAGCGGCGCCGGGCAACTACTCCAGCAATGCACCGGAGAATGGCTACAGCCACAACCTGGTTGTTCACTTGGACCAGAACTTCAACGAGAAGAATCATCTCTCGGCGATCTGGTACTGGGGGCAAGGGTATGCGGATGCGCCTGCCGGATCGCTGTTGCCGAACTACTTCCAGGAAGTGCCGTCGCATAACGAGAACTTCAACTTGACCTGGAACTACATCCTGCGCCCGAATCTGACGAACGAGGTGACGGCCGGAGCGAACTTCTTTACACAGGGCTTTGCCGATGCGGTGCACACACAGCAACTGCTGCCGCTTGTGGGACTGAATACGGGTGCGGCGATTACCGGCGCGCCACTGATTCAGATCAACGGATTTGACTCAATTGGTGTGACGCCAACCTCGGGCCGCAACGACATTATGGGCCAGCTGAGCGACATTCTGACTTGGACGGTGGGCAAGCACCAGATTCGCGCAGGCGTGGATTATCGTCGCGCGTATATCGACCTCTACTACAACTTTGGTGGTCGTGGCGCCTTCGGCTTCGGCACGGGCGGCGTGCTCGGGCCGTGGTCGGCGGATACGACGGTCACCGATCCAAACGTGCAGAATCTGGCTGACTTCATGGCCGGTTATGCGAATCATCCGAGCATGATTCTGGGCATTCAGGAGCGCTTCATCTACACCCATACCGGCTCGCTCTACGTACAGGACGCATGGCAGGCGACATCGAAGCTGAACGTGAACCTCGGATTGCGTTACGACTATCAGCAGCCGTTCTACACCAATCCTGCGAACAGCTCGATCTTTGACCCGAACAACGGTGGACTGCTGGTGGCGGGCACGGGAGGCAATGCGCCAACCTACCCCTACAACAGCAACAAGCTGGACTTCTCGCCGCGCCTGGGCCTGGCGTATCAGTTGACGAACAAAACGGTGATTCGCGCGAACTACGGCATCTACTTTGATCAGCCGGCGGGTCAGGCTTTCTATGGCAACCTGGGCGTGTCGAACGGTGGCGCGAACGGCGTGAATAACAACCCTGCAGGAAGTGAACCAAACTATTCGATCGTTCTGCCTTCGCCGAATCCTCTGGCTCCGGTGTGGCAGTATGACCAGTCGACGCCGATCTTCACGCCGGCGCTGGGTACGCCCACGGGAAGTAATGTGGCGTCGGTCTACTCGGTTACGCGAAACTTCAAGACGCCCTATGCGGAGCTGTTCGGGCTGAACGTGGAGCAGAGCCTGGGCTCGGCGTGGCAGTTGACGGTGGGTTATGTGGGGTCGGTGAGCCGTCATAACCTGGTGCTGGTAGACGCGAACCAGTCGGCATTGGTTCCGGGAATCCAGTTGGATCAGGTGACTACGCCGACGACGGTGAACGGTACGACGTACGGTCCGGTGACGGTGAACGGAAACACGTTCAGTGCGCAACAGGCCTCCCGTCCGTATTTCAGCAAGTTTCCCAATATCGGCATCGTGAACCAGATCGACTCGACATCTGCTGCGAGCTTCAATGCGCTGCAGGTGACGCTGCAGAGCAGCCTGTGGCATGGACTGACAAGCCAATTTGCTTATTCCTGGAGCCATAACATCGACAACGCCAGCGGCTTCTACACGGCTCCGCAAAACTCGTTCAATCTGAACGGGGACCGGGGCAATGCAAGCCAGGATATCCGGAACCACTTCTCGGCGTATCTGAACTACGCGATTCCCGGCTCTCACCGTGGACCGCAGTATCTGACGCATGGCTGGGAGGTGAACGGCATCTTCAAATTTCAAGGTGGCGAGCCGATCAACGTGGTCACAGGAGCGGACAACAGCGGCACGACGGAGTTCCAGGATCGCGCGACGATTACTGGAGCACCGATCACGAGCAACCACTCGGTGCAGCAGTACTCGTTTGCGCAGTACCTGAACCAGAGCAGCTTTGTGGTGCCGGGTCTTGGAACCTATGGCAACATGAGCCGCGACGAGATCTACGGACCGGGCTTTGAGGATGTGGATCTGTCGCTGCTTAAGAATGTTCCTTTGTACAAGGAACGCGTGAGCGCGCAGTTCCGTGTGGAGATGTTCAACGTCTTCAACCGGGTGAACTTGGCGCAACCGCTCAGCAACATGGGCTACGGTGGTCTGTTTGGGGCCAGCGTAACCACGATTGGAACCTCCTATGGCGCGCCGGGTATCGGATCCGGCGAGCCGTATAACACACAGTTGGCGATGAAGATCATTTTTTGATCGCAGCGAATCGAGAAGCCGCGAAGCCGACCCGGAGACGGGTCGGCTTCGTTTTTTTCGCGGTTATGGGGCTGTCAATAATACCGTTTACTGAATCGTTGACACGGGTGGACGGGGGTGAATATAGTGGGCGCACGCGGCGCGGACGCTGGAGTGTGCCGTCTGGATGGCGCGGAGTTTGAGCGAGGAGCGGGAACGATGAGCGGACAGGCGACGGGCGGGATGGACAGGCGGGATTTTTGCCGGATGGTGGCGGCGGTGGTAGCGCTGGAACTGGCTCCGGTGGGTGGGTTTGCGCGGGCGACTGCGGAGGAGACGCAGGCGGCGATTGAGCGGGCGATGAACAGCCTGAAGGTGGATTATGCGGCCTATTGCGCGACGCCGGAGATGGAGCGGGAGTTTTTTGCGCTGGTGAAGGCCGAGCTGGCGCGCGAGAAGCTGGATGAGACGGACTGGAAGCCGACGGGGTGGGGCGACAATCCGAAGCTGCCGGTCGAGGGCGGATCGTGGGATGGGGTGCCGATGATTGCTCCGGTGGCGGGGCTGAGCGGGGAGGGTCCGTTCCAGCCGACGTGGGAGTCTCTGATGGAGTATGAGGCGCCGGAGTGGTATCGGGATGCGAAGTTTGGGATGTGGGCGCACTGGTCGCCGCAGTGTGTGCCGGAGGACGGCGACTGGTATGCGCGGAATATGTATGTCGAAGGCTCGCGGCAGTACAAGTTTCACCTGGAGAATTATGGGCATCCGTCGAAGTTCGGGTACAAGGACCTGTGCGCGCAGTGGACGCTGCGGAACTGGGAGCCGGAAGAGCTGATGGAGCGCTACAAGCGCGCGGGGGCGAAGTTCTTTCTGTGCATTGCGAACCATCATGACGGGTTTGATTGCTGGGACTCGAAGCATCAGCCGTGGAATGCGGTGAGCTACGGGCCGCGGCGGAATGTGGTGGGGACCTGGGCCCAGACGGCGCGTGCGCAGGGGCTAAGGTTTGGGGTGACGGTGCATCAGGCGCGGAACTGGTGGTGGTTTCAGCCGTCGCATGGAGCGGACAAGACGGGGCCTTATGCTGGGGTTCCCTATGACGGAAGGATGACGGCGGCCGATGGCAAGGGGCAGTGGTGGGAGGGTCTGGACCCGCAGCGGCTCTATGGGGTCAAGCATCCGGAGAATGCGCTGCCAGCGGCCAGCTTTGCGAAGAATTTCTATGACCGGACGCGGGATTTGATCGACCAGCATGAGCCGGACCTGCTGTATTTTGATAATGCTCTGTTTCCTCTGGGGTGGGCGGGGATGAATGTGGGTGCGTACTACTACAACCAGAGCCTGAAGCGGAATGGCAGCGTGCAGGGGGTTCTGACCATCAAGAATGTTCCGGATGAGCACGCGAAGTCGGTGGTGGTGGATATTGAGCGCGGGCTGACGGATGGGATCCGGGAGTATCCGTGGCAGTCGGAGACGTGCATCGGGGAGTGGCATTATCGGCGGAGTTTGTATGACCAGGCGGGCGAGTATGGAGGGTATCTGCCGCCGGATGCGGTGATTCACTGGATGATTGATACGGTGAGCAAGAACGGGACGTTTGTGCTGAATGTGCCGGGAAAGCCAGATGGGACGATTGATCGGAAGGAAAAGGCTGTGGTGGACGGGATTACCGCGTGGATGGAGGCCAATGGAGAGGCAATCTATGCGACGCGGCCGTGGAAGGTGTTTGGCGAAGGGCCGAATATGATCAAGGCGGGATCGTTTCAGGGGGACAGCATACGGAAGCTGAATGCCCAGGACATTCGCTTCACGCGGAGCAAGGATGGGCGGACGGTCTATGCGATGGCGCTGGGCTGGCCGAAGGGCGAGTTTGTGATTGCCGGGCTGGGCACGGCGGCTGCTGCTGCGCCGGGAAAGATCGGCGCGGTGGAGATGCTGGGTACGGGACGGGCGGTGAGCTGGACGCAGCAGGCGGATGGGCTGCATGTGACGCTGCCGACGGAGTATCGTCCGCAGGCGGATTATGCGGTGGCGCTGCGGGTGCGGCTCGCGTAGTTTGGTCGGTGCGGACGCACGAGATTTGCCGAGCGCAGGCTGGAGTGAAGGAGCTGGCCTCCGAGGGTGAGCAGGACGAGCCAGAGGGCGAGGCGCAGCGGGCGGCGCGGCAGGCGGGTGGCCAGCAGCAGGCCGGTGATGGAGCCGACGACTCCGCCCAGGAGCATGGGCGGAAGCAGCGGCGAGCGCAGAGCGAGCGGCAGGCCGTGAAGGAGCGAGCCGGCGAGCGAGAGAATGGCTCCGAAGAGGATGTCGGTGCCGACGACCTGAGCCGGGACGAGCGTGGTGAAGGCGAGCAGGGCTGCGGAGCCGAGCGCTCCGGCGCCGGCAGACGAGAAGCCAACTTCGGCTCCGACAGGAAGCATGAGCGCGGCGAGCAGCCAGGGGCGGCGATGCGGACTGGTCGCGGCGAGGTGAGCGGCTGAGGCGTGGGCGATTTCGTCGTCTGCGGCGGGCTGGTGGCTTTCGGCGGGGTGCGACGGGCGGAAGTGGAAGAGGATCTGGCTGGCGGCGGTGGCGATGAGGAGCAGTCCGAGGGCGGCGTTGAGCAGGCTGAGCGAGTCGGCGAGCTGATGGAGCAGCAGCGAGCCAAGCAGGACGCCGGGAAGCGCGCCGGTGAGAAGCGTGCGCAGGACGGGCCAGGAGACATGGCCGCGCGCGATCTGAGCCGGGGCCAGCAGGAGCTTGACGGCGGTGGAAAAGGTGAGTCCGAGGGCGACGGCTTCCGTAGCCGGAACGCCGACGACGAGCATGAGCAGCGGCACGGAGAGCGTGCCGGCGCCGACGCCGGTGAGGGCGATGGAGAGCGCGATGAGGAAGCCGAGCAGAGCGGGCATGGGAGTGGGTCCGGGTGAGTGCGACGGGTTTGGCGCGGCGAATCAGGCCGCGCGATTGGTCAGGCGGCGCGATTGGTCAGGCTGCGCGGCCGGGTTCGGGTGCTGACGGGTTGGGTGCGGCTTCGATGTGGATGCCGCACTCGACCTTTCGCCCGGCCCAGCGCCCGGAGCGGGGATCGTTGGGGTCGAGCGGGAGTGTGGTGCAGGGCTGGCAGCCGATGCTGGTGTAGCCCTGGGCGTAGAGCGGCAGCAGGGGAATCGCGAGCATTTCGCAGGCGTACCAGATGTCGCGCGTGGACCAGTGGGCGAGCGGGGCGAGCTTGAGGATAGTCTGGCCGCCGGGCAGGGCGAAATCGGCGGATTCTTCGAGCGCGGTGCGGCTGCGGGCCTGTTCGCGGCGCAGGCCAGTGAACCAGGTTTTGTAACCGGCGAGCGCGGCGAAGAGCGGCTCGACTTTGCGGAGTTTGCAGCACTGGTCGGGCGCGGACTGGTGGAGCAGGCCGTGCTGGCGCTCCTGGTCGGCGACGGATTGGGCCGGAAGCAGGTTGATGAGGTTCATCCGCCAGTCGCGGGCGAGCTGGTCGCGGTAGGCGAGGGTTTCGGCGAAGTGGTAGCCGGTGTCGAGAAAGAGGATGGGCAGGTTGGGCGCGAGGTCGAGAGCGAGGCGCGCGAGCAGAACGTCCTCGGCCTGGAAGCTGCAGGTGAGGCAGACGCCTTCCGGCGACGGGGTGAGATGGTGGCGGAGCGTGGCGCGGACGCGCTCCAGGCGCGAGGCCAGTCCCGAGCCGAGATCGGCGGGGATTTCGGCGGGGATGGTCGAAGGGCTGGCGGGTTTTTCGGTCGTCATGCGAGTGGTTCTCCGGGAGCGGGCGGTGGGCAGATGTTTGCCGGGGTCAGATTTCGTATTCGTTGAGGCCGGGCTGGTGGAGCAGGCCGGCGTCGGCGAGGAGGGTTTCGAGGCGGCGAGTGAGGGAGTCTTCCTCGGCGACGGTGAGGGAGTGGTTGGCGACGGCGACGGTGAGCGAGTCGCTGTCGGTTTCGGCGTGGAGCAGGACGAGCAGTCCGGCGCTGGCGGCGTGGGCGGCGAGTGAGCCGGAGCTTTCCTGGCTGGCGTTGAGGCGGAGGGTGACGCGGCCATCGTGAAAGAGCGCGCGCTCGACGCGGTCGGCGATGGAGGTGGGTCCGGTGAGCGAGAGGATGGCTCCGCGATGGCCCCAGCGCAGGAAGCGTTCGCGCGGGGAGACGGGACCGGAGTGGCTGGTGGCGAGGTGAGCGGCGAGCGAGGCCGGGATGGGTTGGGCGGAGCGGACGATGCCGGCGGCGACGGTGGAGTTGGTGGCCGGGTCGATGAGGATGAAGGAGCCGGTCAGGCGGTGGTCGCGGTAGCGGTCGACGGCGATGGGGCGCAGCAGGCGCAGGGAGGCGACGCCGATCTGGTTGAGCGAGAGCGTGGCGGCGGGGATGTGGTCGAGGGTCTGGTGATGGGCGTCCTCTTCGAGCAGGACGCGGTGGTCGAGCGCGGTGACGGTGGCGGGGACGATGTGGCTTGCGTGCTTGAGCAGGTAGCGGCGTCCGGGGACGAGATCGTGGGCGTCCATCCAGACGAGCGAGGCTTCGAGGTCGGTGGTGATGGTGGCCGGTGAGCTGGTGGAGACGAGCAGGTCGCCGCGGCTGATGTCGATTTCGCGGTCGAGCACGAGGGTGACGGAAAGCGGAGCGTGGGCGCGGTCGAGATCGCCGTCGAAGGTGGCGATGCGAGCGACGCGGGCGGTGCGTCCGGAGGGCAGTGCGGTGATGGAGTCGCCGGGGCGTATGGAGCCGGAGGCGACCTGGCCGGCGAAGCCGCGGAAGCTGGCGTCCGGACGCAGGACGCGCTGGACGGCGAAGCGCAGGGGCGCGGCGGCGTCATGGCGCGATGCGGGGAGCGATTCCAGCAGTTCGATGAGGGATGGGCCGGTGTACCAGGGCATGGACGCGGAGCGGTGGACGACGTTGTCGCCGAGCAGGGCGCTGACGGGCAGGAAATGGGGCTGGACGGGGTTGCCGGTGTCGGCGGCGATCTGGTCGAGCAGGGTGGTGAAGTCGGACTGGATGGCGAGGAAACGCTCGCGGCTGTAGTCGACGAGGTCCATTTTGTTGACGGCGACGAGGAGATGGCGGACGCCGAGGAGACTGGCGATGTAGGCGTGGCGGCGGGACTGGGGCAGTACGCCTTTGCGGGCGTCGATGAGGACGATGGTCGCGTCGGCGGTGGAGGAGCCGGTGGCCATGTTGCGGGTGTACTGCTCGTGGCCGGGGGTGTCGGCGATGATGAATTTCCGGCGCGAGGTGGAGAAGTAGCGATAGGCGACATCGATGGTGATGCCCTGCTCGCGCTCGGCGCGGAGGCCGTCGGTGAGCAGGGCGAAGTCGAGCTGGCCGGGCGCGGTGGTGCCTTTGCCTTCGATGGAGCGGACCTGGTCTTCGTAGACGGAGCGCGTGTCGTAGAGCAGGCGACCGATGAGGGTGGATTTGCCGTCATCGACGCTGCCGGCGGTGGAGAAGCGGAGCAGGTCTTTCTGCTGCTCGGCGGCCATGAAGTCGTCGAGGGAGAATGGGGATTCGATGAGGGGTGTGGTCATGATGTTCAGAAATATCCTTCGCGTTTTTTCAGCTCCATGGAGCCTTCCTGGTCGTGGTCGATGACGCGGTTGGCGCGCTCGGAGGAACGGAATGAAATCAACTCGGCGATGATGTCGGGAATGGTTGCGGCGTCGGAGCGGATGGCTCCGGTGCAGGGGCTGCAACCGAGCGAACGCAGGCGGCAGCGGACCATTTGCGGCTTTTCGCCGGGCAGGGCCATGAAGGACTGCTCGGTGGGCAGGAGCGCGTCGCCGCGGACGTACATGGGCCGCTCGCGGGCGAAGTAGAGATCGACGACGGGGATGTTTTCGAGGTGGATGTACTGCCAGACGTCCATCTCGGTCCAGTTGGAGAGCGGGAAGACGCGGATGGATTCGCCCGGGTGGATGCGCGCGTTGTAGAGGTTCCAGAGTTCGGGGCGCTGGTTTTTGGGGTCCCACTGGCCGGCGCTGTCGCGGAAGGAGTAGATGCGCTCCTTGGCGCGGGATTTCTCTTCGTCGCGTCGCGCGCCACCGAAGGCGGCGTCGAAGTTGTAGTGGCGGAGGCCGTCGAGCAGGGCCTGGGTTTTGAGCAGGCCACAGCAGCGCTTGGTGTCGAGGGCGATGGGGTTGGTGCCGGCGGCGATGGCCGGTTCGTTGCGCCAGACGAGGAGTTCGGCACCCACCTGGCGGGCCATGCGGTCGCGGAAGTCGAGCATCTCGCGGAATTTGAATCCGGTGTCGATGTGGAGGAGCGGAAACGGGATGGGAGCGGGGTAAAAGGCCTTCTGAGCGAGACGCAGCATGACGGCCGAGTCCTTGCCGATGGAGTAGAGCATGACGGGCCGCTCGAACTCGCTGGCGACTTCGCGGAGGATGTGGATGCTTTCGGCTTCGAGCTGGCGGAGATGGCTGAGCTTTGGGGCAGTTTCAGGGAGTGTGGAGACGGCGTTCATTGTGAACCTCGGGCTGGTGGGGGAGCGTAGGGATCAGCCGGAGGGTCGATGCAAAAATACACTCGGGCGGATTCGCTCGGGTGTCTGCTCTGGGGATAAATCGGAAAGGATCAGAGAAAGAGGCAGCACCCGTCAGGACACATCGACGGGCGACAACAGGAGAAGTTGTTGGCAACTCTGACCATTTGAAGATGAGGTTACCAGAAGTACGGCGTGGATTCAACTTTCACGCGGAGTCTGTGCGCGGCGGCTTAGTGAGACAAAGAGAATTGCAATTTGTTTTGACTCTTCTATGTTTGTGTACTAAGCTGGCTTCCTGTTTTGAGCGGATGATTAAAAAAAAATAAGTTTCGTGTTTGTGCGCGTACTATTTTGGAGTAACGGGAAGCACTGGAAGTTCGAAGGAGTGAAACCCCGATGCCCTACGGCGACGCGATGATGGAGGATTGGTTCCGGGAGCGGTGGAATCATCTGCCGACGGCTGCCTGCGTGGTGGAGTTTGAGGCGCAGGGTGGGCTGCGGATTGTCGAGGCGAACGCTCTGCTGGAGCAGATGTCCGGGCACGGCGAGCAGGGACTGCATGGAAAGCCGCTCACGGAGATTCTTCCGCAGGTCGGCCGCGTGGACATCGAACTGAATTGCGCGGCGAATCAGGGCCACGGGGGTCAACTGAGAAGTCTGCTGCTGCGTGTGGAGGGGAGCAAGATTCCTGTCGTGATGGAGCTTTCCGCGCCATTCCTCTGGCAGGGGCGGCAAATGCTCGTGATGGAGGTGAGGAACTCCGCGCGGGAAGAGGATATGGAGCATCGGCTGGCGTCCAAGCGCTGGGCTCTGCATATCTACGCTGCAGTAGCGATGACGCTGGTAAGAGCGGATTCCTCCGAGACGCTGTTGCAGCAGATTTGCGAGGCGATCACGCAGGATTCGCCGTTTGTGCTGGCGGCGGTGGCGATAGTGGGTTCTGCGCCGGAGTACAGGGTGGAGATTCAGGCCAAAGCTGGTCCGGCGATCGCGTACATGGATGGGATTGAGATCAGCGCGGCAGCGGGGAAGGAATCGGGCAATGGTCCTGCAGGCCAAGTCTATCGAACACAGCAGATGCTGATTGTCTCCGACGTGGCGACGGATTCGCATTACGGGCCATGGCGGGAGCGTGCGCTGCGGCATGGGATTTGCAGCACTCTGACGGTGCCATTTTCGATTGGGTCGAGCAAGGACGGGATACTGGGAATCTATTCTTCTCGTCCAAATGTCTTCGAGCCAGTTGTCTATGAGGCGTTTGAGCATCTGGCGCAGGAGATCGGCGTTGGGCTGGACAAGCTACGGCAGCGGGAACTGGTGGAGAAGGAGCGACTGGCGCGCGAAGAGGCACAGCACCGTGTTGTGGAGACGCTGACGGCTGCGGTGGGAGCGATTGCCAGCGCAGTGGAAGCGGGAGATCCCTTCACAGCCGGGCACCAGAGGCGGGTGTCATGGCTTGCCTGTGACATTGGGCGTGAGATGGGGTGGAGCGAGGACGAGCTCCGAGGCCTGCAGATGGCGGCTATGGTGCATGACATCGGGAAGCTGGCCGTGTCGCAGGAAATTTTGAACAAGCCGGGAAAGCTGACGCCGGAGGAGTATGCGCTGGTGAAGGGGCATTCAGAAGTGGGATACCAGATTCTCAAAGACATACCATTTTCGTGGCCGGTGGCGGAGATGGCGCGGCAGCACCACGAGAAGCTGGATGGATCGGGTTATCCCCGTGGTTTGAAGGGCGATGCGATCCTGCCAGGAGCGCGGATTCTGACGGTGGCTGATATTGTGGAGTCCATGGCCTGCGAGCGGCCGTATCGCAAAGCGCTTGGCGTCGAAGCCGCACTGCAAGAGGTGGAGATGTTGGCAGCCAACGGCAAGCTGGATCCTGAAGTGGTCCGGGCGTGCGCGCGAATGTTTCGCGAGCAGGGATATGAGATAGGGGCATGAGCTGCCGCGCGCCGGAGCCGAGGATTGCCTCACGCACAGTCGCTGCGACGGCTGGCAACCTGAGTTCGTCTTGACCCTGAGCATGGATGACAACCGCGAAAACACAGCAGCGATTGCGTCGGCGCTGCCCGCGATGGCAGCAGCTTTTGCGGCATCCGCAGAGCGCGAAGCCAGTGTCTGTATGACCTCGCCATCGCGAAGTCTTCTGGTAGGATGAGGATGCTTCCGGAAGCGATGCGTTTCAGTTATGCGCATCGAAAGCGGAGTCCTCGAAGAGCCGAATGAAAAACCAATCAAAAGTATTGCAACTGGACGGGCGCGACAATGTGGCCGTGGCTTTGGAGTGGATCGAAGCAGGCGCGGAAGTGGCCGTGAATGGTCGCATGGTGCAAGCGCTGGAGTCGATACCGGCGAAACACAAAATCACGCTGGAGCGGATCGAAGCGGGTGCGGCGGTGACGATGTATGGGGTGCTGGTGGGGCGTGCACGGGTGGAGATTGCGGCGGGCGGGCTGGTGACGACGGCAAATCTGGCGCATGAGTCGGCGGGGTTTTCGCCGGGCAGGCAGGGATCGTATGCGTGGACGAAGCCGGATGTGGAGCGGTGGCGCGGAGCGACGTTTGACGGCTACCGCCGCGCGGATGGGCAGGTGGGAACGCGGAATTACTGGCTGGTGATTCCGCTGGTCTTCTGCGAGAACCGGAATGTGGAGGCGCTGCGCGAGGCGTTGGAAGAGGAGCTGGGGTATGCGCGGACGAAGCAGCATCGGGCGCAGGTGAGCGGGCTGGTGGCGGAGTGGCGGGGCGGCAAGCGAGGCGGCGACGGAAGCGAGACGGGCGCGGCGAGTTCGCGGCGCGGATTGGAGAATCGCGTCTTTGAGAATCTGGACGGGATACGGTTTCTGACGCATCAGGGCGGGTGTGGCGGGACGCGGGAGGATGCGCGTGCGCTGTGCGGGCTGCTGGCGGGCTATATTCACCATCCGAATGTGGCGGGAGCGACGGTGCTGAGCCTCGGATGCCAGAATGCGCAGCCGGAGATGTTGCGCGAGGAGCTGGAAAAGCGCGGCGAGCGGACGAAGCCTGTGCTGGTGTTTACGCAGCAGGAGGTGGGCACGGAGCAGGCGCTGATGGAGCGGGCGATTGCCGAAACGTTTGCGGCGCTGGTGAAGGCGAACGAGGCGCGGCGTGAGCCGGCTCCGCTGAGCGCGCTGGCGGTGGGGCTGAAGTGCGGCGGTTCGGATGGGTTCAGCGGGATTTCGGCGAATCCGGCGATTGGGCATCTGTCGGACATGGTGGTGGAGCTGGGCGGACGGACGGTGCTGTCGGAGTTTCCGGAGCTGTGCGGAGTGGAGCAGGAGCTGATTGACCGCTGCGAGACGGCGGAGACGGCGGAGCGTTTTGCGGGGCTGATGCGGGCGTATGAGGCGCGGGCACGGGCGGTGCACTCAGGGTTTGAGATGAATCCTTCGCCGGGCAATATTCGCGACGGGCTGGTGACGGATGCGATGAAGTCAGCGGGGGCGGCGCGCAAGGGCGGGACGGCTCCGGTGGCGGATGTGCTGGATTATCCGGAGTATCTGAGACGCGACGGGCTGACACTGCTGTGTACGCCGGGCAACGATGTGGAGGCGGTGACGGGGCAGGTGGGCGCAGGCGCGACGGTGGTGCTGTTTACGACGGGACTGGGAACGCCGACGGGCAATCCGATTGCGCCGGTGATGAAGCTGGCGACGAATGCGCGGCTGGCCGAGCACATGCCGGACATTATCGACGTGGATACGAGCGCGATTCTGCGCGGCGAGGCGACGGTGGAGGAGATGGGCGAGCGGATTCTGGCTGAGGTGATCGAGGTGGCGAGCGGACGGCGGGAGACGTGCGCGGAGCGGCTGCGGCAGGAGGATTTCATTCCGTGGAAACGCGGCGTTTCGCTGTGAACGAACGACAGGTCTGAGGACGGTGGAATGCTGGCGACGTGGCGATGGTTTGGACCGCAGGATCCGGTTTCGCTGAGCGAGGCGCGGCAGGCGGGCGCGCGCGGGATTGTGAGCGCGCTGCATGAGTTTGCGCCGGGCGAGGTGTGGCCGGTGGAGGCGATTGAGGAGCGCAGGCGCGCGATTGAGGCCGCGGGCCTCGCGTGGAGCGTGGTGGAGAGCGTGAACGTGAGCGAGGCGATCAAGCGGCGCGCGGGGGATTGGCGCGCGCATGTGGAGGCTTACGGGACGACGCTGCGGAGGCTGGCGCAGGCCGGGATCGGAGTGGTTTGTTACAACGCGATGCCGGTGCTGGACTGGCTGCGTACGGACCTGGGCTGGGTGCTGGAGGACGGGTCGGTGACGATGCGGCTGGATGAGACGGCGATGGCGGCGTTTGATCTGTTTGTGCTGCGGCGCGAGGGTGCGGAGGCGGACTGGGACGCGGAGACGCGCGCGGCGGCGGAAGAGCGGTTCCGGGCGATGACGGAGGGGGATCGCGAGCGGCTGATGGGGATTGTGCTGGCCGGGCTGCCGGGGTCAAAGGGTGTGTATACGCTGGAGTACGTGCGGGAGTCGATTGCGGTGTATCAGGAGCTGGGGCGGGATGGATTTCAGGAGAATGTGAGGGAGTTTCTGCGGGCGGTGGCGCCGGTGGCTGAGGAAGTGGGCGTGCGGCTGTGCATACACCCGGATGATCCTCCGCGCTCGCTGCTGGGGCTGCCGAGGATATGCAGCACGGCGGAGGATGTGCGGGCGCTGATGGCGGCGACGCCGCAGAGTGCGAATGGGGTGACGTTCTGCTCGGGTTCGCTGGGGGTGCGGGCGGATAACGATCTTCCGGCGATGCTGCGTGAGTTTGCCGAGCGGGTGTGGTTTGTACATCTGAGGGCGACGCGGCGGGAAGAGAATCCGAGGAATTTTCACGAGGCTCCGCATCTGGAGGGGGATGTGGATATCGTGGAGCTGCTGCGGATTCTGGTGGGCGAGGAACGGCGACGACGCACGGCAGGCGACGAGAGGCCGATTCCGTTTCGCGCGGATCATGGGTTGAAGATTCTGACGGACCTCGACCGGGAGTGCGTGCCGGGGTATCCGGCTGTGGGACGGCTGAAGGGATTGGCGGAGCTGCGCGGGGCGCTGGCGGCGGTGGAGCGGCTGACGTAGAGACGGTGTTGGGCGCGCGTTTGGTTTGAGTCAGTCGGCGACGAGCAGGACGTAGAGCGAGCGTGGGCCGTGGACGCCCTTGATGCGGGTCATCTCGATATCGGCAGTCGCGGATGGGCCGGAGATGAAGGTGGTGGGCAGATCGGGGTCGAGCCGCGCGAAGGCCTCCGGGACAGTGGAGACGAGCTGCGACTCGAAGACGACGCAGAGGTGGAAGTCGGGGACCAGCGTGTGACGGCGCAGGCCCTGGCTCGGAGCGGATTGCAGGACGAGCGAGCCGGTTTCGGCGATGGCGACCGTGCAGGTGGTGAGGATGCCGGGCTGGCGGTCGAGTTCGGCGAGGGTGAGCGGGTCGGCGAGCGGGAAATCAAAGCCGGCGGGAAGCCATGCGGGGGGAATGCCGGAGGCGACGGCGAGCGCGGCAGAGGCGAGTGGGACCTCGGCGTGGGGGGATTGGCTGCGCGCGGTGAGCGTGGCGGCGATGGCTGGTGCGATCTCGGATGCGGAGCCGACGCGCGTGCATTCCGCGTTGTATTCATGGAGGCGGTCGAGGAAACGCTGGATGCGCTGTGCGGGCTGGTCGGCTGTGGCGGCGTGGTAGTCGCGCGGGAGCGCGGCGTAGTCGGCGGGCGCGACGGATGCTGCGGCGGCGGCGTCGCGGCCGAGCGCGGCGGCGATGCGGGCGAGGATGAGCTGGCGGGAGCTGGATTCGGGGCTGGTCATGACGCGGATTCCGGGTTGGGTTTGGGGTTCGGCTCCGGAGCGGATTTCTGCGCGTGGGTGCGTTGCCACCAGTCGCGGAAGGATTCGGCGGGCAGAGCGGGCAGGTCGCGGGTTTTGGTCCAGCCGCTGAGCGGGCCGGGCAGCCACTCGATGAAGCCGTTGCGGGAGACGAGCGGGGATTGGAGGCGCTGGGCGAGATGGACGGCGGCGGGAAGACGGTGGCTGTCGCGCATGAGGAAGGCGGCGGATTGCATGGCGAGATTCCAGAGGCCGAGCGAGCCGGTGAGGGTGGATTGCTGCTGCTGGACGACCTGGCTGCGGAGGTGGATGAGGACTTCGGGGATGTTGATTTCGACGGGACAGACTTCGTAGCAGGCTCCGCAGAGCGAGGAGGCGTAGGGCAGAGACTGGGCCGCGTGCATGGAGTGGAGCTGGGGCGTGAGGATGGCTCCGATGGGGCCGGCGTAGACGGATTCGTAAGCGTGGCCGCCGGTCTGGTGATAGACGGGACAGGCGTTGAGGCAGGCGGCGCAGCGGATGCAGCGGAGGGTCTGGCGGGATTCTTCGTCAGCCAGGATGGGCGAGCGGCCGTTGTCGAGCAGGATGACGTGGAACTCGCGCGGGCCGTCGCCGGTGGGCGTGCCGGACCAGATGGAGTTGTAGGGGTTCATGCGTTCGCCAGTGGCCGAGCGCGGGAGAGTTTGCAGGAAGACTTCGAGGTCCTGGAAACGCGGGAGAACTTTTTCGATGCCGACGATGGAGATGAGCACGTCGGGCAGGGTGAGGCACATGCGTCCGTTGCCTTCGGACTCGACGATGCAGACGCCGCCGGTGTCGGCGAGGAGGAAGTTTGCGCCGGAGATGGCGACGGGGGTGGTCAGGAATTTCTGGCGGAGATAGCTGCGCGCGGCGGCGACGAGATCGTCGGGCGAGTCGGTGAGGTCGGGCTGGCGCATGGCGCGTGCGAAGAGGTCGCGGACCTGGCCACGGCTGATGTGGAGCGCGGGCGCGACGAAGTGGGATGGGCGGTCGCCTCCGAGCTGGACGATGAGTTCGGCGAGGTCGGTTTCGATGGGGTGGATGCCGTGTTCTTCGAGGCAGGCGTTGAGGTGGATTTCCTCCGAGGTCATGGTTTTGATTTTGATGACCTCGCGCGGGGCGTGCGGAGCGAGGATTTCAAGCACGAGACGGCGGGCTTCGGCCTCGTCTGCGGCCCAGTGGACGCGGCCGCCGCGACGGGTGCAGTTGGCTTCAAATTCGAGCAGGTAGTGGTCGAGGTGTTCGAGCGTGTGGGCGCGGATGGCGGCTCCGGCGCGGCGCAGGGCCTGCCAGTCGGGCAGCTCGGCGGTGACGGCGTTGCGCTTGGCCTGAATGACGTCGGTTGCGTGGCGGACGTTGCGACGCGTCTGCGAGTGCTCGAAGGGCGCATCGGCGGCGGGCTGCGCGGCGAGCGCCTGGCGCGCGGCTTCGGGAAAATCGCGGCGATTCCAGTGTTGGTTTTGCTGGCTGGGCTGGGTTTCGCGCGTCATTGCGGGAACTCCGAGGAGGAAAGCGTGAAGTGCTGATCGGCGGCGAGCGCTCGTTCGGCTGCGGATTCGGAAGACGTTTCGCCGGTGGCAAGGATTTCCGCCAGGTGAGCGACGCGGACGAAGGTGCGCTGGCGATGGAGCGAGCCGTGGATGTGCATGAGGCAACTGTTATCGACGGCGGTGAGGACTTCAGCGCCGCTGTTGAGGACGCAGCGGACCTTGTCGGCGAGCATGGCCGAGGAGACATCGGCGTTTTTGATGGCGAAGGTTCCGCCGAAGCCGCAGCACTCCTGGGAGTTTGCGAGGGGAACGAGATCGAGGCCGCGCACGCGGCGCAGCAGGCGCAGAGGGATTTCGTCGAGATGGAGGCTGCGCGCGGAGTGGCAACTGGGGTGGTAGGCGACCTTGTGGGTGAAGCGCGCGCCAACGTCTTCGATGCCAAGCCGGCGGACGAGCAGTTCGGAAAACTCGAAGACGCGCGGGAGCAGCAGTTCCACTTCGCGGGCGAGCGCGGGATCGTTGTCCATCTGTGCGGCTTTGGGGTAGTGGTCGCGCATCATGGCGACGCAGGAGGACGACGGGACGACGATGGTCTCCGCGTCGGCGAAGACGCGGACGAAGTGGCACAGGATGGGCAGGGATTCGCGGAGATAGCCGGTATTCCAGTGCATCTGTCCGCAGCAGGTTTGCGCGGGACGGAACTCGACCGTGTGGCCGAGCCGCTCCAGCACGCGCACGACGGCTTTGCCGGTCTGCGGGAAGAGCGCGTCGTTGTAGCAGGTGATGAAGAGCGAAAGGCGCAAGCGGAAGTTCCTGGGAGTGGGAGTGAAAGAGCGCGTCGGAATGATGGTTGCAATCAGAATACAGTTTACGGATAGAAAGTGCAGCGATCAAGGAGAATTACGGCGGGTCTTCTTTGAAGCTGGCTCAGGGAGATTCGGACGGCTGGCTGGCGCGCTGGAACTCCCATGGGCAGTGGCGGCAGCCGGACTGGCAGCAGGAGCCGCGACGGAGGTGATAGGCAGCGGTGAAGACCATGTACGGGCCGTCGAAGTAGAACTCGCCTTCGCGCGGCGTGGAGGACCAGTCGGATGCTGCGGGAGTGGTTTCGCGGTCCGGCATACTCCGATTGTCGCGCAGAATGGCGGAGAATCCAACGGCGGCGGGCGAGGAAGTTTTGCGCGGGCAAAGCTACAATCAGACCATGACAGCGATGACGGCAGAGGATCGGGCGCGGCGGATTAAGATTGTGCTTTTTGACGTGGATGGCGTGATGACGGACGGCGGGATATGGATTTTTCCGGCTGCGGCGAGGCCGAATGCGGAGACGCACGAACACCTGAGCCGGCAGGATGGCGAGGCTGGATTCGGGATTCAGTCGACGACGATGGTCGAGGCGAAGGGATTTCACGCGCATGACGGGACGGCGTTTTCGCTGGCGCGGCTGGGCGGGATGAAGTGCGGGTTTATTACCAAGCGGATTTCCGAGACCGTGGCGTTGCGTGCGCGCGATCTGAAGCTGGAGTTTCTCTACATGGGCCAGTCGTACAAGATGCAGGCGGTGCGCGAGATCATGGCCGCGGAGCAGGTGACGCTCGAGGAGATTGCGTTTGTGGGCGATGACGTGATCGACCTGCCGGTGTTGCGCGAGTGCGGGCTGGCGATTGCGGTGGCGAATGCGCGGGAACAGGTGAAGGCTGCGGCGCATTGGGTGACGCCGCATGAGGGCGGGCATGGCGCGGGGCGCGATGCGGTGGAGTTTATTCTGGCGGCCAAGGGCGTACTGGACGAAGTGATTGAGGCGTATATCGACGAGCGGAATCCGATGGCGGCTTCGATGGATATTGGCAAAGGCCAGTAAGTCTGTCGTCAGGGGTCAGTCAAATAGGTGGCTAAATTTGCGTAGTGGCAGTGTAAATCCCCGGCGCTTCATATATGGGCCCACCGTGCGCGCCACCAACTCACACTGCTCGGTCGTAGTGGCGATGGTCACACAGCTTGGAACCATCCTGACTGCTCGCAGCCGACGCTCATCCAACTGCCGCCTCGGACAACTTCCTTCCGTCGCTTGTGCCCTTGTCTTGTCAAATGCTCAAATCCGGCATTCGGCTCATGCCGGATCATGACTTTGCAAGAAAGCCTGTCATCCAGTCGGCGATCTGTTCGGGGCGAGCAGCATTTGCAATGGCGGTATTACCCTTGTATGCCTTCGGGAAAATAAGATAGGCACTCCGTGCAGATTCAGAGAGACATAGAAAAGCCGTTTGCTGACTTTCCGGATACCTTTCAACGGACAGAAAAATGTATCGGGCGAGGATTGACGCATCCACCGCGCTTCCCTGAGGGTCCGGAACATCGGGCAGAGTGCTGACCAGGCTTTGGTTTTCAAAGATTGCGATGCTCGTAAAAGGCTTAGGTTTCGCTCGTATGCCGAAGCGAGCGAACAAAACGCGCGGGCGAGCGCGGCGAATAGCCTCGCTCGAAGCCCACTGAACAAAAGCGTTGGAAAAGACGAGAGCACCGTTGCCACTTAGGTAAAGATCGATAACAAATCTGCGCAGCGACGGCTGTCCGGCGAGATTGTTTGGCCACCATGCATCCCAGTTTGTCTTCCGAATGGAAGCAAGGGTCGCATCACTCACTACAATATTTTTGGGAATAGTATTGACACGCTCAAGTACTCGTTCGCGCAAAGGTTGAAGCTCTGGGCAGTTAATAGAAAAGGCATCAACATGATTTGGGAAGACGGACGTTAAGGTTTGTTCTGCGTCAATAAGCCATAAATCGGAAGGTTCATAACCGTTTTTCTGTCTGAGCAATTCCGGAACAGAGGGCATGCCCCGCAAGAGCAGTTCGGTAACGCGTCCGGGATCTCCATGAATGCTCACCTCCACGCCCTTGCCGCCCCACTTGTCCCATAGTCCCGCATGCACGTAGGGCAGATTCTGCGGCAAGACGACAACGACAATACGGGATAGCGAAGCCGACGGTGGCTCCGACGAATGCGCAGCGTTTACAATCGACAGGTAAATACGCTGGACCTCCTTGCGCCATTCAACATAATAGGCCGATCGCGCAAGCAGCGAAGCGTTCTCCAGTGTATTGGTCTCTTCCGAAAAATCCCATCTGTCCACGCCCATCGTTTGTTCTAATTTGCGCAGCGGTTCTGTTAAAGCCGCAAGCGTGGATGGAGTAAATGACTGAACGCCGCGCATGAATTCTCTGATGCGACTGCGCTCAAAGGGGAAAAGCGTCTCCCATTCTGCGAGTTCACTATTCAACTCTGGCCGAAGTGTGAGCGGCATTTGCCGAATGAGCTTGCGGTAGGTGGCTCTCTCATCCGCCCCCGCATCGCTAATCAGAATCTCCTGTGCATAATTTGTCATAAACACAACCCCGGCAAGGGATGTCCGGGCAACCCCAGACTGCCAAGATCAAATAGTCTGGCGATAGTTGGGCAGATATCTGTTTGCAACACCGGGCTTTCGATAATCTGCGCTGTCCGAATTGCATCGCCAAGACACATCATCCAGGTCAGGCGCGTTGAATCGGCGTTCTGGCGATGATTGAAAAATCCATTTGTGCTGGCTCCATCGAGATCGCGGCCGAACTCCGGCAGTATGAACAGGGTTGTCTTTCCCCGGTACGCGGGCATTGATTGCAGCAGACTCCACAATTCATACACGAGCCGGTCCATGGTAGCAATACCGCTCAGATGCAAAGAGTACGAGCCAAAATGGGCGACTTCCATGTCGGAAAATGTGATGGCCAGCATAGATGGAGCAAAACGCTGCAGTACCTCGGCCGCGACCAGATAGGTGAACTCATCCCCAGTGGCGGGAGCGCTTGTGCGCACGAGATCCTCGATGGCCTGGCGCATCGTCCCAAGGGTGAAACTGTCGAGCGAAGAGGATTCTCCTCCTACTGACCAGCCCAGGCCGTCGTAGTTATCGCTGTTGAGAAAGCCCTCGATATCTGACTGCACCGCAGAGCGGTCGGTGCTTTGCACCGGGCGTCCCTGATTCGCTGCCTGCACTACTGCGCTGATGAGAAGTTGCTTGGGAAAAATTACATTTGGTCCGTAGTTTGGTCCATAGCCAGGGACGATGCTCGAACCGATCTGGCTGGTGAGAGCTTTATTGCTGGAGATAAACCACGTCTGATTCCGATCCAACCCCATAGCCTTGCGCAGGTATTCGTAGATTGTCGGACTCTGTGGGGGCGTCTTGCCCCAATCGTCGACACGTTGCCAGTTACCGCTCAGAACACTGGATATCGTGTTGAAATGCGAAGTGACCCCATCGTTGCGAAGAAATGGATAAAAGACGCTCTGAGGCAGAAGGTCCTGGGTAAGGTGGGGGATGTTGGCAAACCCGGAACTGGCAAAAGTATCCTCGCGGCGCATTCCGCCACACGTTACCAGTACCACTTTGCGATCGCTGATGGAAGGAGCTGACTCGGCTACACCGTGCGCTCCGGCCCATTGTGCTACGAGCAGGGCGGCAGCTTCCGTCAGTAATTCTCTGCGCGAGAGAGACATAGGGTAACCCCGTTTACAGTTACATGGTTATTATTTTCTCAAGCATGTTTCCTACAGGCCTCCACGCCCTGGTCGAAAGCCGTCAGACTCTCATGGAGGGTGGGTATGATACGGGCTATTGCAATCGTAAGGTTATTTATGAAACACGCTATCGCAAATCGGTTATCAAGTTGTCGGTATGAGACATTTGTCTGGAGGTTTTACCGTTGGTTGTGAGGGGATATTGCTTGGACCAATGTCCCGCATGGATCGGATCGAACTTGGCTGCAGTATCGTCCGCTAGTCTGACCCCATACTCATACCGCAGATGCATCGAGGGGTTGCTCGCGGAACGAAACCACATTACGCGAAGCAGAACGCGTTTGACAAGAGTCTCGATCCATTTGCGACAGATATGGGGCCGCTGCTCAAGCGTCCTGCTCGAGGTCGGTTCCATGATTACTATGCCCGAGCAGACATCCTGAGGTGCAGCTTTTCTTGAAGAAAAGCTGCGCGAAGTTCTAGTCCCACGGGGTACACCTATTGGGAAACTGCAACCATGACAGTCGTCGTGCGACTACCTGGCATGGTTGCTCATATGTGGCGTCAGAGGCCGAGGACGCGGCGGTTGCCTTCCGTGTCGGAGTTGGCGGCGGCGAAGTCGTCGAAGGCGTGGTCGGTGACGTGGACGATGTGGTCGCGGATGAAGGCTGCACCTTTGCGCGCGCCTTCGGCGGCGGATTCCAGCGGGTCTTCCCACTCGAGGACGGCCCAGCCGGGGTAGTCGTACTGGGCGAGTTTGCTGAAGATACGTTTGAAATCAATTTGTCCGGCTCCGGGTGTGCGGAAGCGACCGGGGCGGTCGATCCAGGGCTGGTAACCGCCGTAGACACCGCTGCGACCGTTGGGCTGGAACTCGGCGTCTTTGACGTGGAAGGCGCGGACGCGGGAGTGGTAGTGGTCGAGGAAAAGGACCGGGTCCATCTGCTGCAGGAGCATGTGGCTGGGGTCATAGAGAATCGCCGCGCGGGGGTGGTGGTGGACGGCGCTGAGGAATCGCTCAAAGGTGATGCCGTCGTGAAGGTCTTCGCCGGGGTGAAGCTCGAAGCAGAGATCGACGCCGGATTCGTCAAAGGCCTGAAGGATGGGCAGCCAGCGGCGAGCAAGCTCGGCGAAGGCCTCTTCGACTAGGCCGGTTGGGCGCTGCGGCCAGGGGTAGAGATAGGGCCAGGCAAGCGCGCCGGAGAAGCTGGCGTGAGCGGCGAGACCGAGGTTGCGGCTGGCGCGGGCGGCGAGCTGAAGCTGGGCGACGGCCCACTGCTGGCGCTCGGCGGGACGGCCTCGGACGGCCTCGGGCGCGAAGGCGTCAAAGAGCAGGTCATACGCCGGGTGGACGGCGACGAGCTGGCCTTGCAGGTGGGTGGATAGCTCGCTGATAACCAGATTGTGCTTGGCGAGCCGAGCGCGAAGATCGTCGCAGTAGCTGGCGCTTTCGGCGGCGAGCGTGAGATCGAAGAGTTGAGGCAGCCAGGTGGGAAGCTGAACGGCGACGTAGCCGAGATCAGCGGCCCAGCGGGCAAGCGAGTCGAGGGTGTCGAAGGGCGGATGGTCCTGGACGAACTGGGCAAGGAAGATGGCTGGTCCCTGAATGGTGCGCATCGCGGCTCCTTCGGTATGGCGGAATAGACTCGTTACTCAGTTGAGAGGAGGATTGAGTTTTGCTTTTGCGGCGAGCGAGTTTTCAATGGCGGCTTCGGTCATCTTGCCCTGCCGCTGATAGACCGTGGCAAGTCCGCGATGCGCGTCGGCATAGCTGGAATCGAAGCCGATGGCGTTGTGAAATTCAACAGCGGCGGCGTCAAGCTTGCCGGCGACAAGCAGGGATTGTCCGGAGTGTGTGGCGACCTCGGCGCGCTGCTCGTTCATATGATTGCGCATCAGATTGGCGGCGAGTTTACGCTGGGCGATGGCCAGGTCTGGTTTCTTCTCTTCCATGTAGACGGTGGCCAGCAGCAGGTGGGCGTCGGACTGCGCGGGCATCTGCTGAATGGCGCGTTCGAGCGCGGCCTGAGCCTGAGGCAGCTTGCCCAGTTTGCTGTAGACGCTGCCCAGCATTGACCAGCCTTCGCCGTTGTCGGGATGCACCTTCATGGCGTGTTCCAGTTGTGGCTCAGCCTCGGCGTAGCGACCCTCCTGAAGGTCGAGCAGGCCGAGGACGTAGGCCGGCTCCCAGGCGTCTGGGTTGAGCTTTTCCGCCGCGGTCAACTCCGGAATGGCGGCGGTTGCGTTGTCCTGCATCTTGTAGGCGAGGCCGAGGTTGTAGTGAAGTTGGGGCGAGCGGGGATCAAGCGCGAGTGCGGCCTTCATCTCTGCAACGGCGTCATCGACCTGATTGAGCTGGATGAATGCGGCGGCAAGGTTCTGATGCGCCATGGGGTTTTTGGGGTTCAGGGCAAGGGCGCGTCGCAGATAGGGAATGCCGAGCTTCGCCTGCTGCTGTTGGGTGTAGGCCATCCCCAGGTTGACGAGCGTGTCGGGGTCGTTGGGAGTCTGGGCAAGCGCACTTTCAAAAAGCGGAATGGCGGCGGCGAGCTGGTTTTGACGCTGGAGGACGAGCGCAAGCTGTAACGTGGCCTGGGCAGATTGCGGCAGCATGGTATGCGCGCGCTGGAGCAGCGGCAGAGCCTGTGCGTCCGCACCGGCGCGCGCCAAGGCGGAGCCGGCCTGAAGCTGGATGGCCGCGTTATCGGGGGCAAGCCGCGCGGCTTCCAGCCACTCCGCGGCTGCGCCGGGTTGCTGGCGCGCGGCCAGCACCGAGCCGAGATGGAGATGAGCGAGCGCGTTGTCGGGCTGTCTTGCGATTACGGCACGAAAGGCAATTTCGGCGGCAGGCCAGTTGTGGCTAAGAGCGTAGAGGGTACCGAGTTCATCCTGCAGATGGGCGTCTGTGGGATGAGCGCGGACGAGTTGAGCGAAGACCGACGCAGCCGGGCTGAGCTGCCCGGTGGCGGCGAGCGCGCGCGAGTAAGACTCCAGAATGCCGTCCGGAAGGCTGCGACGAGCGACGCGAGCGGCGGCAAGATCGGCGCGGAAGTAGGGAATGGCGCGGGCGGGATTGCCTGTCTGCTGGTAGGCGAGAGCGAGATTTTCCTGAGCGGAGTGGTCGTTGGGGTTGGCGCGCAGGGCGAGGTTCAGCTCGCGGATGCCGTCAGGAAGCTGGCCGAGACGGACGAGCACTGCTCCGAGCGCGCTGTGGCCCTGCTCGGCAGCCGGGTCCAGGCGGACGACCTCGGCGAAGCTGGACTGAGCGGCGTGGAGATCGCCGCGGCTGAGCGCCGCAAGACCGGCGCGGTAAGCAACGTCGGCCTGGCGCAACGAGGCGGATTGCGCGCAGGCAGGCAGGGCAGCCGCCAGCACAAGGGAAGAAAGGAGTATTCGGCGCAGCAGGACGAAAAAAAGCATTGCAGCTAACGAGTGTAGCGCATGGCATTGCATGCAGCCGCCGCAAGCTTGGCTCGCCAGCGGTGGCAGATCGAGGAACGGTGGCCGCTACCGCCGGGCGCGGGCATGTCGTGGTTGAGGGTGACGCAAAAAGCAGATTCCCCGCGGGAATGACAAATAAGAAGGACGGGAGCAAAAGGGCAGGAGAAACAGCGGTGATCTGGGTGAAGGGATACTTGAAGCCGGTTTGAATCTGGTGGCGGAGGGCGGGATCGAACCGCCGACCTACGGGTTATGAATCCGTCGCTCTAACCATCTGAGCTACTCCGCCGGAATGGACCAGGAACGCTGCCGCGGGCAGAAAGACGGCGCAGGGTCGCAAGTACTGATGATACGTGGTGGAGAATGGGCGGTCAAACGCGAAACCACGCACAGAAGCGGCCATGAGCAGGGTGCGGACGGATCGCATCGGGGCCATCGGTCGATATAAGAATCCTCTCATGAGAAAGTTCTCATGAGAGACCGGCGCGGCACGGGCCATTTTTGCACCTATCATATTGATTTTCTTTAACGTAAGGATGGTCAGGCGCTCTCTGCGACAAATGCGCACGGAATTGCAAGGGAAGGCGAGTGTGGCTGGGCCACGACTGGACCGTCCTGACGATGCGCCAACGGATGCTGCAAAACGGAGCGATGCGCCCAGGCTGTGGGTGGCGACGGTGGCGCGTGGGCGCGGGTGTGCTGCTTGCCGGCTGCCTGGCCGTGTCGGCATGGGCGGGTGGGCCGAAGTATGTGGCGGGTGTGGCGTACTTTAATCCGGCTGTGGTGGGGCAGCCGATTCGGTGGGTGGATGGGCCGATCCACTATTTTGTGGACCAGGGGCCGCTGAACAGTTCGATCAGCAATCAGCAGGCCGTGGGGATGGTCGATGCGGCGGCGGCGTTCTGGAATGCGGTGCCGACGGCGGCGGTGAATCTGACGGATGCCGGAAGCCTGGCCGAGGATGTGAATGGATCGGATGTGCTGGCGTCGAATGGACAGTTTACGGCTCCGTCGGATGTGACGCCGCAGGCTACGTCAACGCCGATTGCGGTGGTCTTTGACGAGGATGGTTCGGTGATCGATGCGCTGTTGGGCACGGGAGCGAGCGCGCCGGACAACTGCGCGCAGAATGGCGTGCTGGTGTGGCTGGATAACTTCAATCCGCAGGCGACGTTTGCGCATGGGGTGATGGTGCTGAACGGCCTGTGCGCGACCTCTGTTCCGCTGCTGGAGATGATGAATTACCAGTTGCAGCGCGCCTTTGGGAGGATTCTGGGGCTGGATTTTGCGCAGGTGAACCAGACGGCGCTGAGCGATCCGGCGAGCGAGCCAAATGGAACGCTGGGCTGGCCGGTGATGGAGCCGAACAATGGAGCCTGCGGCGCCTCGGGTGGGGTGTGTATTCCCGACCCGACGACGCTGCGCTATGACGATCAGGCGGCGATCAGCCGGTTGTATCCGGTGACGGCGGCGAACGAAGCCGAGTATCCGGGGCATCTGGTGACGGCGGCGAATACGGTTTCGATTCAGGGGACGATCTCGTTTCGCAATGGGCTTGGGATGCAGGGCGTGAATGTGGTGGTGCGGCCGCTCGATCCCAATGGGAATCCGATGTACCAGTACACGGTGACGGCGGTTTCGGGAGAGTATTTTGCGGGCAATCGCGGGAACGCGATTACCGGCTACGACGATGCGCTGGGCAATGCGCTGGATCGGTTTGGCGGCGATGATCCGACCGAGCAGGGGTTCTTTGACGTGAGCGCGATTCCGTTGCCGCCGGGGGTGACGGCGGCGAGCTACGAGGTGAGATTTGAGGCGGTGAATCCGCTGAATATACTGACGAATTCCGTGGGGCCGTATGGGATTGGCAATCCGGCTCCTTCGGGGACGATGCCGACGCTGACGGTGAACGGGCTGACGGCGGGTGCGGCGCAGCCGGTGAATGTGGTGGTCGGGGATTCGGCGGGCGAGCCGACGGGCTATGCGCCGCGCGCGCCGATTGGGATTGCGGCGAATCCGCATGAGCTGCCGGGCACGGGAGGGTGGAGCAGCAGGCTGGGTGCGGTGGGGCAGACGGACTGGTTCACGTTTGCGGTGCGCGCGAACCGGACCTTTACCGTGGTGACGCAGGCGCTCGATGAGGCCGGGCAGCCGACGAATGCGAAGGCGATGCCGGCGATTGGGGTGTGGGATGGATTTGAGCTGATTGGCGCGGCTCCGGCGGTCTTTGCTCCGTCGCAGAATGACACGGCGACGGGGGTGACGTATCTGGAGGTGACGAGCCGCGGGAGCGATATTGTGCGGATGGCGGTGGCCGACCAGCGCGGCGACGGCAGGCCGGATTACAGCTATCAGGGATGGGTGCTCTATGCCGATACGGTGTTGCCGACGCGGCTGCCGTCGAGCGGCGGAACGATGGTGATTCGCGGCTTCGGGTTTCATGCCGGGGATACGGTGAAGGTGGGCGGCGTGGCGGCGACAGTGGTGAGCATTGCGCCGACGGAGATCACGGCGACGGTGGCCGCGTCGTCGGCGATTGGGTCGCAGGATGTGGAGGTGGATGACCTGGCGGGGCGGAATGCGGCGGCGATCATTCCGGGCGGGGTGAGTTTTGACGCGCGGACGAATGATGTGGTGGGAATCGTGAGCGCGCCGCAGAATATGGTTCCGCTGGGAGTTCCGGTGCCGTTTTCGGTGGTGGTGAATGGCGCGAACGGGCTGCCGGCTGGCGGCGTGACGGTGACGTATACGGTGGGCGGAACAACGGCGGAGCTGGGCTGCGGGCGATCGAGTTGCAGCGTGACAACGACCGGCGACGGGCTGGCGACGCTCCCGGTGACGCCGATTTCGAATGCACTGGTAGTGGTGACAGCGGCGCTGGACAACGGGAACAATGTGCAGGCGCATTTCTATGGCGGAGTGGCGCCGACGATTGCCGCGCTGACGCCGACGCTGCACGTGGCGGCGGGCGCAACGGTGAGCTGGCCGGTGGAGGCGATGGCGCTCGCGGGTGCGGCTCCGGCGACGGGCGTTGCCGTGCAGTGGCTGGGCGGGAGCGGCCTGGTGGCTCCTGCTGCGGCGGTCGCGACGGACGCAAGCGGCGTGGCGAATGCGACGCTGGTGGCCGGTCCGCTGGCGGAGGGACAGACGATGGCGTCGATGGCCTGCGTGCAGGGAACGTCGAATTGCGTGAACTTTGCCGCGCTGGGATCGAGGCCGGAGTATGCGTATCTGGAGGCGGTGAGCGGGGTGAGCCAGAGCATGAGCGCGACGGCGGCTCCGGCGGCGGTGGTGCTGCGCGTGCGGGATATGGACGGCGTGGTGATGGCGGGCGGGACGGTCGAGGTGTATGAGGCGCTCTATGTCTGGTCGCCGCCGTGTCCGACGCATGGGCGGTGCGCGCAGGCGCCGCTGCTCGAGAAGCAGACGCTGACGCTGACCTCGGCGATGGATGGAACCGTCAGCTTCATTCCACTGTCGCTGCCGGGCGTGGCGACGAATCTGGCGGCTGTGGCGGCGACGGGGGATACATCGACGCTGAAGATCGCGGTGGAAGAGCATCCGTGAATGGGATCGCCATGTCTAGTAAGCTGGAAGTGCGATGCACGATCTTGGATTTGTACGAAGCAATCTGTCTCTTGTGGAAGAGAAGCTGCGGAAGCGCGGAGCCGATCCGGCGGCGCTGCTGGGCGATTTTCATGCGCTGGACGCGGCGCGGCGCGCGGCGATAACACGGGCCGAGCAACTGAAGGCGCGGCGCAATGAGCTGAGCCAGCAGGTGGGCGCGCTGAAGCGTGCAGGGCAGGATGCAGGCGCGCTGATGGAAGAGACGCGCACGATCAAGGATGCGCTGGATGGGCTGGATGCCGAAGCCGCAACGCTCGATGAGAAGATGCGGCAGTCGTTTGCGCGCATTCCGAACCTGTTGCGCGATGAGGTTCCGTCTGGAGCGAGCGAAGCCGACAACATGGTGGTGAAGACCTGGGGCGAGCCGCGTGAGTTTGAATTTGCCGCGAAACCGCACTGGGAACTGGGCGAGCAGTTGGGCATTCTCGATCTGGAGCGCGCGACGAAGCTGTCGGGCGCGCGCTTTGCCGTGTACAAGGGCGCGGGCGCGCGGCTGGAGCGGGCTTTGGTCAGCTTCATGCTGGATCAGCACACGCTCCATCGCGGTTACACGGAGGTGCTGCCGCCGTTTCTGGTGAACAGTCGTTCGCTGTTTGGCACCGGGCAGTTGCCGAAGTTTGCCGAAGACCTTTTTCGCTGTGCCGATGGCGAACCGTTTGTCGAGGGCGAGTATCGCGAGAACGATCACTGGCTGATACCGACGGCCGAGGTGCCGGTGACGAATCTGTTTCGCGACGAGATTTTGACCGAGGCGCAGTTGCCGATCTGCTATGCCGCATATACGCCGTGTTTTCGCGCTGAGGCTGGAGCTGCGGGGCGAGACACACGCGGGATTATTCGCCAGCATCAGTTTGAGAAAGTGGAGTTGGTGAAGTTTACGCGACCCGAGGAGTCGGACGCCGAGCACGAGAAGCTGACACGCGATGCGGAGACCATTCTTGAACTGCTCGGGCTGCCCTATCGGCGGATGCTGCTCTGCGCGGGCGACACCGGATTCTCTTCGGCCAAGACGTATGATCTGGAGGTGTGGCTGCCGGGTCAGAGTGCGTATCGGGAGATCTCCTCCTGCTCAAACTTTGAAGCATTTCAGGCGCGGCGCGCGAACATTCGCTATCGGCCTGGTGTTGCTTCCGCAGGCAAGGGCAGGACGGAGTTTGTGCATACGCTGAACGGCAGCGGGCTGGCGGTGGGACGCACCTGGCTGGCGATTGTGGAGTACTATCAACAGGCTGACGGGACGGTGCTCGTTCCAGAGGTTCTGCGGCCATACATGAACGGGATGGAGCGCATCACGGCATCGTGAAGGCGCAGGGGAAGTGAAGATGGGAAAGACGTTGAAGAGCTATTTTTTCTGGACGCACGCGCGCGGCAGCTTTCACTATGACGTGATGGTGACGCTGATTCTGGCGTTCATTTTTCTTACGCCGCAGGTGTGGAATTATGGCGATAAGCCGATTCCGATCTCGGGGTTTTCCGGGCCGATCGAAGTGGTCAGCGATCACGGACGCGGGCTGCTGGTGACGGTGGATGCGGCAGACGTCCATGTGGCAGCCCATGCCGACGATGCGGCCATTCGCAAGGCGCTGCATCGTGCGATTGAGCCGGTCACCGGCGATGCCGTCTTTGTAACGCATTGGGAGACAGTTACAGGCAGCGATGGCGCACCGCTCCAGTGGCGCGTTCATGTGCGCCGATAAGGAGCGCGGGATGAGGAAGACTTGCCGAAGCTGGAGCCGACAGGCGGCCATGGGAGTGGTGCTTGCCGTGACGACGGCAGCATCCGCACAAAGCGCGGGCGGAGCACTCCAGCAGGTGTTTGCTCGGCTGGATGCGACGGCGGCCAGGTTTCACAATGCCGAGGCCGATGTGACCTGGGACAACGTGCAGACACAGCCGATCTTTGATAAGGATACGCAGACGGGCACGATCGTCGTGGAGCGCCACAAAGGCAAAGTCGCCATCGCTCTCCATCTGAAGACATTCGATGGCAAGCCGGTGCCCAAAGAGATGGTCTATGACGGCGGTCAGTTCAAGCTGTATGAGCCGATGCTGAAGCAGATGACCGTATTTCACACCGCGGGCAAGGAAGCGCAGATTCAGAGTTTTCTGGCGCTTGGTTTTGGCGGCAGCAGCGCGGAGATGCAGAGGGACTGGACGGTGAGCTATGCCGGCGCTGAGACGGTGGACGGCGTAGCGACCGAGAAGCTGGAGCTTCTGCCGCGGACCGAGGCGACACGGCAGAATGTGAGCAAGGTGGAGCTGTGGATCGACATGAAAAACGGCATAGCGATTCGCCAGCAGTCATTTGATCCATCGGGCAACTATCGGATGATTGACTATCGCCTGCGGCACTTGAACAGCGGACTGCTGACGAATGCCTTTGAGGTGAAAACGGCATCGGGCACACGCGTCATCGAACGTTAGATCCAGATCAGAGTGGGAACCCGCAAAAAATCGCGAGAGTGTATACTTCCGCTGAAAAATGCAGGCTGGCATCGTATCCGCAGAGTACGGCCACTCTGACTTTGAGTTATGCCCTGAGCCGTGGTCGTTGCCATGAACGAGCACTCAACCAGACGGACGCTGTGACGATGAGCATGGGCAGACACTCCAGGGTGTAGCGCGCCTCGGGGCCTTGCACGGTGGCCAGCAGCAGCGAGCGCAGGATCATGTAAAGCAGTATCCACGCGCCCAGACGAGGACGCATGGCCAGTCCGGCAAAACCCAGCAGCAGAAGAAGCAGATTGACCCCGGCATAACACGCGCTGAAGACAGTTTCGTCATGATGATGGGCGTAGACCCACCAGTCGAGATCGATGGGCAGGTTTTCCACGCGCGGACGAAGCCACATGTCCATGACGCGAAGTGCGGGAACCTCCAAAGCAGTTCGCCACGGATGCGCGCGGAGGTTGACCCTTGCAATTCGTTCAAGTTGCGCGTTGAAGCCAGGGGAAGTGCGATAGCCGCTGCGATTGTAGTCCGCAAGGAGTGCCAGGATGCGCTGGTGGTCGGCTTCCGTGCTCCATGCGCGGGAGGGAATTGCGGAGGGAAGAACAACGCCGTCGGGTACCTGCCAATAGACTTCGACCGTGTTGACAAAGTCCAGTGTCCAGGTGCCCATCCAGTGCTCAAAGCCGAGGTCTTCGCTCTCCCCCGGATCGCTCGCGTAGCGGGGAGCAAGCGGCTGAAAGACGTGAAACAGACGCCAGTTGCGCACGCTCCAGAAGGTGAAGGGAAGAAGCGCAAGAGTCACGCAAAGCACACTCATGCGCAGGAGCTGGCGGCATGAGATTTGGGCGCGAACGCTGGAGGAAAACAGCGTGGGTGCAAAAGCTACAGCGACCAGTGCGCCATCGGGACGCAGCAGCGCGGCCCAGGTGATGGCGGCGGTGAAGAGCAGAGCCAGAGACCACGAAGGACGAAGCTGAAAGCGCAGGGCCGCCCAGCAGGCAAGCGCAATGCAGAAAAGCGTGGGGCCTTCGGTGAGCATGGCAGAGACGTAGATGGCGGTAAACGGGCAAAGTTCGGCGATCCACAGCGCAAGGAGCGCAGCGCCCCATCCAGTGCTTCGCATGCCCCGACGCAGAGCGATTTCACGAGCAAGCAGACGGGCAAGATCAGCCAGAAGCAGGCAGGTGATGGAGTCGAGCAGCGATTGGACGATGGCGACGGCAAGAGCGTTGCCGACTCCGAAGACGCGGAAGCAAAGCGCAAGAAAAAGCGGGTAGCCGGGAAGACGAATGAGGCTGGGCTGCAGGTGTCCGGTGGCATCAGAGAGTGCAAGCTGACCGTGATGTAAAAGGTTGGTTGCAAGATTGGAGTAGACGATGACATCGCCATCCGGCTGCGGAAAGAAGTGGAAAAATGCAAGTCGCAGCAGCAGTCCGATGAGCAGCGCAAAGGCGGCGCTGATCAGCACCAACGGGGAAGGATGGCTGGAGTTTGAGCCTGTCGCGGGAGTCAGATCGGCGCTTGGCATTGCTTTCAGTTATAAGTCATGAGCTGGCGCACGTCGTGTGCTGGCTGATGCGAAATGAAGCCCGCAGACCAGTGGATGGCAGTTGAGAGAGCGACGGTTTGCAAGAACTTCGTACGAAGTGGCTTGCCAGCCGTTATCCTGAAATCAGAAGAATGCAGCGAAGCGAAGAGAGCGAAGGAATGCAGGCCAATGCGTGACAAGCAGATATTTGCCGATCCGGGACGAAAGCGATGGAAGCGCCTGCGTCGGTTGTTCGACGTGACGGCGGTCGTCTCCACGCTGGTCCTTGTCGCCTTCAGCTTCAATGTGCTGCGACATCAGAATCTGCCAAATCTATTGTTGCCGGTGCCGAAGCATAACTATCGTGCGCTGCCGGACCGCAGCCCGGAGTTGCGTTCTGCGCGATTGCAGCGTGCCCTGCGGCGCAGGCCGCGCAGAAAAGCCGCGGCGATGGTCATGAATAACGGAGAGGGGTTGCGCGCGGCCTATTACACGCCAGACGATGCGGCTAGCTATTCCTCGTTCAAGGAGCATGTTCATCAGATCGACTTCCTCTTTCCGGTATGGCTGCATCTCGACGGTCCTGATTATCAGCTGAAGGGAACGACAGATGAAGGGCGCGAGTTTGCCCTTTTCAGCGGTTCGGCGGTGCGCGATCCAGATCAGGAAGACAAGATCAAGCGCGCGATTCAGGCTGCGAAGGAAGACACGGAGATTTATCCGGTGCTGCAGAACTTCAGCCCGGCAATTCAGGACTTTGATCCCGGCGTGGCCAGGGTCATCAACAATCCGGATCGGCGAACGCAACTGGAAGCGCAGTTAATGCGTTTCTATACGACATTTCCTGCGTATCATGGCCTCTCGCTGGATCTTGAAAATTTGCCCGATGATGCGATGCCGGGCTATGAGGCTTTGATCGGCGAACTCTATGCGCAGATGCATCCACGGAAGCTGCGGCTATATGTGAATCTTTCGGTTTCAACCGCAGCAAAGGACTTTGCCAACATTGCAGCCAACTCCGACGGCATTGTGCTGATGAACTATGACGAGCACGAGGTGGCGAGCGATTCGGGTCCGATTGCCAGTCAGCAGTGGTTCACTGCGAATCTGACGCGGGCGCTCCAGTCGGTGCCGCGAGAGAAGCTGATCTGCGCAATTGGCAGCTATGGCTACGACTGGGCAGAGACGATGCCGACGGGCAAGCATGACCGGCATTTCCAGCCCAAGGTGGTGAATACGGATGTGCTGTCAGTCTCGGATGCGTGGCAGCGCGCTGCGGATGCTGATGCCGACCTCGATCTGGACTACGACTCGCTCAATGCCCACTACGAGTACGTGGATGAGGATGCGCATCAGCAGCACATGGTCTGGTTTCTGGATGCGGTGACGGTGCTCGACCAGATGCGAGCGGCGCGCGCGCTGGGAATTCAAACCTTTGCTCTGTGGCGACTGGGATCCGAAGATAGCTCGCTATGGAATATATGGGACAAGCCGGGAAGCGCAGACGCGCTGAAATCGTTGGGCAGCGTGCCTCCGGGTCACGATGTCGATACCGAAGGCGAGGGCGACATTCTCCGGGTGACGGGCACGCCGCAGCCCGGGAAACGCACGGTCACGGTGGATACCGACGACAGCAGCGACCCGACGCGCCAACTGGTTGTGGATGAGCAGATGCAGGTCTATCCACATACCTACACGGTGCGGCAGTATGGCTACCATCCGGACGAAGTGGCGTTGACCTTTGACGATGGACCGGACCCGAAGTGGACGCCAAAGATTCTGGATGTGCTGAAGGCAAAAGGCGTCAAGGGTACATTCATGATGATTGGCAGCGAGGCGCAGGATCAGGTGAGCCTGATGCGTCGCGTGTTGCGCGAGGGGCATGAGATTGGCAATCACACCTATACGCATCCGGATATCAGCGAGATTTCGCCTCGACAGCTCGACATCGAACTGCAACTGACGGAACGTCTGTTTGCCAGCAAGCTGGGGGTGCAGCCGCTGTATTTTCGTCCGCCATACTCGATCGATCAGGAGCCGGATACGGACGACCAGGCGGCTCCGGTCGAGCGCATTCAGCAGGATGGATATACGATCATCGGCGACAAGATCGATACCGATGACTGGAACGAACATCCACGCAAATCGCCGGAGGAAATTCGCGACTCTGTGCTCTCGCAACTGGAGGTGATGAAGACCAAGCCGCAGTTTCGCGGCAGCATCATCCTGTTGCACGATGGCGGCGGGGATCGCTCGGCGACGGTGGCCGCGCTGCCGGTGTTGATCGATGCGCTGCGGGCGCATGGATACAGGATCGTGCCTGTCTCCGCGCTGATGGGCAAGACGACGGCGGAGGTGATGCCGAAATTAACGATGCGCCAGTATCTGCGCGCACTGCCGGATTCGATTGCGTTTTCCGGGCTGGCATTCCTGGGTACGATGATTGTCACGGTCTTCTTTGTTGGCGATGTTTTAATGAGTCTGCGGCTGATCCTGATTGGCATTATGGCGCTGATTGATCGGCTGAAGCCGCGGCCAAAGGTACAGCCAGGCTATGCGCCAGAGGTCGCCGTGCTGGTGCCCGCATACAACGAGGAAGCGGTGATTGTGCGCACGGTTCGTTCCGTGCTGAACTCCGATTATGCCGCGCTGCGCGTGATCGTGATTGATGACGGATCCAAGGATCAAACGGTGCGCGTTGCGCGCGAGGCATTTCGGCGGGAGATTGCCGAAGGCAAAGTGCTGGTGGTGACGCAGGCAAATGGCGGCAAGGCAGTAGCGCTGAACAACGGCCTGGAGCATGTGACCGAAGAGATTTATGTTGGCATCGACGCGGATACGGTGATTGCTTCCGACGCAATCGGCAAGCTGGTCGGGCATTTTTCAGATGCCACGGTGGGCGCTGTGGCCGGCAATGCCAAGGTGGGCAATCGCGTGAATCTGTGGACGCGCTGGCAGGCGCTGGAGTACATCACGAGCCAGAACTTTGAGCGCCGTGCGTTGAATCTGTTTCATGTGGTGACGGTGGTTCCGGGCGCGATTGGCGCGTGGAGGACCGAGGCTGTCAAGCGTGCGCATGGATATCCGATCAATACGGTGGCCGAGGACGCTGACCTGACGATGAGCCTGCTCGAACAGGGTCTGAAGGTGATCTACGAGGATAGTTCGCTTGCCTTCACTGAGGCACCCATCGATGCGCGTGGACTGATGCGCCAACGCTTCCGCTGGTCCTTCGGCACCTTGCAGGCGGTGTGGAAGCATCGTGCAGCATTTATGAAAAATCGCGCGATGGGTTTCTTTGCACTGCCCAATATCGTGATCTTTCAGATGCTCCTGCCGCTGGTCTCGCCCTTCATCGATCTCATGTTTCTGATCGGAGCGGTGCAGTTTGGCATCAATCGCTACTATCATCCGGAGACTGCGAGTTCGGCCAGTTTTGAGAAGCTGGTCGCCTACTTCCTTGCCTTCATGGTGATTGACTTCATCACCTCGTCACTGGCCTTCAGCCTGGAGCGCAGGCATCCGGCAAGCAAGGGCGATGGATGGCTGCTTTTTCACATCTGGTTGCAGCGCTTTGCGTATCGGCAGGTCTTTTCCGTGGTGCTGTTGAAGACACTGAAGCGCGCCATCGATGGGCGTCCGTTCAACTGGGACAAGCTGGAGCGGACGGCGGTGATGAGCAAGTCGACGGATGCGATTGTCCCCTCGAAGTGAGGGTGCACAACGCTCGCTTTCAGGGTTGCGGATTGCGCCCCCGTGTCTGGCTCACTCAATGCGGCGTGGGCTTGCCGATGGGCGGCAGCGTGCGCAGATAAGCGATGATCTGCCAGCGCTGACTCTCGGGCAGGCTGCTCCATGGGGGCATACCTTTGTAGGGATTGCCGTGTTGCAGCATCCATGCGAGGTCTCCATCGGTCGCATGGCGAATCCGCAGACTGCGCAGGCTTGGACGGCCGAAGCGACCCATGGCATCGAAACCATGACAAGGCGTGCAGTTGTGCTGAAAAAGCTGACGCCCGGCAGCGATGGCGGCGGACTGACCGCGATAGGGATCGCGACGAAGGTGATCTTCATCGGGAACGCGGTGCAACCAGGCTCCGCTGGTGGCGGCAAAGAGCGCAACGGAAAAGCTCAGGAACAGCAGCAGAGCGGAAAAACGCTTCATACCATCCTCTGCTTTTCACTCTAACGCGTGAGATCGGACGACGCACAGACCTCTGTCATCAATCCTCGATACGCTGTCCGGTGGCAAGGTCGAGGGTGAAGGCGAACTCCTGATCGGTGCGAATCTCCCATCCGGTTCCGCAAAGCCGGGTGGCGGTGATGGCGTCGACGGTGATGCCTTCGGAAGAGACGGAGTCCGCCTGCCAGGCTTTTCCGTGCTCACCCCAGGCCAGGATGTCACGATGCCCGACGAAGAGCAGCAGCGCCGCCGCTGGAACGGCGTAAACCGCGAGCACAGGACGCATCGACAACATCACGAAGCGCTCTGGATGGCGCGTGGATACAACGTAGGCATAGCCGCCGGAGAGCGCGCAAAGCTCCTCCGGATTGGGCATGGACCAAAGACCGGTGGGCACGACGGGATCGCGAAATCCAAGTGCAAAAGTGGCCAGAAAAGGTGGATCGCCGAGAGGCGAAATCATCACCTCCAGTGCGCCGCGCTCCACCTCCTCCACTTGAGCGGGATAGGTGTGGTGACGCGGCGGCAGGATGAGTGGACGCGAGGGCAGGATCTCTGCCGTCCATGAATGGGAAAAAGGTGAGTGTATCGACACGATTGGACCGCAGATCAATGCTTTTGCTGGAGGTGCTGGAGGAAAAAGTTCGCCATGTCGTGATTGGCTTCGATCGCCTCCGGCAAGGCAGAGTTGTACCAGAAGGCGTGTGGCAGCCCGTCAAAGACAATCAGCTTCGCATCGTTGCCGGCATTCAGATAAGCGCGATGCAGGTTGGAGGTTCCGCTCAGCAGGATGTCGCGCGTGCTGGTGACAAAGAGCGTAGGCGGCATGTCATGCAGGTCAGAAAAAATAGGCGAAAGAACAGGATCCTTTCGGCTGGTGTTGCCAACATAGGCAGGAAGCACCTTATCCACTTGCACAGGAGCAAGCGGTCCGGCAAAACCATTGGACGAGATGGTGTATAGATAACCAGAATCGCCGGCGCGCGTGAAGTCGCCAAACCCGGAAAAGATGCCGAGTGCTGCCGGCTCTGGCAAGCCAAGCTGCTTGATGCGGGAGGCAAGCTCGCCGGTGAGAATGGCTCCCGCGGAGGTTCCGTAAAGAACGATCTGGCTGGGCTTGTGTGTCTTCAGAAGATCCTTGTAGACGGCAATCGCATCGTCCACTGCGGCGGGAAACGCATGCTCCGGCGAAAGTCGATAGAGCACAGCGATGGCGCGTACGCCGGTCATGCCTGCAATCGGCACGGTCTCGGTGTAGGAGCCGGAATCCGAGTCAAAACCGCCGCCATGGACATTGAGCAGAACATCGTCACGCAGCGCAGGGTTGGCTTTGGTGGGCTGGATCACGCGCACAGGAACGCCGGCAATCGAAGTATTGGTGATCGTTGCCGGATACAGCTTGAGCCACGCGTCGCGGGCAGTCAGTTGCCATGCGTCGGTGCCTTTGCGGCGTTGCGCCAGCGGTGCCGGTGGTGCCGCATCCGGTTGCGCACGGGAGACATCGTGTTGCGCCTGCGGGCTAAGATCGTCCGGCACAGGAACAATGCGCGTGATGTGCGCGGTGCCGTTGGCGTCGATGAAGGTGGTGTCGCGCTGGGCGGCTGTAGCCGCTGTGGTCGGCTGAGGGGTTTGTGCTGCGACGGCAAGGCAGGGGATCAACACCAGTGGGAGAAAGATGCGCATGACAACTCCGGGCGGGAAATTGGCGAACGAAAGAACGATAGCAGATTGCCCGCACACTGCGATTGATTCAACCGAACTCCTGCACGCGTGCCCAGACCTGCGACCACGGGTCGCGCAGATGACGGCAAAGCAGAATCTCCGGCTCGTCGTCGGTCTCTTCGTTGTGTACGCCATCGGGAAGCATGGTGTGGGCGACGATGGAGCAGCTTTGGAAGTTTTTGAGCTGGTTTTTGAGACTGCTGCCGACGACGATGACCGGGTCAGGCGGAAACGACCCGTAGCCGCGCGCGTGGAAGTCGTTCACGGCGCTGATGGGTGTGGGCAAGTGAAACTCCGGACCGTAGAGATCAAGCGCACCGGCCTCACCGAAGTTGTTGGCGACGATGCCCAGATGCTGGCGGTCGGCAGCGGGCAGCGCGTCGCGCACGGCGGCCACCTGAGCGACAAACTGCGGCCAGCCAACTTCGTTGGCCATGTCGGAGTTGTTGGCCATCTGCCACTTCCATGCCGGCGACCCAACGGGCCAGATGGGCAGGTAAGTCCAGACAACGGCGGCTGCATTGAGCGCGAAGGCGACGAGCAGCGCGGAACGCGCGGCCATGCGCAGCCAGAGTGGACGCTGCGCCAAAGTGCGTTCCAGGGCGACGGCGCCAGCGGCGAAAAGCAGCGGATAGCCGGGAAGCAGATAGTAGCCCCGCGCCTTCATCAGCGCAAGCAGCAGAAGCGGGCCAAGATAAAGCGCAGCGAGCAGCCGGTAGCGCGCGCTGCGCAGCAGCGAAATCAGGCCGATCAGAGCCAGCGGAAAGGCCAGCAGCGTGAACTTGATCTGGTCAGTGAAGAACCCGTTGCCGCGACCAAGACGGACATCGCGCAGGTGAATCGAGTGCTCCATCTGGAGGGTGATCCAGTGATGCTGCGCAAGCCAGATGAGGTTGGGCGCGGCGATGGCGGTGGCGACCAGGCCGCCAAGCCAGAACCAGCGACTGCGCAGAGCGTGGCACTGCGAAGGCAGTAGCAGAACCGAGACAAGAAGGCTGGCGACAGGAAAGGCGATGGTGTACTTCGACAGAACTCCGATGCCGATGCCAGCGCCGATGCCGAGCCAGTTGCGCAGGTCGGCGGTGCGCAGCAGGCGCGCGGCGAAGAAGCCGATGGTGAGCCAGGCGAGCATGTCGAAGGTGTTGTATTGCAGCAGAGAACTGAGCAGCAGGCAGGCGGGAAATGCCGCCGCCAGCGCCAGCAGCTGCGCTGCGCGTTGACCCCCCAGCTCGCGTGCGATCAGCCCGGTGAGCACCAGCGAAACTGCATTGGTAACGGCAGCAGGAATCCGCAGCGCCTGCGGCGAGATGCCAAAGAGCGCAATGGCAATGCGCGCGCTGAAGGAAGTGAACGGCGGAAACGCCACGTAGCCCCACTGGAGGTGGCGCGCGTCAAAGAGAAACTGTAACTCGTCGCGGTGAAAGCCATATCCGTTGCCCATGGCGAAGTGGATGACGAGCAGCGATGCGGCGCAGACGCTGAGCAGCAGCGTATCCAGCCGAGGCGAGGGGGTGGGCGCGCGCCGGGTCAAGGTAGGGTTCAAAGTGGGAACCTTTCCCCGGCGCACGCCAGAACCGGCTTATTCCGCCTGCGCGGGTTTGCCGGGCAGCGGTTTGTCCGCATCCGGATTGCCTGGCGTAAAGGGCGGCTCATCCATTTTGTAGAGTGCATTGAGAAAAAACTTATAGCTTCCATGCGACTGCGCTCTCCACTGCGGTTTGAATCCATAGAGGTAGATACGCCCCTGCCCGTAGGAAAGTTCCAGGGCCGCAATCTTGCCTTCGACGGCCTCCGGATGTAGCAGCAGGCCGCTTTCAAGCGGATTCGATCCGGTGGGATAACGAGCGAGAACAGCGCCTTTGAATCCGGGCAGAGTGGCAAAGGCCGGGCCGCGCTCAAACATGACGGAAAGCTCAGCGGGCAGGCCGTAGAGGATGGGCCGGTCGCGCGATTCCGTGTTGACGCGCAGCAAGGCTCCGGAGCAGAAAAACTTGTCGCTTTTCACCCCTTCCAGCACGTTTTTGACCGGCAGGGAAAACAGTGGGATCAGCGCGGAAGCAGTTTGATTGAAAGCCAGCAGAGTGCCGCCGTTTTGCACGAATTCGCGCAGGCTCGAAAGTCCTTCTTCGTTGAGTCCACCGGCATATTCTCCGGGTACGATGCCGGGCTTGAAGCCGTTGACCAGGGAAGCAGCGCGCATGTCGGGCAGGATGATGACATCGACGCGGCTGTTCAGGTCACCAGCACGCATGTCGGCGTTGTAGAGACTGATCGGCTTGTATCCGTACTGCTCCAGAATCCAGCGCGTCCATCCCTCATCAATCGAAGGCTGCCATGGTCGATAGAGGCCGACACGGGCCGCATGTAGCGGGATCGCGTGGGTCGGTGCGTGGTCGGTAGCCATTGCAGAAACGCCATATTTCGCAGTCAGATTGGCTGCGGTTGCATGACTCACGCCGCTGATGGCCAGCGCGCCGGTTTCCATGCCCTCGGGCGTCTTCGCGGCATCCTTATCCACCGCCACGGAGCCGCCACTGGCAAGTACGTCATTGACCAGACGAAGGCTGGCATTGGCCTGATGGCTGAGGAGAAAGACCGTACCTGCGCCATCGATTTTTCCGGGTGGAAGATCGATCGTGTTGAGCAGCTTGAGGTTGCCGAGCTGCTCGGCAGGAATGGGATCGGTGACGGCATCGACCTCGACGCCCATTTGCAGAGGCAGCGTCCAGCCGGTCACGTCATAGGGCAGATCCACGGCCTTCATGCCGCCCGCGCCCAGCGCGTCAGGATAGCGCTGAACCTCGAACAACTCCTTGGCCATGGCGGAGTAGGGCTGGTTCATCAGGATTACCCACGAACCTGCGGGGTACTTGCGTCCGTTCGCGGTGAAGCTGTCGGTGACGCCATGCACCTGCAGTCCGTTTTCCTGCATGATCTCTGCCAGATGCTCAGCCTCTGGCGCGTCGCGCTGCACACTGGGAATCACATAGGCGTAAGGCGGTGCCTGGGTATACCGCCGGATGTTGTCGCGCGCCGCCTGGTACTGGTTATACAGCAGCGTTTCGCGATATCGGGCCGATGTGTCCAGCACAGACATCGATCCGGCCACCATGTAGTTGACGGCATCTTTCAGCCGCCACCAGCCGCCTTGCCAGGGCGTCGTGTACATGGTCAGCGCTTTGAGATCCTGCATACTTTTCGGGAACTCATCCACGGTGTAGAAGCGCGGCGTGGCGTAGCGATAGAGCGCTGTCTCGGTGAAGAACGAGATCTCGTTACGGAATGAGCCAGCGTAGTCGACGAATCCCGGATACCAGTTGTCAAACTCCGATTCGCTGATCGCTCCCGGCATCTGGTGCTCATCCAGATAAGCGGCCATATCCGTGCCGATCACATTGAACCAGCTCCGCACATAGGGGCTGATGTTGGACGAGATGGGATCGGAAAACGGCGGAATCCAGATGCGAGCCGGAAACGGTGCTGTCTGATGCTGGCAGTAGAAGACGGCCGGGCTGTACTCCAGCTCGGTCTTTGCCACCACCTGCGACTCTTTCATGTTCAGCATGTAGCCGTCGCGGTTGTTGTCGTGGCCCACATAATCCTGAAAGAGCCAGGGCATGGGACTGACCTCATACTGTGTGCCCACATGCTTGCGATACCAGGAGACGACCATGTCCTGTCCGTCGGGATTCAGCGTGGGATAAAGCAGCAGGACGACATTGTTCAGGATGCGATCCACATCCGGGTCGCCCTGCGAAGAGAGCAGTTTGTAGGCCAGTACCATGGAGTGCTGCGGCCCGGCCACTTCGTTGGCGTGCAGGCCACCGTCGATGTGGATGATGACACGCGCCTTCTGGGCGAGCGCTTTGGCCGATGCGTCGTCCAGTCCGTCGGCCATCGAGAGCCGCTTGGTATCGGCCTTCCACTCGTCCAGCCGGGCCAGATTCTCCGGCGAGGAGATCACTGCGACTTCGATATTGCGTCCTTCCGTGGTCTTGCCCACGGTGAACATGCGGATACGATCCGAGTGCGCCGCCAGCGCGTGGAAGTATTGAAGCTCTTCCTCGTAGTTGGCCAGGTAGTAGTCATCGCCCGGGTTATGGTCCAGTACGGAGATGGGCGTCGGAACAGCCGTGTTCTGCGCCCATCCATGGATGCTCCCAGCAAAGAGGCTGACGAAAGTCAAGGCGAGCATACTTCCTCGACCCACTCGGTTTGGATTGGAAGTCGCCATCGGCGGCAGCCAGGTGAATTTCATGGTTCCCCCTCGCAATACAAGAATGGACAGACCCGCCGCAGCGGAATGGAAACATCTCTACGGAGTATCGAATGGCACTGCAAATCATGCTGCATCCTCGCTCCACGGGGCGAAGCTGCAGGAGCGGTTTCCCGGAGCCGCTCAAAGCATGGCCTAAAACTATCACAGGGTCGCGCCGACCGCTTCCAAAATCAATCACCGAAACAGCGGGAGCGAAGACTCTATACTGGACTTTCAAAGATTTTTTTGCGAGGCGGTGCAATGAGCGCAGAGGTAACGATTGCCGAGGTTGAGCGAGTGGCAGAACTGGCCAATCTGGAGCTTGCCGCAGAGGAAGCTGCGCACATGCAGCGCGATCTGAACGCCATTCTCGGCTATGTCGATCAGCTTCGTCAGATCGACACAAGTCAAGTGGAGCCGATGGCGCAGGTCGGCGAACTTTTTGTTGCCACCCGGACCGATAGCCGTGGAGAATCCCTTCGCGTCGATGAGTTGCGTCCATCGCTCCAACGCACGGACGTCATGGATTCGGCTCCGGAGACCGACGGGGCATTCTTCAAGACGCCCAAGGTGATCGAGCGATAACACCGTTACGCGCACAGGAGCGCATGAGAGAGACCATGAGTGCACAGGAATCAGTCGGCCCCCTGCGGCAGAAGCCGCAATCCATCCGCAAGCTGCGCGCCTCCCTGGCCGAGGGTCACCAGCGCGCAACTTCCCTTGCGGAGGGATATTACGCTCGCATCGAACGATTCAATCCGCAGATCAACGCATATCTGGCTCTGACTCGCGAGCTGGCAATGGAGCAGGCTGCCGCCATCGATGCGCAAGCGGCGGCTGGCAATCCCTTGCCTCCGCTCGCCGGTGTTCCTGTGGGCATCAAGGATGTGCTCACACTGCGCGGCGTTCCTGCCACAGCCGGCTCGCGCATTCTGGAGAACTATCGTCCTCCCTATGACGCCACAGCCGTCACACGGCTCCGTGATGCCGGTGCCGTTTTGCTGGGCAAGCTGAACTGCGATGAGTTTGCCATGGGGTCGTCCAATGAAAACTCCGCCTATGGTCCCGTGCGCAATCCGGTGGCTCTGGACCGCGTTCCGGGCGGTTCCAGCGGTGGCTCTGCCGCAGCCGTCGCAGCCGATCTGGCAGTGGCCACGCTGGGCACGGACACGGGCGGCTCCATCCGTCAGCCTGCCAGTTTTTGCGGCGTGGTTGGCGTGTTGCCCACCTACGGACGAGTCTCGCGGTACGGATTGATTGCCTTTGCCTCGTCGCTGGATCGGGTTGGGCCGTTTGCCGCCTCCGTTCAGGATGCGGCGGAAGTCCTTCATGTGCTCGCAGGCCACGATTCTCTGGACGCCACCAGTGCCACGCAGCCCGTGGACGATTATGTGGCCGCCACGGCGCAAGACGTGAAGGGCATGAAAATCGGCATTCCGGAAGAGTACTTTGGCGAGGGCCTCGACCCTGAAGTGCGTGCCGCTGTCGAAGCGGGCATCGACGCTCTGCGCGCCCAGGGGTGTGAGATTCGAAGCATCCGTCTCAGGCACACGCAGTATGCCATCCCCGTGTACTACCTGGTGGCTACCGCCGAGGCCAGCGCCAATCTTGCGCGCTTCGACGGAGTTCGCTTCGGATATCGCTCCAGCAGCGCCACGAATCTTTCATCGATGTATAAGCTCTCACGTGAAGAGGGCTTTGGTGCTGAGGTCAAGCGGCGCATCCTGCTCGGCACCTACGCCTTGAGCGCCGGATACTATGACGCCTACTATCGCAAGGCACAGCAGGTGCGGCGCATTCTTGCCGAAGAGTTTCGCGACGCTTTTGCCGAAGTCGACGCCATCGTTGCGCCCACAGCTCCGACGGCTGCCTTTCGCATCGGTGAAAAAAGCGCTGATCCGCTGGCCATGTATCTGGCGGATATCTACACGGTCACGGCAAGTCTGGCCGGCATCTGCGGGCTTTCCGTGCCATGCGGAGCCACAGCGGCCGGATTGCCGGTCGGTTTGCAGGTGCTTGGGCCGCACTTTGGCGAGAGCGCAATCTTTCGCGTGGCAGCAGCCGTGGAGCGGACCACCCAGGGCGAGTAAGTCAAAAACGAGCCAGTCAGGACAGGAGCCAGGCCATGTCGCGCAAGCAGAGAATCCCGAAGCAACGGAGCCTCCTGAAGCGGATCGGGGCAATTGTGCTGGCGATCATACTTGGTCATACGGCAGCAGGAGCCGCGGCAGAACGCGGACACCACGCCGTTACTCTGGGCGCCGCTCGAAGTGTGCCCTACTCGCACGAAGGCGATCCCTCGGGATCGAACGGCGATGAAAACAAGCTTGCCGTGCGGCCTCTGGTCGTCGATGGCCACGTTACGGAGTGGACCACAGGCCCGCTGCACGAGGTCACCGAGCGCAGCTTTGTCGTGCGCCGCGCCATCCGGATCAACGACGCGCTTCCCGATCAAAAAGTCGGCAAAAGCGGAGACTGGGTCTGGCAGCGAGGACCGTGGCTGCTGATCGATCACCTCACCGGACACGTCACCCAGCTTCGCTTGCCGGACTTTGATCCGGCGGTGAGCGATGTGGTCTGGTTTCGCGATTACGCGGCATATTGCGGCGTTACTCCCTCCGGCAAAAGTCTCTACGCTGTGGTGGCGCAGATCGCCGTGCGCAAGCCGCGCCTGAGCCAAAAGCTCGCAGCCTTTGATCCTGAGCATCACCTGTGGCCAGTCTGTGCCGAGCCGGTGTGGCAGCGCGATCCTTTGCGCGTCACCTTCCAGCCGACCTCCGCGGCCGCTCGCAGCTTTGATCTTGTCGGCGACGCAGCCGTACTGGTGGAGCAGGACGATCCGGAACCGGCGACCGCGCCGGTTCATCCGCAGGCAGATATGACTGGGAGCGTTTCGAACCAGGCACCGGCATCCGGCAGCGCCAAACCCTCAGCGAACGCACCCGCAGGCAACGGCCCGCAGCACTGAAAGCAGGCCGCAGCGCTGAACGCGCATTCCGTGCGGTTGAAGGAGATGGAAAGGGATGGAATCTCTGGACGAACTGTTGCAGCAGGCAGAGGTTGCGCATGGGCATCTCTGCGCGGGGCAGATTCTCGGCGTCCGCATGGCCACGCTCGCCTGTCGGATGCTTGGCGTCGAGCAGCCGCGCGGTGCGGATCGCAAGCGCCTGGTCTGCTTTGTGGAAATTGATCGCTGCGCAACCGATGCCATCGGCCTGGTGACCGGGTGCCGACTGGGGCGGCGGGCACTGAAGTTTCGTGACTGGGGCAAGATGGCCGCCACCTTCGTCGATCTGGCCTCGGATCGCGCCCTGCGCGTGGTCGCACTTGAGTCTTCGCGCGAGCTGGCTCGGGCGCGCTTTCCCCATGTCGAGCCATCCTCCGCGCAGCAGAAGCTTGCCTACCGCTCGCTGGCGGACGATGAGCTCTTCGCCGCCCAATGGGTCCGTGTCCAACTGCCTCCGGAAGAGATGCCAGGGTACAAGGGTGCTCGCGTTCCGTGTGCCCAGTGCGGCGAGGGGGTGAACTTCGGTCGCTATCAGGCTCACAGGCAGGCGGACGGCACAGAGCGGCTCCTGTGCCGGAGCTGCGCCCATCCGGAGCTGCGTTACTGGCAGCCTCTATAGCCGTGTTCGCCGCCCCCGTTTGTCTTTCTTCGGACGAAATGGCTATGGTTTGTTAGACTGAATGCGCGGCTTTCCGGGGATTTGCACAACCGTGCTTCCTGCCGGTCGCCTCGTTTGTTTTCAAGCGTCGAACAGGAAGTGGAGTTGGGAAGAGCGCCGCAGGCTGCGGTCGCTTCAAGGCTGGTGGAAAGCCCTGCCGTCACCTGCCATTCCGGGAGACCAATTTAGCGATTCCAGCCCGTGTTTGGCTGAGTCCAGCGCAAAAGCGCAGGACAGAGAAGGATGTGTGTGTTGACTCAACTCGCCATGATCGTCGCCGCCGGCTCCGGCAGTTCCGCCGTCTCTCTTCTTCTTCCTTTGCTGATGATTGCGGTGGTGTATTTCCTGATGATCCGCCCTCAGCAGCGAAAGCAGAAGACCTGGAACGAGATGCTCGCCAAGCTGAAAGCAGGCGACAAGGTCACGACCACCGGCGGCATCCGCGGCACCATTCTCAGCCTCAAAGACGATACCCTTGTGTTGCGCGTGGCGCCGGATGGTTTGAAGCTTGAAGTGGTAAAAAGCGCAATCGCCGCAGTGACCACTCAGGAAGACGCGGGAAAATAGCGCTCAGCATCGCGGAAGGCACAGAAAGATCCCATCATGAAGAAGAATCTGAACGGAAAGATTGCACTCATCCTCGGCACGCTGCTCGTGTTTCTCTACGGCATCTTCGGCATTCCGAAGGGCGTCAGCGGCGCGGCACTGGAGCAGGCCATCACCCAGCGCATTCACCTGGGCCTGGACCTGCGTGGTGGCGCACACCTCATCCTGCAGGTTGTCGTCAAGGACGCCATCAATGCCGAGACCGACAACACTGTGGCTCGCATTGAGCAGGCCATGGCGGATAACCACCTCACCTACACGCAGGTGTTGAAGCCGGACCCGAATACGCCGCAGACCATTCGCATCGAAGGCGTCGATCCGCTGCACTCAAGCGCGGTCAGCAGTGAGCTTACCGATCGTTTTGGCACGGAGTATGACATTGCCAGCAACAGCAATGACCACAGCTTTACGCTGACCATGAAGCCCTCCGTGCTTGCCGATCTGGAGTCTCGCACGCTCGATCAGTCGATTGAGACGATCCGCGACCGCGTTGACCGCCTGGGTGTCAGCGAGCCGGTGATTCAGCGCTACGGTCTGGGCGCCAATGAAATTCTGGTGGAGTTGCCGGGCGTCGAAGACCTGGATCGCATCAAGGACATTATCCAGTCCACCTCCCGGCTGGAGGTGCATGAGGTCGCGGGCAATCCCGACGGCTACGCCAGCGAACAGGAAGCGATGACCAGCCTTGGTGGCGCCATTCCTCCGGATGAATATCTGGTGCATGGCGACCCGCAGGGCGTCAGCTCGGATGGCTCCGACCGCGTCTTCCTGCTGAAGCGCGTCTCCATCGTGGGCGGGCGCGATTTTCGCGACGCCAGCGCCATTGGTCCCAACGATTCCGGGCGGCAGGGCGTCAACTTTGTGCTCACCAATGCCGGCGGCCAGCGCTTCTATGACTACACCTCCTCGCACGTGGGCAGCTACATGGCGATTGTGCTCGGCGACCGCGTGAAAAATGTTGCCGTCATCAAGTCCGCGATTCGCGACAATGGTCAGATCGAAGGCCAGTTCAGCAAGGAGCAGATTGACGCACTGTCCCTCACGCTTCGCACAGGAGCCTTGCCAGCCAGCATCATTCCCATCGAGCAGCGCACCGTGGGCGCATCACTTGGCGCGGACTCTATCCGCCAGGGCGTCATCGCCGCCATTGCCGGAACGCTTGCCGTCATGTTCTTCATGCTGCTCTACTATCGCGGCGCGGGCATCAACGCGGATCTGGCTCTCTTTCTGAACCTGGTGATTCTGCTTGGATTCATGGGCTTCAGCCAGTCCACGCTCACTTTGCCGGGCATCGCCGGCGTCATTCTTACCATAGGTATGGGCGTGGACTCGAACGTGCTGATCTTTGAGCGCATTCGAGAAGAGATGCGAGCGGGCAAAGGTGCCGCACAGGCCGTCGACCAGGGTTTTGCTCACGCATGGGTGACCATCGTCGATACGCACGTGACCACGATTGTCTCGGCTGCCATCCTCTTCATGTTTGGCACCGGTCCGGTGAAGGGCTTTGCCGTAACCCTCTTCTTCGGTCTATTGGCCAATCTCTTCACGGCCGTCTTCGTCTCGCGCGTCATCTTTGACTCGCACTTGAACAACATGAAAGCCGGAGCGCGGATCTCCATCTAGCGATTGCAATGCGTGAGGCTTTGTGGACCAACGCAAAGCCCACATGATTGGGAAGGTACGGAAAGCATCGTGGAACTTTTTACGGGTGTAACTATCGACTGGCTTGGCAAGAAGTGGTACTTCCTTGCCTTTTCGCTTCTCTTCAGCGTCTCCGGCATCATCTCCATGGGGATTCACTTTGCGCGCACCGGTAGCCCTGTGCCTTTGGGCGTGGACTTCAAAGGCGGCACCGAGGTGCAGGTGACTTTCACCGAAACGCCGGATGTCAACCAGGTACGCAATGCGACCAATGCCGCTGGCCTGCACGACGTGAAGATCGTCTCCTATGACGTTCCCTCGAAGCATGAGCTGCTGATCAGCCTGCCCGAGCAGTCCGACGTGAACGTGGACAGCAGCCGCAAGCAGATTCTTGACGCTTTGCACCAGCACTACAACAACCCCATTCTGGAAAGCAGTGTTCAGGCCGTTGGCCCGACCGTCGGTCGTCAGCTGGAGAAGCAGGCAGGCCTGGCTACGCTCTATTCGCTCGTCGGCATGCTGGTCTATCTCTGGTTCCGCTTTGAGCTGATCTACGGCGTCGCCGCTGTTGTTGCTGTCTTCCATGACACCCTCATCACGGTCGGCGCCTTCGCGCTCACCGGCCAGGAGATCAGCCTCACCGTCATCGCAGCCATCCTGACCCTCGTCGGCTATTCCATGAACGACACCATCGTCGTCTTTGACCGCATTCGAGAGAATCTCCGCATCAGTCGCCGCGAGGGACTCGCCGATGTCGTCAATCGCAGCATCAACCAGACCCTGAGCCGAACCGTGCTCACTTCAGGACTCACCTTCCTCACCGTCCTTGCGCTCTATATCTTTGGCGGCAAGGTGCTCAGCGGTTTTTCCTTTGCACTGGTCGTCGGCATCCTGATCGGCACCTACTCTTCGATCGCCGTGGCGGCTCCGATGCTGGTTGCCTATCAGGACTGGCGCATGAAACGCGGCAAGGCCGCCACGCTTCCCGCAGCCAAACGCAGCCGCTGATCGGAATCGAACGATTCGATAATCTTCTTTCATGCAGCCTCGGGCGCAAGCTCGAGGCTGCACTGTATTTGCAGCAGATTCGCAAGATATTTTGCAGCTCTGAGGCTCATCTGATATAGGTTGAACACACCAGTTCCAAAGGGAAATGTTAGCCGTAAAAAATCGGGAACATTCTTCAGCCTCGCGGTGTCTGTAGTGTTAAGAAATCTATCGCGATTCGAGGTCGGCCATGTTTGAAGATGCAACATTCGAATCCAGCAATCGGATCAAGAGCAAGAGCAAGTATTGGATGATTGTCACCACCGTCCTCTGCGGCTCTGTGATTGGCGTCATGGTCCTGATTCCGCTGATCTATCCCGAGGCGCTTCCCAAGCAGGCCATGGCGACTTTGCTGGTGGCGCCACCGCCACCACCACCACCGCCACCACCGCCACCACCGGAAGTGCATCAGGTTATCGTCAAGCCGCAGATGATGAACAACCAGCTCACGGCTCCTACCAGGATTCCCAAGCAGATCAAGATGGTTGCCGAAAAGGAAGCGCCGCCTTCGGCCGGATTTGGTGTCGCTGGCGGCATGGGCGGCGGCGACGGCGCTCCGGGTGGCGTAATCGGCAGCCTCTTTGGCAGTGCCAGCTCGGCTCCTGTCGTGAAGGCAGCTCCGCCGAAAAAGATCGCCATCTCGCAGGGCGTTGCTCAGGGCATGTTGCTGGAGAAGGTCAATCCGATCTATCCCGCGATTGCCAAAGCGGCTCGTATGCAGGGAACCGTCGTGCTTCAGGCGACAATCTCCAAGACGGGGACTATTCAGAATCTGCGCGTAGTCAGCGGTCCGGCGATGCTGCAGCAGTCGGCGCTTCAGGCGGTCAGCCGGTGGCGCTACAGGCCCTACCTGCTCAACGGCGATCCGGTTGAGGTGGAAACCACAGTCAATGTAGTCTTCAGCCTGGGTGGCTGAGAGAACTTTCGCTCGGCTACCGGTCTTCCGGATGCCATTTCTTCGCGGGCCAGGGATTGTTTGTGCCGGATCCTTTAGCCTGTAACCGCAGCAGATTTCACCAGGTATTCAGCTATTCCCAGGAGGAACGATTCAGTGATTCTCACTCAGTTTGCACACCTTACCCACATCCCCGCAGCTCTGGCCATGTTCCAGGATGAAACCGTTGACTTCAGCATGATGGGCCTATGGAGCCATATGGGATACTTCGCCAAAGGCATTGCGATTATCCTGTTCATCATGTCGGTCTGGTCGCTGGCGGTCATGATCGATCGCTACCTGTACTTCTCCGCAGCCCGAAAGCAGTCGCGCGAGTTTGCTCCCAAGGTTGCCGGTGCACTCAAGGATCGCAAGCTCGAAGAGGCGATCAAGCTCGCCGATCGCAGCAAGAAGTCGCATCTTGCGGAAGTCGTCCAGGCTGGCTTGCAGGAGTTCAAGAGCCAGGGTGGAAGCGTCAATGAAGAGACCGTCGAGAGTGCGAAGCGTGCTCTGGAGAGGGCTGAAGCCATCGTCCACGCCAAGCTCAAGAAGGGTATCAGCGTTCTGGCCACGGTCGGTTCAACGGCTCCCTTCGTCGGCCTGCTGGGCACGGTTATGGGCATTCTGAACGCCTTTCAGCAGATCGCCACGCAGAAGTCTTCCGGCATCGGCGCTGTCGCCGGTGGCATCTCGGAAGCCCTCGTCACCACGGCCTTTGGTTTGATCGTGGCCATCCCCGCCGTGATGTGCTTCAACTATTTCAGCGGACGCGTGGAAGCATTCGATGTGGAGATGGACAACTCGTCGAGCGAGCTGGTTGATTACTTCATCAAGCAGAGCAGCAAGTAACATCCATCCGTCCTCGCAATCCGGGCACACGGATTGCCTTTGGATCGGATGATTGTCTCTGGCCTGGGAAAGCAGCTCTGGCGGTCTCTTTTGAGTGACCGCCAGAGCGCAGGATGCTACCGCAGGCTGAAGAGCAGATGCGCAATGTAGCAGGGACGGCAAAACTCAGATTGGGAGCAGATACATGGCACTCGCAGTTCGTAACGAAGGCGCAAAGGTCAACTCAAACATCAACGTCACGCCCATGGTGGATGTGATGCTTGTGTTGCTGATCATCTTCATGGTCATCACGCCGATGCTGCAAAACAAGGTGAGCGTCGATCTGGCCAAGACGGACAACCCGATCGCGATGCCGGATGCCGACAAGGAAGATGCGATTGTTGTGGCGATCACGCGGGATGGAACGCTCTATCTGGGGCAAAACAGGATTGCGGGTTCGGAGATTGGTCAAAAGGTGCGCGATATGCTTGCCGACAAGCCGGGCAAGCAGATCTTCGTGCGAGCAGACGCACGCGCGCGCTACCTCGATGTAGAAAATGCAATTGATGACGTACGTTCTGCCGGCGTGGATTCCGTCGGACTCCTGACCGAGAAGCGACAGGGGCCGGCATCCGCGGGCGAATAAGAACAAAGGCAACGTAAGCAATCCGAACGTGAAAGATTCTCGGAAGGAGTCAAAGCAATGGCAATGGGAACAAGCGGGCCTGGAGGCCTGTCCTCGGATATCAACGTCACGCCGTTGATCGATGTATTGCTCGTTTTGCTGATCATTTTTATGGTGATCGTGCCGGTCACACCCAAGGGGCTGGATGCACTGGTCCCTCAGCCGCCGAAGAACCCGCAGAAGTCGCAGCCTGATGACCGCACCATCGTTGTCTCGGTGCTGCATACAGGGGGCAATCAGGTGGCCTACAAGATCAATCAGGATGATGTTGCCAAAAGCGATCTTCTGGCCCGGCTTACGGCGATTTACGCTAACCGCGCCGAGCGCATCATGTTTGTGAAGGGCGACGATGACGTGGACTTTGCTCAAATCGCGGATGTCATCGATATTGGAAATGCTGCGGGTGTCGATCACGTAGGTTTGATGACGCCGAAGATCATGGCTGGGCAGTAAGCCAGGCGGTCGGGCGCAAAGGGAAGCACAACGCGGGCCTGCCAGGCGTCTTGAGAATCACTGGCGACGACTCGAAGGAGAAGGATACGAACATGAATCGAAGCGCACGTCTGCCGATCCTTGCGGCAAGCCTGGTTGTGATGGCATTAACTTTCACTGGATGCAATCGTCTCGCGGCGCGAGATCAGCTCAACAAGGGCGTGGAGGCATATAAGGCTGGCAAGTACGAAGCCGCGATCACTCACTTCCAGACAGCGATCCAGGACGATCCAAGCCTGCCTATGGCGAAGAACTATCTCGCAACGGCTCTTTCGCAAAACATCGTTCCAGGACTCGATACGCCAGACAACGTGAAGATGGCGAATCAGGCGATCGATATCTACAAGCAAGTGCTACAGCAGGATCCAAACGACATCAACAGCATGAAAGGGATCGCCAGCCTCTATTTCAATATCAAGAAGTTGGATGATGCCAAACAATGGCAGGAGAAAGTTCTCGCCGTCGATCCGAAGGACCCTGAAGCGGCCTATACCGTGGGTGTCATTGACTGGACCGAAGCACGCGAAAACGCATTGAAGGTTCTGGCCCCTGCCGGGATGACGGATGACGGGCTGGGCAATGCAAAGCTCCCCAAAAAGGAGTGTCTGGCGCTTCAGCAGCAGAATGCACCGCTTGTAGCTGAAGGTACCAAATACCTGAACATGGCCATTGAAAATCGTCCGGATTACGATGACGCCATGGCATACATGAACCTGATTTATCGTCGCAAAGCCGATCTGGATTGTGGAGACGAAGCGGCGCGGAAAGCCGATGTTGCCACTGCCGACAGTTGGCGTGACAAGGCCATGGGCACACGCAAGGCCAACGAAGCCAAGAAGAATCAAGGACCGGGCGGAATCGTCATGGACTCCAACGGAAACATGAAGTAAGACGGCGCGAACACGCAACGCAAGAGCCTCCTGCATAGGAGGCTCTTGCGCTTATGCTTCCATTTCAATCCTCAACAGAGCTACGAAAGGTGTATCGCATGAACCGAACAGAAGGTCGTTTGGATCGAAGAAGCTTCCTCGCACTTTGCTCACAGGCCGGTGTTGGTTCTGCGCTGCTGCCCGGCGTCTTGCTCACACTCTCTGCTCAGGCTCAGGAGAAATCTCCCCATGCGCCAGCTCCGATCACTTCCGAGATGATCGACCAGGCAGCAGCTTTGGCGGGCGTTTCTCTGACCGCAACACAGCGACAGATGATGCTCGATGGACTGGAGTCGCAGCGCGAGAGCTATGATGCCATCCGTAAGCTGAAGATGCCCAACAGCGTCGCTCCGGCGTTTGTCTTTGATCCGCTGCCTGCCGGGGCGGTGGTCGAAACCGGGATCGAGCAGCCGAAGTGGAGTCACGTGGAAGCCTCCGTGGTGCCTTCGGACCTGAACAATCTCGCCTTTGCAACGGTCGGAGAACTGGCAGCGCTGGTCAAAGCGCGACGAGTGACGGCTACCCAGTTGACACAAATGTATCTGGAACGCCTGAAAAAATATGACTCCAAACTGCACTTCGTCATCACGCTCACGGAGGAGCGTGCGCTGGCGCAGGCTCGTGCTGCCGACGCGGAGATTGCCGCGGGTCTTTACCGTGGCCCGCTGCATGGAATTCCCTGGGGTGCAAAGGACTTGCTTGCCGTCAAAGGCTATCCGACGACGTGGGGCGCGGGGGGCTATCAGAAGCAGCAAATCGAGGAGGACGCGACGGTTGTGGAGCGGCTGGATGCAGCCGGAGCGATTCTTGTCGCCAAGCTGACCCTGGGCGCGCTGGCCATGGGCGATCACTGGTTTGGCGGCCAGACGCGGAATCCATGGAATCCGGAACAAGGATCGAGCGGCTCGTCGGCAGGACCAGCCAGTGCAGTGGCGGCCGGTTGTGTCGGTTTTGCCATCGGATCCGAGACGCTGGGTTCGATTTCGTCGCCTTCCACGCGCTGCGGCGATACCGGATTGCGGCCTACGTTTGGCTTTGTCCCACGTAGCGGAGCGATGGCGCTCAGCTGGACGATGGACAAGCTGGGTCCGATCTGCCGAAGCGTTGAGGATTGTGCCATGGCCATGCAGGCGATCTTTGGCCCGGATGGCAAGGACCTCTCCACGCGCAACGCCGCCTTCAACTGGAATATTGACTATGACTGGAAGAAGCTGCGCATCGGCTATTTCCAAAGCGAGTTTGAGCCAATCGGTGCGTTTCATCCGCGAGCAGCCCAAGGCAACGAGACGGCAGAGCAGAAAAAAGCCCGTGAACAGCGCAATTCCATGTACGCCGCCGGACACGCACGACGGGTCTATGACCAGCAATACGATCAGGCAGCGCTCAGCGCTCTCCGCCGGATGGGTGTGACTCTGATTCCGGTGCAGTTGCCCAAACTGCCCTACGGCGCGATGGCGCCGTTACTGACGGCAGAAGCGGCCGCAGCCTTTGACGAGCTGACGATGAGTGGTCGAGACAGTCTGCTGACCGAGCAGGGGCCGCAGGATTGGCCCAACGACTTTCGCGTCTCGCGCTTCTATCCCGCAGTGGAGTATATTCAGGCCAATCGCGCGCGTACGCTCGCAATTCAGGAGTGGGCTAAACTCTTCGAGCAGGTGGACATCATCGTAACGCCAACCAACGGCGAGCAACTGGTGGCAACCAACCTGACCGGACATCCAGCGCTCATTGTGCCTAACGGATTGCGTGGCGCAGACGCTCCTGAGCCGCCCAGGGTGGATGATGGCAACGACGACAATATCGGTGGACCCGGAACTCCGGTCAGCCTGACTCTGCTGGCTGGGCATTATCAGGATGCCAGGCTGCTGGCCTTTGGCCGCGCCTATCAGGATGCCACGGGATTTCACAAACTGCATCCGAAGCTGGACTGAGCCGTGGCTCTGTTGGAAGCGGACGGGTTGACTCGGCGCTATGCGCGGCGCGTTGGACTGCGTCGGGTGGAGACGACGGTCGTCGATGACGTCAGCTTTGCCATCGAACGCGGAGAGACGCTTGGATTGCTGGGCGAATCGGGCAGCGGCAAGAGCACCCTTGCGCGGATGGTGTTAGGGCTGACCAAGCCAGACAAAGGCTGCGTGCGCGTGGACGGTATGGCCATCACCTCTGCCACGATTCATGGGTTGCGGCGAAAAATGCAGCCGGTCTTTCAGGATCCCGCGGCAGCGCTGGATCCACGAATGCGCGTGCTCGATCTGGTGACGGAGCCGCTCGTCATCCATCGGCGCAGCCTGCCAGGCGATGCAAGCCGACCAGCCCTGCGCAGGACGGCGACGGAACTGCTGCGATCCGTCGGAATGGATGAGTCAGCGCTCACCCGCTACCCGCATGAGTTCAGCGGCGGACAGAAGCAGAGGATCAATATTGCGCGCGCTCTAGCCTTGCAGCCAGAGATTCTGGTCCTGGATGAGCCGGTCTCTGCGCTGGATGTGAGCGTGGCGGCGCAGGTGGTCAACCTGTTGCGCCAGTTGCAGAAGGAACGGAAGCTGACCTATTTGTTCATCAGCCATTCGGTGCCTCTGGTGCGCTATCTGGCCACGCGCATTGCGGTGCTGGAGCGTGGGCGTCTGGTGGAGATCGGTGAGGCCGAAGCGCTTTGTCATGCCCCGCAGAGTGCCTATACGCAACGGCTCATCGCCGACACGCCTCATTTGTAAATGCCGCTGCTTGCCGTGCGATTGCACGAGGCAGCCGCAGGCATCGTCCGCCGCAGGTGTGGCTCCCGAAACGTGCTGCCCCTGTCCTGCCATTCTCCGGCTGGAACGATCGAAACTCAAAATATGGCAACCGGGCGGATTGGCTTGCCCGCAATGGCGAAGGCTGGAGATCCGGGCCGTATTCCTGTGTTACTGCACTTGGCCCTGCGGACGCAGACGGCGCAGTTCCAGCGCACAATCGACGGCATTCTGCGCGGCAAAGCGAAGGTTGTCACATGCCGCCCAAAGCCAGAACTTTTGAAGATGCTGCTCGCGCGCCGATTTGTCCGACGGCGAGCCAATGCGCACCAGCAGATTGTTTTGCCCAATGGCAGCCAAATTCGAAGGACTCTCCGAGCCGGTAGAGAGCACTTCAACTGGATCGCCGAGCAGCGCCTGCTCCAGCGCCCCACGCGGAACCGCTTCAGTCAGTTCCACCCACACTGAGAAGCAAAGTCCGTGAAAGACCGGAGCTTGAATCAGTTGCAGGGAAAGCTCGACATCTGGCGTCAAGGCAAACAGATGCTGTCGAATCCGCTCTTCCGTCGCGCGCAGGCTCACCTGGGCCGACTCGCCCGTATCCACAAGCTGGTTAAACGCAATCTGCGCATCAAAGACCACACGCGGAATCTGTTGAAAACTTAGCAGCCCCACCGTCTGCTGATGGAGTTCATCGAGCGCCGAGGTGCCATATTCGGATGCCGGATGCAACACCGTCGCCGCAGCCAATCGAAGCCGTCCTGACGCCCTCAGCCGACCCATCAGCAAAGCCAGCGCCAGCGCCGCCGGATGCGCCGGAACCACCGCCCGCGTCAGCAGATCCGGAGCGCCCGGCAGCGGCTCCATCCACGGGCTGTGAATCAGCACCTCCGGCTCTTCCTCCAGCACGCCCGTCAAATCCAGCACCGTGCAGCCCACGCGCAAAGCATCCCGGCTCCAGCGCTGTGTCTGCGCTTTGCTTCCGGCAAAAAAGACAAAATCCAGACCGTCAAAGGAATCATGGCCCAGCCCGAGCACGACCGCCGGCTCGTCACCCATCTGATCCAGCTTGCCGTGTGCCTCCGCATCTTCCATCAGCACAAACTGCGCGCCAGCAAAGGCAGACTCTGCCAACGCTTCCTTCAGCTCGCTGCCAAGCGGCGAACCGGAGCCAACCACTCCAATCTTGAACACGGGCATCATCGCGGCGAAGCATCTCCTTCCGAGGGCAATCCATCTTGCGTCTCCGCCTCGGCTACAACCACCACAGACTGGTGTCTGCGGCGACGCGACCAGGAGTAAGCGGCACGCGCCCAGATGCCGGAAAACATATACGCCAGCGCCATCAGAAAAAGTACGCCACGCGAAAAGCGAATCAGGATAAAGATGCCAACCGCCAGCAAGGCAAGGAGCTGAAACGGCTGCGTCCGGCCCAGATTGATCTCCTTGCCGGACCAGAAGCGCCACGTGCTCACCATCAGGAATCCAATCAGCCCGACCAGCACAATCCACAGGATCGACAGCCACCAGTAGGGAATCGGAATCCCATAAAAACAGTGCACCGACGAGGCAATCAGGCCGGCGGCCGCCGGAATCGGCATCCCGACAAAATACTTTCGATCCAGACGTCCCGGATTCTGCGGCTGAGGATCGTGGCTGATATTGAACCGAGCCAGCCGGGAAACGCCGCAAAGCAGATACAGAAAGCAGACAAACGTTCCTACCTGCACAATCGGATGCGCCAGTTCCGGGCTGATCGTCTCCGGCAGAAAGTGAAATCCCCACACCAGAGCCAGCAGCGCCGGAGCCACTCCAAACGTAATCGCATCGGCCAGCGAATCCAGCTCGCGGCCAAAATCGCTTGCCGTGTTCGTCATCCGCGCAATGCGACCGTCAAGCGCGTCAAAGGGTATCGCAAAACAGATCGCCAGTGCCGCCCAGTCCAGCTTCTGTGCCGCGTCCACCGTCGGCTGCATCGCCTGCATCGTCTGAGTAATGGCAAAGTAGCCGGCGCCAATGCCAGCCGCGGTAAACAGCGAGGGCAACACAAACATGCCTCGGCGGCGCCTGCGAGGACGATCGCGTCGTGCGCCCATCGCAAGGCTCGGCTGGTTCACTTGCCCGCTCCCGCGAGCCTGGCCAGCACGCTTCGTCCGCCCGCAACGCGCATCCTCGGCTGCACCAGCACCTGCGCATCGGCTGGCAGGATCACATCCACACGCGAGCCAAACTTGATCAGCCCCACGCGTTCCCCTCGCGCCACGTGATCCCCTTGTTTCCGATCAAAGACAATGCGTCGCGCCAGCAAACCGGCAATCTGGCGAAATGTGACCTCTGTCCCGTCTTCCCCGCGCACCGTCACACTGTTCTGCTCGTTGCGCTCCGCCGAGGCAGGATTCATCGCATTCAGATAAAGCCCTTTCTGGTAGCGTACTTCCGTCACAACACCAGCAATCGGCGAGCGGTTCACGTGCACATTGAAGACGCTCAGAAAGATGCTGATGCGCTGTCGCTCACCCTCCGCGGTCACAATGCGGGCCGCTTCCGTCACCACGCCATCCCCAGGCGAGACAACCAGCCCCTCACCTGCCGGAATCGCCCGATGGGGATCGCGAAAGAACCACAGAAAAAACACTGCCAGCAGCACGCAGGGCACCGCCAGCCACACGGTAAGAAACCAGCCAAGCGCCGCTGCGGCCGCCAGAAATCCCACGCCGTAGAAGTAACCGTCTTTGACCATAATCCCCAACGATTATACGGCGCAGTCGCGCACCATGCGGAACGCTGCTCATTCCGTACAGGCAAACTTCCCGGAATCGATGGCCACCGACAGGGATTTTCCCCTCAGGCAACCGCCGGAATTCGATGCTCCAGAGCCGTCATCAGGTCTTTGGCGTGCAGCTTCAGCTTCTTCAGCCGCACCTCTTCCATCTGCTCTTCCACCGACAGATACGGTTTGGCCATCAGCTCGTCCAGTCGCTGAGCATAGAGGCGATGCTCATGCATCAGTCGTTCCATCTCAGCGCCATTGCTTGCTTCCAGAAGCTCCGTCATGGTTCACCTCGCGATACAGCGGACAATCCTGTATACGCCCGGAACGAACAGTCCGGCAACTGAAAAATTCCGCGACTCGGCAAATCATGGGAGAACCGCAGACATTGCCCCAAACCGGCTGCAAAAGCCAGTCCGTGCTCAGGCCAGCCAGCACTCCATCCTCACCGCATCCTCCGCAGGATCGCGATAATAGCCCGGTCTGCGTCCCGTCTCCGTGAATCCCGCAATGCTGTAAAGTCGCTGTGCTGCCTGATTGGAAGCCCTCACCTCAAGCATCAACCGCCGCGCGGCGACCTCGGCGCAATGCTGCATCAAGCCCTCCAGCAGCCGTCGGCCCACGCCACATCGCTGCCACGCTCCTGCCACCGCGATGGTCTCCAGCTCCGCATCCTCCAGCACCACGGAAGCGACGGCAACTCCCACGATTCCTGCCTCCGCTTCAGCATTCTCGCCGATGTTCTCGCCGCCATTCACGGTCGCCACCAGCGCAATCCGCTGAACTTCCCCGCCCGTCAGCATCTGCCGCCACTGCCACCCGGTCCACTGCGGAGCTTCCGGCAGCATGGCGCAGATCACCCGCACGCGCTCGATTTCTTCGGCCTGCATCGGCCTCACCTGCAAAGCTCTCACCTGCAACGGCCTCATCTGGATCCTCGCCGCGTCGGTCATTCCTGGTTGCCCGCTGTTCCCGCTCGTGATTCCGTTCCGCGTTCCGTCCCGCGCAAGTAGTGCCCATCGAGCATAGACGCATCATCCCATTCCCCAGCGAGCCAGCGCTGCTTCGCAAACTCCAGCGCCTGCGCGGCTCCCGGCGCGGCCACGCGAACCACTCGCGACTCTTCCGCCAGAGTTTCCAGCAGTTGCGCCACGGACTCCTCGCAGACCGCCACGCGCTCCGGCAGTTGCAGCGCGTTCTCCGCCACTCGAAACTCGCCCGCCGTCACTAACCGTTCCTGCCAGCCCTCCGCCACGCGCTGACCGACAAAGATCTGTCCGCGCCAGGCATCCAGCGCGGCGCAATCCGTACTCCCTGCATCGGCCAGAATCGACAGGCGCGAAATCGCAAGCAGAGGCAACGCGCGCGCTGCCGCCAGCCCTTTGGCCGTTGCCACCCCTACGCGAATCCCCGTAAAACTTCCCGGTCCATGGACCACGACCACGCCGTCCAGCGTTCCCACTGTGCAGTTGGCCTGGCGCAGCAAGCCTGCAATGGCAGGCACCAGTCCAGCAGCGCATTCGCGGCTCGCCAGACTCGCTTCGCTCAGCACGATCATCCGGCCATCCTGTACGCGCGCCAGCGCCGCGCTTCCGGCTGCGCCGCAGGTGTCGATCGCCAGCAGCAGCCCATTCTCTCGCTCCCTCGAATGGATCAATGCGCAGCCTCCACCAGCTCCAGCAGCACCCCGTGCGCGCTTGCCGGATGCACAAACACATAGCGGTGTCCGCCCGCGCCCACCTGGATCTGCTCGTTCACCAGTCTCATGCCCTGCGCGCGCAGCCGTGCCACCACATCGTCCAGATTACGCACGCGCAGCGCCACGTGATGCAATCCCTCGCCACGACGCGCAACAAATCTGGCGATGGTCGATTCCGCGTCCGTTGCCTCCAGCAACTCAATACGGCTTTCTCCCGCAGACAGCATCGTCACGCGCACACGCTCGGCGGCAATCGTCTCCCGTGGCTGCGGCTCCAGGCCCAGGGCTTGATAGAAACCCTCCGCCGTATCCAGCGAATGCACGGCGATTCCCAGATGATCGATCTGCGGCCCCGACACGCGTACAGGACCTGGCAGGCGCAAATCAGCCGCCTGCCGCGTATTCTGCTTGCCTTGCCGCTGCCGAACGTCGGCTCGATCCTCAGCCATTGCGAGCAACGCATCGAGCAGCGCGTCCACACCTTCGCCGTTCGTCGCCACTGTCCGCACCATGGTGCGCGGTGCGCGGCCCGTCACCGTTTCGGCCAGTGCCTCAGCCGCGGCCATCTCCTGCTCCAGCTCATCCATCCCATCGCGATCCGCCTTGTTCAGCGCCATCACGTCGGCAATCTCCAGCACGCCCGCCTTCATCGCCTGCACAGCATCGCCCATTCCAGGAGCCAGCACCAACGCAACCGCATCCACAAGCGGAACCACATCCACCTCGCCCTGGCCCACGCCCGTCGTCTCCACCAGCAGCACATCCCAGCCCGCGCACTCCATCAGCGTCAGAGCATCTTCCGCCGCCGCCGCCACTCCACCCAGATGCCCCCGCGTCGCCATCGATCGGATGAAGACACCATCTTCACCGGCCATCGATTGCATCCGAATCCGGTCACCCAGAATCGCTCCACCCGTCAGCGGACTGGATGGATCAATCGCAAGCACCGCCACCGATCTCCCACGCTGCCTCAGCGCTCGCGTCAACCCCTCGACCAGCGTGCTTTTGCCCGCGCCCGGAGCGCCCGTCAACCCCAGCCGCACCGCCCGCCGCGACCACCCCTCCTGCGCCATCGCCCGGCGACATGCCGCCACCATCTCCGCAGCCCGGGCGTCTCCGTGTTCCACCTGCGTCAGCGCGCGCGCCAGCGTCTTCCGATCCCGGGCCAGCAGCCGCTCCAGCATCGTTCCGCGCGACTCTTCTTGGTTTTTCTCCTCGTCGCTCATGTCCAATCCATCAGCCCAAGCATACTGGAGTCGCTTGCTGCCGGTCATGGTCTTGTCTCGCGACGACCTCGCACACGCGCAACCTGCTCCTGCGGGGCATCTTTTGCCCATCGCCGGGAACGGTTTTTCTATCGGTTGCGTATTTCGTTCAAACCTGTTTGACTGGTTGACGCGCAGATTCTGCCAAAACATCCGCACCTCTGACGCGTTTCGCCGGTCATAGAAAAATTAGAGGAGACAGTCGTATGTCTTTAATATCTCGAATGCAGCGAGCCGCACTGCATTCTCTGCTGCTCGCCGCACTCACCGCATCCTTTGCCGCTCCGCTTCTCGCCCAGTCCGTTCCCGTCGTCACCGGAGACGCCCGTGTCGACAAGCTTCTCAGCCAGATGACCTTCGACGAAAAAATGGCGCTCATCCGCGGCGCGTCCGAAGACCCCGCCACCAACCAGGGCCAGGCCGGATACCTCACCGGCGTCCCGCGTCTCCACATTCCGCCGCTTCGCTTCTCGGACGGACCTCCCGGCATCCTCACCCGTTATCCCTCCCAGGCCGAGACCGCCACCATGGGACTCGCCGCCACCTTCAGCGCCGCCGACGCCCGCGCCAACGGCCAGGTCGTTGCACGCGAAGCCAAAGCTCTCGGCATCGATGTCGTCCTCCAGCCCTTCATCAACATCGACCGCGACATCACCTTCGCCCGCGGCTACAACACCTACGGCGAAGACCCCGTCCTCACCGGAGACATCGCCGCCTCTTTCATTCGCGGCGTCCAGGGCGAAGACGTCATGGCTCAGGCCAAGCACTACGTCGCCTATGACACCGACGGCGGCAACGTCTGGGTAAGCCAGCAGGCGCTCCATGAAATCTACGTCTCGCCCTTCATCGACGCCGTTCGCGCCAACGTCTCGTCGATCATGTGCTCCTACAACAAGGTCAACGGCATCGCCGCCTGCGGCAACCCGAACACGCTCATCACCATCCTCCGCGATCAGGTCGGCTTCAAGGGTTTCGTCACCTCCGACTGGGGCGCCGTCCACAGTGCCTACTTTCTCAATGAGGGGCTGGACATGGAGATGCCGGGCATCATTTCTGACGCCAGTCCGTTTGCGGCTCTGATGCACACGTTCTTTCGCACCGCGCCCCCCAGCACGAAGCCTCCTGCGAAATAT
>DAIDKP010000024.1 GCA_027449965.1 Acidobacteriaceae bacterium
GTCTCCACCAGCCGTTCCATCTCCTCGATCGCCCCGCCGTACCACTCCGGCGGAATCTCCGCCGCTGCATCCCAGATCTGCTCCACCGGCATCGTCTCCATCCGGCTCAGCCACGGTTCAAAGCTCTCCCAGCCCGTCACCCTGCCATAGACCGCATTCCGCGGATACACCCCGCGCAGCGGCGCATCCTCAAACTTCCACTCCCCGGCATGGAAGCAGAATCCCTGGTCAATAAAGACCGCCGTATACCGCCGCTCCCGCGCCGACCGCGTAAACACCGCCTGCCGTCCATTGGCATTGCCCGTCCACTTGTCCAGCGCCAGCATCCCGGCAAACTCCGCCAGGTTCCGCACCTCGCCCAACTGCTCCTCCGGCAGATAATCCATCACCTGCCCCGGCATCAGTCCGCCCACATACCGCGCGCCAAAGTTCAGCCCCGCCGCGCACGGCTCGCGTCGCCGTCCCAGGTCCACCTGCAACTCCGGCGTATGCTCCACCAGCCACGCGGAAACCTCCACAACCTCTGTCTCCGGAACGGTCAGCCCCACCGCGGCCGCCAGCCGCGTCGCCAGCATCTCATTCGCCAGCACCCGCTCATGCTGCGGATTGTTGCGAAACTTCACCACATACAGCCGCCCATCGGAGCCAAGCATCAACTGCCCCTGCGCCCCGCCCCGCATCCGCCGAATCTGCTGCACCGCCTGCACCGCCAAACCCGTTCATCCCCCGTCGCGCCACGCTCATCGCCCACCCACGCGCTAATCCGGATTCTACCCGCTCCAACCAACACCCAGACTCCCCCATCAACTCCCCCACCAAAATCTCCCATCAAGCCTTTGCGCTTGCTCTTGCTTCTCTCGCTGTCATTCCCGCAGAGAATCTGCTTCTGCCCTTGCCCATACTCCCAACCCACCCTGCGACCAACGGGAGCGGCCCCAAAAGCCCGTGGCGCGCAAAGCGCGCGGCTGCCCCACCCAGTGGTCAGCCGGCCCGCCGATAGTTCCCTGCGCGAAGCGGAATATGCCGTTGCATCATTCTTCCACCCAGCATCTGTTCCCGCGCCGCCAGTCCAATGGCCATCGCCATCACGCGATCGTCGTGGGTTCCGCTGCGTGCGCCCGCGCTGCCATTAGCCAACCGCACAAAGCTGCGACACTCCATCAGCAGCCCGCGGCTGTTCAGCGCCTGCGGATGTTCCTGCACCACCGCCGCCAGCCGCGCCAGCACCATCGGACGTGTCAAGGTCGTCGTCAGCCATCCCGGCTGTCCATCCCCCGCCACCCAGATCTCGTGATACCCCACCGTCTCGCTCAATCCCAGCAGCACCGCCGCCCCATGATTGTTCCGCTCCACCACCACCGGAGCCTCATTGAACCGCCGCGCCAACCCCGCCACCTCACGCGCCAGATCGCTCCCGCCCAGATGTGCCGCAAACTCCGCGCACTGCATCCCGCTTTCCAGGTCCAGCACCTCGGCCACTGAATAGTCACCCTCCGAGCCGCCTCCAGCCGGGTCCACCGCCACCAGATACCGCCGCCCGCACACCGGCGGCAGATATACCTCCAGCCTTCCGTTATGCATCCGTTCCGTCGGCTCGCCCAGCTCCGCCAGTCGCTTCTCCACAGCCTCCTGGTCAAAGTACATCTCGCCGGAAACCAGAAAGCATCGCTCCGCATCCTCGGCAAACTCCTGACGCGCCAGCGGTCCCTGCGTCGCCATCATCTTCCGTCGATACGCAAGCTGTTCCAGATCCAGACCGCGCTCCACAAACATCTCCAGCTCCTCGTCCGACAAGCTCTCCTCATCCACCGCCGGCAGCCGATAGCTCTTCTCCATCCACCACGGAAAAAAGTGCTTCACCATCCCCGTCTCTTCGGCGCGCATCCACTCGTCATAGAAGCAGCCGCTCGCCCCGTTCGGCGTCGACTCCAGCACCAGTTCCGTCTCCGCTCCCGCGCTTCCCGGCGCCAGCGACGCCCGCAATCCCGCCAGCGTCTCCTTCCCATCCCCCGGCCAGCGCGAAACCTCCGAGCAGTGCAGATTCTGCACCGTCATCCCTCGACCCGCATTCCTGTCCGCCGCGCTCACCACACGAAACTCCGAATCGATCTTCGGAAATCCGATCTGCCGTACATTCAGCCGATTCGTCACCAGCACGCCGTCCTTCAACCCTCGCGGCAAATGCTCCACATACCGATGCACAATCCGCAGAATCTCCTCCGCCGCATCCTGCGTATGCGCCACCAGCAGCGTCAGCGTCCCTGGCCGCGTCACCGTCTTCAGCAGAAACCTCCCCGCCACCCACGTCGTCATCCCCATCTGCCGCGCCTTCAGCACAATATTCGCGTCCCCGCGATGCCGCTCAAACGCTTGCTGCGCCGCATTCGGCTTCAGCAGATGCAACCGGCCATCCTTGCCCCTCACCTTCAGCAGATTGCTCGCCAGAAAAATCAGCGGAGTCTTCCCCTTCAACTTCGTCGAGGGCACATCCAGAATCTCCCCCAGCTTCATCAGTTCTTCCCGATCCCGCATCTCCCGCAACGCCACCCTCTGCGCCTCGCGTTGCTGCTGCATCCGTTCCAGTTGCTTCAGCTTTCCTTGCGCCAACTCCCACTCCTCTCTGTTCGGCGGCCAACCGTTCCCACCCCACCCGTGCGCAACACGACCACCCCATCGACCCCGCAACGTCCCGCCACGTCGGGAGCCGCCCGCCTGCCCGGGCCGCCTCGCGCATCCCCTGTGAACCTGCCCCCATCCCCGCACACCGCTTCCACTTCTGTCTTTCTTGTTGTCATTCCCGCAGGGAATCTGCTTTTCCAGGCGCCCTGCGCCACCCCACCCCGCGACCACCGGGAGCGCCACCGCGCAAACGCGCAGTGGCCCCACGCAGTGGTTCAGTTTCCGCCGCACCAGTAGCGCACGCTGTAGCCGGTCCCGGCCGTCAGCGCCGCATCCGCTGTCAGGGTCAGCGCCGTCGTCGTCTCCGACCACTCCACCGCGTTCACGGCTCCGCTTCCCGCCAGCGTCGCATTCACCACGCAGTTGGCGTTGTTCACATGCACAAACGGAAACGTCAGCGTCGCCACCGTTCCGGTCGTCGTTGCCGTTCCGGTCGTCAGCGTCAGCGTGCCGCTCACGCCGTCGCAGACGTGCCCGCTGGCGCAGCCAATCGTTGCGCCCGTACCAGCCGCCGTGCCTGCCGCCAGCGTCATTCCCCCGCTTCCGGCCACGCTCTGTGCCGTCTCCGCTCCTGCCACAGCCACGGTAAACGGTCCCGTCGAGCCGCTGTTGGTCAAGTTCAGCGTCTCGGCGCCGTTCGTTCCTGGCATACAGCTTGGCTGTATGTTCATCGCATCCATCGCGCTTGCGCTCCCGTTCCAATAGAAGCCCTGTATCGACACAAAGCCCCCGTTGATGCACTGCGTTGCTGTTGCATACGCCGTCCCATTGATCAGCACCAGCGGCGCACCCGCGTTCACGCGTATCCCGCCATAGTTCGTCTGCAACAGATTCGCCGTCACCGTTCCCGGCACCGACAGGTCGCCTGCTCCGGTCACCGTCATCGCAGCTGTATTCGCGTTCGACCCTCCTTCATACACAATCAGCCCGCCCGTACCGCTGCCGCTTCCGTTGTTGATCGTAACCGCATTCGCGCCCGCGCCCGCATTGATCGCCGTCTGCCCGTTTTGATACGCGACGATTCTGTCCATGCTGTTCGCCGCATCCGTCATCCGCAGCGCATTGCCAGAGTCCTTCTTCCATGTCCACTCCGTCGCCCCGGTATAGCTGTTCCAGGCCACCGTCCCGTTCTGCTCTGCGCTCGTTCCCGGCTGGATCGCCAATGTCTCTGCGGCATTCGTCGCATTCGTCAGGTTCACGTTCCCCGTCGCCGTCGTTGTCCCCGTCAGCGTCGGCGCGGCAATCGACGGACTCGTCGCCAGCACTGCGCTGCCCGTGCCCGTCGTCCCGAGGCCGCTCACCGTCGTGCCCGTCGTCGCGTAATACGCCAACTGGCCCGCCGTTCCGCTCGCCACCGTGCCCGCTCCACCGCTGGTCGCGCCGCAGCCCGTGCAGCTTGCCACCGTCAGATTGCCGCTTCCGTCAATCTTCGCCACCGTCGTCGGCGTCGCCCCGCCAGAGTAGAACACCACGCCGCCCGTACCCGCATTTGCCTCCACATTGAAGCGCACCGCGCCCGTTCCCGCCGCATCCAGATACTCATCCCCGTTCTGATACGCCTTCAGGTGGTCCAGCCCGTCAATCGCGGAATTCAGCGCCCAGTTGTTCGATCCATCCTTCACCATGTACCACTGGCTCGCCCCCGTGTAGTCCTTGTAAATGAAGCTCTCCTTCTGCGTCGTCGTCGCGCCCGCCTGCAGCGTCTGGTCAATCTCCGCATTCGCCGCGTTCTTCACCGTCGTCGATCCGGTGAACGTCGTCGCGCCGCCCACGGCCAGCGTCCCCAGAAAATCCGCATTGCCGCTCCCGTCCACCGTCGCCACCGTCGTCGGCGACGCGCCGCCGCTGGAAAACGCCACGCCGCCCGTGCCCGCGTTCCCGCTGCACTGGAAACAAACATTCCCTGTCCCGGTTCCGTTGATCGCAGTCGAATTGTTTCCCGCCGCGTTCTGCTCCTCCATCTGCAACCGGATCACGCCGTTGATCAAGTCCTGAAATATCCAGTTCGACTGTCCGCTCCCACCGTCCGTCAATCCCCACAGCCAGTTGTACTGCGTCGCCGACGTCCCGTTGTCCACCTGGCTCTCCCACTCCAGTCCGCGCACATTGCCCGCGCCCGTGCCCAGTCGATAGTGGTTGGTCACCGTCGCGTCCTTCTGGCTCGCATACCAGTCTCCGTTCAACCCGTTGAACGTCCGGTGAAACGCATCCCAGAAGCTGTTCCGGCTGCCGTTGTCGATCAGCGCTCCGGTAAACATCGTCCCACCCGTCATCCAGCTATTGAACTGGCTGCCCGCATCCGCCTCAACCTGCGTCGTCGAGCCTTCGTTCCTCACCCCCACCAGCGTATTGTTCTGCGCATTCGACCCCAGATGCACCGCCGTCGAGCAGCCCTCCACATCGCCGCCAGTAAACGTGTTCCCATCGCCCTGCACCAGATTTACACCCACCGTTCCCGCAATCGCGCTTCCGCTCGCTGTCGGACAATCGATATGCAATCGAAGAAACGTACTCGCATTCACCCAGTCCGTCGTCGCCGCATTCGCCACCTGATGCCCCACCGCATTCACCGCAATCTGGAACCCGTTGATGTCCTGGTCAAAGAACGTTCCACCCGTGTAGTTGCCCGTCCCATCCAGTTGCAGCGCCGTCTGGTTCGCGTTGCCCAGGTAGTAGTCGCTTTCCAGATCCAGCTCCTGCACCCGCCACGCCGCCAGCGCTTCCGTCGCCGCGCTCGTCGATCCGGTCGTGTTCACCAGCACGTTGTCCATCGCAAAGCCCATCGTGTCCTGCGCATAGGTCGAGTCGCCCACCTGAATCGCCGCGCCAGCTCCCGAATACGCCAGCACCGTGCCGCCGCTCATCCCGCTTGCCGCCGTGCCTCCGCGCAGCGCGCAGCCATGCAGCTTCACCCCTCGCACCCCCGCCGGAATCACCAGCGGAGCCGTCATCGTGATCGTCGCGCACGGCAGGTCGATCCGCGTATTCGGCACACTCACCGTCACCGCCGCGCTGATCGTCTGCGCGCCCGTATAGTTCCGCGCATCGCAGGTTCCGCCGGTCGCCGGCAGCCCGCCAATACAGGCTGCAAGCTGCGCTCCAAAGTTCGCTCCGCTCTCCTGATCGGTCTCCGTCAGTCCACCCACCGTCTTCGCCGTCAACGTGCCGCTGAAGATCGTCGCAGCCGCCGTCAGACTTGCGCCGCCCAGGTTGGCCAACGCCTGCGCCGCATCTGCCGCGCCCGTGCCACCAAAGCTCAACGCCAGCGTGCCCGTTGAAACGTTGCTCGCGTTCAGGCCCGTCAGGTTGCCTCCGGCAAGCTGCGGAGCCGTCTGCCACGTCGGTACAAACGCGCCCGTCCCATTGCCCACATCCACCAGCAGCGCCGGTGTCGTTGAGCTGTTGCCCGCCAGCCGCGTCGGATTCCCATTCGCATCGCCCACCACCAGGTCGCCCTCGCTTTGAGTCAACGAACCGCTTGTCGTCACCGCGCCGCCGCTGGTTGTCGGCGGCGTAGGCGAAGCGGCACCGGCCAGCAGAAACGCCTGATACGTGCCCGCCGGATAGCTGGCCGTATTCGTCGTCGGATTGCAGGCCGTCAGTGCCATCGTCCCCGCCGCCGTCATCGTGCCGCTCAACTGCAACCCATTCACGCTTGCAGGCGGTGCCACATACAGAATCCCGTCCGTCGCCGCCGCATTGGGCAGCGTAATACCCGGCACCGTCGCGCAGCTCTGCGGCCTCACCGTTCCCCCGGCAATCGCAAACGCCTGCTCAGCAAAATCGGTCACCGGCAGCGTCGCATCCGCCGTGCTGATCACACCAGGCCGCACGCGCAGCCCAGGCATCTGCACCGCCGTCAGCCCCTGCAACCCGACGAAGCCGTCGTTCTCCAACACAAAATAACGCGGCGGCTGGTTCATACTTGCATTCAATCCATCCGCGTTGCGCATGCACCACGCATCGTCATACCCGCCCACGCTCCCATGCAGACAAAACTCGCCCGAATCAAAGTTCACCTCTCCCGGCAAGCCCGTTCCCGTCGAATGCCCCAGGCTGAGTCGCAGGGTCGTCACCGGCGCGGTGCGCGGCACGATCACCGATGCGGCAATGCTGTCCGTGTTCGTAAGATAGGTTCGAAAGTCCCCCAACTGCTGCGTCTGACTCACCTGCGGCGGTTCGGCCACTGTGTCGGCGATCGGCGATCCCGACACATTGATATTGCGCGCCGTCATGTTCTGGAAGTCATAGAGCAGCACCGCGCCCATCAGTTGGTTATCCACGCTGTCATAGGGATTCGGACAGCCTGAGGAACCATATGCGCCATAGGCGGGGGTGGCGTCGCACCAGCCCACCAGCTCCGTCCCGATCGAATCAATCGTCCAACCTGTCGCCGCCGTCGCAATAATCGGATAGTTCTGCGTGAACTTGATATTCGCATCGTGCAGATATACTCCGATCACTGGCCGGTAATAGCGCGAATAGGTGGCAAACATCACGTGATAAACCCCGCGCCACAGCGAATCCATCACCCCGCCAGCTGGAGCCTTGTTCTGGTCTGTCAGCCGTGTCTGGTTATCCTGCTCGTGGAAGAAGTAAGTGTTGAACCAGGTATCCAGAGCGTTTTGGGCGGTCTGTGACTGCGCCTGCGTTGACCAGTTGAATCCGTAAAAGATGATTCCATCCACCGATGTGCCATCGCCCAGGTTGTAATCATTCAACACCGCATTCCCCTCGATGCTGGTACCCGGTGCGCGTGACTTCCACCAGCCGCCGATGATCAGCCCTGACATCATCCCTTGCAGGTTCAGGTTGCGAAAGTGGTTGAACTGCGACGACCCCAGAAGCAATGCCATACCGACTCCGTTCATCGTCACACGATCCCACTGCCAATACGCCGCCGAGACCGTCGTTGCCGCAATGAACGCCTGCGATATATTCAGGTCATAGAGATTCCACGAGGCGATCGCAGTATCCGAGCCAAAAATCGCAAAGTAGGGCGCAGCCATCGTGTACTGCGAAGCTGAAATTGCATTCCCGGTAAAGCTCGAAGTGATCGTCGCGCCGTTGCCATAAATCGTCAGCGAATTCGATTGTGTGCTGGGGATGCGAATCGCATAACCCAGATATCCCGGCGTCTCCGGCGACAGATTCGTACAGGGAACACCGTTACAAGTGTCCGTGCTGGGTGCCGTGCCGTCGTCCCACGCCGTCTGCATATACCCGGTAATCGTTCCGATGAAGTAGGTCTTGCCCTGCGTCAGAGTCACTGATCCGGCGTGTGTTCCGTTGCCGGTGGCAAATTCAATGGCATTGTTGAAGCACTGCGTATCGTCCGTCACGCCGTCGCCCGCACAGCCAAAGTCATCCACGCGAATGTCGGCGGAGTAGGTCGTTACGCCGCGCCGCTGATCGAGCACCGGCGCTGGCTGCTTCGTTGCCGATGGCGGAGCCACGGCGATCGTCGGGCAGCTTGTGTAGCCGCTTCCACCGCTTGTCACCGTGTAGCTGGACACCTCACCGTTGCTCAGATTCGCCGTCACCTGCAATCCACTGCCGCCGCCGCCACTCACCGTCACCAGTGGATCCACCGTATAACCCTGCCCAAGCTGGCCGGGAATCACGGAGGTGACCGCCCCGTTCTGCGTCGGATCATAGACACACTGCGCCGTCGCCTGCATCGCCGCATTCTGCGCAAACGTTCCCGTCGTTCCCGGCGGTATCAGCGCTGAAGCCGCGCTGCTCACGCAGCCGCTCACGCTTGGCGAAAGCGCACAGTTGGTCGTCCCGTCAATCACCGGAGCATTCAGCGCTCCGGTCATCGTGCCGCCGGCCAGCGGCAGTTCACCGCTGCCGCTGGCAATCTGGCTGGCCACGGCCTGATCCACATATGCCTTGTTCGCCGCCTGCTCCGGAGCCGTTGGCGCATTGGCCACCAGCAACTGCTGAAACGCGGGCACAAAGGCCATCCAGGCCGTCTCCACATTGGTGGACGTGCTGGGCGGCATGCCCTGCGCATTCACCGCATTGCCCTGCGTCGCGCTGTCGCAGGCAGAGATTCCCGTGACTGTGTTGTAGGGAATGCGGAAGATCTGCCAGCTCGTCGTCAGATTCACCGTCTGGTCGGCGAAGACGCAACTTTGCCCATTCGCCACGCCGCTCAGTTTCAGCTCCTGGCTGGCAGCGGTGTCAGCCTTGGCGGCGATCTCCCAGGTGCCGGTTCCGACGGGAAATCCGTTGCCCAGCAGCAGGCTGCCACCTGCCCCGCGCACACTCCAGTTGCCCGTCGTATCCCACGCTCCACCCACGGCGCGCACATACGAGCCGGTGACAGGAGCGCTCGCATCCTTGCCCGACTGGCTACCCGTGCCGACGCTTTCACCGCTGGCCGCAAGCAGGTCTTCGGCGGTGAGGAAAAGATCGTCGAGGCTGCTGAATGCCTGGTTGGCAGAGCCGCCGCCGAGCAAGGCAAAATCTGCCGTCGCGCGACCTTCCTCCAGCCGCGCCGGTTCCACGGAGTGCTGGCCTGCGCCGCTGGTCTGCTCGAGGACGTTGCCCAGGCCGGAGTCAGCGAGCATCGCCGCTCCGCTGAGGCCCAGCTGCTGAAAGCGATTGGACGAGCCGCTGTTGCCGTTGGCTACACCGTTCAACTCGGCGCTGGGCGCAATCACCAGCGCCGGATAGCTGGTGGTGGAAGCGGCAAGTGTGCCGCCGCCCTGCAACGAGGTTTCGTGCGTCTCCGATGAAGCCGCGTTCCAGACGGTGTAACCGCCGCTGCCGTTGAGCATGGCTCCGCCCAGAAGAGTCATCTTCTGGCCGGAGATCAGGTTGACCGGCTTTGCCGTCATCCATGTGCCGGCAACGTTGATGGTCGCGGTGGTGGTCGACGAGCAGCCAAATCCTGCTGAGGTCACAGCGACCGTGCCAAGCGATCCGTCCGCGTTGACCGAGGCATTTGCGACCGCCGTACAGCTTCCGCTGAAGACAAGAGGAACCGTTGGGCCATACGGCTCAAAGCCGAGTCCATGCTCCGGCCCGACCGTGACACCGGTGACCGCACCCGAAGCCGTGTTGACGGCAAGCTGCGGCTGGACAGCAATCCATTCAGGAGAAACTCTCGCATTGCGAATGGTCCATCCCTGCGCTGTGCCCGGCGCGTCTGCGGCAAAGTCGAGCACCAGTCCGGTGGGTGCTTCGCCGGTGGCAGCCGAGTTCCAGGCGTGTGCTGTGATGCCATCCAATACGTTATTGGCCCCGACCGCGGCGACAAAGCCGTGGACGACGTTGAGCGTGAGATGGCTCCACTGATTGTTGTCCGCAGTCAGACCGGCGGGAACGGTGGCGGGCAGTGCGGGCACAGCGATGCCGGTGCCGAGTCCACTCAAGGTGAGGTTGCGAAAGACTGAGCCGGCGGGCCACTGAGCAAGATAGAGTCCGCAGGTATGGGTGGAGCTTGCACCGGAGTAGCCGCCGAGCGGATCGTTGCCCGTGGTGGCAATCACGAGATTGTCGATGGATGCGTTCTTCAGGCCGTTGCCGCCTGCTCCGGTGGAGGCGGGCATGGCGATGGCGCAGTTGCCGAGGTACCATCCGGCACCGCTGCCCGCGGTGGCCGTGAGGCCATTGCCGCCGGGCGAAAAGATGCTGCCGCCTTCGACAGGACGATTGACCGTGCAACTGCCGGCAGCGGCTCGACCCTCCGCGGGCGAGCAGGAGACATCGACGCTTTGATCGACATACAAAGTGAAGTCATGCAGGCGCGTTCCACTGAAAAGGGTGGGAGAGTCGGTCGTGGTGACGAGGATGTCCTGACCGGGAAAGCCCATGAGCGCGGAGTTTTGCGTGCCCTGACCTGCTATCGACTCCAGATGCCAGGTGAGCGGATGGGTTTTGCAGATGCCGGAGGGCAGTGTGAGTCCGACGTGATGCGCCTGAGCGTAGTTGATGGCGGCCTGAAGCGCAGCGGTATCGTCGGTGACGCCATCGCAGACAGCTCCAAACTCCTTGACGCTGCGCGGGTGCTGCTGGGAGCCTCCGGTGCGCCAGTCTTCGACGCGAATGCCGCCGGGATTGGTGAAACTGTCCGTGCCGGAGTAGGTGGGCGGAACGATCATGGCGCCTGTGTTGCCTGCGGCGGTGACGGTGGTTTGAAGATTGGTCTGCGCCGAACCGTTGACGGGCGATGCAAGGCCGTTGACGGCGGGCGTGGCAAGTGGGCCGGTCATGGTGCCGCCGGCAAGCGGAACGGCCTGGGCAAAACTCTGGTCAACATAGTGTTTGTCGGCAGCCATGAGTGGGGTGGTGGGGTCGCCGCTCAGGGTGAGGGGTCCGGTGAGCGTGCCACCGGAGGGGGAGAGCTGACTGCTGCCGAGAGCGGCGATCTGCTGATTGACGTAGGCCTCTGTAGCGGCCTGGACGGCCTGCGCGGCGGGAAGCACCTGAGCTTCAACCGAGGCGATGGTGGCCGTGGTGGTAGCGGGGACGACCCAGTACTCAGTATTCACGGTGCCGTCAGAGAGCTGATAGACGACGGTGTAATACAGGCCGGCGGGAGTGGCGCCGAGGTTGGGGGCGAGATTGACGCTGACAAAACCATCGGCACCGATGGTGACGGTGGTGGAGTCCGCAGCGACGGACTGGCCGGCGGCGGTGGTGAAAGACGGCCAACTGATAATCAGCGTTCCAGAGGCAGGCGCACCACTGGCGAGATAGACGGTTCCCTGCACGGTGGTGGTGGTGATGGCCTGCGCCCAAAGCTGCTGCCCGGTGATGCCGCCACCGAAGAGAGCGCAGGCAAGTGTGATCAGGAGAGCAGTTCTGCGAAGCGCCTTCCACCCAAATCCGGATTGTGTGTCAACGGCCTGCCAATTGTTCATTGCAAATATCCTTCCCCATCGTGCTGCGTCGGTTGATCTGAAGCTGCCTTGCCAAACTGTGCGATCTGGTCGCGCAAAAATGCGGCCCTGAGGAGCCTGGTCCGTTGTGAGGACCAGGATTGCAGGGCCGCATCGTGGAAGCTGTCATTTGCCCTTGTCCCGGGCCAGGCTGCCGGCGTTCCACGCGTTCCGGCATTCCTGATTCATGATCTGCTGTTACTCTTGCTCGCCTTGTTCGTCGTCCTTCTCTACGCTGTCACCCACGAATCCAGGCATCCCGGCAAGAGTCTCTGCGAAACTCTCATATTCAGCCCGGCTGATCGGCTGCCTGTTGTTGTGTTTGGATGCAATCTCAAAAAGAATGCGCACGCTGGGAGCATGATTCTTCTGGATGACGTTGTCGCCAATGCATTTGATGATTTTGAGCATGTTCATTGCTACGATCCGATCCGCCTTACTGACCATCTGCATCATCAACAATTCGTCAAAAGCAATATCCTCCGGATCGCTCTCCACATCGTCCAGCGTATTGTTTCGTGTTTCCTGTTTGTCCGCCTCACCGTTCTTCGTTTGCAACATCGCCCCGCTAGTTTCTGACACCGAGGTTTTTGTCGAGCAACAAAAAAGCGGAGCGGCTGTGCCGCAACCGCTCCCGCACTTCTGTTCCTCGCGAATGTTTTAAGCATAGTGAAATCGAAAGAATTGCCTGCCATTTTTAGGGAATTTTTATTTGCCATGGAATCATAGACATGGGTCGGTTTTCCACAGGAGGCGCGCTTGACAGATTTTCGGATAGACGAGGTTTCAGCACTGTATGCCGCAGACGCGAGCTTCGCTCGCCATGCAGCAGTTGTGGTTCTCGCGCAAACCGCAAAGGGCGCGTCGTGGACGGGGCACGGTCTGGATGGGGCACAGTCTGGATGGGGCGGGGTCTAGATGGGCCACGGCAGGGACACGACTCGGCAGAAGCAGCGGCGATAGGCGGAGCGTAACGGAGAACAAACCGATTGACTCTTGTTGTTTTCGAGTGATAGAAGGGCGGGATTGAAGGAATGCCGGATTCAGGATGTGCGGGAGTCAGGATGGGACGAATGCGAGCTGAGATGAGAAGGTTTGCGGGAAGCAGGCTGGCGCTTCGTGTGGCGATGGGGATGCTGGCTCCGCTGCTGATGAGCTGCGGCGGAAGCAGCAGCAGCGGCGGGGTGGCGAAGACGCCACTGATTGTTCAGGCGCAGCCGCCGACGATCACAGCGACGGCAGCGCAGAATGGCGCGCAGGTGATTACGCTTGCGAGCAACATTCCGACGGCGACGATGTATTACACGCTGGATGGCTCGGCGCCGACGACGGCTTCAACCGTTTATGAGGCTCCGTTTCTGTTGACGTCGAGCGTGACGCTGAAGGCGATTGCGGCGGCGAATGGCTTCAACACGAGTCTGCCGGCGAGCCAGAGCTTCACGATCAACGTAGCGTCGGGGACGCTGGTGTGGAGCGATGAGTTTACAAACTCCGGCGCGACGAATGCGCAGCCGAACCCGGCGACGTGGACGTATGATACGGGCAATAGCGGCTGGGGCAACAACGAGCTGGAGGATTACTGCGCGTGGGGATCGAATGCGTCGCCGTGCAATGCGGCGTCTCCGAATGCGTATGTGGGCACGGATGGGGCGCTGCATGTGGTGGCCGAACAGCCATCGGCGGGGGTGTATACGTCGGCGCGGATGAAGAGCCAGGGATTGTTCAGCTTCCAGTATGGACGGGTGGAGGCGCGGATCGAGCTGCCGGAGGAGCAGGGATTGTGGCCCGCATTCTGGATGCTGGGCAACGACATTGCGACGGTGAACTGGCCGGCGAGCGGGGAGATGGATATTGCCGAGCGTGTGAATGCGGCGACGACGCCGGACTGGAATATGGGTTCGGTGCATGGGACCGGGTTCACGGGGACGAATCTCGGGACGAAGTACAACTTTCCGGCGGGTGAAACAGCGGCAGGGTGGCACACCTACGGGATGATCTGGAAGCCGGGATCTGTGGCGTATTACATAGATGATCCGACGCATCCGTATGCGACGTTTACGCCGGCGAGCGTGGCCGGGTTCAGCGGGGCGGTGTGGCCCTTTGACTCCGGGCCGTCATTTTTCATTTTGAACCTGGCGGTGGGTGGGCAGTGGCCCGGCGCACCGAATGCGACGACGAGCTTTCCAGCGCAGATGGTGGTGGACTATGTGCGGATTTATGCCAACTGAGAGATGGCAGGAAACGACTGCGAGCCGGATTTTGCTGGACCCGGATTTTGCTGGACGATGACGAATTCTGTAGGAGGAAGCGCAGCATGACTGCTAGACTTTGCGCAAAGATCGAGAGCAGGAAATTTTCACCGTAATATACGTGGATGATTCGATAGAAGAAGCGAGGCGCGAACGATGGCGCGAACCCGAGAGGCAGGGCCGAGCGAAGCGGCGGCTGGGAATGGAAAACCGGAGAGGAAACTGAGCGCGAAGCTGGAGACGCATGTGGAAACGGGCGAGGATGTGAGCGCGCCGGTGACACTGAAGGTGCTGGCGGCGCGGCTGAATCTGGATCCGGCGACGGTTTCGGTGGTGCTGAACAATGTGCCTGGGCGATCGATTCCGGAGCGGACGCGCGAGCGGATTCGAACGATGGCGCGGGAGATGAATTATCACCCGAGCTACATTGCGCGTTCGCTGCGAAACCGTCGGACGATGATGGTGGGGATTCTGACGCCGGTACTCTCTGAGGGTTACCACTCGGAGGTGATGAATGGAATTTTTGCGCAACTGATTGAGCAGGATTATTTCAACTTCATTGCGACGCACCGGCACAGAGCGGAGCTGGTGGCGAAGTATCCGGGGATGATGCAGAGCCGCGGTGCGGAGGGAATTCTGGCGATTGACACGCACCTGGCGGGTCCGCTGCCTGTGCCTGCGGTTTCGATTGCCGGGCACGCGGCGATTGCCGGAGTGACGAACGTGCTGCTGGACCACAATGAGGCGGCGCGGCTGACGCTGCGGCACTTGTATGACTTGGGCCATCGGAGTATTGCGTTCATGCATGGGCATCCGGATAGTTCAGATTCGGATACGCGATGGGAGGCGCTGCAGGCAGCGGCGCAGGAGCTGGGGATTGCGATCGATCCAGCGCTGACGATCCATATTGACGAGGACCGGACGACGCCGGAGCTGGGCTATCCGGTGGTGGAGCGGCTGCTGGGCGAGAAGCGGAAGTTTACGGCGATGGTCTGCTTCAACGATGTGGCGGCGATTGGGGTGATTCGCGCGCTGCACGATGCGCATATACGCGTACCGGAGGATGTGTCGGTGATGGGGTTCGACGATGTGCCGTATGCGGCGTTTCATTCGCCGCGATTGACGACGATTCGGCAGCCGCTGGCGGAGATGGGTGCGCTGGCGGCGCGGCTGCTGGTGGAACAGATGAGCGGCAGCGGAGGCGCGCCGAAGGCCGAGGTGATGGTGGCACCGGAGCTGATTGTGCGGGAGTCAACTGGCGCTGTGGCGCGGCGCGGGTAAGCGGAGCGATGGCAGAAGCGGGATGGCGACGCGCGACGGGCGAGCGGACGGAAGCGACGCTGCTGTATCTGATCTTTGCAGGAACCGGGATGGGAATGGCGCTGCCGGGGGCGGTGTTGCCGGCGCTGATGCGTCAGTGGTCGCTTGAGGACAGCGGAGCGGGATGGCTGTTTTTTCTGGCCTGGCTTGGGTCATCGCTGGGCGCGCTGGCGGCGGGGCGGTATCGACGGACGTTGGTGGCGGCGGGTTGCGCGCTGGTGGGGCTGGCACTGGCGGGGATTGCTTATGGGCCGGCGGATCTGCGGTTTGTGGAGATGTTTGTGTATGGCCTGGGCCTGGGCGGGACGATGACGGCGATCAGCCTGACGCAGGCCTCGCGGCACGCGGAAGAGTGCGCGAGTGAGATGAATCGGCTGAATATGATCTGGGCTGCGGGAGCGGTAGCGACGCCGCCGCTGGCGGCCCATTCGTTACGGGTGGCGAGCGCGCAACAGATTTGTGCAGGGATGGCCGGGGCGTTTCTGGTGTGGGCCGGGGTGGTGACGATGACGGCGGGGAGCGGCGGGCCGATGGCTGCACGGGTGGCGCGGCGCAAGGAAAAGATGCGCAATCCGCTTCGGCTGTGGCCGCTGCCACTGCTGCTTCTGGCGTTTTTGCCAACGGGAATTGAAAGCACGATGGGCGGATGGGTGGCCGAGTATGCCAGGCGGGAGCAGCAAAGCATTGCGACGGCGGTGATGGCGGGAAGCCTTTTCTGGGGCGGGATTCTGGCGAGCCGTGCGCTGGGGGCGACGCGGTATCTGAAGTGGCGGACGGAGAGCGGGCTGCTGGTGCAAAGCGCGTGGACGGTGTTGGCGGGGCTGGTGCTGCTGGTGGCGGCTCCGGTGCGGGCGGGGATTCTGTGCGGGAATGCGCTGGTCGGGTTTGGGCTGGGTCCGGTGTATCCGGTGGCGCTGGCACTTGGGTTGAAGCATCGAGAGGCACCTGGAATTTTCTGGGTCGCGGGAGTGGGCTCGGCGATGTTGCCCTGGTTGACGGGGTTGGCATCGACGGCGAGCGGTTCGCTGCGCATGGGATTGCTGGTGACGGTGGCGGCGGGGGTGTTGCTGGTGGTGAGCGGAGAGGCGACACGTCGAGGCGAGGCACAAGCGAGGCGATTATGATAGCGTTTACATGGCTGCCCGTGGTGGCCTAAATCTTGTTGAGGATTGCATGACGATGACAGCTCCGACACTTCTTGTTCTGGCAGCGGGCATGGGCAGCCGCTATGGGGGATTGAAACAGATTGATCCGGTGGGACCGAGTGGCGAGGCGATTCTGGACTACTCGGTTTTTGATGCGAAACGAGCCGGGTTTGGACGCGTGGTGTTCCTGATTCGGCACTCGATTGAAGAGGCGTTTCGCGAGACGGTGGGCGTGCGGTATGCGGGGCAGATTCCGGTGGAGTACGCATTTCAGGAGCTGGAGGATCTGCCAACCGGATATGCCGTGCCCGAGGGCAGGACAAAGCCGTGGGGAACGACGCAGGCTGTGCTGTGCGCCGAGCCTCTGCTCGATGGTCCGTTTGCAGTGATCAATGCGGATGACTTCTATGGCGCGGCGAGCTATCGGGCGCTGGCGGAGCATCTGCAAACGGGCACACGGGATTTTGCGATGGTGGGGTTTGTGCTGCGGAAGACGCTGTCGGCGTTTGGCTCAGTGGCGCGCGGCGTGTGCAGCGTGGACGAGGCCGGGATGCTGCGGACGGTGGTCGAACATACGAAGATTGAGCAGGACGGCACAGGCGCCAGGAGCATTCAAGCGGACGGATCGACGTTGGCGCTGACGGGCGATGAGCTGGTTTCGATGAATATGTGGGGATTTACGCCGGAGCTGTTTGCGCCGCTGCGCGAGGATTTTCTGCGCTTTCTGAGGGCGGCTGGCGGCGAGCAGAAAAGTGAATGCTATCTGCCGAATTCGGTGAATACGCTGGTTGGCCAAGGGCTGGCACGGGTGCGCGTGCTCTCTTCGCCGGATGCGTGGTTTGGCGTGACGTATCGCGAGGACCGGGAAAGCGTGGTGGAGCGGATTCGGGCGCTGGTGGCCGCAGGTGCGTATCCGGAACGGCTGTGGAGCTGAGTAGGTCGCGCTGACGGCTGGGCGATTTCGACTGCGAGCTTTCCGATAGTTGCGCATGCCGCAGGCTAGCCGCGACGGGAAAGGCGCGGATTGGAGCAGGTTTTCAGGCGTTCCTCTGCTAGAGTGGTAGGCGAAAGTCAACCGCGCTTGGATGGGAATCGAGACAGAGGATGATTCTGTGAACGCCTGGAATGCGGGCAAAGGCTGGAGTGTCAGCCGGGTTGCCGGTTGCGGTGTCGGCTATGCTGTTACGCTGGCGACGGTGCTGGCGCTGATGGGCGGCGTGAGTTGCGGCGCGGCCAGAGGCAGGCAGGCCGCGACAGGCGCGGGTGCGAAAACCACTGCACATGCCAGCGCGGAAACCCATGCTGGCGGGCCGGTTCTGGATGCGACGCGGCTGATGAAGCCGATCGATTTGAACGAAGGCTGGCGGATGCGGGCGGGCGACGATGCGGCGTGAGCCAGCCCGTCGCTTGACGACTCGGGCTGGACGGCATTTGATCCGGCGAAGAACCTGAGAAGCTACTTTCCCAAGAGTCGCCCTGCGGTGGTGTGGTATCGGCTGCATGTGCGAGTGAATCCGGACGAAAAAGGACTGGCGCTGCGGGTAAGTCACCTGGCGACGGCGTTTGAAGTGGATGGGAACGGCGAGCGGCTGATGGCAGTGGGAGGATTCATGCCGTATCGTCCGTATACGCTTGACGCGCCGGTGGTGCGTCGCATCCCGGAGCGCTTGCTGGTGGACGGATCGCTGGTGATTGCGGCGCGGGTGTACGTCAGTCCGTGGGAGTGGACCCAGAGAGGTGGATTGACGGCGGGAAACCTGACGCTGGGCGAGGAAAGTACGCTGCGCGAGCAGGACTGGCTGAAGGTGATAGGCCAGAATGTACTGAACTGGCTGGACCTGCTGATGGGCATGGCGGTGGGAGTGGTGGCGCTGGTGCTGTTTGTGGCGCAGCGCAGCCAGAAGGCGTATCTGTGGATAGCGGCGCTGGGCCTGGTGGGTCTGGTGGCGGGGATTGTGGACGAGGTCAAGCGATTTGGTCAGCAGGACGACATCACGGTGGTGACCATCCGACGCGAGACGGCGATTGCCTCCGTGGACTGAATCTGTGCGGCTTATGTTGCCGCGAAGAGCCAGCGTAGATTGCAAAGGAAAAGGCCGAAGCTTTTGCTAGCTTCGGCCTGAGTTCTTTGAGAACGTTGCACGCGATTATTCAGCCGCAGGAACGATGGAGGCAAAACGCCCCATGTTACCGCGATCGCGGAACTGGACCGTGCCGGAGACCTTGGCGAAGAGCGTGTCATCCTTGCCGATGCCGACGTTGAGGCCTGGCTTGATAGGTGTGCCACGCTGACGAACGATGATGGTGCCGCCGGTTACCGTCTGGCCAGCAAAAGCCTTGACGCCGAGGCGCTGGGCGTTGGAGTCGCGACCGTTTGTGGAGCTGCCGCCACCTTTTTTATGTGCCATGGAAGTGATCCTTTCTGAATGGGGCTGAGTGTCTGGGCGTGCAGCGGGTTAGACGGCTGCGGTGAGCCTGGCACCATCGACTTCGATGGACTGGATGCGAATCTCAGTGAATGCCTGACGGTGGCCCTGCAATTTCTTGTACTGCTTTTTGCGCTTGAGGTGAAAGACCAGCACCTTGGCGTGACGGCCCTGGTTGACAACCTCAGCGGTGACCTTGGCCTTGGCTGGCTTGACAAGCGTACCCGGCTCGCCGGAGACGGCGAGAATGTCGGTGAATTCGACGGTCTGCGGCGCATCTTCGGGGACATCGAGCTTTTCGATCTTGACGACATCGCCTGGGGCGACCCGGTACTGCTTTCCACCGGTGCGAATGACTGCGTACATACTTCCTCCAGCGCCGCGGAGCTGCGCTTCCTGAAAACTGTGAGAATGGCTTGCATCAGGTTGCCCCGGAACACTTTCGAGCGGCTGGCCCGTGCCTGCTGTCCGGAGAGCTGAAGGACTGAGGCAATAGAAGGCTGGATGCGCTGAAAGACGGGGCGACGGACAGAATCGCCAAACCTTTGTAGTGTATCGTCTTCCCGGGGGCGGCGTCAATGGCGCTGAACCCGGAAGAGGTGGGCCTGGGTCGCGGGTGGATGGACAGGAGTCGCAGATGGGAAGCAGATTCCCCTGCGGGAATGACAAGCAGAGAGACAAAAGCAGGGGCGACGCATAGGATAAGCGACGGTGAATGGGCGAGGGGGTCAGGCCGTGTCTGACCGGTGTCCTGCTTTTGTCTTACCTGTGTATACCAATGTAAGACCGATGCAGGACGCGTTGGACGCATGTAAGACGGATGTAAGACACACGTAAGACACTGCTGCAAAGGAACTTACGGTGAAGATTGACGACAAGCGAGTAGTGCGAGAGGTGCTGCAGAGCGCGCTGGGGACAGGAACAGAGGAATCAGGGGGTGGTTTGTTTTGCCTGGCGGCGGAGGCGTTTGAGGACATTGGCCGGGACGAGGCCGGTGATGTCGCCGCCGAAGCTGAAGACTTCCTTGACCATGCGGGAGCTGACGAAGGAGTAGCGCCCGGCTGGCTGGAGGAAGACAGTTTCGATCTCGGGGGCGAGGCGGCGATTCATGAGGGCCATCTGGAACTCGTATTCGTAGTCGCTGATGGCGCGGATGCCGCGGAGGACGGCGGTGGCCTGTTTTTGGCGGGCGAAGTCGACCATGAGGCCGTCGAAAGTTTCGACGGAGACGTTTTCGATCTGCCGGGTGGCTTCGCTCATCATTTCGACGCGCTGCTGGACGGTGAATAGGGGATTTTTGATGGGGTTGTTGAGGATGGCGACGGTGAGGTGCTCGAAGAGCTTGCCGCCCCGCGCGATGAGGTCAAGATGACCGTTGGTGGGTGGATCGAAGGTTCCGGGATAGATTGCGCGGACTGCCATAGGTGGCCCTGAGGGTGATTGTAACGGAATGGGATGCGAGCTATCGATCGGGTGGTGTGGGTGGAGTCGGTGGTGCGGGTGGAGTGGGTGGTGCGTTCGTCTGCGGGTTGGCTGGTTCGTTGACCGGGCCATATCCATCGCTGCCTGGATCGGGAGGCGTGGCGTCGAGCAGTTCGACATCGAAGACAAGATCGGCCTGCGGCGGGATGACGGGCGGACGACCGGATGCACCGTAGGCGAGTTGCCAGGGGATGAGCAGGCGACGGATGCCGCCAATGTGCATACCGATGAGTCCGGTATCCCAGCCGGGAATGACCTGATGGCCACCGAGGACGAATTGAAATGGCTCCCCCTGGGGGAACTGCGCGCTGGCACGGTCGCGGGAGGAATCGAACTTTGTGCCGTCGGCGGCGAGCCAGCCGGTGTACTGGACGGTGAGGATCATGCCGGGTGTGGCGGCGGGTCCGGTACCGGTGCGAATCTCCTGGAAACGCAAGGCGTAGGCGGTCTGGATGGGCGCGCTGATGGGCGGGATGCCTTGCGGAGGTTGTGGCGCCGAGGCTGTCTGAGAGCCTGCTTGCGAGGCTGGCTGGGCGATGGCCGAGGCCGACGCAAGTGCGAGAGCGAGCAGCGCGGTGTGAAGGCTGCGGCGTGAGATGGGACGAGGTTCGTGCATCAGATTGATCTCGATTCGGCTGCGAGTTTTGTGATGGAGGATCGCTGTGAAATCCGGGTGGTGCAATCAGCTTACATTTTTTTCTTGGCAGGGATGGTATGAGCCTCTACAGTGAGACATGGAATCCTTCTTTGCTCATAACCTACAGCTTATAGTGCTCCTCGTGGCTTCTTTATGGGCTGGCGTGCTGAATACGCTGGCCGGGGGTGGTTCGTTTCTGACTCTGCCGATCCTGTTGCCACTGTTGCAGGCGCGTGGATTTACGTCGGTGTCGGCGCAATCGACAAACATCGTCGCGCTGTGGCCGGGGCAGTGGAGTTCGATTGCGGTCTTTCGGCATGATCTGCGGCAGCATGGGCATCGGATTGTGGCGCTGGCGTTGGCATCGCTGGCGGGCGGACTGGTGGGCGCGTGGCTGCTGCTGCTGACGCCGAACCAGCGGTTTCTGCATCTGCTGCCGTGGCTGATGCTCTTTGCGGCGACGATGTTTTATGTGAGTGAGTGGCTGGGTCGATGGGCGGCGCGGCATCGCGCGGCGCACGTTTCGGAGTTCTGGCTGGTGGCGGGCATGACGGTGGCGAGCGCGTATGTCGGCTACTTTGGCGCAGGAGGTGGTTTTCTGGTGATGGCGCTGCTGGCTGTCTGCGGCATCCGCGGGATGCGGGAGATGATTGCGCTGAAGACGGTAAACGGATTTGTTTCGATTGGCATCGCGGTGGTGTGGTTTCTGGTGCACGGTCGCATTGCGTGGAGCGAGTGCGCGGAGATGGCGGTGCTGGCAACGCTGGGCGGCTATCTGGCGGCGCACTCGTCGAAGCGGATGAATCCGCTGTGGATGCGACGCTTTGTCTCGTTCATCGGGTTTGCCACGGCGGCGTGGTTCTTCTGGAGAGACTACACGCACTGATCGCGGACTGACGGGACGATGCGCTGCGATAGCCGCTTACACTGGAATGGATGATTTCTCTATGGACTGCCAGCCTGCAGGGCTGGATGATGCACAATTGGGTGGGCGGCGTGGACTGGCGTCTGCCGTGGATTGCCCTGGCGGCATTCATTGCCGGGGCGCTGAACGCGGTGGCGGGCGGCGGATCGTTTCTGAGTTTTCCGGCGCTGCTGGCTGTGGGCATCGGTCCGATTCAGGCGAATGCGACGAATACCGTGGCGCTTTGGCCGGGGCAGTTGATGTCGATTGCCGGCTATTGGAACGAGGTGCGGCGATATCCGCGGCTGGCTGTGCTGATGGGAATCGCCGGGCTGGCTGGTGGCACCGTGGGAGCAGTGGTGCTGCTGCATACGCCGGCGATGACGTTCATGAAGCTGGTGCCGTGGCTGCTGCTGATCGCCGCGCTGATCTTCGCATTCAGCGGGCCGGTGACGCGCTGGCTGCAACGCCGCGCCGCGGCACGAGTTTCGCACGAGCAGCGGCAGTCGGCAGGCTATTGGCCGCTGGTGACGATGACGGCGATTGTGTGCTTTTACATTGGCTACTTTGGCGCCGGGGCGGGATTCCTGATTATTTCACTGCTGTCGCTGTTTGGCTTTGACGACCTGAACCAGATGAACGCGATGAAGGTGGTATCGACGACGATGGCCAACGGCGTGGCCTGCCTGCTGTTTATCTTCAGCGGGAAGGTGGAGTGGCGCTATTGCCTGGCGGCGATGCTGACGTGCGGAATCGGCGGCTACTGGTCTTCACGCACAGCGCAGAAGCTGAATCCGAAGCTGCTGCGCGGAGCAGTGGTGGTGATCGGCTTTGCGATGGCGGGATTTTTCTTCTGGAAGAGCTACTGAACGCCTTTTTTCAGGATGTCTTCGGCGAGGTAGTTGTGGACCTTGGCCTCATCGTGGAGCATCTCGTCGTAAGCAAGTTGAAGAAGCTGCGCGTGGCTGTCGCGTAACTGCTGGCGGATGCTCTGCTGCACGCGAGGATCGCTGAGCTGGCCTTGCCCGGCTGGACGGCGCTCAATCAGTTCATAGATGGCGTAGCCAACGACCTTTTTCGTCTTCCCGTCTGTCATCGTGATGGGCAGCGTCTCTGTGCTTTCGCCAGCCTTGAGCTTGCTGACGGCGGCGAAGACATCGGGGTGCTCGGTCTTGAGCGGAGTCTCCAGAATGAAGCCGAGATCACCGCCGTTGCTGCTGGTGGATGGGTCTTCGGAGTAGCTCATGGCTACCGAGGAAAACTCTTCGCCGCTATCGAGGTGGTTGCGGATCATCTGGATCTTACGGCGCGCGTCGGCGTCGCTGGTGGCTTTGCTGTTCTGGAGATTGTTCACCTGCCCAGTGGGCTGGTTGGTGACGACGATCTCGGCCAGATGATACTGCGGCTCGATAAGGTTGAACTCGCTTTTGTGCTGGTTATAGTAGTCGGTGATCTCGGAGTCGGTGATGGTGATCTTGGACTCGATTTCCTTGTTGATGAGCTTGTTACGCGTGAGCGTACGGCGGATGTCTTCCTTGAACTCGTCGAGGGTGATTCCTTTTTCCTTGAGCTTACGGTTGAACTCTTCCTCGGTATAGGGCGCCTTGTAGTCAGTGAGCTTGGCGTTGACCTCTTCATCGGTGGCGACGAGATTGAGCTTGGCGGCGCGCTGCTGGAGGATTTCATCGTCGATGAGGCTGTGGAGAATGTTGAGGCGGACGATCTGCACCTGTTCATTGGACGGAGTCTGCGTGGTGTCGCCGACGGTCTGCTTGTAGACGCGTTGCACGTCGGCAGCCATGATGCGCTTGCCGTTAACGGTGGCGAGGACATCGGGGGAGTGCGTCTGGTCGCAGGCGGTAAGCGACAGCAGGAGCGCGGCAGTCAAAGCGGTTGGAGCAAAGGATCGAAGTTTCATCACCGGCAAATCTGTTCTCCCCGGCTGCAAGCAAGGCAGCGAGGCGGCGCGCAGCAATGAGTTCCCTGCCGTGCGAACACCTGTGACTCTAGGATAAACCTGCCCGGCGCGCGAGGATACAACCCGCGCGCCGTGGCAGAGATTCCATTACTGGCCGGAGGGTGATGACTGTGCGGGCTGTTGCGAAGCGGGCATGGGCGGCGGAGTGACACCAGCCGAGCGCAGAGCACGGTCGATGACGACCCAGACCTGCTGCTCCGGCACTGCACCGTTGATGTGTTCGCCATCGATGAAAAGCGAAGGCGTGCCATCAACGCCGAGTGCGTCAGCTTCGTGCATTGAGGTGCGGATGGTGGCCTCATCCTGCTTGGCGACGCAGGCATCAAGCTTGGCCGAATCAAGGCCGAAGGGCTTGACCTGATCGTTGGCGATGCGATCCAGCGTGGCGAAGCTTTTCTGAAGGTTGTGCTCGGTGCCGGTGACCTCGTCGCCGTGCGCGTGGAGATAATCGACGTAGCTCCAGTAGGCTTTGTCGTTTTGCGCGGCGATGCAGTTGGCATCGACGGCGGCGTGCATGGCCCAGGGATGAATCTCGACGAGCGGATCGTCCTTGTAGACGAAGCGAACGAGATTGCCGTAGTGATTCATAGTGTCCGGGAAAAGTTCGCGGTGCATGGCGGCGCAGAAGGGACACTCGAGATCGTCGAAGCTGATGACGGTGACTTTGGCTTCTGGATTGCCGCGGATGGGCCGCCCGTCGATGGGGATGTGGCGCGTGGGCATTCCAGCCAGATCGAAGGTTTCCAGACGAGCCAGCGTCTTGTTGTCTTTGGAGATGAGAAAGGTGGTGGAGGTGGTGCGCCCGTTGTGGCTGAGCGTGACCTTGAGGTTGTCGTAGCCTGGCAGGTTGCTGGGTGTGCGTTCGCCGAGCGTGACATCGTAGTCAGGCGGAACGCTGAACTGCGAGCGGACCATGACTTCAATGCTGCGGGCGAGTGCATGATCCTGAATCGTGGTGCCGGATGATGCAGCGTTTTGAGCCTTGCAGCCGACGGACGCGATGGCCAGCGCGGCTACGACGAGAATGGCGAAACGAGTTGAAATCAAGCGCAAAAGAACCTGCCTTCCTGCGTTTAGTTTACGGTATCCACGCTCAAAGAGAGTTTTGGGCGTGATTTTTCAGTTTGCAAATGCAGGATGCCGGTGTAGGCTTGGCCCATGTTTGCGCATCGTGGTTTTCGCTTGCTTCTGCGCGGCGGCCTCCTGCCGCTTGCTTGTGCCGTTTGCCTGGCAATGCCTGCGCGCGGCTTGGCTGCCCAGCGCCCGATTACGCTGGATGATCTGGCACGGATTGGCCGGGTGGGGAATCCGGTGATCTCGCCGGATGGCAAATGGGTGCTCTATTCGGTCAGCCGCATGGACACAAAGGAGGACAAGAACCACACCGAACTGTGGATGGTGCCGTGGGATGGCGGTGCGGCGGTGCAACTGACGTCGGGGATGCAGCCGGCGGGTCATGCGGAGTTCAGCCCGGATGGAAAGTACATCAGCTTTTTGTCGTCTCGACCGGGCAAGACGAAGGGCGCGCAGGTGTGGGTGATGAACCGCATGGGCGGCGAGCCGGAGCAGTTGACGGCGATTACCGACCAGGATCTGGATAGTTATGAATGGTCGCCGGACTCCAAACGCCTGCTGCTGACGCTGGAGCCGAAGGCGCGTCCCGACGCCAAGCCAGGAGAAGCAGGCGACAAGCCGGAAAAGCCGCTGCCGATTGTGATTGATCGCTACCACTTCAAGGAGGATGTCGAGGGCTATCTGCGCGACGATGAGCATCAGGCGCTCTATCTGGACGATCTGGCAACGGGCAAGGTGGCGAAGCTGACGACGGACCATGGCGTGGACGAGCGCGGAGCCTCGTGGTCACCGGACGGAACAAGGATCGCCTTCACCAGCAATCATGATCCGGACCCGGATCGGACGTATAACTCGGATGTCTTTGTGGTGGCGGCGCAGGCGGGATCGACGGCGAAGAAGCTGACGACGTGGCCGGGGCCGGATGGTGGATACGGCGGATTGGCGTGGTCGCCGGATGGGAAGTCGATTGCGTATACGCAGGGCGCGGAGGCTCGGTTGGCGCTTTATAGCCAGGCGCGGCCCGCAGTGGTCACGCTCGATGGCAAGGTGACGTATCCGGCCTCGGGACTGGATCGCGCGGCGCGCCAGCCCTGCTACACGAGCGACGGAAAACTGATCTATCTGATTACCGATGATCGCGCGGAGTATCCGGCGGTGGTGGAGCAGAACGGGCCGGGCGCACAGCGGCTGCTGGCGGGCGAAACGGTGACGATGGCGATGACCTGCAAGGCGGGACGGATTGCCGTGATTCACACCGACGACGCGCATCCTGGCGAGATCTTTGCGCTGGAAGGCATGAGCCTGCGGCAGTTGACGCATGCGAATGACAGCCTGATGGCCGAGTTGCAACTGGCTCCGACCGAAGACGTGACCTCGCACAGCAAGGACGGGACCGAGGTGCATGGGCTGATGACGCATCCGCTTGGATGGCAGGCCGGGCAGAAATCACCGACGATTCTCTTCATCCACGGCGGACCGAATGGGCAGGATCAGCACGCGTTCGACTTCATGCGGCAGTGGTTTGCGGCCAACGGGTTTGCCGAGATGAATGTGAACTATCGTGGCAGCGCGGGGCGTGGGCAGGATTACGCGAAGGCGATTGCCGGCGACTGGGGACATCTGGAGGTGATGGACCTGCTGGGTGCCGTGGATGAGGCTGTGGCGCATGCGGGCGCGGATGGCGATCATCTGGGAATCGGCGGATGGAGCTACGGCGGCATCCTGACCGACTACACCTCGGCTTCGACGGATCGCTTCAAGGCGGCCATCAGCGGTGCTGGCATGGCGATGCCGTTCTCGTTCTTTGGCGTGGATGAGTACATCCTTCAGTACCACTACGAACTGGGCGATCCGTGGAAGGCGCGCGACCTCTACATCAAGCTGAGCTATCCGCTGCTGGAGGCCGACAAACGCATTCACACGCCGACGATGTACATGGGCGGGACGCGCGACTTCAACGTGCCGCTGGTTGGCGGCGAACAGATGTACCAGACGCTGCAGGAGCTGAATATTCCGACGGAGCTGGTTGTCTATCCGGACCAGTTCCACGGCTTCACGCGGCCCAGCTTCATCGTGGATCGCTACAAGCGATGGCTGGCCTGGTATACGCACTACGTGAAGGGCGCAAGCTCACCGGCAACGCTGCCGGCGATCATTCCGGCAGGCTACGAAGGCAAGTAATCTGGGTGACCGGGCGCGGCTAGAATGGAAGCATGGAGCTTGTGCAGATTGAACCGGCGCGCCGCGTGGCCTCTCCCAAACCGGAGTGGCTGCGCGCGCCCGCGCCGATGGGCGAGAACTATCACAGCCTGAAGCGACTGGCGCGCTCGCTGGGGCTGCACACGGTCTGCGAGAGCGCACATTGCCCGAATATCGGCGAGTGCTGGCAGCACCGGACGGCGACGTTCATGATGCTGGGCAATCTGTGTACGCGTCGGTGCGGCTTTTGCGCTGTGCCGAAGGGGCATCCTGAGCCGATTGACCGGGATGAGCCGCGGCGCGTGGCTGAAGCTGTGGCGCAACTGGGACTGCGCCATGCGGTGATTACCAGCGTGAATCGCGACGACGATCTGATGGGCGGCGCGGAAGCGTTTGCCGAGGTGATTGCAGAGATTCGCCGGGCTGCACCGGAGTGCCAGGTGGAGGTGCTGATTCCAGACTTTCAGGGCAAGGAAGCGGCGATTCGCGTGGTCGTCGAGGCGCGCCCGGAGGTGCTGAATCACAATACGGAATCCGTCCCGCGGCTCTATCGCGTGGTGCGCTCCGGAGCGCGGTACGAACGAACGCTGCGTCTGCTGGAGTATGCCAAGGAAGTGAATCCTGACGGAGTGACAAAGTCTGGCGTGATGGTGGGCCTGGGCGAAGAAACACGCGAACTGCTGGATGTCTTTCGCGATCTGGCCGCAGTGGGGTGCGACATTCTGACCGTGGGGCAGTATCTGCGCCCGTCGCGGGATCATCTGCCGATGGCGCGAATCTATACGCCGGGCGAGTTTGCCGAGCTGAAAGCAGCGGCGCTGGAGATGGGATTCCGACATGTGGAGTCTGGTCCGCTGGTGCGCTCCAGCTATCACGCGCACGAGCAGGCGGCCTCGACGGGACTTTCTGCAAGATAGTCGGGCATGTTGACTGCTTGCCTTGGGAGTTGTCTTTTGAGGTTTCGACGGGATGCGCTCTGCCGTCGTTCGCGGGCCTCGAAAGCGGCAGGCGTGACCTATCCGAAGTGACGAAGAACTGCAATGGGAATCGAGGCGACGCGCCCGGTCGCGAACGGTTTCGGGTCACAGGTTTCATCTGACCTGTGGAGGAATAATCGGCTCACCTGCGAGCGCTGAATCAAAGGTCGCTTAAAGTGGTCGAATCTTCCGAAGTGACGGGGAAAAAAGCAGCGACATCGGCGAGCGAGCGCGTGAGGCGATAGGGCGGCAGGCTCTCGATGAAGACACGTCCGTAGTGCTTCTGATGGATGCGCGGGTCAAGGAGAACGAGCACGCCGCGGTCATCGAGCGAGCGGATGAGACGGCCAAAACCCTGCTTGAGCGTGATGACGGCGGAGGGAATCTGGTAATCAAAGAAGGGATTACCGCCGGACTCTTCGATGGCCTGCATGCGCGCGGCGACAACCGGGTCATTGGGAACGGCAAAGGGCAGGCGGTCGATGATGACGCAGCTCAGCGCTTCGCCCTGCACATCGACGCCCTGCCAGAAGCTGGAGGTGCCGAAGAGGACGGCGTTGGGGGTTTCGCGGAATCGCTGCAAAAGCAGGTGACGCGGCGCGGAGCCGTGGAGCAGGATGGGGTAGTCGATCATGGAGTGGAGGCGGTCGCTGATCTCCTGCATCTGGCTGTAGCTGGTGAAGAGACAGAAGGCGCGTCCACGCGTGATCTTGAGGACGCGGCGGATGCATTCGGCGGCCTCGGCCTGAAAGTCGCGGGAGCGTGGATCGGGCATCTGCGGCGGCAGATAGAGGAGCGCTTGCTCGTCATAGCGGAAGTGCGAAGGGACGATAAGCTGGCGAGCGTCGCGCAGGCCGAGCCGCGTGCAGATGTGATCGAAACCACCCTGCACGGTGAGCGTGGCTGAGGTGAGAATGACGCTGGGAATCGTCTCAAAGAGATGCTCTTCCAGCAGCGACGAGACATCGATGGGCGTGGCCTGGACGAGGATGGTGCGAGTCTGGTTGCGGAGGCCGCCGGAGACGCGCCGCTCGAGCCAGTAGACCATGTTGCCGGAGTTGGATTCGAGGACAAACTCCAGTTCGGAACGAAGCTGAGCGACACGACGACGAAGACCCGCGGACTCCTCGACACTGCGCAGTTGATCCAGTTCCGCTTCCAGGCGGATGAGAGTGGTGCGTACGCTGAGATAGAGGTCGCCGCTGGTTTCCAGAAACTCTTCGCGATGGGCGAAGGGCTGGCGGCCATCTTCTGCGATGGGCAGGTGGTGAAAGAAAAGCCGCGCACGATCGAGCATCTGTTGCGCGCAGAAATGAACCTGGGTGGCGGTGTCGGTGTGCTGTCGAAAAAGCGATTCGAGATCGTGGGCAAGATTCTCAAAGCGCTGATTGCTGACGGAGAGACCGAAGTAGCTGCTGGCGACCGACTCCAGTTCGTGGGCTTCGTCAAAGATGACGGCAGCCGCCTCGGGAAGCACTCCAGCATCGGGCGCGCCGGCGGCTTCTCGACGGACGGCGAGATCGGCAAAGAAGAGATGATGGTTGACGATGATGAGGTCGCTTTCCAGAGCTTTGCGACGCATCTCAGTGATGAAACAGCGCTGGTAATCCGGACAGGTGGAACCGAGACAGGCCTCACTGCGGGCGTCGATGCGCGACCAGAGTTCGCTGACCTCGGGCAGGTCGGCAAGCTCGGAGCGATCGCCGGTTTCGGTGTGCTGCTCCCAGTCCTGAATCTGCTGAAGCTGACGGACGTGGTCGAGGCCGGTGAGCACGGGCTGACGCGCGAGGGTGACCAGTTTGTGACGACAGAGATAGTTGGCGCGGCCCTTCATGACGCAGACGCGCAGCGGACCGAGCAGCGACTCCAGAAACGGAATGTCGCGGGAGATGAGCTGATCCTGAAGCGCCTTGGTTCCGGTGGAGATGATGACGCGGCGGCCGGAGCGCAAAGCGGGAAGCAGATAGGCGAGGGTTTTGCCGGTGCCGGTGCCGGCCTCAACGATGAGATGACGCTTTTCATCGAGCGCCAGCTCGACGGCGCGCGCCATGGTGAGCTGGCCGGGACGGGATTCGTAGGGCAGCGAGGACTGTTGCAGGATGCCGCCGGGAGCAAAGAACGCGTGAAGTGACGGGAGTGAACGGAACTCCGCAGCAGCCTCCCTGCCCGCGTTTTCTGTCTCTGCTGCGGTAAGTTTCTGCGGCAAACGGTGTGTCCTCGCTGCCCTGTGCCGGACGCTGCCGTGTTCTGGTGGCGAAATCCCGGGGGCCAGTCTCCATAGTAGCGAGGATGGGCGAAGGACTGCGGGAGGAACGATGAGTATTTGCAGGGATGGATTCGCGATAGTGCGTGTATACGGTGGTTGGAGTTGACCGCGAAAAGTGGACTAAGTATAGTTAGTCCATGGCCTATACGGTACACCAGGCAAAGACACACTTTTCGCGTTTGCTGAAACAGGTGGAGGCAGGCGAAGAGGTGATCGTGATGCGCGGGTCGCATCCGGTGGCGAAGCTGGTGCCGTTTGAGCCGGAGAAAAAGTCCAGTCCGCGCAGACAGCCGGGGGGATTTGAAAGTCTGGCGCCTTTCGACGAATCTGCACTGGAACCTCTGAACGCGGATCAGTTGTCGGCTTATGGTTTCGATACTCCGCTGGAAAACAAACTGCGCGGGCAAGCGATTGCGATGCCAACGTCGTTGTCGGCTGGAGATGTGGAAAGGAAATGAAGTATCTAATCGATACACAAACCTATCTCTGGTTTCGCATCGCGCCAGAGTTGTTGCCGCCGAAGTGCCTGGACCTTTTGACGGATACCGAGCATACGGGCTTTCTTTCTGTCGTAACTCCGTGGGAGCTGGCGGTGAAGTCGAGCGCAGGGAAGCTGGATGTGGCCGCACTGCTGGTAGATTTTGAACAGCGAGAGACGGAAGCAGGCTTTTGTATCGCGGGGATTACGGTGGGACAGGCGATTGCATCCGGTCTGTTGCCACGGCATCACCGAGATCCGTTTGACCGGCTTCTGGTTGCGCAAGCACTGGATATGCGTACACCACTGCTCAGTCGTGACACCTCTTTCGATCACTACGGGGTAGAGCGCATCTGGCATTGAGTGCTATCGCGTCGGCTGCGGAGATATCCGGCAGCTATGAAATGGAGTTTTCTTTGTCGAAGTATCATAGGACGGTTGTTGCGTCGAGTTCTGCAAGCACGGGAGCGCCGGTGGTGGCGATTGTGGGCCGCCCGAATGTGGGGAAATCCACGCTGTTTAACCGGCTGACACACTCACGCCGCTCGATTGTGGGCGATGAGCCGGGGATCACGCGCGATCGCATCTATGGCGATGTGGAGTGGGATGGGCGCGTGCTGCGGCTGGTGGATACGGGCGGAATTGTGCCGAACGATGCGGAGCTGATTCCAAGCGAGATCTATGAGCAGGCGCGGACGGCGCTGGCGGAGGCGGAGCTGCTGCTGCTGGTGGTGGATGCGCGGACGGAGCTTGCTTCGCCGGATTACGATCTGGCGCGGATGCTGATTCGCGGCGGGAAGCCTGTCTTTCTGGTGGTGAACAAAGTGGAAAGCGCGGCGATTGAAGCGGCGGCGGAGAATTTTCGCCAGCTTGGCATTCGCGACGTGTATCCGGTGAGCGCCGAACATGGGCGCGGCATTGGCGAGCTGCTGGACGCGGTCTTCGCGTTGCTGCCTGCGCCGGAGGCCGACGGGGCGAGCCACGCGGCGACCGATGTGGGTGACGACGAATTCGACGAGTTTGACGAAGAGGTAAGCGGGGTGACCCCCGAGGCGGTGATCAACCGCCACCTGGCGCAAAGCGGCGTGGGCGAGGATTTTGCCGAACAGCCGGAGGCATCGGACGCAGAGGACTCGGAGGCTGAGGATGAGAGTGGCGGAACAGGCCTGCATCGCACGCATGGCGAGTTTGAGCAGCATGAGACCTCAGTCGCGATTATCGGCCGGCCGAACGTTGGCAAATCAACGCTGTTGAATGCTCTGACGGGAACGAAACGGGCGATTGTTTCGCCGATTGCCGGCACGACGCGCGATGCGGTGGACGAGGTGATTGAGCAGGATGGCAAGCGCGTGCGACTGATTGACACGGCCGGCATTCGACGCAAAGGCAAGACGCACCTGATGGCCGAAAAACTCTCTGTGATGATGGCGCGACGCCACCTGGAGATGTGCGATGTGGCGCTGCTGATGATTGACGCAACGGAAGGCGTGACGGCTAGCGACGCGCACATCGGCGGCTATGCGCATGAGAGCGGGCGCAGCGTGATTGTGGTGGTGAACAAGTGGGATCTGGTGACGACGAAGCGCACGGATGGCAAGGCTCCGGCAGATAAAAAGATCTATGAGGAGCAGGTGCGTCATGCGCTGAAGTATCTGGATTATGCGCCGGTGCTGTTTATCTCCGCAGCCGAGGGCGCGAATCTGGACAAGGTGATGCGGGAGATCGACCGCATTGGCCGTCAACGGCGCAAGCGTGTTTCCACGGGCCAGATGAATCGTTTTCTGGACAAGATCGACTTCCAGCGAGCGACCGTTCCGATGGCCAAGCGCGTGCGGATTTTTTATATGACGCAGGCAGCGGTGGCGCCGCCAACATTTGTGCTGTTTACGGATCGGCAGATCAAGCTGCACTTTGCCTTTGAACGCTTTCTGGCGAACCAGATTCGCGAAGCGTTTGGATTTGACGGCACACCGATCTGGTTCAAAGTGAAGGCGCGCAAGGAGTAAGCGCGGCGCGACCACAAACAGAGATCAGCGTCTACGCGCGGCGGCGATAGCGGATGAGGAATTCGTAGCCGTCGTTGGGTGGGAAGAGGCTGGCGATGTGGCGCAGACGCTCGGCCAGAGCGGGCGCGGCGAGCAGCGGATATTCCCGCTCGCGCAGATCCTGATAGTCGATATCGGTGACCTGAGAGAGCATGTAAACTGCCAGCGCATCCGTGAAGGCTGCTTCCTCATAATCTTTGCGTGCCTGCTCGCTAGCTGGCTGCGTGACGGCCTCGGATTCGGGTTGCAGGGCCTTGCGGCGCGCCTCCCATGCGTCGCGGCTGGTTTCTCCGCGGACATCTGCCTGAGCCTGGGACCAGACAAGATCGCTGAAGGAAGCGGGAACGCCGACTGCATCGACGAAGTTGTGCGCGACGTTGATGCAGAACTCGAAGGCCAGTCCGAAACGGTCTTCGGCGAGTCGAGCGGAGAGAAAGACGGCCTGTACGGAGCCAAGGGAAAGATCGCGATGACAGCTTGCACGCTCGGCGGCATCGCTGGAATGAGCCGGTGCGACGAGAATGTCCTTGCCGTCAGAGAGAACGAGCGGGACGAAGTAGTAGCAGCGATCGGCAAGCGCGGGCGCGAGGATGCGCGGCACGACGCCGACGATGTGCTCCATCTCAGAGTGGGAGATACGCGTTTCAGCCCAACTGGTGAAACGCAGACCATTGGGAGCCGTGGCAACGGTGGTGAGGGTGGCTACCTTTTCGGCAGATACCCAATCATGCTGAGCAGAGATCGTCACTGTTTTCTATACTAACGAAGCAGGCATGAGAATGGACAGCGGTCGCGGACGCCGCAAAGGGCAGCATTTCGGGAGCAGGCCGAAGGAGGAGATCAATGACGATGGAAGACAAGGCGGATCAGGGTGGCAAGTTTCTGGGCTTTCCGCTGGAGGGGTTTGGCTTCTTCACGAGCCTGCTGCTGACGGCAGCTTCGGGATTTTTTACATTTTTTCTGGTGACGGCGCTATCGATATTTGCACTGCTGATCTGGAATCAGCTAGGCCACCATAGCGTGAACTACGCAGACACGTATCTGTATTGCGGATTTCCGGCAGCGGTGGTGGTTTGGACGGTGGCGCTGTTTGTCTTTGGCTACCTGTGGATTCGCGCCAAGATTCACGCGAAGTGAGCTATCTTTTTGATTCACGGCGACCCGGGTATTCGACTACACTCCGCGTATGAAACAAGAACGGAGTTTCCTTCGCGGATGGTTGCCGGTTTGTCTGCTGGCGATGAGTTTGTGCGCATGGGCGCAGGACGGAACGACGGCAGAAAACGCTGACGGGACGCTGGCAGCGACGATTTCAGAGATTCTGGCAACACCGGAGTTGGCGCAGGCCCATGTGGGGATTCGTGTGACCACGCTGGATGGTCGCGTGATCTATGCGCTGCATGAGAAGGAACGGTTCACGCCGGCTTCGAATACTAAGCTGCTGACGACGGCTGCGGCCTCTGCCCTGCTGCCCGTGAATGAGCTGACGTGGACGACGCGGCTGGTGACCAGCGGGACGGTGGATGCCAACGGGACGCTGTATGGCGACCTGATCCTGCTGGGCGCGGGCGACCCGACGATGAGCGCGCGGCATTTTCCGTATCGCAGCAAGGAAGAGGCTGCGGCCCATCCCGTAGCGGAGCGCGATCCGCTGGAGGCGATGGCGGCGATGGCGGATGCATTGAAGGCGCAGGGGATTCGCGCGGTGGATGGCGATGTGGTGGGCGATGACACGCTCTATACCTGGGAGCCATACGGCGTGGGCTGGGGATGGGACGATGTGGTGTGGAGTTATGGTGCGCCGGTTTCTGCGCTGACGCTGGATGACAACGTGGTGCGGCTGCATGTGAGCGGCAACAGCGATGGCACGACGACAGCCACATGGACTCCCTCTACGCCGTTCTATACGCTGGACAACACGGCGCGCGTGGTGGGGACCGGATCGACGGCCGAGCAAACGACGGCTGAGCCTGGGTTGGACCGAATGCCGGGGTCACGCGTGGTGAGGCTGTGGGGAACGATTCCGGCCATTGGATATGCGGCTCCGATGGCGATCGAAGACCCGGCGGAGTATGCTGCGCGCTCGCTGGCGATGCTGCTGACAGAGCGCGGCGTAACGCTGTCGGGAACGGCGCGGGCACGGCATCGGCTGAATGCTTCGACCACGGATTACGCCGTGGAACAGGCGACTCCGGTGGAGTTGCATCCGGTGGAGACGAGGACATTTGCCGCGCCGGTGATGGGCAGGCATGTGCTGGCCGAGCACGTTTCGCCGCCGGTGGCCGAGGACATTGTGGTGACGAACAAGGTGAGCCAGAATCTGCATGCGGAGCTGTTGCTTCGGATGCTGGGAAGCCTGCTGGGCAACGATGGCAGCTATGCGCAGGGCGTTCGCGTGGTGCGGCAGTTTCTGTTGAATGCAGGCGTGCAGCCGCAGGATTTTTTCTTTCATGATGGCTCCGGGATGAGCATGAGCGACGAGATTACACCACGCGCCTATACGACACTGCTGGCGTATGCGGCGCATCAGCCATGGGGGGCACAGTGGCGAAAAAGCCTTCCCGAGGGTGGCGTGGATGGCTCACTGAATGCTCGCTTTGCGCACACCGCGCTGGACGGAAAGATTGAAGCGAAGACAGGGTCGCTGAGCGAGGTGAGCACACTGAGCGGCTATCTGACGGCGGCCAGCGGAAAGACGCTGGTGTTTTCGATTCTGGTGAATGGACACTTGCCGGGTGATGCTCATGCCCACGCGACGACGGCGGCGATGGACAGGATCTGCCTGGCGGTGGCCGGGGCCGAGTGAACGCGCGATAGAATAAGCACGTGAATGCGCACGGGAATTTCCGGCAGGACAGACATAGAGGACGGACAAAAAGGTTGGCGGGCCTGGCGCTGACTGCTTCGGTGCTGCTGATGGGTTGCACACCACTGCCGCCCTCGAAACCGGCCAGCGAGTTTACACCGCAGGAAGCACGCGGCGCAGCGGTCTTCCAGTCGCACTGCGCGCGCTGCCACTATCCGACGACGACGCACGGACTGCATGGACCGGGATTGCAGGCGTTGACCAAGCTGAAGGCGATGCCGTCCGGCGCGCCGCCCACGGATGCGCGAATCACGCAAACCATTTTGTATGGGCATGGGATGATGCAGCCGGTGGCGGTGAGCGATGCGGAGCTGCGCGACCTGCTGGCCTATCTGCATACGCTGTGAAGAGGAGATCGGGATGAAGAATCCAGGTGAGCCGGATGTAGAGAGTCTGGATGAGCTGGGCGTGAAGGTACCGTTCAATCCGGGCGATAAGCCCGGTGGTGGAATGCAGGGCAATCCACTGCTGCGGTTGCCGGGGCTGATCTTCATCGGGCTGTATATGCTGGGGCTTTCCGCGCTGGTGACGGTGCGTGTGGTGTCGCATCAGGCGCATCCGCTGTATCTGGTGATTGCGGTGCTTTTTACGATTGCGAGCTTTGGGCTGGTGCGGCTGTTTCGCTGGGCGTGGGCGCTGACGCTGGCTGCGGTCTTCCTGCCGATGAGTTACTGTCTGTGGCTGATCCTGCGCCACGCAATGCCGTATGAGGTGGGCTTTGTGCAGATCATTTTGAATCTGCTGCTGTTCCTGTATCTGGTGAGGCCCGAGGTGCGCGCAGCTCTGCGATGAACGAAACTGCACATGGATGCGCCTGTTGCCGCACTTAGCCGGTTTTGTTGGGATCCGCAGCAAGCAACTGCGCGAGACAGAATCCAAGGCTGCATTCCGATGATAGACACAACATGGTTCCGTGAATGGATATTCGATTCTGATTCCTGCACGGACTCAGTAGGTGTGAGCGAGGATTGCGGGAGTGGGGAAGACCGAACTGCTGCGGCGAATGTTGCCTGCTGAGCCGATGCCGGAGAGCGTGAAGCCCCAGAGGAGTTCGGATTCGTCGCGGAGCGAGCCGAGGGCAAAGCGTCGATAACCAACGTTGAGGCCGCAGCAGTTCCAGTTGTAAATGGCCTGGGTGCCACTGTACTGGAGCTGGCTTTCGGCGAAGTCGTAGCTGGCGTTGACGCCGAGGCTGAAGCCAGCATCAGAGGGCTTGCCAAAGTAGAGAAACGGGGTGAACTCGTGGCTTTGAACCACGGAGGCCGATGCGCCGGACTCATCGACGGCGTTGAGCAGGGCTTGTCCCGCACCGAGGGTCATGCGTCCAAGGCTGTAGCCGGCGTAGAGATTGTTGGCGCCGAAGCGTCCTGCCTTGGTGTCGTAATCCATATCCCACTCGATGCGCATGTTGGGAATGGCTTCAAAGCGAATGCGGGAAAGGATGGGCGCGACATTGCGGGCGTTGGTGAGAAAGGCAACGCCAGTGAGGTCGAGCGTGGTGTCAAAGACGTTGCGGCGGTTGGGGATGAGCGCCCCGCCGAAGGTGGGATTGAAGAAGAATTTTTGCGCGATCCACCAACTGGCCCATTCGCGCTGGGGTTTGGGGCAGGGTGTGAGCGTGTTGGTGCAGGAGGATGCAGCGGTGGAGCGAAGATAGAAGCGCTGGGTAAGCGCATAGCCTGCTTCGTTGGTATCGACAGCGATGTCGGTGGTGTCAAAGAGCAGGGTATCTGGCTCGGAGTGGATGCCAGCGACGTAGCGATAGAAAAGCTGCGGCTCGATGACGTGACGCAGTTCACGATGGAAATACGGCAGCAGGAAGTCGCGACCAACGACAGGCGGACGGATGTCGAGAGCAAATTCAGCATCGGTGCGCGTGAGCGGATCGTGACTGACGAAAGGCACACCGCTGAAGTGGTTTCCGGAGAGGTCGGGGATCTGGCTGCCGGAGTATTGGGTGAGGCGGACGGCGGCTTCAGGCAGGAAATTCCACTGGCCCAGATGAAGCGGCCACTCGACGAAGGGATAGACGTCGAGACGACCTACGTTGTGCGAGTGAAAGTTCGGCTCGGAGCGACTGTAGTCGCCAACGGAAGACCCGAGGCCCCATCGGATGGAAGAGTCGGCAATGGGCTGATCGAGAACATCCCAGCGAACATTGGGCAAAGAGAGAAACTTGACTTCAGGCACACTGAGCACAGGAGCGCCGCTGCCGTTGCCGGCGGCACCGAAGCTCTCAAAGCGATTGAGGCCGGCGGTGAGCACGCGCCCATGGTGGTCGCTGGTGAGGGCGACATCGCTGAGCACCTCGGAGCTGGTGGCCTGCGCAAGATTTTCGTCAAAAGCGAGGCGGAAGATGTAGCTCGAGAGATATTCCGCATTGCCGGCGATGCGGTTGTGCGCGGTGAGATCACGACGCCCCCAGGCAAGAATGTCCGTGCCGCCCTGCGTGACCAGCGTAGGCTCGGTGTTGCCGGGCAGCAGCTCCGAGATGCCGCGATCAAAAAGCGCATCCCAGCGCAGGTTGAAGGCATCGAGACCGCGACCTTTATAGCGGAAGTTTCCGTTGGGCGCCCAGCCGCGATTGCTCCAGTATTCGAGTCCAACGGTGGCGTCGGCGCTGCGATTGATGGCCCAGTAGAACTCGTCGCCGAGAACGATGCCTTTGATGCTGGAGTCGGCAAAGATGGGCAGTAAAAGTCCGGAGCTGCGCCCGGAGGTCTGTGTGGAATGCTTGAGCCATGGAATGTAGAACAGTGGGATGTGGAAGTAGCGGAAGACACTGTTGCGCATGGTCGCGGTCTGATCCTGAATCTCAATGGAGCGCGCGAGGAACTGCCAGTCAGGCTTGGGCAATCGGCAGGAGGTCATGGCGCCATCGACGATGCGGTAGCTGTTCTCGCCGGTCTGGAGCAGGACTCGCCCGGTGAAAGTGAACGGATCGGGCGTGGTGTAGACGCGGGATGGGCCAAGTCGCCGGACGCCAAAACTGCCGACAACCTGATAAAAGCGCGCGGTGTGGGCGTCGGGATGAATTTCGCCGTGATCGGCGGTCAGGGAAACATCCTGCGGACCACCATCGATCTGCACGTGGCCCTGGACGAGGATCGTGTCCTTGTCCTGCTGATAGATGACCGTGTCCGCACGCATGACGTAGCCGCGCAACGTGAGAACCACATCCCCCCGAAGCGTCCAGGTATCCCCGGTTCGGGTCTGCTCGCGGGCCTGCCAGCGGATTGTGTCTCCCGGCTGCGGCACGGGAATGGGGCGCGCAGTGGGAAGAAGCTGCCGGCTGGGATCGTCAGGAAATGCCACGCTGTAAGCTGGCGCAGTGGATGTGTCCTGGACAGCAACAGCAGCGGTGACAGAGGATTTTGCAGAAGGTAACGCATTGGTTACTAGCTGAGCACGAATCTGCGCATGACACAGCGCAAGCAGCGTGATACACCAAAAATAGTAAGGTCGCGTCACCGGATTCCTGCTCAGGATAGCAAAGCAGCACTGCACTTCGGTATGACGCGTAACGAGCCATTGCGGTTGCTGAGGCAATGGGCGACTGAAAGGGATGAATCTTTGAAGACGACGGCAGGCTTTCAACGGGAGTCGACTGCACCGGACCTTTTTGCTGAGGGCGCGGAGTCACAGGCGACGTCGTCGTGGAAGGATGAAGTGAACCGCCGCCTGGCTGCGCATCGCAATCGTCAGGGATCCCAGGCAACAGCCGATTCGGCAGAATTGATTTCGCGGCCAACCAGCAACTCGACGCGGGCGGCTCAGGCAGCGGCACGGGTAGCGGCGCGTTATGCCAAGGCTCCCGCGTATCGCGATCTGTTTGCCGGCGATGCGGAGGCCGTGGTGCGAGCAGCAGGCGCAGCGGTGGAGGCAGCAAGGGATGCACAAGCCGCAGCCGAAGCGGTGCTGGCCGGATTGCAGGCGCATTTGCCAGTGGAGACCCATTCCCTGCCCCAGACATCCACACGCTGGCAGGACGATGACGCCGCCGATGCAGGCCGTCCGGAGATGGCAGTCGGAGCAGCGATGCCGCGATGGCATGACACGATTCCCGAGGCGGAAGCACGCAACGTGTGGGAAGAGATGCGCGTGTTGCCGAGCGCCCGGTATGAGCCGGACTCGCCGGAAGTGGAAGATGCACGTGTAGGCGAGATGGTGGAGCCGGTACAAACATCGACGGCCAACCTGATTGAGTTTCCGCGCGAACTGGTAGCGTCGCGCAAGGCGCGTCCTCGCCTGGCGGAGGGTCCGTTTGCGCAGCAGGCGACAAGTCCGCAACTGAATATCTTTGAGGTTGACCCGACTCAGCTGTCGGCTTCCAGCGCACCCGAGACGCAAACTGCACCCCCGCAGTGGACGCAGATGGAGTGGGAGCGAGCAAGCAGTGCGCAGGTCTCCGCAGTCGAGGAAGCACTGCCAGAGCACAGCTCCGCGGAGGTGTTGGAGCCGGAGCCTGTGTGGCATCGTCTGCCGGAGATTGTGGCCGAGGAGACGACGGACGCCGATGCGATGGCTGACGTGCAGACCGCTGAGGGTACCGAAGCCGTGGCGCAGTCGGCAACCCTTGCAGATGCTCAGCATTTGCCGGAGTTGTTTGTAGCCGGTCAAGCGGATCGATTGCTGGCTGGGATCGTGGACTTCAGCCTGGTTGCACTGGCCTATCTGGGGGCGGCAACAGTAGCGTTGGCATCGACAGATCAGATGCCTTCGAGCCGGGTAGCACTGGAGGCTTCGCTGGTGGGGATGCTGCTCTTCGGTGTGGCGTACCTTGTGCTGTTTTTCGCGTTTTCCGACCAGGGTACGCCGGGCATGCGTTATGCGCGGATTGCCCTGTGCACGTTTGATGACAACAATCCAACCGTGGGACAATGCCTGATGCGCATTCCGGCGATGTTGCTGGCGATACTTCCGCTGGGCGCTGGATTGCTGTGGTCGATCGTCGATCGCGAGAACCTGGGACTGCACGACCGCCTGTCGAAGACGTATCAGCGAAAGTACTAAAGCCGGGTCATCCGGGCGAAGGGTCGCTTTGTTGTCGCCTTCCGTTCTCTGCGATTACCACTCCTGCTGAGCGCGCAAAGCGGCGACGCCCGCTCCGAGAATGCTGATGGCATCATCGGCGGGGAGCACCTCCAGCGAATAGCTTTGCAGCGGACTCATGCGCACCATCTTCTCCAGATGCTCGCGCAGCAGTTTGGTGTCGAGAAAACGGATATTCAGCCCAGTGAAGTAAAAGCGACCCGGACCGCCAAGATGGATGGCCGTGGCGCATCCAGCGGCGAGAGCGCGATGCCAAAGATCGACGAACTCGCGACAGCGCGTATCGCCCTTTTGCGCGTTGGCAAAGATATCTTCCGGTTCCATATCCATGAAACGCAGGCGCATGGCGCGATTCCCCATAATGCCCTCGATGTGGCCGACGCCGCCACAGCCGCAGAAGTTTTCGCGTGGGTCCAGAGTGACGACCGTATGACCGCCCTCCCAGACGCCATCGGCGATAGGCCAGCGACCGTATCCAATACCGTTGCCAAGGGTCCAGACACGGATGAGGCGGTCAAGATTGCCGCCGCGAGAAGCCAGGCCGGCAGCAACCGAGTCCGCATCGTTGAGGATGTGGACCGGAGCCTCGATACCCTGCTCGCGCAGAACAGCGGCGAGCGCCTCGCCCATGCGAAGCCCCTTGATCTGGGCAAGATTGGGTGCATCCTGCACGACGCCGCTGCGAACAACACCAGGAACTGCGACACCGATGGCTGTTACGGGATGCGCCGCAGCGTACATGAGCGGCTTGATCTGCTCGGCCAGCAGTTCATACAACTCGCTGGTGGGCATGCCGAACAGGGCGTCCGTTTCCGCAGGGTCCGCCGGAAAACGAAGGTATTCGCCGGTCAGCGTCATTTGGCCGTTCTCTTCCTGAAGAAGACCGGCGACGATATGTTCGGTGATTACAACGCCAATTGCTGAGGCCATCGCTTCCCTCCAAAACACCCGATTCTATGCTCACCGGCGGGCAGCCGCAAGCCTCAGTCGTTCTGATACCGATGGAGACGACCGACGCCATTGAAGGCTGCCACCTTGTAGCACTCCGCCAGCGTGGGATAGTTGAAGACGGTCTCGATGAAGTAGTCGACGGTGCCGCCGAGGGTCATGACCACCTGGCCGATATGGACCAGTTCGCTGGCACCCTCGCCGATGATGTGAACGCCGAGAATCTTGCGCGTGTCGCGATGAAAGATAAGCTTGAGCCTGCCGGTGGTGTCGCCGCGAATCTGTCCTCGGGCAACCTCGCGATAGTAGGCCATTCCAACCTCGTAGGGCACGTCTTCCTCAGTCAGTTGCTCTTCGGTTTTGCCGATGAAGCTGATCTCGGGAATGGTATAGATGCCGTAGGGATAAAAGCTGGGATTGGAGATGGTGTTCATGTCGTTGAAGGCGCGCGCGGCGGCGATGCGGCCCTGCTCCATCGATACCGAAGCAAGCGACGGAAAGCCGATCACATCCCCGACGGCAAAGATCGAAGGGACATTGGTTCGGAAGTGTTCATCGACAGGGATGCGCCCGCGCGCATCGGCGTGAATGCCCGCCGCATCGAGGTTCAGGTCGTCAATATTGCCCTGTCGCCCGACGGCATAGAGCAAAGCATCGCCGGAGACTTTCTTCTGGCTTTTGAGATTGGCCACTACCGTGCCGTCGGCAAGCTCTTCGACGCTGTCCAGCTCTTCCCCAAGGCGCATGGTGACGCGACTATCGCGCAGGTGGTAGCTGAGCGTTTCAATGATCTCCTGATCGGCGAACTCCAGCAGCCGACCGCGCTTTTCAATGACCGTGACACGAACACCGAGGATGGCAAACATGCAGGCATATTCAACGCCAATGACGCCGCCGCCAACCACGATGAGCGTACGCGGCAGCTTGGGCAGATTCATGATGAGATCGCTGTTGACGATGGTCTTGCCGTTGATGGGCACACGGTCAGAGGTTGCAGGCTTGGTGCCGACCGCGATAATGATGCGTTCCGACTGAAGCGTGGACTCGGTATCGGAACCGGTGATGTGAAGGGTCTGAGGATCGACAAAGCTGGCGATGCCGTGAATGACGTCGATGCCATTGCGCGAAAGCTGTGCTTCGGTGACATCGATCTCCGTCTTGATGACACCTTGGACGCGGAAAGCCAGATCGTCGATGGTGATCTTCTCTTTTACGCGGTAGTTCATGCCATAAACGGTGCGATAGTTGTAGCCGGAGAGATGCAGCACGGCTTCGCGCATGGTCTTGGAGGGGATGGTACCGGTGTTGACGCAGACACCTCCGACAACCGAACGCGATTCGATGACTGCAACCCGTTTTTTGAGTTTGGACGCAGCAACAGCCGCGCGCTGGCCAGAAGGGCCAGAACCAATCACGATCAAGTCATATTTAGCGGCGCTCATGCCGGAATCTCCACAAGGAAAGGAAGTGGGATTGCGATGAACCTCTCCTCAACCGGAGGCTAACACACTGACGGTCCAAAGTAACCCGATGAAAGCGTCCGCGGGTTGAGCGGAGGCGCAAATGGGTACGATGCAAAAAGCAGGGTCGCCGGTTGGAAATATCCCGGCGACCTGGGTAATTTTGCTTCGCTCAAGCCCGGTGAAGCGATGAGGCAAAGGCGCTTCGCAGGCTATGCTCTGACGAAGCGAAGTCGATCAGCGAGCGGCGGAAGCCACTCGCAGAGCCGGGATGGCCGAGGATGCCGGAGCGGAGTTTTTCCATTGGCCACCGGGCTGGTTGTCTTCGCCCGTGCGAAATTGGCGAATGACGCCGTCCAGTTCGCTGGCGAGGACGGTGAGCTGGCGACAACCCTCGGCTGTCTCCTCCGAAGCGTGGGAATTTTCCGTGGCAAGCTGGGAGATCTGCGAAGCCGACTGGGAGATTTCTCCAGCGGCTGCGGTCTGTTCCGTAGCGGCGGTGGCGATGAGATGAATCATGTGCTCGACCTCACGAGCCGAGGCGATGATGGCCTCCAGACTGGTGCGCGCACGAGCCGTTTCATCGATGCCGTTTTCAACGGCGACCTGCGAGCCTTGCATGAGGTCAAGCGTCTGGCGGGTCTCTTCCTGAATGCTTTCAATCGTGGCGGAGATCTCCTGGGTGGCGGATCGGGTGCGCTCAGCGAGGCGGCGAACTTCGCCGGCAACGACTGCGAAACCTCTACCATGTTCACCGGCCCGAGCCGCTTCAATGGCGGCGTTGAGGGCAAGCAGATTGGTCTGTTCGCTGATCTCCTGAATGACGGTGACGACCTTGCCGATTTCGAGGGAACGGCTGGCGAGTTCGTTCATCTTTTCTGCGACCGAGGCAGAGGCCGTTGAGATGCGCTGCATGGTTTCGGCAGCGGCCTGCATGACGGCTCCGCCTTCATTGGCCTTTTCCGCGGACTGGCGGCTGGCTCCGGAAGCCGCTTCGGCGTTCTGGCTGATCTCGCCGATGGTGGCGGTCATCTCCTGCGCGGCGGCGGCAATCTGGTTGGTTTTGTCGGACTGCGCATGAGTGTTGCCGCTGGTCTCGCGCGTTCGCACACTGAGTTCCTCGGCAGCGGAGGAGAGTGTGCCGACACCACCGGCAACCGACTGAATGACGCCTCGCATGGCGGCAACCGAACGATTGAGCGCGGTGGCGAGGCGACCCATTTCATCTTCGCTGTGAACTTCGACCTGAGCGGTAAGATCACGCTCGGCAAGCTGTTCCAGAGCGCGCGTGACAGCTGCCAAAGGCGGGGCGATCATCCGAGTGAGGATTAAACCCGTGATGCAGCAAAGCAGTAGAACTATGGCGGAGACGCCAACGGTGATCCAGGTGGAGCCGGAAGCGGTAGAGACGGCTGCAGCAGCGCTGGCCGTACCAAAGCGCAAGTTCAACTGGCGCGTCTGGTCGATCGCGCTCAGCGCCTGATCGAAGGACTTCACTGCGGCATCGGACATGATCTGATCGAGCGCGTCGCCCATGTTGTTGGCGGAAACGTCCGACTGTACACGCGCGGCAATACTGTTGTAACGATCCGCCGCCTCTTTGACTTTGTTGAAGGTTTCGCGCTCGCCGGGATACTGGATCATCGGCAGATACGCCTGAAACGCGCGGTTGTAGTCATCCATCGCTTTTTGATACCGCTGTTGCTCCATCTGCCTGCAGTCGGACGCGGGGCAAAGCAACTCGGTCAGTTCCGCGCGGCGCGACGCATTGAAGGCCGTATCGATGGAACCGAGAGCAATCAAAGAAGGCAGCGTATTGTCTCGGACATCGGCGGCCTTTTGAGTGACGGAATGAAAGGCGAGGATTGTGAAGACGCTTAGCGACAAGCAAAGCAGGCAGACCAACCCGAAGGCGGCCATAAACTTGCGGGAAACGGGCAAATTTCGGAAGAAAGTCATCGGGAAGGCTCCTGGGCAAAAGGTGAATCTCCGGCTCTCACTGCGGACTCGCGACTAACGATTACAAAATCGCTTAGCCACCGCTTTACAAGAACGATAGACAACCGGTTCATCGGCATCTGGCTAGACAACTTGAATGCGTGCTGTGCAAGGATGCGCAAGGATATCCATCGCCCCCGACAGGATTCGCGGATAATAGGATTATGCAGGCGTGGCTGACTCCTGTTGGAGGTGGCGCCTGGGAAGATCGATGGAACGGGGTGGTGAAGCGATGCGATTGACGGTGTTGGAACTGGAGCGGGAGGCCATTGATTTCTCCCTGGAGCTGCCTGCGGGAGCGATCGATTTTGGCGAAGAGACGACCCTTGTGGGTTCGCTTCAGACAAAAGGCCGCGCTGAGGTGCTCCACGAACACCGAAGTCCAACGGAGATGGTTGCCGATATCTGGCTTCGAGGGCAGTTTTCCGGGGTGTTTGAGGTTCCATGCGCGCGCTGCGTCGAGCCGGTACGCCATGCGCTTGCGTCGGAGTTCGACCTGCTGTTTCGCCCGCTCGGAGTGGACGAAGCCGGAGCAGAGCGCGCGATTTCCGCAGAAGAGACAGAAATCGGGTATTATGAAAAGGGCGGGTTGCAACTGGAAGATGTCCTGCGCGAGCAGGTTCTGCTTGCATTGCCAGCCAGAACACTCTGTCAACCAGACTGCAAGGGACTGTGTCCGGTCTGTGGCCAGAATCGAAATGAGCAGAGTTGCAACTGCTCCGAACGGCCCATGGACCCGCGCTGGAGTGCTCTCTCGAAACTGGAGAGTGGCAAAGACTCCTGAATGTTTGCTTCAGAGAATGGTTGAAGTCGGCGATGACCCGACGAGTGGTTGCCTGAAAGGAATTTGTCATGCCTAATCCGAAACGACGTCATTCCAAGCGTCGCACCGCCATCCGCCGGTCCCACGATTTTCTGACCGCCGGATCGCTTTCCATCTGCCCGAACTGCCAGGAAAAGAAGCTGCCGCATCGTGCCTGCCCGAAGTGTGGCGAGTACAAGGGCCGCGCCGTGCTTGAGAGCAAGACCGCAGTCAGCTAACACACCGCCACCGATGGCAAAGTTGATCGATATCGCGCTGGACGCATTCGGCTCAGACAAGGCGCCGGAACCGGAGATTCGTGGGGCTATTCTTGCCTGCAAATCACTTCCGGTTCGGGTGCATCTGGTTGGCCCGGAGCCGGAGTTACGCGATCTTCTGGACGAATATCTGGAAGATGAAGACCTGCCGATTCAGATTCACCATGCCTCGGAGCGAATCGGCATGGATGAAAAGGCCGCCCATGCCGTGCGCACCAAACGCGACAGCTCGATGCGCGTGGGGCTGAAACTGGTCCGGGAGAAAAAAGTTGCCGGATTTGTGACGGCGGGCAATACCGGTGCGGCGATGGCCACGGCGAAGATGGTGCTGGGAGCGATTCCCGGCGTGGATCGTCCGGCGCTGACGGCGCAGATGCCAACCGTGACGGGTTCGCCATGTGTGCTGCTGGACGTAGGCGCAAATGTCGATTGCAAGGCTCACAACCTGGAGCAGTTTGCGATCATGGGCGAGATGTTCGCCCGAAGCGTGTTGAAAATTGAACGGCCGCGCGTGGGACTGCTTTCGATCGGCGAAGAGGAATCGAAAGGCAATGAACTGACGCGCGAGGCATTCCCGCTGCTGCGCGCGCTGCCCATTCACTTCATCGGAAACTCGGAGGGGCGCGATATCTTCAATGGCAGCGCGGATGTGATTGTCTGCGATGGATTCATTGGCAACGTGGCTCTGAAGACGGGCGAAGGGATTGGTCGGCTGTTTCGCGATTTGTTGCGCGAGTCGCTGACGCAGACGGTGACGGCACAGGTCGGCGCGATGCTCTCACGCAAGGCGTTTAACAACTTCAAGCGCAGGCTGGATTACAACGAGTATGGCGGCGCACCGCTGCTGGGCGTGCGCGGCATCTGCATCATCGCGCACGGTTCATCGAACGAAATTGCGGTGTTGAACAGCATTCGCGTAGCCATGGAGTTTGCTCGCGCGGAGATCAACGGCCGTATTGAGCAGGAACTGGCGAGCCGCCCGCACCCGACAGCCGATACTCCGCCGGATGAAATCGCTGTCCAGTAATTTTGTCCTGGAGTCTGACTTGGCTTTGCCTCAGCTTGCCGCAGAACTGAATCAAGTGCTTTTGCTGCTGGCTTGCCCGGCGTGTCGATCCAAATTGCATTGCGCACCTGGAAGCGATGGCAACGGGAAGATCATCTGTGAAGGATGCGGCCGCGAATATCCTGTGGTGGACGGGATTCCGGTGCTGATTGCTGACGCGAAGTGACGGATCGTCAGCGACGCAGATAAAACGGCCAGACGATGGCAGCCGCGAACGAGATAGCTGCGACCAGAGCCAGCGCCAACAGCAGATAAAGTATGATCAGGTTTGGTCCGCGAGATGGCGGGTCAGATTCGTTTTGCGGGTCTGGTTCGGGCTGATGCAGCGGGACGGAATGCAGCGAAGGATTGAGTCTCGCTGAAGGATCGTTTGCTGGCAGATCAGAACTATTCATACTTCAAAGACTCCACCGGGTCCATCTGCGCGGCGCGCGTGGCCGGGACGGTGCCGAAAACGACGCCAACGATGAGCGAGACGGCAAGCGCCGCAACGATGGACCAGGGCGAGATGGGGATACTGTAGCTGGTGAAGACGCGCACGCCCAGCGGCAGCCCCAGGCCAAGCAGAGTGCCGACAATGCCGCCTGCAAGCGAGATCATGACCGCCTCCGTGAGGAACTGCAAACGAATCTCGCGTGAGGTGGCGCCAAGGGCCTTGCGGATGCCAATCTCGCGGATCCGCGAACGGACGTTGGCCAGCATAATGTTCATGATGCCGACGCCGCCGACGGCAAGCGTGACCATGGCGACGGCGATGAGCACGGCCGTGAGTCCGGTGGCAATGCGACCGGCCATGGTGAGCACTTCCGTGAGCGTCGTGGTGCGATAGACCGAACTGGGTTTGTGGCGGGCCTTGACGATGCGCACGATGGCTTTGGCCGCATCCGGCACGTCAGCCATGCTGCGCATGGAAAAGTAGATTTGCTTCACATTGTCGGTGCCGGTGAAATAGCGCGCGACTGAATATGGAATGAGAATGGTATTGTCGGTCAGTTCGGATTGGCCAAAATCATCGACAGACTCTTTGAAGGTGCCGATGATGGTGAATGGAATGCCGCTGATGGAGAAACTTTGTCCGACAGCGGCATCGGCGGAGCCGAACATCTGCTGGGCGAACGGAATGGTGACGACGGCACACTTGATGTGTGCGCTTTCGTCTTCTGAGTCCATGAATCGCCCCTGGGTCATGATGAGATTGCGAACTTTTTGATATGCCGGGACCACGCCGAGCACCAGGGTGTCCTTGACGACTCCGCCACCGAAGGCAATGCGGTCGTGCATCTCAAGGACCGGCGAAGAGTATTGCACGCTGGGCAACTGTGCCTCAACGGCGCGCTCGTCTTCACGAGTGAGGTAATCGTTGTATTCGACGTTTTCAGTGCCGACGGCGCCGCCCCCTGAATACTCCAGTTCGACCATATTGGTGCCGATCTTCTGGATCAGGCCGAGCGCATACTGCCTGCCGGTGAGGCCGATGGTGACCACTAGAATGACAGAGGCCGAACCGATCACCATGCCGAGCGCAGTGAGGGCAAAGCGGGCTTTGTTGGCGCGAAAGGAATCCAGTGCCAGCCGCACCGTCTCTTCCAGAGCGATGGTGCGGCGTGCGCTTCGCAGAGTTGCGCGAAACTCTTCCATGCGTAGATGTTCAGCAGTCGTCATCGATGATCGGGCTTGTGCGCTGAATCGCTGACATGAGCGATGCGACGCACTATCTCTAGCTTACCTGTTCGATGCGCCAGCCAGCGATCGAGCTTCGCGATTCCGCTTACTGCGGATCGTATTTGTCGAGCCAGAGAAGTTCATCCCGTAGCTTGATGTAGCCGTGCCAGGGATCGTTGCCGAGGCCGTGACCCTCACCCGGAAAGACGAGGAAACTGTGCGGGATGCCGAGGCGCTGAAGGGCGCGTTCGAGCGTGACGCCTTCGAGGTAGCTGACACGCACGTCGTGGTTGCCCTGGACGATGTGGGTGGGCGTGCGGACGCGATCCATGCGGAAGAGCGCGGCCTCGGACTGATACATTGCGGGCTGCTGCCAGGGCGCTCCGCCGAGATACCAGGCGTCGTCGAAGGAGACATCGTCGTTGCCCCAGTTGGCGGCGTGCTCCACGGCTCCGGCGCCGGTGACGGCGGCTTTGAATCGGGTGGTGGCGGTGATGAGCCAGTTGGTCATGTAGCCGCCGTAACTGTAGCCGCCGACGGCGAGTTTGTCAGGGGCGGCGATGCCGTCGCGGACGAGCGCATCGACGCCGGAGAGGATGTCGTCGCCGGGTTTGGAGACGATGTGGGGCGCGATCTGGAGCATGAAATCGTCGCCGTAGCCGGAGGAGCCGCGATAGTTAGGCCGGAAGACGAGCCACCCGTGAGCGGCGGCCAGCGTAGCCCAGTCATACCAGTCGGCACCGAAGCGGTTGCCGTCGGCGTCGGCGGGACCGCCGTGGATGAAGGTAAGCATGCGCAGGTTTCTGGCGTTCTGCTTGCCAGGCGGGAAGATGAGCACGCCCTCAACCGAGACTCCGTCGGGCGCTTTCCAGCGGTAAGTGCGCCAGGTGGGTTGCGCGCGCTGAGCAAAGATCGGGTTGAAGTGAGTGATGGCTGTGGCCTGCTCAGGGTGAGCGGCGTCCGCGGCGACGAAGACCTGGGTGGGGACGTTGATGGCCGAGCGCTCGAAGACCAGCCCGTGGCTATGCAACGGAATCGAGGCCGAGGCAACCGACCCTTCGCCGCTGGGCAGCTCGGCGGCGCGGGTACCGATGACGTGGTACAAATGCTGCTCGGTTCCCTTCAGCCCGATGGCAACGAGCGAGCCGTCAGCAAGCTGGTCGTAGTTTTCCCATGAACCCGGGAAATCCGCACCGAGGCGGGTGACCGAACCGGTGGCAGGATCAAGCTGATACAGTCTCCCTTGTACATCGCGATAGGGACCAGAGAGCGAGCCGCCCGCAGCGTGGACGATGAAGCGGAGCACGCGGGAGTCGGCGGTCCAGTGAAGGTTGTCTTCGAGCGCCTGATTGTGGGTGAGCTGGCGCGACGCTCCACCGGAGACGGGGACGGTGAATATCTCGATCTGGCCAGGGTCTTCCATGCGGTGGCTGATCGAGTTGGTGATGTAGGCGATCAGCGCGCCGTCGGGCGAGGGGGTGATGTCGTTGATCTCCAGAGGACTCGTACTGAGGACGCGGCTGCCCGCCGGATATACGGGTTTGGCGTCGTCGGATTTCTGCGGATGCTCGGGTGGAACGGCTCGGTTGCGCGCGAGGGCAGCGGCGAGCGGCAGAGCAAGCAGCGCGTCGCCACGCTCCTGTTCGCGCCAGCGGATAACGTCCTTCCACTCGGCTTTTTCGGCGTCCTGCTGGTCGGCGCTGATGGGCTGGCGGATGGAGAAAAAGAGGGTCGTGCTGTCGGCGGACCAGGCGAAGCTGTGGGTGTCGGTTTTTTCGTTGTAGAGCGGCTGCGCTTCGCCGCCGGTGGCAGCGATGATCCAGAGGCGCGTGGCGTCGCCGGCCTTGGTGTCGGCAGCAACCGGACGATCAGAGAGGAACGCGATCCATTTGCCGTCGGGACTCCAGCGCGGGTCGGAGTCCGAGGCCGCCTGGGTGAGCGCGCGGAGGCCGGAGTGAGCGGTCCAGAGCCAGAGCTGTTCGCGGAAACGATTGCCGCTCCAGTCGGGCGCTTCGGTGCCGATGACGACGGCCGAGCCGTCCGGGGATGGGCGCGCGGCGGTGATCGCGGTAGTGTTCAGGAACTCGTCGAGCGAGATGGCCGGCTGCGACGAGGCCGGAGCAGCGAGGGCAGCAGCAGACATGGCAACGACGAAAAAAGATGAAAACCATGGAAAAGAACGCACGAAGACTCCTCTGGAGGATAAATGCAGTGTGGGCAGGATAGACGCACAGGCGCGGATTCGTCACGCAAAAAAACGAGCCAGGAGATGTCTCTCCTGACTCGTTTGTCACTGGCCTCGGCGGTGATGAGGTGTTAGAAGTCGTAACGCAGGCCGAACTGCATACGACGGAAGTTGCTGGCCGAGGGCAGGGTTGCGCCGTAGGCACCGAGGGTTGCACTGGCGACGCCGGCCGAGAGCGAGGCGGTGTCGAAGCGGTTGGAGTTGGTGACGTTGAAGACCTCCCAGTCAAACTTGAGCGTGCCATAGCTGGAAAGTGCCCAAACCTTGCTGAGGGTGGTATCGATGTCAAAGTAACCATCTCCACGGAAGTTGTTGCGCATGCCGGCTTCGCCGGGGTAGGGAAGGCGAACCGGGCCGTTGTTGCTCTGGTAATTTGCGCCGATGACTCCCGGGTTCTGGAAGACCTGCTCCTGACCCTGGACATAGTGCTTGTGGGTCTTCACATAGCCAGTCTGTACGGCGTAGCCTTCGAGCTGCCAGTCGGTCGACCAGCCCGGCTCATAGAGCGAGAAGGGCAGGCCGCTGGTCCAGCGGTAGAGGCCGGCGAAGGTCCATCCACCGACGAGGCTGTCTACCATCGTGTTGGCGCCACCCAGGAAGTGCTTCCCGCGACCCACCGGCAGGTCATAGACCATATCGGCGTTCACCAGGTGACGGGTGTCGAAATCCGAAGGCGCCTTGTTCAGCTTCGGGTTCCAGGAGTTCTGGATGGCTGAGCCGCCGGCGCTGTCGTTTGAAAACTCGCTGCCGCGCTCAGTGCCAGAGTTCAGATCCAAAGACTTGGACAGCGTGTAGCTGAGATCGAAGCTGAGACCGTGCGCCGTAGGGTGACGAAGCGAAGCCTGCAGCGCGTTGTAGGAGCTGGTGCCGATGGTGGACCAGGCGTAGAGCGAAGAGAACTGGCTCTGCCAGAACTTGCTCTGGCCATTGGCGCAGTAGCCACCATAGACACAGTAGAAGTCAATGTCGGCCAGCGAGGTCGTTTCACCATAGGTATAGCGATACGGCGCCCACTCGTTATTGTAGATACCTTCCGTAGCTGACTCACCCTGGAAGTCCAGGTTGGCCATCTGTGGGAAGACATCTTCGAAGTACTGGATGGTCGGGACCGAGACGGGGGACGTCGCTGTTCCGTTGCCGTATCCGTAGTAGTTCGAGTAGAAGGCACCCTGATGCTCATCGACCAGCTTGGAGAGCTGCGCTCCGGCTGTAAAGTAATCTCCGCCGCCCTGCGGGTCGTTCCAATCCACCGGCTCAGCGAGATCGAGCTGCTGGAGCAGATGACGACCGAAGCGTCCGACATAAGCTTCCTCAAACAGGAATCCGCCGGGAAGTTCCCGCTGGTAAGACAGGTTGTATGCCTCGGAATACGGCGTCTTGAGACGGTTATCCACGCCAAAGGTGATGAGGAATGCTCCAGTCGGTGGCGCATAGGGGAAAGATGCATTCTGCGCGGCAGACTGGAGTGGAATATTTGGAAGGTTGTGCTCGCCTGTAAAACGAGGAGCCGCCTGATAGCGCGACGAGGAGGTGTAGCTGAGTACGCCCGCCTGGTTGGTGAGACTGGTCTGCAGGCCAAATGAGCCATTGGCGCTGAAGTTCTGAACGAGAGCTTCGCCGTAGTGATCGTAATAGATGCCCGCGCCGGCCCGAATGGACGTCTTCGAGTCAGGCGACCAGGCAACAGAGAAGCGGGGCGCGAAGTTGTTCTTATTTTCAGGCCAGTATCCGGGTTTACCGTTGGCCTTGCCGGCAGGCGCAAATTGGAGGAGCGGCTCGGAGATGACACCCTTTGATGCTGCGGCACCACGTTCCTTGAACCAGTCGTGGGTGTTAATGGTGGGCGCAATCTCCTGCCCATTCGTCTCGTACGGTGTTTGCAGGAGCACATACCGCAGTCCTGCCGTCAGGGTCAGGTTTGGCAGAACCCGCCAGCTATCCATGGCATAGCCTTCATATTCGTTGGCCTTGTAGTGCCGCGGAATATATGCGCCTGTTCCCAGCAGGGTAGCCTGAGTAGGCGAGCTGACCTGGTAGTTATAGGTGTTGGTGAGCGACGGGACGGTGCCCAGAATGGTGGCGTACGCAATCTGGTAGGAGTTCTGGAAGCCAGACGCGACTGGAGCGTAGGTGCTGCCCAGGGTAGACGGACTGGGTGGATTGCCGCCCAGCCAGTAGGGGTTAGTGCTGGCGACGTTGAACGAAGCATTATCGGACGAGGTTATGTCCTGCACCAGACGCCAGTTCACGCCGACTGAGATCGTGTGGTTGCCCTTGGTGATCGTGAGGTTGTCGACAATATTATGCACAGGAACCGCGTTGATCGTATTGCGGGTCTGCGCTTCGGGCTGAGTGAGGAAACGGAAGTCCACGTACTGACCTGATCCCAGACCCGACAAGCCGTAGCTCTCACGAACGTATCCGTAGCGAAGGTCGTTGACGATGTTGGGTGTCGGATTCCAGGTGTGCCCCAGAGCCAGACCCTTGGTGTTGTAGACCTTCTCGGTCGCCGGTGGCTGACCGGGCAGATTGGCATCTCCCGCGTAGGTGTCTTTCTGGTAGTTGCCGCGAGCGAAAAGCTGCTGCTTGCTGGTCATGTTGTAATCCAGCTTGAAGATGCTCGTGTTTTGCGTGGTCGGAATCTTGACTGGGAAGAACAGCGAGCCGCTGTTCAAACCGTCACCGCTGGCCGCACCCGTGGCGATGGGAACATTCTTGTAGTAGGAAAGAACATTCGGGTCGACGCCCGGACCCCAGGGGCAGACGGTCGAGCCGTTGAAGTCGCTGGTGGTGCAACCCGCGTCGAGCGTGGCGATATTGGCCGTGGTGAGCGTGTCGTTGTTGCCCTGCGCATCCTGATACATCACGGTGCCGTTCTGGAAGGCAGCCGTGGGGACGGTGGCTGAAGCGACGTCGTCGATAGCCTGACGCAGGCCTTCGTAGTTACCAAAGAAGAAGAGCTTGTTCTTCTTGATAGGTCCGCCGAGCGCGGCACCGAAGATGTTGCGCAGATACTTGGCCGGTACGTTAGGCTGGCCAGCGGACAACTGAGAGTTCTTCAGGAACCAGTTGTTGCTGACGGTGTTGGTGGGGCGGTAGTACTCGTACGCCGAGCCATGGAAGTGGTTGGTGCCGGACTTGGTGACGAGCGAGACCTGAGCACCAGAGGAGCGGCCCTCGTTGGCACTGCCGTCCGAAGTGGTGACGCGGAACTCTTCCGTCGAATCGAGCGTGGAGCGAAGGACGCCGGTGAAGGCGTAGCCGTTGATCTGGCTGTTGTCATCGAGGCCATCGAGGGTGATGTTGCCCTGGTCGGAACGGCTGCCGGAGACAGCACCCTGACGGCTGTCTGTACTCTCCTGATTGCCGGTGGCGCTGGTGCCGCCGCCCTCGCCGAGGAAGAGTACGCCGGGCTGGAGAGCAAGCAGGGAGATCGGGTCACGCCCATCCGAAGGGATCGACTGGATCATCTCGTTGCCGATGGCGTTGCCTTCGGAGGCGTCGGTGGTATTGAGAGTCTGTGCTGAGCCACTGACGTCGACGGTGACGTTGCTGGCCTGAACGGACAATGCAAAGTTCACGGTGGCCGGCTGATTGACAAGCAATGTGGCCGTCTTGGACTGCGCGGCAAAGCCGCTGGATGTCACCGTGATGAGGTAATTCGCAGGGGGAATCTGAGGAAACTGATAGTAGCCCGAACTATCCGAAGTGGCCGTGTAGGACTTGTTGACCGATTTGTCGAGCAACGTGACCGTTGCTCCGGGAACGAGTGCGCCAGCTTGATCCTTGATGCTGCCGCGGAGTGAGGTGGTGGCAACCTGGCCGAATGCGGAGATACTTGCGATGAGGATGCAAAGAAGCATCGCTCCCAGATGGGATCGTTTCACGTCTCTTCCTCCAGAAAATGTCTGCCGATGCAAAAAAGTGCGAATCGAATGCAGATGAATGAGAGCTGCAATTGAATTTCGATAGACCGTGCTTGTGCCAGTTGGGGAAACCGGAGCCAAGCGGCCTTCCCGCTACGATGAGTGTTCCCATTTTGCAATAAATTTTCCGGAGATTCAATAAAAATTATTCCTGAGCATCCGGAATCGCGATTCTATGCGGAGAGCCGATGCGGCTGGCGCACGCAAATCCTGCAGGAGTCAACCGGCCCAGGCATGTCGGATTCTGTGGCAAGTAGTCTCCATATCCTCAGGCAGAATGCGGGTTTCAGCGACGGTGGTCATGAAATTGGTGTCACCCGTCCAGCGCGGAAGAACGTGCAGGTGCAAGTGTCCGGCGACACCCGCTCCGGCAGCTTCGCCCAGATTCATGCCCAGGTTGATGCCGTGCGGCCGATAGAGCCGGTGGAGGACGCGCTCCATTTTCTGGGCAAGATCGGCGATTTCATGCGCCGTGGAGACGGGCAAAGCCGCAAAACTGGCCTGATGCCCATAAGGGATGACCATGACGTGGCCGGCGGTGTATGGGAACGCGTTGAGGCAGACAAAACACTCGTCGCCACGATGCACGATATAGGCTGCGGATTCGGCGCGCTCAGAGTCCATGCCGGAACGAATGGCAAAGTCAGCGGCTGCAATCATATTGCAGAAGACACATCCGAGGTCGCCGGCCCAATCTGCGAGCGCGGCGGGAACGCCTTTGCGCGAAGCTTGTTCCGTGCCAGTGACGTATCGATAACGCCACGGAGTCCAGAGATAATCCATGGAGGCCAGTATAGAGCCAGAGTGTGTTTCGTGGAGAAACCGCAATGTGGTTCGAGAGCCATACAGATGCACTATTTACAGTGCACACCGAGGATGTTCCGCAGACGGGCTGATGATTCAATAAGATTTCATTGACGATGTCTGGAGTAGGTTGCTACCATCATAGTGTAGCCCTACGACCGGATTTCAGCGTATGGGCAAGGTGGTTGCCAGCGATTCTCTCCAACCCAGAATCATTCAGGTTCAACGCAAAACGAGTGAACGATTTCATGTTCCTCGGTTCTGCTATTGAGCCGGGAAAGCTCCGGTTTGATGCTTCGGTCTGGCAGCGTTCTTCGCAGATCATTTTCAGGCAAGCGGTTTCCTGGAGTGCAGGCTGCGCGGCCAAGTCATTGCCCGTGAGGGATGGCTGGATGTAATGAAGTCCGGAGCTGGCAGTTATGGCAGACGTCCTCAATCTTGAAACCGAGAGCAAACCCCTGAATACCGAATTGGAAACCCCTGAGCTTGAACCTGTGACGGAGCAGCCTGTGCCGTCGCCCGAATCCACCGTAAACCCCGAAGTCTCTGTTGCGTCGGAACCTGATGCTCCGCACGAAGCCGAAGTCGCTGCTGCGGTTGCAGACATTGAGCAGGCCACGGCTGCTTCCGAGGCCATGCATCCCGCAGTGCCGGCAGTCCCTGAGAAAACCCTGGAAGCTGTGCCGGAAGCAGGACATGATCCTGAGTCTGCGGCTGACTTTGCCTCGTTGCTGGAAGCCTATGAGCGTGAGCAGGCGGCAGAAGCTGCGGCTGTGGAAGCTTATGGCGACAGCATAGTGACCGGCAGAATTGCCAATCTGACCGACAAGCACGCAGTGATCAATGTCGGGCTGAAATCCGATGGCCTGTTGCCGATTGAGCAGATTCTCGACCACAACGGTCAGCCGCGATTTCAGGCTGGCGATGTGATTGACGTGGTGATCGAACGCGAAGAGCCGGAAGGCGGCTACCTGGTCAGCTATGACAAGGCTCAGCGTCTGCGCGTGTGGGACGAGATCGAGAAAGCAGCGAACGAAAAAACCGCTGTGATGGGAACGGTTGTGGGTCGCGTGAAGGGCGGGCTGACGGTTGATATCGGGCTGAAGGCATTTTTGCCGGGTTCTCAGCTTGAGATGCGTCCGGTGCGCAACCTGGACGGCTACATTGGCCAGCAGATACCAGTGCGCGTGATCAAGCTGAACAAGAAGCGCGGCAATGTGGTGGTGAGCCGCAAGGAGATTCTGGAAGAAGAGCAGAATACGCGGAAGGAGCAGACGCTGGAGCACCTGAGCGAAGGCTCGGTGTTGACCGGAACGGTGAAGAACCTGACGGACTACGGCGCGTTTGTTGACCTGGGCGGCATCGATGGGTTGCTGCACATCACCGATATGAGCTGGGGGCGTTTGACGCATCCGCGAGATCTGGTGAATGTGGGCGATGAGATCCAGGTGCAGGTGTTGAAGTTTGATCGGGAGAAGCAGCGTGTTTCGCTCGGATTCAAGCAACTGACGCCGGACCCGTGGCTGGATGCAGTGGAGCGATATCCGCTTGGCGCGCATGTCAGCGGTCGAGTACTCTCGGTCACCGACTACGGAGCGTTCATTGAACTGGAACAGGGCATTGAAGGCCTGGTACACGTATCAGAGATGAGCTGGTCCAAGCGCATGAAGCACCCGACCAAGCTGGTGAAGCCGGGCGACGAGGTGGAATCGATCGTGCTCGCCGTGAATCCGGCGGACCGACGCATCTCCCTGGGCATGAAGCAGCTCCAGCAGAATCCGTGGGAAAATCTTACCGAGCGCTATCCGACCGGTACCGAGGTCGAGGGTCGTGTTCGCAACCTGACCGACTTCGGCGCCTTTATCGAGATCGAAGATGGGATCGATGGGCTGGTACACGTCTCAAATCTAAGTTGGACCAAGCGCATCAAGCATCCTTCGGAAGTGCTGAAGAAGGGTGACAAGGTGAAAGCTGTGGTGCTGGGCGTGGAGCCGGAGAATCGTCGGCTTTCGCTGGGCGTTAAGCAGTTGCAGCCCGATGTGTGGGAGACGTTCTTCCGTCAGCACCGGGTCGGCGATGTGGTCCACGGCAAAGTTCTGCGTACGGCGCAGTTCGGAGCCTTTGTAGAGATCGCCGAGGGCGTGGAGGGTCTGTGTCACGTCTCCGAGGCGGTAGATGGCGAAGGACATGCGATGACCCTGGAGCAGGATCAGGAGCACGAATTCAAGATCATCAAGATGAGCGTGGAAGAGAAGAAAGTTGGACTGAGCATTCGCGCCGTTGGCGAGGAAGCCAGCCGAAGCGAGGTGGAGCACTACAAGGCTCCCACCAGTTCTTCTTCATCCAGCTCGACCACAACGCTTGGCGATCTGGTGAACTGGGCAAAGTTTCGCCGCTAAGCAAAGGCTGGAGTAGCGACAGAAAGGACCGCCAAAATCGGCGGTCCTTTCTGTATCCGCAGATAGTTTTTTGTTCTCCTAGTGCCTGCAATATCAGAACTGAAATCGGCTACGGATGAGAACTGGCGCTTTCAACGCAACCCGCAGATCGCCGCAAAGGATGAATGATGGAAGCTGCCCGATCCACGATTCGTGTGACTCCAGAGACAAAGCTGACCCGCAGGAACCTGCTGCGCGGAGCAGCACTGGGTGCTGGCGCACTGGCTCTCTATTCCGGTGAAATTGAACGGCACTGGATCGATCATCGAAAGATTTCCATCCCCATCGCGGGCATGTCTGAGGCGATGGATGGATTCCGGATAGTCCAGGTGAGCGATATCCATCTGGAGGAGTTCACCGAACCATTCTTCCTGCGCGATGCCGTACGCAGGGTGAACGCGATGAAGCCGGATGCCGTGGTACTGACCGGGGACTTCATCACCACGTCAACTCGCTCGACGGATTTTCCAGAGAAGGCAGCTCAGCTTTGCGCTGAGATTCTGAATGGGCTGGAGTGTCGGAGTGTCCACGGAATTCTGGGAAATCATGATGCTCAGGTGAATCCGGCAGCGGTAACCACCATTCTGGAAGCGCATGGAATTCCGATTCTGCGCAACCAGCATGTGCCTCTGGAGCATGGGGGTGGGCGATTGTGGCTGGCAGGAATCGACGATATGCTGGCGGGAAGACCCGATCTCGACAAGACGATTCCGCCGCAGATTCGCAATATCCCGAATGAGCCGGTAATTCTGCTGGGCCATGAGCCGGACCCGGCGCTGAAGATTCTTCGTCAGCCTGCCGGCGCTTCCGTGAGGCTGATGCTGAGCGGCCATACGCACGGAGGGCAGGTGCGGCTTCCGTTTGTGGGTGCTTTGAAGCTGCCACCACTCGGCGAGCGGTTTGCAGAAGGTCTGTTTTCGTTGGGATCGATGAAGCTTTATGTCAATCGGGGATTGGGAACGGTCGGCCTGCCGTTACGCTTCGATTGCCCGCCAGAGATTACAGAAATCACCCTGCGCGCCGTCTGAAAATCCGGCGCTCGCTGCGTCTCCGAGCCATATATCGAAAACAATCAGACTGCGGTTCGGCGCAAGGACTGCCAGCCCGTCAGCAGGATGGCAACCAGAACGGCGCAGGCCGCAAACAGATACATCTCCGGAAATCCCCAGACTCCGATGATCGCGCCCGCGACCGGCCCGGTAATCATCAACGAAAAATCCATGAAAACGCCATAGGCGCCGAGCGCTGTCCCTTTGTCCTGGGGTGGAATGGCTTGCACCGCCTCGACGCCGAGTGCGGGAAAGACAAGAGAAAATCCGAAGCCTGTGAGCGCCGCTCCACTGAAGGCGATCAGGCGCGTATGGGCCTGCCAAAGCAGAAGCAGTCCGCACGTCTCCGCCACAAAGCAGACAAGCGCAACGCTGTAACCGCCGATTCGATTGATCCATCCGGCGAAGAGGAGTCGCGCAAAGATGAACAATGCGCCAAAGAGTGTGAGCGCCAGAGCGGCTCCCGACCAGTGTCGATGCGCAAAATCCAAGGTGATAAAGGTGGCCAGAACGCCAAAACCAATACTGCCCAGGCCAAGTCCCATGCCCTGCAGGGAGACGCGCCGGAAGACATGGTGATAAGGCAGTTTTTCGCCGTGAATGATCGGCGCTGCCGGTTGTCGCAGAGCAAAAAAGAGCGGACCAACGCCCAGCGCCAGAACCGACAGGCCCACCGAGGAAAAGCCAAAGCTGGTGAGCAGGATCACTCCCAGCGGCGCACCCAACGCAACGCCGCCGTAGGTGCAGATACCGTTCCAGGAGATGACCGCAGCGGTATTTTCCACGCCTGCGCCCCAGATGCCCCAGATGGTAGCCCCCGTCGCAACCAGACTCTCGCTGGCTCCCAGCGACAGCCGAGCTGCAAAGAGCAATAACAGCCCCATCCATGGCAGTCTGTGCGCAAATGCGGAGGCAAGCGTGAGCACTCCGCTGGCGCCACACAGAAGTTGCCCGATGATCACAGAAGTCCGTGCGCCGCGCCGATCCACAATCAGCCCGGCCCAGGGACGCGTGAGCACGGTGGCCACATATTCCGCGCTGACGATGAGGCCGGCAAGCATGGTGCTGTAGCCCAGCGTGAGATGAACGTAGCCCGGCAGGACGGCAAGCTGAATCCCGATGGTCAGATAGCAGACCAGACTGTAGCCGACAAAGGAAAAAATGCGTGCATTCAGTGCCGCTCCAGAGCGACTGAGAAGCGCATTCCGATGTACGTGGGTTGAAGAAGCTGCAGATCGAGCCATGCGTAGCCTCAGTATACGAAGATCAACAGGCGCATGGAGAAGTAGCCGTCAGCTTTCGTCGCCGGAAGCATCCTGCTGCTCTAGCAGAGCATCGGCGATGGCGGCAGCTTCAGTGGCAGCGCGAGCGGAGTGGACACGCACAATGGACGCCCCGGCAAGAATCGCCGCCGTCATCGCAGAGACGCCTGCGTTCTCCATGGAAGATGCACTCCGCACCTCCCTGCCCAGACGCGATGCGAGAGCGTGACGCAAAAACGACTTTCGTGAAAGCCCCACCAGGAGAGGACAGCCCAGAGCAAGAAACTCCGCCTGATGGTGCAGCAGAGTGAAGTTCTCGCTCATCCGCTTGCCGAAACCGTAGCCAGGATCCAGCACAATCGCAGCCGGAGAAATGCCTGCGCTCAGCGCTTCGCGCAGTGAAGCGCTGAGACCCTCCCGCACGAGTGAAATCATCTGAGAACGATCCATCGGAGGCTGGTGCAGCCACTCATCGGGACGCCCTCGAGTGTGCATCAGCACCACGCCGCAATGCTCTTCGGCACAAACCTGAGACATCGCCGCATCCCAGGTTAAGCCGCTGACATCGTTGATGATCTCTGCGCCCGCCAGCAAGGTTGCACGCGCCGTCTGCGCCTTATACGTGTCAATTGAGATGAGCGTGGCAGGGCGATGGCGCAGCAGCATCTCCAGCACGGGCAACAGACGATCCTGCTCCTGCTGCGCGCTCACGGCGGCTTGCAGTGGCTCACCTGCACGGGAGCCGGGACGGGTGCTCTCCGCACCCAGGTCGATGATCTCAGCGCCATGACGCAGCAATCGCAACGCCTGCTCCGCAGCGCGCTCCGAAGTAAGAAAACGCCCACCGTCAGAGAAAGAATCAGCTGTGATGTTGACCACACCCATCACAATCGTCCGACGCCCAAGCTCCAGAGATCGAGTTCGCAGTTGCCATTGAGTCGGGACGCGTCGAGCGATCTTCATGGCTGAGTCATATCTGAGCTGAAAGCCGTCGAAGCCTCGGCGATTCCCTGCTCCGAACGGCGCGTGGACTGAATTCGAATGGAGAGATGGACGAGGCTGAGAGCGGCCGGAGTGACGCCCGGAATGCGGCTGGCCTGGCCGATGGTGACAGGGCGCACACGACCGAGTTTTTCCTGCATTTCGCGCGATAGCCCGCTGATGACGCTGTAATCGAACCACTCGGGAATGCTGACGGTCTCAGCCTCCTTCAGCTTCTGGATGGCACGCTTCTGCTGATCGAGATAGCCCACAAACTTGATCTCCGTTTCGACGGCACGCAGTTCGTTGCGGCGAATGGCAGCAAGTCCTTCAGGAGAATTGTCCAGCATCGGCGCAAGCACTGGATCGACCTCCATCGCCTCTCTCAGCGCGGGCAGCAGGCGATCGATGGTGATCTCCGGACGGCGCAGCAGTTGCGCCCAGGTTTGTCCGGCGACCGCGCTCCAGGCCAGTTCCGGCGCAATGGCGGCAAGCTTTTCGGCATGGATCTTTTGCGTTTCCACAAGGCGCTGAAGATGTCGCATACGCTGCTGCTTCTGCTCGTAAGCCCTCCAGGTATCCTCATCGATCAGCCCCAGTTTATGCGCATAAGGCGTCAGACGACGATCCGCATTATCGATGCGCAGATGCAGGCGAAACTCGGCGCGCGAGGTGAACATGCGATACGGTTCATTCGTACCTTTGGAGATGAGATCGTCGATGAGAATGCCGGTGTAGCCCTCGCTGCGATCAAGCGTGAACGGCTCACGTCCGCCGATCTGCAACGCTGCATTGATGCCGGCCATGATGCCCTGGCAGCCTGCTTCTTCATAGCCGCTGGTGCCGTTGATCTGCCCGGCAAGAAAGAGTCCGCGAATGCACTTGACCTGAAGGGAGCGATCGAGTTCGGTAGCGTCGACGCTGTCATATTCAATCGCATAACCGGGGCGCAGCATCTCGGCGGATTCCAGACCGGGAATCGAGCGCACCATCTGCCACTGAACCTCCATCGGTAGTGAGGTGGACATGCCGTTGATGTAGACCTCGTGCGTCGATAGCCCTTCGGGTTCGAGGAAAAACTGATGCTGAGACTTGTCGGGAAACTTGACGATCTTGTCTTCGATGGAAGGACAGTAACGCGGCCCAACGCCTTCGATCTGGCCGGAATACATCGCCGAGCGACCGACGTTTTCGCGGATGATCTGGAGCGTCTCCGGCGTGGTCCAGGCGATGTGACAACTGATCTGCGGCTGCGCGATGCGCGTGGTGCGAAAGCTGAACGGAGTGGGATCTGCGTCGCCGGGCTGCTCCTCGAATACCTCCCAGCGGATGGTTCGACCGTCGAGACGCGGCGGCGTTCCGGTCTTCAGCCGTGTGGTGCGCAGGCCGAGGCGGCGCAGCGCTTCTCCCAGCAGAACACTTGCAGGCTCTCCACTGCGGCCCGCTGGATAGCGCTCTTCACCGCAGTGAATCAGGCCATTCAGAAAGGTTCCCGTGGTGATGATCGTGGCATCGGCCAGCAACTGACGGCCATCGCGCAGCTTCAATCCAATCGCGCGTCGCAAAGGACGTCCCTCCGCATCCAGGCGATGCGGATCCTCATTCAAAATCAAGTCCACGGCTTCAGCCTGTCGAATGTGCAGATTGGGCTGCGCTTCTAGTACTTCGCGCATCTTCACGCGATAGAGAGCCTTATCGCACTGCGCGCGCGGACTCCAGACGGCAGGGCCACGCGAGGTGTTCAACAGGCGAAACTGAATGCCGACCGCATCCGCCACCTGGCCCATGACACCGCCAAGCGCGTCGATCTCGCGCACCAGGTGACCCTTGGCGATCCCGCCGATCGCCGGATTGCAGCTCATCTGCGCGATGAGGTCAAGATTCATCGTGATGATGGCAGTGCGAAGGCCCATGCGCGCGGTGGCCATGGCCGCTTCGCAGCCTGCGTGGCCGGCGCCGACGACGGCCACATCGTACTGTTCTGTGAAGCTCATGCAGCCTCTATTGTACGGAGAAGCAAAGAGCATGGGAAACAGCCGATGACTCTGGGACCAGCAAGGATCGCCTGCACATCGGCTCCACAGTGCCAGTGCTGCACCCGCTTCATGGATTCAAAAGTACGGGTTCAAAAGTGAAAGATGAGGTCGCTGGCAGCGGTGAAGACAGTGGCATGACGACCACTGTCGTAGCCATTGCGATCCCAGCTATGGTCGAGACGAATCTCGGGGCGAAGCTGAATCGTCGAGCCGAACCAGTGTTGCCAGGAGAGCGTGTTTTCGGTGTAGCGCGTGGCAAAGCCAGTGCGTTGGCCCTTCTGATCATCGAGCATGTCGCTGCGAAACGAGAGCAGGTCATGCGGCGAAAACTGGCGCTCGATATAGTTCACGGCGGCATACTCGGGCGCAGTACAGCGCTGCTCACCGAATGCGCAGACCGCGCCGCTGGTTCCAGTTTCGATAGGCAGCGAGCCGGAGACGCTGGGCACCTGCGTCTGGTACATGTACCAGGCCTCGGTGGCAAGCACCCATTTGCGCGAAAAGCTGTGATACCACGTGGCGTCGTACTGCTGAAGGTTGTTGTAGGCGTAATGGCCGTTGTTGATGCCATTGGCACAGAGATACAGATTGTCGTGAACCGATGCCGACGTGTAACTAACGCAGGCCGTCGCTGATGGCCTGGCATCGGAGGTCCACGGCGCGACATCATGACCGGCGATGATGCCAGCCTGAACAAGCCAGCGGTCGTTGAGCTTGACGGTGGCCACAGCTCCCGTGTCGGTGAAAGGATCGACGGAGTAGAGCAGCGAGTGGCTGTACATAAAGTTGCCCGGAGCAAGCTGCGATTCGATGCCAGGCAGCGAGATGAAGCGCCCGATGCGCAGATTCATACCCTGAGCAACACGCGCAAAATAGAGATCGACGTACTCCATCGTCGGGTCGAAGCCATACTGATGATGATCGACGTACCACTGGCGGTAGCCGTAGCCCTTGTCGATGGTGTAGCGGTAGTCCGTACCGTAAAGAGCTGTGAGGTGATAGCCCCAGTCGAAGTGCTTCTGCTGCACGGTATCGGGCAGCCGCTCCAGATAGATGACACCCTGGCCGAGTTCCACGCGGTTGGGATAAGCGTCGTCGGCGATCGGATCATTGCGAAAACCGGCGGAGCTGGCATCGACGGTTGGCTCAAACCAGCCATAGAGTTTACTGCGTACAGCAGCAGTGCGAGCGTCGCCGAGCCAAGCGGTCATAAGCGGATAACTGTTGGTATCCGGCTCGCCGATCGTCGATGAGCCGCCGTAGCTCCAGTCCGAACCAGGGAATGGCGGAGAATCGAGCGGTGAGGGCGCGCCACGACGCGCCGGAGCAGGCGAAGCGGATGATGCAGGCTGCGGATGCCAGTCAGCGCGGTAATAGGCCGTGAGCCGACGAAAAAAGTCCGGACTGGGCGCGGATGGCTGAGCGGGGGCAGCGGATTGTGCGCAAACACCAATGCCGCTGAACAGAAAAGTGAACGCCAAAACAAGGATCAGACGAACAGAAACGTCGGGAGAGGCTGATAATCGATTCACTCGGATCTCGGATAGATATATTTTCTTACCGCTATAAATGAAGCCTATCAGACGATGAAGTAGCTCTGGTCTCAGCGGCGGATTTTTCTGGACAATTGCAAGCGCGACGCGACACGACTCAAATGGAATCAGGATGGAACTTTGGGACGAAAAAGAACGTTCTATACTGCATACGTAGCCGCGTATGGGGTTTATGCCGAGCCAGCAACACACCCGGGGCGACGCGCGGCAAGGAGCGTTTTCATGCAGTCGAGAATAGTGGGAACCACGATGCCAGTCCTGGAGTTTCAACTGGATCACAACGATTGTGTGATCTCGGAGGCAGGCGAACTTTCCTGGATGTCGAGTTCCGTACAGATGACGACGCACACGCAGTTTGGCGGCGGAGGTGGATTTTTTGGAGCGCTGAAGCGGGTGGTCGGCGGTGGATCACTGTTCATGACAGAGTATCGCGCGTTCGGCGCACCGGGAGAGGTGGCGTTTGCAACTCGCGTGCCGGGCCATATTGTGCCGGTTGAGGTGCGTCCGGGGCAGGAATATCTGATCCATCGCCACGGTTTTCTGTGCGCAACGGAACAGATTCAGCTTTCGATTGGCTTCCAGCAATCGCTGGGGGCTGGCATCTTTGGCGGCGATGGATTTCTTTTGCAGCGGGTGGGCGGAGTAGGCACGGCCTGGCTTGAGCTTTCCGGCGAAGTGGTGCCGCGAGACCTGGCTCCAGGAGAGACGCTGCTGGTTCATCCCGGACACGTTGGAGCGTTTCAATCCTCGGTGGGATTCCAGATTACGACCGTGCGCGGGATCAGGAATCTCATCTTCGGTGGAGACGGAATTTTTCTGGCCGCGCTGACCGGGCCGGGACGCATCTGGCTGCAGACACTGCCGATTGCAAAACTCGCTCATCAGATCCAGCAATACCTGCCTTCCGCGCAGCAGGAGAGTGTGCAGGGTGGTGTGGTTGGCGGCATCGTCGGCTCCATCCTGGACGGCATGCGATAACGGTGCATCAGAAAGATTTGCATCGTGATCCATCCAAACACGGGGTTGCTCTGGACAGCGCCTGGGGACACTTGCGATCTTTGCTGAGGCGGGAATGTATGGCGCGATTCTCTTTCCGGATTCGAGCGGGTTTGCAGTGGCTCTGTCTGACGACCGTGTGGACACTCAGTGCCAGCATGAGTCATGCTTTGCCCACAAAGCAGCAGGATCATCCCGCGGCCAAGGCGGAATACATCGGATCTGAATCCTGTTCGCGCTGCCATCTGGCAATTGCGCGCAGTTTTTCCAAAGCCAGCATGGGCCGTTCCCTGACGACGATCACCCCGCAGTTTCTGGCCACTTTGCCGCTGCCAGCCACCTATACCGATCCCGACACGCATCACTCCTATAGCGTCTATGCACAGGGCGGCAAACTCTGGCAGTCGGAGTTTCAACAGGCGCCGTCGAGCAGCGGAATGGCCGACCATGCGCCGGAGCAGGAAATCTTTCGCTCCACGCACCAGATTCCGTGGATTATCGGGACGGGGGAGAATGGCTATGGCGGGCTGCTGGTGCGCGGCGGATATCTATTTCAAGCTCCGCTGTCCTACTACTCGACTGCGCAAAAGTGGCAGCTTTCTCCCGGCTACCAGCATGGCGACTACGGATTCAACCGCATCCTCCAACCCGGTTGCATTTCGTGCCACAGCGGGCGACCGAGGCCCATTGCCGGATACGACGGAAAGTACGAAGACCCGCCCTTCTCTCATGTATCGATTGGTTGTGAAAACTGTCATGGACCGGGATCGGTTCATGTGGCAGCCATGGATCAGGGCGAAGAGGTCAAAGGGCGCGATGACACCATCGTCAATCCTGTACGGCTGACGCGCGATTTGTCCGACGACATCTGCATGTCATGCCATGAGATTGGCGATGCGCGTGTGTTGGAGCCAGGCCGCACCTATCAGGATTTCCGACCGGGCCAGCCGCTGAGCCAGACCGTAGCCATCTTCAACGTTACGCCTTCACGCCAGAATCCGCCGGATATGGATCATCTTGAGCATTACTCGTCCATGATCCTGAGCAAGTGTTATCGCGCCAGTCTGAACCAGCCCGCTGCTCACCAGATGCGCTGCATCAGCTGCCACGATCCTCACGTGGAGCCGACTCACGCCGAAGCGCCCGCATACTTCAATGGAAAGTGCATGCAGTGTCACACGCAGAAAAGCTGCACGGAGCAAGTGGCTCTGCGACGCGCAACCACACCAGCGGACAACTGTATTGGCTGCCACATGCCCCGGCGCCCGATCACGACGATCTCACATACTTCCGCGACGAACCATCGGATTCTGGCGCGATCCGACGAACCGCTGCCAGAGGCAATCTTTCAGCAGGCTTCCCCTCAAATGCCTCAGATGATTGACCTGGACGCTCCCGCAGGGCATCCACTTCCGTCGATGCGGACGCGCATGCTTGCGGATCGACTCTTGATGGACAAGCACCCGGAGATTGAAAAGGACTGGCGCACAACACTGGCAACGCTCGAGCAATCCGATCCCAACGACTCTCAGGTGCAGATGAATCTGGGACATCGAGATATGCTCGATCAGCAGTTCCCGAGCGCGCTCGATCACCTGCAGCGTGCTTTGCGCCTGGATCAACGGCTGGCGGAAGCTTGGGTTGACTTGTCCTCCGTGCAGGCAAAACTCGGGATGAAGGATGCCGCGATAGCGTCCGCGCGCGCGGCTGTGGCGCTGAATCCGTACGCGACTCCACTGCAAAGGACTCTTATCACGCGACTCATCGACGCACAGCAGTATGACCAGGCGGTGTCGACGATGAAACAGTATCTGGAGCGCTTTCCTGAAGATGATTTCATCCGCAAGGCGCTCGCGATTGCAGAGCAATAGACGCCGTGAATATCTGTCGCGCAAGCGACGAACCATACGGCCGACTCCGATGAAACTTTCCGCGTAATTCGCTCGTCATCTGAACATGACAATCCGCTGGCTTCGCGGGCGCTGCCCCGGGAACCTTTCTGCTCGCTGTGAGCTGGAAGCCAGACAAATTGTACTGATGGGGATTTGGTGTCTTCTGTCAGTGGCTATGGCTGCACCGCGAACTTCGTTTGCGGTGCAGCCTGCCCATGAAAACTATTCTTCGCAGTCGGCAACATATGCGGGCTCGGCAGCTTGCACGCCATGCCACTCACAAATAGCTGCCAGTTTTTCCGCCTCCAGCATGGGCCGTTCCATGACGGAAGCACATACTTCCTCGCTGCGCGGATTCGCACTGCCGCAGACGTTGTACAGCGCTGTGCTGGATCGCCATTACGAGATTGCAACTGCGAACGGCAAGGTGGTCGAGAGCGAATGGCAGAGCGCTGCGGATGGCAGGGAAATCTTCCGCGAGACTCATTCCATTCGCTGGATTATTGGCGCAGATGCAAATGGCTTTGGTGGTGTCGTGGACCAGTCCGGCTATCTGACAGAAGCTCCGGCATCCTACTACCCCAAAACAGGGAAATGGGATCTTTCGCCCGGCTATCAGCGTGGCGACTATGGCTTCAGTCGAATCATTGCACCGGGTTGCATCTTCTGCCACAGCGGCAGGCCACGCCCCGTCAATGGTGCACTGGGAAAGTATGACAAGCCCGCATTCTCGCAACTTGCCATTGGATGCGAGAACTGCCACGGTCCGGGTTCAGCGCACATCGCAGCCATGAATGCAGGCCGTGTCTGGCCACCGGGCAGAGATCCAAGCATCGTGAATCCGGAACACCTGACGGCGATGCGATCCGATGATATCTGCATGTCCTGCCATCAGACCGGCGATGCGCGCGCATTTGAGCCAGGCAAGTCGTATCTGGATTTTCGCCCAAGTGAGCCGCTCAACCGCGTACTTGCCATTCTGATGGTGCCGCCGACACCGGATCATCCGCCAACACGCGATCACGTGCAGCACTACTATTCGATGACGCTGAGCAAGTGTTACCGCGCGAGCCTGAACCAGCCCGCTGCGCAGCAGATGCGTTGTATTACCTGCCACGATCCACACGTGGAGCCAACCCACGCCGAAGCGCCTGCCTACTTCAATCGAAAATGCATGCAGTGCCACACGCAATCAAGCTGCACGGAATCGGCTGCACTGCGTCGCGCCACAACTCCAGCCAACAACTGCATTGGCTGCCACATGCCCAAGCGCGATGATCTTGCGCTCTCACACAGCGCGCTCACCAACCATCGCATCGTGCGCAGTGAAGACGAGCCATTTCCTGCCATCACTTTCCATCAGACGACCGCCGCTCTACCTGACCTGATCTATCTCGATCGCGAATCCACTGGACGACAAAAGCCATCCTCGTTGACTCTGCTTCAGGCCTATGATCAGCTCCGGCGCGATCATCCCGAATATCAGGCAAGCTACGATCGCCTGCTCACACAAGTGGCCGCTACGCAGCCAGAGAATGCTGAGGTTCTGGCTCAACTGGGACACCGAGAACTGAAGCAGGGGGATCGGGTTGATGCGGAAACTCATCTGAAACATGCGGCTACGCTGGATCCTGAGCTGCCACAGGTGTTCTCAGATCTGTCCGCATTCAGTGCTCAACAAGGTGACTCGGCATCGGCGATCGCCTTTGCGCAGCGTGCCGCTGCGCTCGATCCGTTCAATGCCAATCGTCGTCGCGATCTGGTTGTACGGCTGATCGATGCACAACAGTATTCGACCGCCGTGGCCACGATGAAGCAATTTCTGGCGGAGTTTCCAGAGGACGCTTTCCTTCGCAAAGCGCTCGCCATCGCCGAGCAACCATAATGCACTGGCGGTTGCGCTACTCGTAGTAGGTAGCGGTCGTTGTATCCGTCTCCCAGATGGTGCAATCCTTCACATGCACACGCCCCTGAGTCATTGCAATCAACTGTGCGCTGGTCTCTTCATAAAAATAGCGGGCGAGGTTTTCCGCAGATGGATTGATTCGCGTGAATGGCTCCAGATCGTTGAGCATCTGGTGATCGATGCGATCAATCACTGGTCGCATCACCTGCTTCAACAGCTTGAAGTCCAGCAGTAATCCTGCTTCATCCAGTTCACGACCAGCTAGCGTTACACGGACCTTGTAGTTGTGTCCATGCGGGTTTTCGCACTTTCCGCGATAGTTGCGGAGAAAATGTCCAGAAGAGAATCCTGACTCTACAGTTACTTCGTACATGCTTCGACTTTCTTTCCAGCGCGTCCATGGGTACGCGCATTCTAAGAGATTACGGTTTTCGCCTGCGGGCGCGGTCTGCCAGTCGTTGTTGCTCGCTGCGCCTGTCCACCTGCTCAAAAAGGTGAGTCAACATGCCCACGAGCGCAGAGGCCAGTGCACCCACCAGCAGGATCAGTGAGAGCGTCTTCCACAGTGTGCCGTTGGCAGGCAAGCCGGGCTGAAAGCTCGAGGGAACGAACGCCATGCCACAGGCGATGAGCGAGAACGCTGCCAATGTGGCCGCCAGTGCATAAAAATTGCGCGACATGCGATGCGTCTCTCCCCTGTGTCTATTGTATGCGGACACCGCTCCCCGCGTTGGAGAACGATAGCTCATGCTCACTCTTGACTAGCGCCAGACGAACAATCCAAAGACAAAGCTCGACTGATGATCCGGTTGGCTCGACTGCCTGACAAAATCTGCTGCATCGCCAAAGCGGCCATTCCAGGCAAATCCAACATACGGAGCAACCTTGCGAGTAATTTCATATCGAAGCCGAACTCCGGCATCGAGATCGGAGAGTCCGGAGCCAACGGCGCGCGGCGCGTCGTCCTGGCTATAAAAATTCAGCTCGGCCTCGGGTTGCACGATCCACCGCTGCGTCAGCAGCAAATCTTCCATGGATACAATGCGGCCCGCGACTCGTCCTCCGTTGCGCAGATAAAGCGTGGGCGCAAACTCGAAGTGATAGGGCGCAAGTCCCTCCACTCCCACAGCAAACCAGGCACGTGTCGGATCAGAATCGATATCCATACGCAGCCCGGCCTGTGCATCAAAGTAGCGAAATCGCGGAAGCGGCCGATCATAGAGCAGTTCATGATCTCCGTCGCTTACGGTTGCACCATGGACAAAAGCCTCGGACTTGACCCAGAGCCGATGGGTATCGCCTCCGTGCCACGCTTCACCATCCCAGCGCAACTCGCTTGAATCTCCACGGGTCCGCCCCTCAAGCTGATCCAGCAGGATGTGTGTGAATCGGTGTTCCGGCATTGCAGCCGACATGCTCGGTTGCTGCGCGCAAAGCGTTGCAGATGCATGACAGACAGCGAGACAGACAAGAAGTGCAAGCAGATGATTCCATGGTGAAGGTCGTCGCGCTTTCATACCACCTCCACCACACGAAACATGCCCGCCTCCATGTGATACAGCAGGTGACAGTGAAAGGCCCATTTTCCCGGCGTATCGGCAGTAACAAGATAACTGACGCGTTCAGCAGGCTTGACAATCACCGTGTGCTTGTATGGATTATTGGCACCGTATCCGGTCTCCAACTCACTCCACATTCCATGCAGGTGAATGGGATGCTCCATCATGGTGTCGTTGACGAGCACAATGCGCACACGCTCCCCCAGCGCAAGTTGAATGGGATGCGCGTCCGAAAACTTCTTTCCATCAAAGCCCCAGATATAGCGCTCCATATTGCCGGATAAGTGCAACGTAATCTCACGCTGCGGTGGTCGCGGGTCCACCCCTGGATACAACGCGCGAAGATCGGCGTAAGTGAGCACACGTCGATCATTGCCGTCCAGACCATCGCCCGCCTGATTCAATCGCTCCTCCGCGCCATCGGCGATGTTGTCCACCTGCGGACCCAGGCGAAGCGGCACACTCGCCTGATGGACCGGCCCAATCTTCGGAACAGGCAGCGCGAGCGCGTGTACGCCTGCGCCTGGCTGCGGCAATGGCTGAATCGAACTGTCTCTCGTCATCGCGTAGGGCCGCGCCGTCATCCGATCAACATGTGTTTCATCCTTCCTGCTCATTCCGTCTTCCATGTCCATCTGCATGTCGGCACTATCATTGGTTGCTTTCATGCTGCGCATACTTTTCATCGAAGTCATATTCATGCCCATGTCCGTCATCGTTCGCACCGGTCGCGGGTCCATCGGTGGAATCGCTGCTGACTGCCCAGGATGCGCAGCCAATGAGCCACGCGCAAATCCGGATCGATCCTCTGCCTGAGCAAAGATCGTATACGCATGATCTTCCCTGGGCTGTACGATGACGTCATACGTTTCGGCAGGAGCCAGACGAAACTCATCCACGTCCACAGGCTGCACATCATTTCCGTCCGCCTGCACCACGGTCAACGTAAGCCCCGGAATACGGAAATCGAAGAATGTCATGGATGAGCCATTGATCACGCGCAGACGCACGCGTTCGCCCGGACGAAACAATCCAGTCCAGTTCGAGCGCGGCGTCTGTCCGTTCAGCAGATAGGTATACGTTGCGCCGCTTACATCGGCAATGTCAGACGGACTCATGTTCATCCGCCCCCACATCATGCTCTGCTCCACTGCGGCATGGAATCCCTGGTCACGCGCTGCATGAACAAAGCTCCCGACGGTAGAGCGGTGATAGTTGTAGTAGTCGCTTTGTTCCTTCAGATTGCTGAAGATTGTCTCCGGATTCGTGTCTGTCCAGTCAGAAAGCAGCAGCACGTGCTCTCGATCTGTCGGCATGACATACGGTTGACTACCCTCGACCACGAGCGCGCCATAGAGTCCCGTCTGCTCCTGAAATCCACTGTGACTGTGGTACCAGTAACTCCCCCGTTGCAAAACAGGAATACGGTAAACAAAGCGCTCACCGGGCGCAATTCCTGGAAAACTCAATCCCGGAACACCATCCATTTCTGCGGGCAGACGGATTCCATGCCAGTGAATCGAGGTTGGCCGTGTGAGGCGATTGGTAACGGCCACAGTGACCAGATCACCCTCGCGCCAGCGCAACGTCGGTCCGGGAACCGATCCGTTTACCGCTGAAGCCATGCGCCGCTTTCCTGTGAAGTTCACGTGTTGCTCGGCAATCGTCAACTCAAAGTGTGGTCCACGCAACTGCGTTGCAGACGACTCCGACGAAGACATCGTTGCGCTCCATCCAGGACTGCACCACACAGCCATTGAGCTGGCAGCTCCCAGAACAAATCCACGCCGGGTTATCGCTCTTTGAGTGAGGTTGAAATCCCTTCCCTGCCTGCCCATCTTTTTCCAGTTTCCGTTCATCCTCTGACTCCTCTGCGCAGGAGACGGCCTGAGCGCAATGCATCCTGCAAGCTCTGCGACGTGCTCGCACAGAAAGGAAATGCGTCACGACCGCGATGGAAATAGCCTCGAAATTTGTCGAAGAAAAAAGAAATCAGATGCGAAGAGGAATGGGAAGTCGAGCGACGGACGGAGGCCGATGCTGAAATGCCAGGAAGAATTGCGCGCGAAGATGCGCTGCCAGAAGAGTCCGCAAGGTAACCGAAGACTCTGCGTCCACTGGCACGCGAAGAGTTCGACCACGCGCCAGCATCACTTCCTGCTGCTGGCTACATGGACCCGCACACGGCATCGTCGATGAGCTAGAGCGCATCGATGCGGCAAAATGCGCGGAGGAAGCATCCCGAGTCATGCCCATCTTTGAACTCATGCCCGCACCACTCATGCCCGCGCCACTCATGCCTGCGCCACTCATGCCTGCGCCACTGGCACAGCCGCTCATAGCCATTCCATCCGTTGCAACATGCCGCATGGCCGCGCAATGAACTACGCAGCCAAGCGAAGAAGCCTGAGCCAGAGCAAAGACCAGCAGCATCGAGACAGCAAATCGGCGCAACATCCTCTTCAGGGTAACTTGGACGGAAGGAGTACGCAATCGCTTCATGCTGCCGGATCAAAATCTTCGCAACGATGACCAGCAAGAGGTTTCAAACAGCACTGGACTGCTCTTCCAAAACCTGCATCGTCTCTTCCCACTCTGCAATGGCAGCGGCAAGCTGCGCACGCAAAGCTTCCAGCAAGTTGGACTGTCTCTGCGTCTCTTCGGCAGAGACAAAGCGAGCCAGTTCTGCTTCAGTTGTCGCGATAGCTGCTTCCAGCCGCGGAACTTCCTCTTCAAGAAACGCGCACCGTTCTTCGATCTGCCGCAGACGAATTGGATTCAGCCTGCGTACAGACGCCTGCGGCAGGTCGAGTGAACCACTTGAGGTCGACGCCGCATCGGCTTGCATGGCTGCTGGAGACTTCACAGGCAGCGGTTCAGCAGACCCCGCGGCTCCATTCGCCGCGCGATCCCGAAGATACTCTGGAAACGAGCCGGGATAGCTTGTCACTTCCCCGTCGTTTACCTCCAGCACGCGCGTCGCCAGACGATCCAGAAAATAACGATCATGAGAAACAAACAGCACCGTGCCAGAGTAATTTTCAATCGCTTCCAGCAATACTTCCTTGGCGCGCATATCCAGATGGTTCGTCGGCTCATCCAGCAAAAGAAAATTCGATGGAGAAACAAGAATCCGCGCCAGCGCGAAGCGATTTCGTTCGCCTCCGGAGAGGACTCCAAGCGGCTTGAATACATCATCGCCGGAAAACAAAAAACAGCCCAGCAGCGAGCGTAGTTCCACCTCTGGCACACGCAGCGCCGAGCGGCTGATGGAGCCGAGCAGCGTCTCTTTCGGATCCAGCACTTTGTACTGATCCTGAGCAAAGTATTCGGCCAGCACGTTGTGGCCTAGTTCCACCTTGCCCGCTGTGGGCAACTCCGCACCCATCAGCAGCTTGATGAGCGTGGATTTCCCAGCTCCGTTTTTCCCCACCAGAGCAATCTTGTCGCCACGCTCGATCGTGAACGAAACATCGCGCAGAATCTCCTTTGCGCCATACTGCTTGCCCAGTGCCTGAGCCGTTGCAACCGTGCGCCCGGACTGTGGCGGCTGAGGAAAACGGAAATGCACCACCGGCTCCTCCTCCGGAATCTCAATTCGCTCGATGCGCTCCAGTTCCTTGATGCGACTCTGCACCTGTTTGGCTTTGGTTGCCTGCGCGCGGAATCGCTGGATGAAAGCCTCCAGATGCTCGATCTGCTCCCGCTGATTGCGATACGACGACAGCAACTGCGTGCGTCGCTCTTCTCTGGCCTGCAGATATTTCGAGTAATTTCCGGCGTAGATGTGGAGCCGCTTGTTCCACAACTCCACCGTTCGATCAACCGTCACATCCAGAAAATACCGGTCATGTGAGATGAGCACGTAGCCAAACGGATAGCTCCGCAGATACTCTTCCAGCCAGTTGCGCGTTTCCAGATCAAGATGATTGGTCGGCTCATCAAGGAGCAACAGGTTGGGCTTTGCCAGCAGCAGCTTTGCCAGTGCGATGCGCATCTGCCAGCCACCGCTGAACTCTTCCGTTCTGCGCGTCCAGTCTTCCTTGCCAAATCCCAAACCGCTCAGCACATTGCCCACCTGCGCATCCAGTGCGTAGCCATCAAGGAGCTGCACGCGACTCTGCAACAGGGAGAAGCGCTCCGCAGCCGCTTCATACTCGGCACCGGCATGATCCAGCGTTGCCAGTGCGTCGGCCAGTTCCTCCAACTCTCCATGCATCGAACGCAGTGCATCGAAGACGCTCAGGCACTCTTCAAAGACTGTTTTTCCGGTCATGCGCAAGCCATCCTGCGGCAGATAACCCATCGACAGCCCGCGTATTCGTTCGATCTGACCACGATCCAACTGACCAATCGACTCATCGCCGGCCAACAGCTTCATCAGCGTCGATTTGCCGGCCCCATTGCCACCCACCAGCGCTGTGCGCTCGCGCGGAGTGATAAGCCAGTTTGCGTCTTCAAAAAGTACGCGCGGTCCAAAGCGCATCGACGCATTTTGCAGAGAAAGCATACTCTTCCAGAGTATCGCTTTCTGACGACCCAAGCGCTTTGCGACAATCCGCCGACGTATTGGAGAACTCTTGTACGCGCTTCAATAGGTGTCGAAAGGCTATCGAGCAAACCGGTGCTGTCCCAGCTCAGAACAGGTAAAATCATTCCATGACCACAGCCTCAGCGCTCAGCCCCGAAATTGTCGCCAAATATGAGCCGGTCATCGGCCTGGAAGTTCATGTGCAGCTTCTCACCGCGACCAAGGCTTTCTGCGGCTGTGCCAACCGCTACGGTTCCGCGCCCAACACCAACGTCTGCCCCACCTGTCTTGGGCTGCCCGGCGCGTTGCCTGTGCTCAATCGCCAGGCCGTTGCATTTGCCGTTTTGGCCGGCCAGGCTCTTCATTGCCAGATTCGTGAGCGCTCCATCTTTGCCCGCAAGAATTACTTCTATCCTGACTCGCCCAAAGGCTATCAGATTTCCCAGTTCGACAAGCCCATCGCCGAGCATGGCTTCATCGATGTGCCCACGGTCGACGGCAGCATCAAGCGAATCGGCATCACTCGCGCCCACATGGAAGAGGATGCAGGAAAAAGTATCCACGACGGATTTCCAGACTCGGCGATCCGTACCTACGTCGATCTCAACCGCTGCGGCACGCCGTTGATTGAGATCGTCTCCGAGCCAGATATTCGCACGCCCGATGAAGCTTTTGAGTACCTCACACGACTGCGGGAAATTCTTCTGTATGCCGGCGTATCGGACTGCAACATGGAAGAGGGATCTTTGCGCTGCGATGCCAATGTGAGCATCATGCCACGCGGTTCCTCCACCTTTGGCAAGAAGGTGGAAGTCAAAAACGTCAACAGCTTTCGCTTCATTCGTGCCGCGCTTGAATATGAGATCGAGCGCCAGATTGAGGTCGTTGAGTCTGGCGGCGTCATTGCGCAGGAGACGCGCCTCTGGAATGCCAGTGAAGGGCGAACCTATTCCATGCGCTCGAAGGAACAGGCGCACGACTATCGCTATTTTCCTGAGCCGGACCTGCCCCCGCTGGTGGTCTCCACAGCCTGGCAGGCGGAGATCGCCGCAAAGCTCCCAGAGCTGCCTGAGCCGCGTCGTCAGCGAATGATCGCAGCCTATGACCTCACGCCGCAGGACGCGCAAACCCTGACAGCCACGCGAGAATTTGCAGACCGCTTTGAAGTGGCTGCTCATTCGGCTAAAAGCCCGCGCCGTCTTGCCAATCTGCTGCTCAGCGAGCTTGGTGGCCGTCTCAAAGCAGCCAATCTTGATTTGGCAGAGTCGCCCGTTTCTCTCGATGGGTTGGTGCTCGCGGCTGATCTTCTGGAAGAAAACAAGCTCAGCTCCAAGCAACTCAAGCAGCTCTTCGATCTCTGCTTTCAGCACGGAGAAGATTTTCCGGCTGTCTATGAGCGGGAAAAGCCGCAACAGATTACCGACTCCAGTGCTCTTGAAGCCTTGATCGACGAGGTCATTGCCGCCAATCCCAAACAAGTGGAGCAGTATCGCGCTGGAAAGAAAACGGTCGCCGGATTCTTTGTTGGGCAGGTCATGCGCGCCTCCAAAGGGCAGGCCAATCCCGGTTTGCTCAACGAACTCGTCGCTCGAAAGCTGGACGGCTAGCGAGGAATTGTATGCTGGATTCGGAGTGCCGCGCGCAATCTCTTGCCGCATCATCCACTCTATGACCAAGCTCTCCCATTCAACGCCTGCCAACGTCTCCAACGAGGATTGCCTCTGGCATCAGATCCAGCACAAAGACATCTCAGCTTCCTTCGTCTACGCGGTCATCACCACCGGCGTCTACTGCCGTCCTGGCTGTGCCAGCCGTCTACCGCTCCGGCGCAATGTACGCTTCTTTTCCAATCCAGCTGAAGCAAGTGCAGCGGGATTTCGGCCCTGCCAACGCTGTCGCCCACAGCAGCCGCCTGCCACGCATCTGGTGGAGCAAGTCTGCGCCCTGCTTCACCAACATCACACCCAGGGCACAACCGGCATACTTTCGCTCACGCGTCTGGCTCAGAGAACCGGCCACAGCCCCCACACCATTCAGCGAGCCTTTCAGGCTGCGCTTGGAGTTTCCCCGGCGCAGTTTTTACGTCGCCTGCGCGCCCAAAGTTTTGCCAGCGAACTGACTCGCACCGGCCAGTCCATTACCGACGCGATCTACGCTGCCGGATATAGCTCCTCCAGCCGAGCCTACACCGGCTCTCCGCTCGGTCTGACGCCTGGATCTCTCCGTCGTGGCGCCGTCACCGAGCAGATTGAATACGCGATCGAGCCTTGCGACTTCGATCAAACATCCGCGCTCATTCCAGGCCACGCTTTGGCGGCGCGCACCCAGCGTGGACTCTGCTGGCTGGCCTTTGGCGATTCGCCCCAGGCGCTACTGGACGACCTCACCAGACAGATGCACGCCGCCACGCTCGTGCTCAGCGCGAGGCTGGGCACAACACTTCACTCCATTCTGGATGCGGCGCGGGCCGGCCGTACTTTGCCCTCACTGCCGCTCGATCTTCGCGGCACTGCCTTCCAGTTGCGTGTCTGGAATCTGCTACAAAAGATTCCTGCCGGAGAAACTCGCAGCTACCATCAGCTAGCTCAGGAACTCGGCCAACCGAAAGCATCTCGCGCCGTCGCGCGTGCCTGCGCCACCAACTCCGTGGCACTGCTTGTCCCCTGCCATCGCGTCGTCGCTGCCAACGGTGCGCTCAGCGGCTACCGCTGGGGCAAGGAGCGGAAGCGCGCTCTGCTCGCAGCGGAAAAAGCTGTAAGCTGAACGCATCTCACCGTCTGCGCAAACTTTGCCGCGCAATGCGATCCGCACGGCTTTGCCGCGCTTGCCCACGTGCACGCTTCAAGCGAATTACCCCGCAGGTTTGTCTCCTCGACAAATCGCCACAATCGCCGCGCCGTAGCGTTCCACTTTCACCGGTCCCATGCCATGAATCGACCCCAACTGCGCCAATGTGCGCGGGGCATTCGCTGCCACTTCGCGCAGAACTGCATCGGCCAACACCAGGAAAGCGGGCTTGCCCATCACGGCTGTCTCAGCCTTGCGCCAGGCGCGCAATCGGCTTTCCAACTCCGTCTGCTCGGGCGTTAACGCCGAACTCTTCGAGAGCTTCGCCGGCGCAGCGCCAGACGACTTTCTCTCCGATTTTTTCCTGGTCAAAGCCGCAGCGCGATCTCCACCTTCAGATGACATCCGCAACAAGACCGGCAGGGCATCCGCCTCCGACCAGCTTCGTCCTTCCTGCGTCAGCGAAACCTTGCGAAAAGTAATTTCCTTGCCTTCCGGATTGGTCCACGCTTCTTTGGCCACCGTCACCACTCCGGCTCGCGCCAGTCCATCCAGCAACGCATCCAAAGCTCGCCGGTCGCCATCCAGTCCGCACTCCGTTTGCAGTCGACCGGCTGATCGTGCTCCGCCCTGCTGCAACGCACGAACAATCCTTCGCAGTTGCTGTGCTTCCTGCGGCCCTGGCTCAGCAAATGGCACCGCGACCGCAGTCTCCGGCGAGCAGAAATCACACTGCCCGCATGGCAATCCCGGCTTGTCTCCGAAGTGCCGCACCAGCGCCGACATCCTGCACTGCGCCGTCTCCGCAAAGGTCACCATATCGTCCAGTTGTGCTCTGCGATGCTCACGTTGCGTCTCATACTCGGCTCGCCATCGCCCCGTCGGATTCCCTGCCGAGATTCTGCGCACTAGACCCTCCCCGTCGAAGTCCACCACTCCCTGCGCCGCCAGCCTGTCGATGGCTCGATTCAAAGCCTCGGAGTCCATCTTCAGCTTCCGCTGCAACTCTTCCAGCGGCTCAAAATCCTCCTGCAACACACGCGCCACACGCGCCAGTTCATCCGGGCGAGGATAATCCCGCTCAAAGAAGCTCTCGTGCATTCTGTGATCGGCAAAGCTATGCAGCAGCACAGCCCGCGAACGCTTGCCATCCCGACCCGCGCGCCCGATCTCCTGGTAATACGCCTCCACTGACCCGGGCAGCGCCGCATGGATCACGGTGCGCACATCCGCTTTGTCGATGCCCATACCAAAAGCAATCGTCGCCACGACCACCTCCAGCTCACCCGCCAGAAAGCTCCTCTGCACGCGCTCGCGTACCGATGGCTCCAGCCCTGCATGGTAGGCTGCGGCAGGAAAACGTCCATTCATCTCCGCAGCCATCTCCTCTGCCACCTTCCGCGACGGCGCATACACAATTGCAGGACGCGCCTCGAACTTGGCCAGATACTGACCGATAAACTCGCTTCGTTGCGGCTTCGCCATCTCCACCACTTCCAGCGCCAGATTCGAGCGTCGGAATCCGTGCACAAACAGCGCCGGCTTCTCCAGTCGCAACTGCGTCACAATATCCTGCTGAACACGCGGTGTTGCGGTCGCTGTAAGAGCGATGATCGGGGCCGGTCGCAGCCGCGGAAGCCACTCGCCCAGCATCCGATAATCCGGACGAAAATCATGACCCCATCCGGAGATGCAATGCGCCTCATCCACCGCAATCAATGCCGGTGTACGACGTGCCAGCATCTCAGGAAATCCCGGCACGCGAAGCCGCTCCGGCGCAATGAACAAAAACTGCAACGATCCGTCCAGATACTGCCGACATGCCTGCCGTGAATCCTCACGCGACAGTCCCGAGTGGATTCGCGCCGCTCGCAACCCGTGCATCGACAGCCGGGCCGACTGGTCATCCATCAGCGCAATCAACGGACTGATCACCAACGCCGGACCACCACGTGCCAACGCCGGCAACTGATAGCAGATGCTCTTGCCCGCTCCCGTCGGCATCACCAGCAGCGCATCACGACCCTCTGCGACCGCGCGGCATACAGCTTCCTGATTCTCTCGAAATCCTGGAAACCCAAATGTATCTCGTAACAGCGAAACAAGTTCCATGGTGTCTCTCCCATGGTGACACGTCCGGCAGCCTTCACTCCCGCACACGGACGCATCGCTGTCTGGCGGCAAGGATTCTGCTGCTGCATTGAACCGATTCCTCAGCACCCAATCTGCATTGAGCGTCAGATATCCAGGTTCTTCACATCGAGCGCGTTGTCCTCGATAAACTTGCGTCGCGCCTCGACGTCCTCGCCCATCAGAGTGGTGAAGATCGTCTCCGTTTCCGCATAGTCTTCGAGCTTGACCTGAAGCAGCGTGCGTACAGATGGGTCCATCGTCGTCTCCCAAAGCTGGGAGGAGGTCATCTCACCCAGACCCTTGTAACGCTGCACCTGATAATCGCGCTTCCCCTGCTCAACCACAAACTCAAAGAGTTCGCGGAGAGAGTGTTTCTCCACCGGTTCCCGGCTCGCGCGCACGGAGCGTTTGGACGAAGTAGCAGGCGCGGATTCGGCCTCTTCTTCCGCAGGTTCCGTCGCTTCCGTCGAAGCTTTGGAGGCGTATTCAATTACGAATGGTGGCTCAATCTGGTCTTTAATCAGCGCAAATTTGGCCATCATCTGTCGAAACTCCGGACTCGACGCCAGCGTCCAGTCAATGCGACGGATCGCTCCCTGTGCATCCGTAAAACTGAACGACCAGGTGTGGTGCTCCTCATCCTGCTCCAGCGCACCGATAGCGCGAAACTGGAATGTCTCCGCCAAAGCAGCGATCTGCCCATGCAGCGCTTCCAGCTTGACAGCGGCACCTGCCGCAGACTCAAAATCCGCACGGCGCGTCAACTCCGCTTTCGCAATCAGTTCCGTGATCTTTTCATTGCGAATGCGCTTGTCCACCTTGTCAAAGAAGCCAAGATACTCATCGAGGTGCGTCATGAAGCGCGTGAGCGTGGAACCATCCAGCAGCGAAGCAGCCTGCCCGTGGCGGATCGTCAGACCCTCGGCCGCGCGCCGCACCATCACTTTCAGAAACTCGCGATCATCCTTCACATACTGCTCAAACCGGCCCTTCTTGATCTTGTAAAGCGGCGGCTGTGCAATATAAACATGGCCACGCTTGATCAGTTCTGTCATGTGGCGGAAGAAAAACGTAAGCAGCAGCGTTCGGATATGCGAGCCATCCACATCGGCGTCCGTCATCAGAATCAGTTTGTGATAACGCAACTTCGCCGGGTCAAAGTCATCCTTGCCAATGCCGCAGCCCAGGGCGGTAATCATGGCGCGGATCTCCTCATGACCCAGCATCTTGTCATAGCGCGCCTTTTCCACATTCAGAATCTTGCCCTTCAGCGGCAAAATCGCCTGGAAACGCCGGTCACGACCCTGCTTCGCCGTGCCGCCGGCGGATTCGCCCTCAACCAGATACAGCTCACAGCGCTCCGGGTTCCGCTCCGAACAGTCCGCAAGCTTCCCCGGCAATCCACCACCATCCAGAGCACCTTTGCGACGCGTCAGGTCGCGAGCCTTCCGCGCAGCTTCACGAGCGCGCGCCGCATCAATCGCCTTGTTGATAATGCGCTTGGCAATCGGCGGATTCTGCTCCAGAAACGCGCCCAGCCGCTCGTTTACAAAAGCCTGCACCGTGCCGGCGATGTCCGAGTTGAGCTTACCTTTGGTCTGGCCCTCAAACTGGGGTTGCGGCAGCTTCACGCTCACCACGGCCACCAGCCCCTCGCGCACATCATCTCCGGAGAGATTTTCCTTCACATCCTTGAACAGACCCAGCGACTGGCCTACCGCATTGATCGTTCGCGTGAGCGCCGAACGAAAGCCGGAGAGATGCGTGCCCCCATCCACCGTATTGATGTTATTGGCAAAGCTGAACAGCGTCTCGGAGTAGCCATCGTTGTACTGGAGCGCAATGTCAATCTCGACGCCATCGCGGCTCGCTTCCATCGCAATGGGCTTATCGTGCAGCACAGACTTGCCACGATTCAAATGGCGAATGAACTCGGAGATGCCACCAGCATAGCGAAACTCTCCGCGACGCGGCTCTCCGGTCTTCGGATCGATATTGCGCTCGTCCGTGAGCGTTATCGACAGACCTTTATTCAGAAAAGCAATCTCGCGCAACCGTTGGGCAAGCGTGTCATAGTTGTATTCGGTGACGGCAAAGATGGACTTGTCTGGAAGAAAATGCACACGCGTGCCGCGGCGTCGGCTGGTACCGGTCTGGCGCAACTCCGTCGTCGGGTCGCCACAGGAATAATCCTGCTCCCAGGTCAGGCCGTCGCGCCAGATCTCCACGGAAAATTCCTGGCTCAGCGCATTCACGCAGCTCACACCCACACCGTGAAGCCCACCGGAAACCTTGTAGGTGGAGGAATCAAACTTGCCGCCCGCATGCAACTTGGTCAGCACAACCTGAACAGCCGGCATCTGCTCCCCATTGGGCAGCGTCTTCATGTCCACAGGAATTCCGCGACCATCATCGGTCACCGTGATGGAGTTGTCGTAGTGAATAACCACTTCAATCGCCGAGGCATAACCGGCAAGCGCTTCGTCAACAGAGTTGTCGACAACCTCGTAGACCAGGTGATGCAACCCCATCTCGCCGGTCGAACCGATATACATGGCAGGACGCAGGCGAACAGCTTCAAGACCCTCAAGGATTTTGATATTTTCGCTGGTATAAGTTCCGCCGTTTGCCGGGGTATTGCCGGAAAGCATGTTTTCAGTGGCCATATCGCTCGCAGAGATCCTGTGTGCTGGAGTACTCGGTTGAGGATCGCTGCGCAGGTCCGGAGTCGATGTCTGGAAGAGCGCAGGATCGAGTGTCGGAAGAGATTCCGAGGCTTAATTTTGAGGCTTGGCTTTGAGCCTGTTACAACCATTAGTTTAGCACGCTGAAACGATCGTACCAAAGGAGCGACTCACGGCCCAATTAGGTTACTTTTATATGCAATTTAGTAACTTACGGAGGTCACCCGAAAGATTGGCTATATTATAAACACAACAAAATAAATAGACTTAGCCCACTTACCAACATATTCTAATGTTGCGACAGGAGCTCAATTCTGTCAATACCAATTTTGTGGGAGTAACTACTTTATGAACAAGATTCTCCGCCTCGCCGCCCTCGTAGCCGTCATCGGAACCGCCGTCCTCAGCTACTCCCTCCCGCAAGGCAAGACCGCATCTATGCACGCGTCACAGTTCCCCTACCCCATTCTTCCGCAGAACTCCAAGTAACGCAGTCCGGCGTTGCAGTCCATCCGCCCTACCACAAAAGTGGTAGGGCTAAATTTGTCCATAGGCCTTTTCTAATTCATTTGGGTGTATGCTAGCCCTATCGTGATGGAACAACATTCACGTGGGGATGCCATGAAACTACAGTTGAGCATTTATGCCGTTGTTATTATCGACATCATCCTATCAGGGACTTTGGGCTTTTGCTACCGAACTGGCGACAGGAAGTACATCTGGAAAAATGTCTCCAACTTGGGTTATTTTCGCGCCTTATGTGGCATCGCGACTCTTGGCCTTGCCTTGCTTGTAGACCGATATCCTGTTTCCGCAATGCGTTCGCTGTATTTTTATTCATATTACGTGCTTTATCTTGGACTGACTGCACTTGCATTCAAACTATACTTCGAGATATTCCGCAAAGCGACCGTGGCTTTTCCAGGTTTTTCGCGCTGGGGTAGTTCAATTCTTGCATGGATCATCGTAGTAATTGTGGCTATTGCGATGATGAATCTTGGCTCCGCCAACTCAGGACAAGATCCAGTAGCACGCGGGGCAATTAACATGGTGCGCGCCATCGAGACTGTGAGTCTTTGCGTGGTCGCCATGCTCTTCTACCTAGTTCGATCAATGGGGCTGTCGTGGCGAAGTAAAGTTTATGGAATCATGACGGGCTTCCTGCTGGCCAGCCTTGGCGGCGTCATTCAAACAGCGCAATATCAGTTTCATCTGGAATCCAACGTCATCTTGATTGCATTCTACCAATACGCCGGAATTATTTCGTTAATCATCTGGATCGGCTATGCCTTCCTGCCTGAGCCGCTGCCCAGGCCGGTCACGGTTCCTGCTGACTCGCCCGTCTATCGCTGGAGCCAGATTGCTGCTGCCCTGGGAGCGAAGACTCAGGTGGCGATGCCCGAACCGCAGCACAGCTTTTTCCTGGCCGATGTGGAAAAAGTTGTCGACAAGGTCTTCACCCGCCACATGCAGGAGACGCCGGAGTCGAACGGCTAGCGCATTGCACGACATTTTCGGGATCGATACAATCGGGCTGGATGGGAACTCCATCCAGCCCGGTTTTGTTCGCACGCGAAATCAAAGAGCTGCCAGCGCAGCCTGCTGATCGGGAAAGAGATTGGCATACTTGGTGATGCCCACCATGGTAAAGACCTTCTGAAAATGCGCCGAGAGGCCAAAGGCGTGAACCTTTTGCCCGGAGTTGGAGGCCTCGATCATCGTCTGGATCACAAGCGCAATTCCACTGGAGTTGATGTATTCCACTTTCGTAAAATCCAGAAGAATAATGCGCACGGTTTCTTTGGACAGGCTCTGGTACGCGCCCACCACCGCATCGCGTGAAGTGCTGGAGATATCCCCTTCAAAACGGATCACGGAAACCGGATGGCCGGTGGGTGAGGTGAGTTGATCGATACGGGAACGGGTCTCTGTCTGCACTGCGTGTGTTCTCCCTTGCAAGCGAATCGGAAAAGTGGCAGCCGCGGCGCGTAGCGACGGCAATCAATGTTTGTGAAGGCGGATCAGCAGGCGAACATAGCTGCTGCCGTGGCTGTCTGCAACCCATTCCACCTCATCGACAAGCGCCTGGATGAGGAACATTCCCATGCCGCGCGGGTCTTCCTCGCCGTGCATCTTGCGATCGATATCGGGTTTGGGTGGTTGTACGTGAAGGCCTTCCCCATCGTCTATGACCTTGACTTCCAGCGCATCCTTGCGGGCGGAAAGCACGACGCCGACAGTGAGATTTTCATTGAGTCGGTTGCCATGTTCCATGGCGTTGATGCAGGCTTCTGCAATCGCTGTCTTCAGATCTTCGATCCGGTCTTCCTCAAAGCCCATCAGCTTGGCTACGGAGGCAGCTGTGCTCATGGCTACTTTTTCAAAGCCGAGACGAGACGGCAGCTTGACCTCAACCGTACTGGACGCAATCGCTTCCATTCGAGCCTCTTGCGGTTCGGCCAGATCACTCCAGCCCGAAATTCTCAATCTTCTACGGCTGTGGCAGATGGATGATGGCAAGCGCCGTCATATCATCGGTCTGCGGGGAACCGGCAGCGAAGCTGAGCAGGCTTGCCCACAGTGTACTGAGCATATCACCAGAGTTATCGGCCTGGCTTGCAGAAAATTCATGCAAAAGGCGATCTTCCCCAAACTCTTCCTCACCCTGAAAAACTTCCGTCAGGCCGTCCGTATACAGCAGTAGACGACTGCCGGGCGGAAAGGGCAGGGTCTGGCTGGAGTAGGTCATGCCTGGCAGCATGCCCAGCGGCGTGCCCGAGGCATCGATCTTGTGCGTCGCGCCGTCCGGCGTCAGGATGAAGCCAGGGTTATGGCCTGCGTTGAGCAGCTCAATCTGCTCGCCAACCGGGTCAAGCCGAGCCAGAATCGCCGTAACATACCGCCGACGCGCTTCCTCGCCCTCCTGCCAGTGGTGCTGGTTGGCCTGGCGAGCCAGTGCGTCAAGAGGAATACCGCTCGAAGCCATGGCTCGGAAAGCCGAGCGAAAGCTGGAGGCCATCAGCGCAGAGGCTAATCCTTTGCCAGCAACATCAGCCACGGCAAGCAGAATTTCGCCGCCTGGATGCGCCAGCACATCGACGTAGTCGCCACCTACCTCGTAGCAGGTCTCTGAACGGACAGCCAGCGAAAATCCAGGCAGATCAGGCAGGTCGCGCGGCACGAGCGATCGCTGTATGTCGCGAGCTGCGTCCAGGTCTTTCTGCACCCTCGCCCATTCCAGATTGCGCTCAAAGTTACGAGCGTTTTCAAGAGCCACGGCTGCCTGCAGCGTGAGTCCCTGAAGAAAGTCCAGCTCATACAACGTGAGTGCGCGCTGCTGCGGTGGAAAGACAACGAGGGTTGTGAGCGGATGATCGTCGTGATCGCAAAGCGGAAACGCACACCCATCGGGAATGGCGTGTGACGTCAGGTCTGCCAGCGTCGAGGGCACGTCGCCAAAGGTTGTCGGCGGCTGAGCGGAATCTCTCTCCGGAGCAAGAAACGCTGCGCCCGACATCTCCAGTTCAAGCACGACAATGCGCAGCACAGCGCGCAGAACCTCTGCTTCGGATGTTGTTGCGTGAACCTGCCGCGAAACCTCGAGCAACGCCTGAAGTCGCGCAACCTGTTGCTGCAGGTCGATCGTGGTTTCCACCGAGCCTGCATCCGAAGCGATGGGTTCTGATGTCACTGGTTTCTCATCTCCTTATGCAGTGTTCAGGGGGTCACTGTTCGGCGCGGCTTCGACCCGAAAAGGCCGTACCAGGCGATGAACAGATAGCACACTGCGGGAATCACAAAGGAGTGCTGAATGCCGGCATGATCGGCAACCCAGCCAATCAGCGCAGGAATGATGGCTCCTCCGACCACTGCGGTCATGATGAGGCCCGAGCCTTTGCTCGTCAGCGGGCCCAGCCCTACGATTCCCAAAGCAAAGATATTGGGGAACATGATCGAGTTGAAGAAGCCGCAGAGCACCAATGTCCAGATGGCGACCGAACCTGATGTGAACATGGAGGTGAGCACCATCGCCGTACCCAGAATGCCAAAGATGCCCAGTAGTTTGCCGGACTGAAAGCGGGTCAATATCCACGAACCAAGCAGACGACCGATCAACGCGCCAAGCCAGTACAGCGAGACCAGGAAGGAAGCTGTTTTTTCACTGGGAACGCCCTGCTGGTGAAAGTAATTGACGGCGATGGAGGCCAGGCCGACTTCGACGCCCACATACAGGAAGATGCCAACGGCACCCAGCACGGTGTGGCTGTAGCTCCAGATGCTGCGCGCCAGCATCGGATCGCCCGCCTTGGCGGGACGGAAAGCCTGCGTCTGCTGGATTGCCGGCAGATGCATGAACATCACGGCAAAGCCCAGAATCAGCAATCCTGCGGCAATGGCGATATACGGGCCACGAACGGTGTTGGCGATGGCGGCTGGCGTAGCCATCTTCGACGGATCCGTCAGAATATACGCACCCGCAACCAGCGGAGCGATGCTGCCTCCGAGGGAGTTGAGCGCCTGCGCCAGCGTCAGCCGGACGGGCGCGCTGTGTTCCGGACCCAGAATAGCGACATAGGGATTGACTGAGGTCTGAAGAGCCGTGACCCCCGCGCCCACCACGAAGACCGCGACCAGAAACAGCGGAAAACTGACTAGCCGGGCAGCGGGCACAAACAGCAGGCAGCCTGCCACCTGAATAAAGAGCGAAGTAACCATGGTGCGCTTGTAGCCGATGCTCTCAATCAGCCGCGAAGTCGGCGAGGAAAAGACAAAGTAGGCGAGGAAAAATGCCGACTCCGCCAGCATGGCCAGCACATAGGGCAGGCTGAAGATCGAGCGCAAATGCGGAACCAGCGCCATGTTGAGGTTGGTGATGAATCCAAAGATAAAAAACAGCACAGTGACCGTGATGAATGGGCCAAGATAGCTGGGCTGCTGCGCAGAGGTAGAGTCGGGCTGAGTAGACATGCGGTGCGAGTTCTTCCCTTCTGAATCGGAATCCGTTGTCTGCCGAGAGAATGCGCTTTGCATTACCCGGGATGCGCTCCATCGCACATGCACCGCCGCGCAGGATGCGACGATCCGCCATGCAGGATTGGGTGCAAGAACACTATACGTTATGGGAGCCTGCGCATGAGCGGCCAGTCTATAGCCGGGCTGAGCCAGCGACCCCATCGCGATCTCGATTACTGCCACTTCAGCAGCGTCCGACTTGCCTCCTCACAGTTCGACATATCATCATGCTCATCATGCAGACCATTCGTTGGGGCGTCCTCAGTACAGCGGCAATCGGAATCCACAAAGTCATCCCGGCCATGCAGGTCGGTGCCTTCACCCGAATCGATGCCATCGCTTCCCGCAGCCTCGCCCGCGCCCAGGCATCTGCCGCAGCGCTCGGCATTGCGCGCGCCTACGGCAGTTATGAAGAGCTGCTCGATGACCCCGAGATCGACGCCATCTACAATCCGCTGCCCAACCCTCTGCATGTTCCCTGGACGATTCGCGCCGCAGAAGCGGGCAAGCATGTGCTCTGTGAAAAGCCGCTCGGCATCGACGCCGCCGATGCTGCGCAATTGCTGGAAGTGGAGCGGAGAACCGGGGTCAGAATCGGTGAAGCCTTCATGGTGCGCACGGCTCCGCAGTGGGTTCGCATCGAGCAGTTGATACGTAACGAAGCGATGGGGCGTCTGCTTTCGATCACCGGTGTCTTCAGCTATCACAACACCGATCCGCAGAATATCCGGAATCGGCTCGACACCGGCGGTGGCGCGCTGCTCGATATCGGTTGCTACATGATCCACGCCGCTCGCCACGCCTTCAGCGATGAGCCTCTTCGGGTAGTCGGAAGCATCGATCGCGACCCGCAGAGCGGCATCGACCGACTCACCTCAGCGATGCTCGAGTTCCCCGCCGGGCAGGCGATCTTCACCTGCTCCACACAGATGATTCCCCACCAGCGAATTCAGTTTTTATGCCAGGCGGGCCGCATGGAAATCGAGATTCCTTTCAACATGCCTCCGGACCGGCCCACACGCATCTTTCTTGATGCCTACGGCGATTTATCTGGCAGCCTTGTGACCACCGAAACCTTCCCTCCATGCGATCAATACACCATCCAGGGCGATGCCTTCTCGCGCGCCATTCTGGACAACACTGCAGTGCCGGTTCCGGTGCTCGATGGCGTGCGCAATCTGGCGGTGATCGATGCCATCTTTACCTCGGCGCGCAATGGTCGATGGGAGACGCCACTTCGGTTTTAGCGCGTCATTCGGCGAAGCCAGATGATCGCGATGCCAGATGTGCTTGTCGAGTGGATGACGGGTTGCTTCCAAAAACGTGTCTCATTCAAGACGCGCCGCAATCCAGAAGACGTCGCATCCGAAACGCGACCCGCTTCCATTGGATACGCAAACAAGCTCTAGTAGAATATCTGTGGCAGCATCGAGAGGAACCGAACATGGCGGCATCATTTATGGCATCCAACGCAGCGCTCAAGGATGTACACGTGGACCTGAAGCGACGTATGGACAAAGCAGTGGCAGACTTCCAGCATCATTTGATTTCCCTACGCACCGGACGCGCAACGGCGGCTCTGCTGGACAATGTTCGCGTCGACTACTACGGCACCTTGACGCCCCTCAATCAGGTTGCTCAGGTCAGTGCGCCAGAGGCAAACATGATCGTCGTGGCGCCATGGGATGCCGGCATGGTCAAAGAGATCGAAAAGGCGCTGCGCGCGCCGGAGCATGGATTCAATCCTCAAAGCGACGGCAAGCAGGTGCGTGTGCCGATTCCGCCCATGACCGAAGAGCGGCGACGAGACGTGGTCAAGCAACTCAACAAAGAGCTGGAAGATCATCGGACGGCCCTGCGAAACGTCCGCCGTGACGGCAACGAAACCTTGAAGAAGATGGCCAAGGACAAAAAACTGAGCGAGGATGAGGAAAAGCGCGCACAGGAAGAGGTTCAGGCCATGTTGAACGAAGAGATTCGACGCATGGAAGAGCTGGCAAAGAAGAAGGAAGCCGACATCATGCAGGTGTAACCAGGTCCGGGTGTAACGAAGTGACAACAATCAGCACAAAAAGCGGCTGCGAACCTTCGCAGCCGTTTTTGTGCCTGGGGTCGGAATCCAATCCCTATCAGCGCGGGCGGAATTCCGCTACTGCACCAGCCGCGGACGCGGTGCGCCAAAGAACTCCTGGTCCTGCTGATCGAGATAGCGGATCGCGAGGTACGCAGGCAGCGGACGCCCAAAACGCCAGCCCTGGACGCGCATCGTCTGACCACGCGCTCGCAGAAACTCCACCTGCGACTCCGTTTCGACACCTTCCACGATTACCTGCAGCCCAAGGGAGTGTGCGATGAAGAGTATCTGCGGCAGGATGGTAGCCGTGATTGAGTCCGTGCCAGCGGTGCGCGTGAAACTGCGATCAATCTTGATCGCGTCCACCGTGAGCTCGTGCAGATACGAGAGACTGGAAAAACCCGTGCCGAAGTCATCGATGTGAACGTGATACCCGTGCGCATGCAGTTCCTGAATCGCGCGGCTGGCAGTGGACAGATCCGCCGTCGAGCGCTCGGTAATTTCAAGTGCGATCTGCTCCGGCAGAACGCCTTCCATCGCCGCGCAAATATCCAGACGCTCCAACAGAATGGAACTGGTCAAATCGCTGGGAGCAACGTTGAGGCTAAGTTGAATTTCTGATCGACTGTGAAGCAGCTCACCCATCTCTTCAAAGGCACGGCGAATGACCCAATCAGTAAGCTCGTGGATAAAACCGCGCTCTTCCGCAATGGCAACAAAAATAGACGGTGCCACCGGCAAGCCGTCGCGATCACGCCAGCGAACCAGCGTTTCAAATCCCACGCACTTGTCCGTGGCGAGATCGACAATCGGCTGATACACCAGCGAAAGCTGGCTTTTGCGAATCGCACGGCGAAGCTGCTGTGGCAGACTGCGCCGCAATGTGACGGCAAAGATAACTGCAATCGCGATTCCGCCACCCAGCAAAGCACCCACCAGGACCATGCTGGTCACCAGCACCTCGTTGTGGTCGCGGATCAGCGCATTCGATTCTCGGGTGACCACACAGACGCTATTTTTGATCGAACAACGTGTGAGCAGCAGCGCGTTGCCTGCACGCAGGTGCCGCTGCCCAAAGACCCAGTCCGGCTGAACCGCGATTTTGTCTCCAGCGATACGGACCATCTGATGCGTGCGCGTGTTGACCATGAGAACCATGAAGTCCATGCCCTGGCGTCGCAAACCCTCAAACAGAGTCGGAGAAAGAACAATGTTCACCGAACGCATGCCGACGATCGTTCCGAACTGGCCAGGCGCCATCCGCAAAGGTACGGGCGTATACACCGATGTGCCCAGCGTCGAGATCATGACTGGCTGTTTCATGATGGGCGAACTGGTGAAGCGGCCGGCCACCGCCGTGCAACCAAGCTTGCCGTCGCGTATCCGTCCAATATCCTTTATCGCGCTGGACTGGAACAAGAGTATCCGCATGGAGGCGAGTTCACTGTCCGAGCAGAAATCCGGACCAACGTGATCGAACGTCCGGACGATGGTCATGAACTGGTCGGCGGCATCATCCGCCTGATGCACGATGCGCGAAGCAAAGTCATGCAGGACAAATTGTGCTGCTTGCTGCGCAGCATACAGACCACCCAGAAATCCTGCTCCCGAGCCAAGCACCAACCCAAGAAACAGGATCCCGGTGATCTTTAACGACCTCTGCCGAACCAATGCCACGGATACGTCCTTCTAATCGAACTATACGGCCAAGAACGCAGCCTCATTTCCCCTGGGGAAAATCACATTCTGGCCGAGCGCAGCCTTGGGGAATTCATTTGAGTTGATGACGCCCGATGTACCGGGTGCCATGCAGAAAACATCCGTACCAGCAAGGTAACACCTGTGTGGATTCCTAGCCAGCGTTTACCACGGCAGCATCCCTGATTGTGCCAGAAGTCGTCAGGGAAAGATGCGGTTGAGCGTTCGTGCAAATGGAATCGTCTCGCGAACATGGTCCAGGCCGCAAAGCCATGCGACAACACGCTCAATTCCCATGCCGAACCCGGCGTGCGGCACTGACCCGTAACGACGCAGGTCCAGATACCACTGAAAGGCTTCGATCGGCAGATTGTGTGCTTCAATGCGACGCTTCAGCAGATCGTAGCTGTCCACGCGCTGCGAGCCGCCGATGATCTCGCCATAGCCCTCCGGCGCCAGAACATCGACGCAAAGCGCATACTTGTTGTTCGCCGGGTCCGGCTGCATATAGAAGGCTTTGACATCCGCCGGGTAGCGATGAACCATCACAGGGCGGTCAAACTGGCTGCTGAGCCAGGTTTCGTCCGGCGAGCCAAAGTCATTGCCATACTCAAAGAGCTGCTCGACTTGCCCATCCTTGTATGCCTGTTGCAGCATAGCAGCGGCTTCGTCATAGCTGAGGCGCGGAAACGGAGCCTGAATCGCACGAAGTTTTTCCAGATCGCGACCAATCGCCGTCAGATCCGCAGCGCGCCTCGTCAGCACCGACTGAGCGATGTGCGCGATGAAGTTTTCCGCCAGTTCCATCAGCCCGTCAAGATCGCAGAATGCAACCTCAGGCTCAATCATCCAGAACTCGGTCAGATGCCGCCTGGTTTTGGATTTCTCTGCGCGAAACGTTGGGCCAAAGCTGTAGACCTTCCCCAGCGCAAGCGCAGTTGCCTCGATGTAAAGTTGCCCGCTCTGCGTAAGAAACGCTTCCTCGCCAAAGTAATCGACAGGAAAAAGCGTGGAAGTTCCTTCACATGCGGCGGGTGTCAGGATAGGCGGGTCGGTGCGCGTAAAGCCGTTCGAGTCGAAATACTCCTGGGCCGCTCGCATGATCTCGGCACGAATGCGGAGGATGGCGGCTTGCCGTGTTGATCGAACCCAGAGATGACGATGCTCCATCAGAAATTCCACGCCATGTTCTTTCGGCGTGATGGGATAAGGATCGGATTCCGCAATGCGATGCAGAACTGTGATCCGCTCCACATCCAGTTCAAAGCCGCCGATGGCTCGCTGGTCAGCACGCACACGCCCAACCACCTCCACACTCGACTCCTGCGTCAGAGATTTGATGGCCTCAAACACCTCCGCCGAAACGCCGGATTTGTGCGCTACGCCCTGAATCAGCCCGGTTCCATCGCGAAAGATAGGAAACACCAGTTTGCCACTTTCACGCAGGTTATAGAGCCAGCCGCGCAGCGTAACGGTCTGTCCGTCGAAGCGGGCAATCCCGGCGATTGTCGCCAGAGCTGGCGCAGACGAAATGGGTGTGGAGGAATCTTCTGACGATTGCATAGCTTTTATTCTACCGGGGATGCCGTCTCGCTCCGGCGCCAGCCAAGGCGAGACAGAACCATCCCGTCAAAACCGTAGAAGCATGTGTCACACACGCTTCACAGCGGCCACCTCCAGTTCGCCTCGGCCGGATCGTCAATGCCATGAAGAAACGCATACTGGCTACAGGCAATCTGACGATCTCGAAATTGTTCGCGAGCGTGTCCGCCCACAGGATTCAGGCGCGGAACGCGATCAATCGCATCCATCGCCAGGCTGAATCGATCAATGTTATTGCGGATCGCCAACTCCAACGGCGTATTGATGCTTCCCTGCTCTTTGTAGCCGCGCACGTGAAGATTCGCATGGTTATGACGACGATAGGCCAGGCGATGAATCAGCCACGGATACCCATGAAAGTTGAAGATAATCGGACGGTCTGTCGTGAAGAGCGAATCAAACTCCGCATCGGAAAGTCCGTGAGGATGCTCTGTGTCGGGCTGTAGACGGAAGAGATCGACCACGTTGACAAAGCGAATGCGCAGATCCGGAAAAGCCTCGCGCAGCATCGCTGTGGCCGCCAGAGCTTCCAGCGTTGGAACATCGCCCGCACTCGCCATCACCAGATCCGGTTCCACTCCCTGATCATTGCTGGCCCAGTCCCACACGCCAATGCCTTTCGTGCAATGGCGAATCGCTGTATCCATGTCCATGTACTGGAGATGATTCTGCTTGTCGCAGACAATCACGTTGATGTAGTTGTGGCTTCGCAGGCAGTGGTCCGCCACAGAGAGCAGCGAATTCACATCCGGTGGAAGATAGATGCGCGTAACGCGCGCGCTCTTGTTCACAACAAGATCCAGAAAGCCCGGATCCTGATGCGTAAAACCGTTATGATCCTGACGCCAGACCGTGGAAGTAATCAGCAGATTGAGCGACGCAACGGGTCGGCGCCAATCCAGATGCGTGGCAATCTCCAGCCATTTGGCGTGCTGGTTAAACATGGAATCGATCACGTGGACAAAGGACTCATAGGTGGAGAAAAATCCATGCCGCCCCGTCAGCAGATAGCCCTCCAACATCCCCTCCAGCGTGTGCTCGCTCAGCATCTCCAGAACACGCCCATCGGCTGCAAGTTTGCCGCCATCCTCATCCTCGGGCAGGCGTGCTTCATTCCAGAATTTTCCTGTCGCCTCATAGGCGGCATCCAGTTTATTCGAGGTCGTCTCGTCCGGTCCGAAGAGGCGAAAGCTCTCCGGATTGCTGCGCAAGATATCGCGCAGCATCGCGCCCAGCGGACGCGTATTTTCTGCGCGCTCCATCGCCGGCTTTTCCAGTCTCAGTGCATAGTCGGCAAAGGCCGGCATACGCAGCGGCAGGCCGCGCCCGCCATTCGCTGCCGGATGCAGACCCATGCGCCTCGCGCCTTGTGGCGCAAGCTCGGCAAACCAGGATGCCAGCCGACCATCCGGAGCGAAAAACTCCGCAGGCTGAAGCGAACGCATCCAATCCTCCAGCAGTCGCAGGTGACCGGGATTGGTCTTCACATCTCCGATCGGTACCTGATGCGCGCGCCAGAAACCCTCCAGAAAGTGCCCGTCGATCTCACGCGGCGCGGTCCATCCCTTGGGTGAGCGCAGCACAATCATCGGCCACAATGGACGGCTGGCTCCGCTGCCATTGCGAGCCGCAGTCTGAGCTGCGCGAATCTGCACCATGCAGAAATCCAGCGTGGCCGCCATCGCCTGATGCATCGACTCGGGATCGGAGCCTTCCACAAAGCAGGGCCACCATCCGTAGCCGCGCAGCAGGCTCGCCAGCTCATCCTGCGGAATGCGCGAAAGAAGCGTCGGATTGTTGATTTTGTAGCCGTTCAAATGCAGGATGGGCAGCACGGCCCCATCGCGAGCGGGGTTCAGAAATTTATTGATGTGCCAGGAAGTAGCCAGAGCCGCCGTCTCCGCCTCGCCATCCCCAACGGCGGCCACAACCACCAGGTTTGGATGGTCAAACGCCGCGCCACAAGCATGGGAGAGCACGTAGCCAAGTTCTCCACCTTCGTGAATGGAACCTGGAGTCTCTGGCGTACAGTGGCTGCCAATGCCGCCGGGGAATGAAAACTGGCGGAAAAACGCAAGCAGTCCCGCCGCGTCCTGACTCTTTTCCGGATAGATTGCGCTGTAACTTCCCTCCAGATACAGCGGACCCAGCACTCCGGGCGCGCCGTGTCCAGGACCGGCTAGAAAAATCATCTCCAGATCGGGAAACCGATCCGTCGCACAAAGAATTCGATTCAGATGGGTGTACAGAAACGAAAGCCCGGGACTCGATCCCCAGTGGCCAAGCAGACGGTTCTTGATGTGCTCGGCGCGCAGCGGCTCCGCCAGCAGTGGGTTGTCGCGCAGATAGATCATGCCCAGGCTCAGATAGTTGCAGGCGCGCCACCAGGCATCGATCCGGCGAACTTCTTCCGGGCTGAGTGGCGCGCCATCGATCGTCGAACGTGTCGTCATGTAGGGAGTCGGTGAAGTCATGAGATTCCTCCGGGGAAGTGAGCGAATGAACCAGTCTTTCAGCCATTCGCGGGTAAAGATTGGGAATTCCAAATCTGCACTGAAGCAGAGATGAAATTTCGTTTCGCTACTGCCAACTTTCGTGAACGCACATCCACCCTCACGCGGAAGACAAAAGCGCTCAGGATAAACACTGGGGCTGTTGTTCCCACGAGTCTTTTTTACAGGAATGAGTGGACAGATGGATGTGCGCGACATCACAGCAGGAAGAATTTTGCTTGGCCGGAGATTGGCTCTGGCTGGAATGCTGGCACTCAGCGCAGTGTCTCCGCTACCAGGTCTGGCGCAGGCGGTGTACGGACGCGCTGGCGTCACCCTGCCCACCATCAACGAGCATGATGTCCTCACGCTGCTCGGCAATACGCCGCGCGCCGCTGATCCAGGCCGCGTCATCGGCGGAGTTCCGCCGGAGACAACGCTGCGCCGCATGGTGCTGGTGCTCAAGCCGGATGCTGCGCGCGAGCAGGCGCTCGAAGATTTTGCCGAGGCGCAGCAGCAGCCGAACTCTCCTCACTTCCACCACTGGCTTACACCGCAGGAGTACGGGCAGCGCTTTGGCGCGACAGATGCCGAACTGGCGCTGGCCACCCGATGGCTCCAGACACACGGTTTCGTCGTGGAGCCGGTCAATGCCGGACGAAGAATGATTGTCTTCAGCGGCACGGAAGGCGCGGTGGAAGATGCCTTTCACGTAGCGCTGCGACGCTATGCAATCAACGGAGAAATGCATATCGCCAATGGCGAAGACCCGCAGATTCCGCGCGCACTGGCCAACCTCGTTGCCGGCGTGCTCTCGCTCAATGATTTCCGCCATGCCTCTCAGATTGCGCAGCAACGGCCGATCTCATTGCCGACAAAAATTGGCGCTGGATATGGGAGTGCTGGATCAGGAAGCGGCGGAACGACGCGCGTCCCGCGACTCCATCCGCTCTACACCCAGGGAACCACGCACTATCTCTTCCCGGCGGACTTCGCGACGATCTACGACGCCAATCCCATCTATGCGCAGGGAATCTCCGGTGCCGGATCCTCCATTGCCATCGTGGGCCGAAGCGACGTGAGCGTATCGGATTTTTCCGAATTCCGCAGCTTTGCCAACCTCTCGGGCGGATCAACAATCGCAATCACACTCGATGGACCCGACCCGGGCGTTGTGCCCGGCGATCAGGACGAAGCGACGTTTGACATCGAGTGGGCGGGCGCGGTTGCTCCGCAGGCGCAGATTCAGTATGTGGAAGCCGCATCCACGGCGACTACGGACGGAGTGGACCTGGCTGCTGCCTATGCCGTGAACCATCGCATTGCGCCGGTAATCAGCGTCAGCTATGCAAGCTGCGAATCAGCGATGGGTGCCACCGAACTGGCGTTTTACGGCGACCTCTGGATGCAGGCTGCCAGCGAAGGGATCAGCGTCTTCGTGGCCGCTGGCGATGCCGGCGCTGCGGGCTGCAACGCGGGTGACGATACGTCAGGGTCTGCGCGTGCAGTCAACGGCATGTGCTCGCCGATCTGGTCAACCTGTGTCGGCGGAACGGAATTCAACGAAGGCAACTACACCTACTGGAATCCCTACAACGGGCAAGGCAGCGAATCGGCCCTGGGATATATCCCGGAAGAGGTCTGGAACGAAAGCGGCGCCAACGGGGGGGCGCAGTTGTGGGCCTCAGGCGGCGGGGTCAGCACCGTCTACGCGCAACCACCCTGGCAGTTGGGTATTGCAGGAGCCAATGGCAATGGCATGAGGACCGTGCCCGACGTCGCCCTCTCCACCTCATTGCATGATGGATACCTGGGCTGCGTCGGCGGAAACTGGTATGTCTTTTCCGGAACTTCCGTGGCTTCGCCCGCATTTGCCGGTATCATGGCGCTGGTCGATCAGCAGCAGAATGGAGCCAGTCAAGGCTCTGCCAATCCCGAGCTATATGCGATGGTGAATGCGCCGACATCGCCGTTTCACACCACCCCCAGCGGCAACAACAGCGTGCCGGGTGTGACCGGATTCACAGCCAGCGGAACGGTCTACAATCTGGCGACTGGACTGGGAAGCGTGGATGCGACCACACTGGTCGAAAACTGGGCGTTCAATGCCGAAGGACTGGCGGCAAGCTTCACGCTCACGCCTTCCGAGACTTCGGCAACCGTGATCGAAGGGGGAAACACCAGCTTCACGCTTGCAGCGACGACGACAAGCGGAAGCACCCAATCCATCACGCTCTCGGCAACGGCACCGCCGGGAGTCACCGTCAGCTTCACGCCGACCTCGATTGTGCCAGGACAGAGCACGACCGTCACAGTAACAGCCGCCATCAACGCCCCAGTTGGAAGCGGAACCATTGCCATCACCGGAACCAGCGGAAACTCCCAGCAGACGGTGAAGATTGGCTTGACCGTGCAACCCTTACCGACACTGAGCGTGAGTGCAACTCCATCCACGCTGGCCGTGACGCAGGGTGCCAACGCCGGCGCCGCGGTCACTGTGACCACAGGCGGAACCTTCAGCGGTACGGTCACACTGTCCACAAGCGGGCTGCCAACGGGCGTCACCGCCATTTGGAGCACGACAACCCTGACTCCGCCAGCCAATACTGCGGCCACCACAGCGGCCAATCTGATCCTCGTGGCGGCGGCCAATGCGCCCCCTGTGACCGCAACCACCGTCACCGTCACCGCCGCGGGCGATGGACTGTCCACATCGACCCGCATCGCCGTCACGGTTGTGGCAGCACAAACCGAGCTTGCCATTGCATCCGCTGCGCAGACCCTGACGCTGGTCGCTGGCAACACGCTCGCCGTACCGGTCACCGTCACCGCCGCCAATGGATTTGCAGGGCTGGTCCGGGTGGGCGTGGCCGGCTTGCCCACGGGAGTGACGGCTGCGTGGAGCGCCACACAGTTTGAAGCACAAGCGCCTCAAACACTCCATCTGACACTCACCCTGCACGCGCTGGCCACGGCAGCTCCCGTCAGCGTTCCACTGTCGCTCACCGCCTTTGGAGACGGACAGACCGCCTTCGGAGACGCGACACTGAACGTAACGCTCCCGACAGCGCTCGTGCTCTCGCTGAGCGCAAATCCTCTTGGCCTGTCCCCGGGGACGACTTTGACTGCAACAGCGACGGTCCGGATCGTTGGACCGCTGATGCTGGCGACGAACCTGACCGATGCAGCCTTGCGGTTCCAGGGTTTGCCAACCGGCGTATCCGTGTCGTGGGGTCCATGGACGCAGACCGCAGACATTCTCTCCGCGCAGGCTCAGGTCGCGGTCGCTTCCTCGACTGCGCTGGGCACAACACAGGCATTCGCTCTGGCCGAGGTCACCGACACCGCAACCGGACAGATCTACCATGCCGTTGAGCCGATCCAGGTGGACATCCACCCGGCGGCAACGCTGACCGTCACCACAGGGGCGAGATCGCTGTTGCTGGTTCCGGGGGCGACGGTCGAAGTCCCCGTCACCGTCGTATCATCCTTGCCCTTGAGTGCGCCTTTGCAAATGTCGATCTCCCACCTGCCCGCCGGTGTCACGGCGACGTGGAGCGCGGATTCACTTGCCGGCGCCGGCGGAACCACCACGCTGACGCTGAAGGTTGCCGACACCGTGCGTCCGGCAACGGGTACGCTGACCATTCAGGCGGCAGGCGATGGATTGAGCACGCAAACAGCCTTGGGCTATCGCGTGTACTGAGGTACAGCGGGGGCTTTCGGAGTCGCAGACAATTCCTGGGGATCGTCCGCAATCAGACCCAGCGCGCGATAGATCACCAGCGGTGCGTCGGTCAGGGAATAGCGACGAACGTAGCAGGCACGAGCTGCCGACTGCATCGCTTCGCGCTCACCGCCGGTCATCCTCTGGAAGCGTTCAATCAGGCGTGACGTGCCCTCGACTGTGTCCGTATCGACAAAGGCCGCTTGATCCTCTGCAACTTCAGGAGCGATATTGACCTTGTCGCTGATAAGCGGGATCAGTCCACAGGCCAGAGCGTCCGCCACAGCGATGCCAAAGTTCTCCTGATGCGAGGGCAGAATGAAGGCGCTTGCTGCATAGTATGCCCCCCACTTCTGCGCTCCGCGCAACATGCCCGTCCAGGTAATGCGATCACCGATTCCGAGCGCATCCGCGCGTGCTTTCAGCTCTGCCGACCATCCCACTTCGTCTGGCCCGGCCATCACCAGGTGGAGATCCGGCTCTGCAGAGCGAGCAAATGCGTCCATCAGCAGATCGCAACCCTTTTTCGGGTGAATGCGACCCAGAAAAAGCAGGAAACGCTTGTCCGCCAGATGCGGCCAGCCGGCCAGAAACGCTTCTCGGTTTGCCGCAGGATCACCCTCCGGCCCTGCTGAGCCAAAGGGCACCAACAAGCGGCGGAAGCGTCGAAAGGGAAAACCTTCGGCAACCGTACGATACTCTTCCTGGCTTGTGACACAGACGGCGAGAGCTTGGTTCAGATTACGGCTCTCTTCCAGCATCCAGTAAGCGAGTTTTTTCAGGTGCTTCAGCGGAAAACGTCTTTTGAAGTAAGGGTCCAGCATACCGTGGCTAAAGATGACATACGGAACGTGACCGGCGAAGGCACGCCGCGCGGCAAGACTATGATACTGCCACACTCCGTCGACAATGACTCCGTCAAAACGGGAGCGATTCGCGAGCAGCCACGGTTGAAGTCGATGAGAATAGCCGTATTGCCCTACAGCAGGACCACAGGGATGTACCGGGCATGGGAATGAACTGCGATATCCATCCCTCGAAGGACCGTCGTCAGGGGAATCGAGAGTGACGATCTCGACATTCCTTCCCAGTCTCTGATGCGCCAAGGCAAACATGCGAACAGATTCGCTTGGCCCGCCACCTTCCAAATTCAAACTGCGGATGACATGTAATATTCCCAACTTCACACCTGGGACAGTCCGCTTGAGCAAGATAATACCTCTGGATGCGGTCGGCATACGACCGCCGCATCCGAAGCAAAGACATCAGAACCGGCAGTTAAAGGTTACTCGGTTCACCGCCCCAGCGCAATCAGACCGTTACTGCCTCGGCGTTGGCTGGATCTTCCATGCCCTCGACAATCTCGGCGAGAACACGCACCGAAAGCTGGGCGACGACTTCGCGGTAAAGCCGCACGGAGACAGTGAAGTCACCGACCGACTTGAGCGGCTCGACGAGCTGAATCTTGCGACGATCGAGCTCGAAGCCTTTGGCTACCAGTTCGTGAGCGATGTCAGCAGAGGTCACTGAACCAAAAAGGTGCCCACTGTCGCCGGTCTTGCGCGTGAAGACCAGGTGCAGCGTGGCAAGCTGCGCGGCAAGCGCCTCAGCCTGAGCCTTCTCCGTGGCAGAGCGACGCGCTGCGGCGGCCTTCATCTGCTCGATGACGGACTTGTTGGAAACAGTAGCCTGCAATGCAAGCTTGCGCGGCAGGAGGTAATTGCGGCCGTAGCCATCGGCGACCTTGACCACATCGCCACGGTGACCGAGATTGGCTACGTCTTCTTTCAGAATGACTTCCATCGGAAACTCTCCAGTTTGCTTACGACGCTGAGTCTCTCCGCCGCATGATTTTCGTCCTGGTGGTTGGACACCGGACAACGGGGAAAGGTTGCGCCGCGAGTGATTGTATTCCTCCGACATCTATCTCCGGCAACCGGGTGGTCAAAAAACTTCGCTGACCGAACCGTAACCGGAAACAACATGCCGGATTGCTACTGCAACCCGTTCAGAGACATGCAAGACTCTGAAAACGCAGCAGTACAAAAGCGCGACAGCTTAAAATCCCGACGCGAACGGCAGCAGAGCAATGTTTCGCGCCTGCTTGATAGCGCGAGTGAGCCGACGCTGATGCGTCGTGCAGACACCAGTCAGGCGACGAGGCACAATCTTGCCGCGTTCGGCAATGAAGCCCTGCAGAAGACGCACATCCCGATATGGAATCGAGTCAATCTTCTCGGTGCAGAACTTGCAGACCTTCTTGCGGCGGAAAAACTTTCCGCGACCGCCCGGACCACCGGTGCGAGGACCGCTGGAACGAGGACCGGAGGAGGGTGATGCAGCGGCCGCTGACGGTGCAGCAGCTTCCGGAGCTTTGTTTTGAATTTCTTCTGCCATGATCTCTCTCATTTTCTGTTTCGCGCGGACTCAGCCGACGAAACCTCTGAATTGCTGAGGCTGCGCGTGGTTACCAGCCCATGTCTGGATTCCCCGGTACACAGCCAAATCCAACGAAGGCTTAGGCGCTGACCGGCTCAGCAACGGGCACTGCAGCCTCTTCGGTCGGCTTGCGGCGAACGCCGCGAGCCGCCTTCACCTTGGCGACGCGCTTCTCTTCCTCATCGGTGCGGACCGTGATGAACTTGATGACTGGCTCAGAAACGCGCAGGCGGCGTTCCAGCTCCGCAACCACCGGTCCATTGGCCGCCAGAATCATCAGCACATAGACCCCATCGTTGAACTTGCGCACGGTGTAGGCCAGACGACGGCGGCCCATCCGCTCAATGGACTTGACCTCGCCTCCACCCGTGGTAACGGTTGCTTCAAAGCCGGAGATCAATTTCTCCATCTCTTCTTCTTCAACATCCGGCCGGACGATAAACATGACTTCATATTGCCGATCCATCTTCTGCTCTTTTCTGCCGGTCCTCAGGGAATCCGGCTTAACCGCTGGTCTTGACTGCCCGACCATCGCGGCGGAATGATCGTTCCATCTCCAGGCGACTGCGGGTCGGTTCGCGCCACAGTGGCCTGATTGTCTGCGCAAGGCTGTTCAGGGCCTGCGATTCCACTCGTTCATCGCGGCAGCAGAGCCTTCCAGCGCAATCTGCCGAACCGCCTGAGCCACCCGATCCAGCGCCTCATCGAGAGTCGCCAGATCAGCTTTACGCATCGGGGACAGCAGATAGTTGCTGCCTCCCGATCGCTTGGCTCCGGCTGCAAGCGCCTCGGCAGAGAGCTTTTGCCCAACGCCGATGCGGACCCGCAACCATGCTTCCGTTCCCAGCGAGGAACTGATGCTGCGAGCGCCGTTATGGCCCGCAGCCGATCCTCGCTCCCGTATTTTGATCGTCCCAAGCGGCAGGTCCAGTTCGTCATACAGCACAACGAGATGGGCACGGCCGGACTCGGGATCCTCCGGGTAAAACTCCTGAAGCAGGGCTTTCACCGACACCCCGCTCAGGTTCATAAACGTCTCCGGCTTCGCCAGCAGCACGCTGCGCCCACCGATCTCCGCAACCCCGGTGAGCGCCCGACCGCGCCGGTTGCCGACCACCGCGCCGGTCTGGCTGGCGATGCGGTCGATTGCCATGAATCCCGCGTTATGCGGGGTCCATACATACTCCATCCCGGGATTACCCAGCCCGACCACGATCAGCGGTGCTTGCAGGCCGCGCTGCTCAAAATCAGAGGCTGAACGTATCCAGGACAAAGGTTACTTCTTCGCCTCCGGCTTGCCTTTTTTGGCAACCTCAGGCTCGGTGGCCGCCGGTGCGGCTGCTCCCTCGGCTGCGGCAGGTTCGGCCTCAGCGCGAATGGAGATGACGTGAGCCACCGTGGCATCCTCAGCCGTGACGAAGCGCAGGCCCTCGGTGTGTGGCAGATCCGCAACACGCACCGCCTGATGCAGGCCAAGGTTCGTGATATCGACATCGATGTGCTGTGGAATCGCAGCCGGAAGGCACTCGATCTCGACCTCGCGCAGCACCTGATCGAGAATGCCGCCCTGCGTCTTGACGCCGACAGCCGTGCCCACCAGGCGAACCGGAACATGCACCCGCATCGTCTTGTCCAGCGCAATGCGCTTCAGATCGATATGCAGCAGGGAATCCTTGATCGGCTCGTACTGCCAGTCCACAATCATGCTCTTCACCGGGCCATGGCCCTCGATCGCAACGTCAAAGATCGTGTTGTGTCCGCTCTCCGAGTGAAGAATACGAAGGATCTGCTTCGGATCCACCTCAATGGCGACCGACTCATGACCGGCGCCATACAGGATGGCCGGAATCTTGCCTGCGGCGCGGACGCGGCGGGCTGCGTTCTTGTTGAATTTGCCGACGCGGGGTCGGGCTGTAACAGTTTCTGGCATAAAACTCACTCTCTTCTTCGTCGGGCACGGGCTGCTCGGAATTCAGCAGCTTGCGCTCCCTTTGTTCGCGACGCCAACTGCCTGGCGTCGAGGTTTCTGTTCCCGGAAAAACATCAGTTAAACAGCGAACTGACGCTCGTCTCCATGTGAATACTTTCGATCGCCGCGCCCAGCAGGCCGGCAATCGAAAGCACTTTAATCTTGGGCACCTGCAGCGCAGCTTCGCGCAGCGGGATGGTATTCGTCACAACAAGCTGCTCCATGCGCGAAGCGGAGATACGCTCAATCGCAGGCCCGGAAAGCACAGCATGGCTGGCGCAGGCATGCACGGCAGCAGCGCCGTTGGCCAGCAGCGCATCCACCGTCTTGACCAGCGTCCCGGCAGTATCCACAATGTCGTCAATCACCAGGCAGGTGCGGCCACGCACATCGCCAATCACATTCATCACTTCGGCCACGTTCATATCCGTCCGACGCTTGTCCACAATCGCCAACGGAGCGCCCATGCGTGTGGCAAAAAAGCGCGCGCGCTCCACACCCCCGGCATCGGGCGAAACCACCGTCAGATTCGGCAGGTTCATCTCGCGAAAATAGGAGACCAGCACCGGGCTGGCAAAAAGATGATCGACGGGAATATTGAAAAAACCCTGAATCTGCGCCGCATGCAGATCGACAAACAACGCACGATTCGCGCCCGCCGTGGTCAGCAAATCTGCAATCAGCTTGGCGCTGATCGCCACCCGCGGACGATCCTTCCGATCCTGCCGCGCATAGCCAAAGTACGGAACTACCGCCGTGATGCGCGCAGCCGAGGCGCGCTTCAGCGCATCGATCATGATCAGCAGTTCCAGCAGATGCTGATCCACCGGAAAGCAGGTCGGCTGCACCAGGAAAACATCCGCCCCGCGAACGTTCTCCAGCAACTGGAAGTACACCTCGCCGTCGGCAAAGCGCTGGAGCTTGCTCTCCCCGACCTTGACGCCGACAAAGCCGGCAATCTCATCGGCCAGCGAACGATTGGCCGTTCCGCTGAAGAGCTTGAAGCTTTTGTCCTCTCCCAGTCCGCGGCTTCGCTTTCGCTCGGAGGCGAGCTTGACTTCGCGATTTTTCGGCTGCGTTTCCGCCGCTGGTTCTGCCGGGTTGGTCGTCACTTCCGCCGCTTCCGTACTCGTGGTCTCGTTCCTGGTCATAGCCTTGCAGTTTCTCCTCTGCTGGTTGGCATGGGCTGCTGCGTTCTACTCTCCGCAAAAGCAAATGCCTTCGCGGCAAACCTTGGCTGGGCGACCAGGATTCGAACCTGGACAAAGTGCGTCAAAGGCACTTGACCTACCGTTAGTCGATCGCCCAACTCTTCCCGACAGCCGACGACGAGCCTTTCATCGCTCGCGCGCGAATGTCAATTACCTGACGGAAGAAGCATCTCCGACCAATACGCCGAGCGCGAAAGAGTATGCGTAACCAACGCATCCACACCCATTCCACGCAGCCGGTCACGCACTGCTTCCGCCTGCTCCTGACCCCGGTAAAGGCCAAAGAGCGAAGAGCCAGATCCAGACAAGGATGCGTAGAGGGATTCCTCCGGCGTGCCGACAGCCGCAAGGATGCGCTTGATTTCGCTGAGGATGGGATGACGAGCCAGAACAACACGCTCGAAGTCGTTTCCAATCCCGGTGCGGACAAGCGCGGACACCAGCGGCCCGGCCAGGTCTTGCCCCAAAGGCAAGACACCGGAAGAGTCCGCCCCTGCAACGGCTTCCCGTGGGAAGTCTGCCTGAGCACAGGCACTTGCATAGACACGACTCAACTGCTCCAGTGTATCGCCCATAGGCTGCCGGGTCAATGGATTGGCGGCATTTTGAGCATTTTGAGCGCCGTCCACATTTGGATCCCATTCGGCACTGCCGCTGTCCTTTTCCTTGCACAGCGCATCCCAGTCCCGAAATGCCTGCGGCGTCGAGACACCAACGGCAGGTGTAGCCACCAGGCAGCACAGCCGCGGCTGATCCGGCAGCGGAAAGACCGACTGCCCTCGATCCAACCCCAGAACCGTTCCTCCCACCAGGAAAAGTGGCACATCGGAGCCAACTGCGGCAGCCAGTCGCAGCCTCTCCGCATGCCAGGCCGGAGTAGCCGGAATCCCCAGTTCAGCCTCCAGCGCCACCAGCGCCGCCGCCGCATTTGCCGAACCTGCGCCCAGTCCACCCTGCACCGGAAGCTGCTTGTCGATATGTATCGAGACATTTGCACTCCGCCCAAGCGATTCGAGTGCCAGCTCCACCATCTTCCAGGCAGTATTGCGCGCATCGGTGGGAACACGCGCATCGTTCGAGCTGAGATGTATCGCGCTCACATCGCTGGCCGTGGCCGCAACCGTGACCCGATCATGAAGAGCCAGAGTCTGATACACCGTGACCAGACCATGAAAGCCGTCCGAACGTGGCGGCCCAATCGCCAGACCAAGATTGATTTTTGCGTGCGAACGGACGGTGATTGGCATCGATTCTCAGTGTAGTACGACGCTCGGCGCAAACCGTCCGGTTGGCTTTACAATCGTTCTGGGAGTCTCGCACGATGGCACATATGGTTTTCTGCGCACGCTACAAAAAAGAGATGGAAGGTCTGGACGAGCCTCCGTTCGACTCGGACTTCGGCCAGCAGATTTTCAAGAGCGTCTCCAAACAGGCATGGGCCGAGTGGGTCGAGCGACAAAAGATGCTGCTCAACGAGTATCGCCTGCAACCCTGGACACCGCAGGCGCAAACCTTTCTCGTCGAACAGATGCAGGAGTTTTTCTTCGGCGACGGCTCGGCTCTGCCTGCCGAGTACGTGCCACCCTCGAACTGACCCCCAGGTGCGCTGCGCAAGGTAACGCTTGTCGAAGCGCACGCACAGATTCGTGTACACTCATCAAAGAACCCCAGCGCTGACCCCATCGGTCGGCGCAACCGTGTCGGGACGTGGCTCAGCCTGGTAGAGCACTCGCTTGGGGTGCGAGGGGTCGGCAGTTCAAATCTGCCCGTCCCGACCAATAAAATCAATCACTTGCAAATTCAAGACTCGCAAATTCGCCTCAACTGTGGGGGAATTTGTGGGGACCCTCATCAGAACCCCGGCTCTTGCCAGAGTTGCTTGCTCTCTATTTCCCATGCGCTGTCTCCCGATCCTCATGTTCCAAGGCCGAAGACATCCGTTCGATCTCGGACTGCGACGGCTCGATCCGGGCATCTTTCTTGCGCCATTTATGTATCCATATCCAGTGCCTCTCCCATTCCTGGCACAAATCATGCCGGGTGCTCCATTTTCAGGGTGACATCCGATGAACTGGCAGCATATCCTGTGCCCCTAGGAAATGTGCGCTTGAAAGGGTTGAACTCCGATGCGAAGGTTCGCTTTGATTCTTGCTGGCATCCTGCTCGCAGGCCTATCCATGGAATGTGTCTCGTGTGGAGGAGCCAGCAGTTCGGGTATGCCGCCGACTCCAACCCCTGCTCCAACCCCTGCGCCGTCTCAAAGCAGCGCCGGAGTCGCAGTTGTGTCAGGAAAGCTGGTCGTCTCCGGCACAAACACGCCGTTTCTCCCAAGAGGCTTCACGTCGATCGGCGTGGTCTATCCTACGCCATATGCAACCAAGCTTTGCAGCGGTACGTTTCAGGCATCGGCCGCTGTACAGGGTCTGCAGGCGGCGCAGGCGGCTCTGACTGCTGCACCGCTTTCCGGGCTATCCTACAACGCATCCTTTCAGGCCATGGTTCAGGATTGGTACGCAAACAGTGTGCGTCTCCAGGTGAGCCAGGGTGCTCTGCAGTACGAATATGCGAATGGCCTTTCGGCTTATACGGATATGGTGCGAAATGCGATTGCGCAGGCACGTGCCGCCGGCCTTGTCGCAATCGTCGCGATGCAAAGCGAACTTTATAGCTGTACGCCCTATGAAAACGGCGCCATGCAAAAACTTCCGGATGATCAGACAGAACAGGCATGGAAGCAACTTCTGGATTCCGCTTTGACCGACGATAATGGCGTTGTTCTGGAAATTTTCAACGAACCCTCCACGACCAAAGAATGCAATGCCGGCACACTGCAGCAGCCAAGCTGGACAGACTGGGCCACGGGCTGCGGCACTGAACCTCAACAGGGCATGTTGACGGTGGGGCAATATTTGCGGACCCTGGCTCCTAATAATGTGCTGCTGTTTGATGGCGATGATATCGATTTTGCATTTACCGGCTTTGTGGCTCCGAGTGGAATACCTGCAAACTCCGCCTACACCTTCCATCCCTACAGTTATGTCGTCAACAGCAATGAAAGTGACAGCAGCAGCGCGTGGGATAGCCGGTTTGGTGATTTTGCAAACAGCGGCAACGCTCTTGTTGTGACGGAGTGGAACGAATCCTTTGGATGCCCAAGTGATCCTAATCAAACGATTACGAATGATTTCGTTCAGAACTATCTCCCCGCGCACTCCATCGGAATCCTGGGCTATGGATGGGATGCACCCGTTGTATCCAGCGGTTACCTGGTAAACAGCTACAGTTACAGCGGCAACACAGCCAACTACAACGTTGTGGATCCGAACTCTGCAGGCTGCTCCACGGATGGAGGAAAGCTGTTGCAATCGCAATTCAAGTCAGAAGCAGGACTTTAGAGCCTGTGATGAACTTTATCCGTTTGTTTGCAGTTTGATGCGCGACCTGGCAGCTGCCGAGGCGATCTTTTTGTCCCACGCATCCGGCGGCATCTTCACCTCTGCCGAAGATATGGTCCAGCGCTTTTCCTTGCTTCATCGCCGGGAAATGACGCTGCTCTCCGAGATCAGCGCGCTCAGGGGAATTGTGCCTCCGCCGTCGGAGCGCCTCATGTTGTCGCGGTTCATGGCAAACTGTTTCGCACCAGACCAGCCCCGATCACACGCATTCTCCGGTCGGCGTCGAACGATTTGCCCGCGCTCCGTTCTAGTAAGTGGCTGGGCAGACAAATCTTTCTCAAAGGCCGAAATTCCTTGTTGCTCGCAATCTGCTTACACCTTGAAACCGATGCGCAATTCGTCCTTCCAGGCCGCTCTTACCATTGCCGCAGCAGCAGCAAACTGGATGCGAATCAGCGAACCCTGGTCAATCCCGACAAAGATCGTACACCTGAGGGAGATGGTGGTTCGGCGAGTTCCGGGGCTTACTTCTCCGCTTGCTTACTTTCCTGGAAGACATCTCGAGCAACGCTCACCGCGCTCACAGCATTCGGCCACCCTGTGTAGAAAGCCATTTGGGTAATCACCTCGACGAGCTCCTGCTGAGTCACCCCATTGTGCAGAGCAAGCCGAAGATGAGATCGCAGTTGATCTGGTCGATTCATCGCAATGAGCGCAGCGACGGTGATCAGGCTACGATCGCGCCTGGAAAGTTCCGGACGCTGCCAGACATCGCCAAAGAGCACGTTGTCTGTCAGCTCCGCCAATTTGGGATCAATGTCGCCCATCAGCTTCTGGGCTGCCGATGGTTCCTGGGTCGCGCCTGCAACTCCTTTCGACTCGGGTGGAAGATGCGCATACTGCGCGTCGCTCACCTTTTCCATCCACTCTACGGACTTGCCGTCGAGCTGCTCCGCGATCGCGATGTGGCTCATCGAACTGTTTGGCGCGGCTCCGTGCCAGTGCTTCTCGCCCGGCGGAATCCACACCACGTCTCCCTGGCGAATCTCCTGCACCGGATCGCCCCAGCGCTGCACCAGTCCGGTCCCCGCGGTCACAATCAGAATCTGGCCGAGAGGATGGGTGTGCCACGCAGTGCGCGCGCCAGGCTCAAATGTGACCAGCGCGCCCGAGATGTGCGCAGGAGCCACCGCGTGAAAAAGCGGCGCAACACGAACACTGCCCGTGAAGTACTCGGCAGGCGCCTGCATAGAGGACTGCGAGCCGTTACGGATGATTTGTATCGCGCCCGAATCAACGTGAGCCTCCCCGTGCGTGGCGGATGGCAGCATCATAAGCAAAACTCCAATCGCAACAAAAAACTTCACGATAAGCCTTCTTTCGCAAAGCAATCCGCTGGGCATATCCGGGCTTCAGAGACCAGTCATCCTGAGTGCAGCTTCCGGCAGGCGTGCACCCTCAAGCTGCAAGCCGGCAGAGGCTGTGTCGATCTGCTTCAGATCGTCTTCAGTCAACGTAACCCCAACTGCGCCCAGGTTCTCCTCAAGCCGATGCAGCTTCGTCGTTCCGGGAATGGGTACAATCCACGGCTTCTGCGCCAGCAGCCAGGCCAGCGCCACCTGTGCCGGTGTCGCTTTTTTACGAGCTGCGACGGCCTGCACCATATCGACCAGCGCCCGATTTGCCTTGCGCGCTTCGGGTGAAAAGCGCGGCACGATGTTACGAAAATCCGTGGGATCGAACTTCGTGTTCTCGTCGATCTTGCCGGTCAGAAATCCGGCTCCGAGCGGGCTGAACGGCACAAAGCCGATGCCAAGCTCTTCGAGCGCGGGCATCAGCGCCGCTTCCGGCTCGCGGAAAAAGAGCGAATACTCGCTTTGCACGGCGGCGACGGGATGGACAGCATGGGCACGACGAATCGTGGCCACCGACGCCTCGGACAGGCCGAAGTGCTTCACCTTGCCCTGTGCAACCAGTTCCTTCACCGCTCCGGCGACATCCTCAATCGGCACGTCAGGATCGACGCGGTGCTGATAGAAAAGGTCAATGTGATCCGTCCGCAGTCGCTTCAATCCAGCCTCTGCCACAGCCTGAATGTGCTCCGGCCGGCTGTTCGTTCCCGGCCCGCGCTTGCCTGTCTCAAGATCGATGTCGAAGCCGAATTTGGTGGCAATCGTCACCCGATCACGAATAGGCTGAAGCGCTTCGCCAAGCAGTGCTTCATTGGCAAATGGTCCATACGCCTCGGCGGTATCGAAGTGCGTGACACCCAGTTCGTAAGCCCTGCGCAGCAGCCCAATCATCTCGTCCTTGTCCGCAGGCGGGCCATAGCCAGAGCTCATGCTCATGCAGCCCAGGCCCAAAGCTGATACTTCAAGACCACTCGTTCCTAACGCTCTCTTCTGCATGCTTCAATCCTCTCACTTTGCTTTCTACTTGCTTCTGCTATCCACTTTCACCGGCCTGAGCAGATGCGAGAACGTAAGCTGAACCAGCTTCCATTTGCCCGCCTCTCGGCTGTAAACCTCGGTCACCATGAAGGGATTCGTCACTTCATGACCCCCGACAACGGCCTGAAGATCAATATCCTCGAGCACGACAGCCGCGTTCCCAAATATGCGAACATCCACTGCATACACAAAGGCCTTCTTATACCAGATGCCACCACTCTGGATGGTGGCCAACTCCTGCGCTTTTCCCCAGGTTCCACCCATGTGGGTAAACATGGCTCTGTCGTCGAAGAGCGCTTGCAGTGACTCTACGTTCTTCTCAGACATCCAGTCCCACTTCCTGTTCGCGATATTGATGATCTCCTGCTGTTCGGGAGTATGGCTCGCTGCTGTCGTGATCGTTTCTGTTGGCGGAGCTGGTGATTGCTGCGCACGAGAAAACTGCGCAGCCAGTGTTGCAAATAACAGGCAAAGCGTAATGACCCTCATAGTTCTCCTTCGCTGGATGGGATCGATTGGCTAGCCTCGAAGCAGCACTGAAGACATCCGAGGCACTTCGACATCTGCAACCGCCTCGCCCGTGCTGTCTCTCTTCTCACATCCACTTCCACAGGATAAGCTTTTACGCCAAATCAGGACCGGCAAAACACGACAATATACCTGCAAATCACGACAATCTGCCAATCGGACTCTGACGGCTTTTGCTGCCCGATTGACGCGTATTGCATGGCATACCGGGTCCGATTTTATATTGTTGGAATTGGAGAGTCAGTCATGCTTAAGCATTTTCGTATTCCCGGCCGCCTTGCCGTCAAGCTGGAGGAATTGGGCGTATCCGTTTCTAAAGTGCTCCGCAAGGCAGGTCTTCCGCGTGACCTCTTCCAACGGACTCGTGTGCTGGTTTCTACCGCGGAGTTGTTCGCACTCTGGCGCGCCATCGACCATGTGAGTTCTGATCCTCTAATCGGTATCAAGCTAGGTATTGAAACCAAGACGGAACGCTTCCACCCCATGGCGATCGCGGCGCTTTCAACCGACAATCTGGTGGCCGCTTCTCGCCATATGGCCCGCTTCAAAAAGCTGACTGCACCCGAAGAGATCGTCGTTGAACTCGACGAAGCGGAGTTCAAGGTCAGTTTCCGTTGGCTGCTCGCCGTCGAAGACGAACCGGTAAGTCTGATCGATTATTGTTTTTCATGGGTGCGATCACTGGCCCGGCACGGCAGCGGCACGCCACTCAACCCGCTTCGCGTCGAGTACGTGCAGCGACGATTGAATATGCGCCAGTTGGAGCGAAGCCTGGGATGCACGGTCTTGATTGGAGCGCCGCAGAATGCAATCGTCTTCCGCGCTGTGGATGCCACAAAGCCGTTTGCAACGAGAAATGCAGAACTCCTTGATCTGCTTGCACCACAATTCGAGGAGCAGTTGCGGCAGTACAAGGAAGAGGACAGTTTTCTCGAACTCGTGCGCCGTACCATCCAGGACAAGCTCCCCGGCCACCGTCCCTCCATCAACGCAATATCACGGTCTCTGCATATGGGCCCTCGAACTCTGCAGCGAAGACTCCAAGACTCGGGATCAAGCTACCAGCGACTACTGGATGAGGCCCGTCACCAGATGGCTCGCTACTATCTCGGCAACTCAGCTCTGGAACTCAATGAAGCCGCCTATCTGCTCGGCTTTGAAGACCCAAACTCATTCGGTCGTGCCTTCAGAAATTGGGAGGGCGTGGCTCCAATCGCCTGGCGCGAAGCGCATCGGTCAACGAACGTGATGTGAGCGAAGCTACAAGTTTCGAGCTAATAGGTGGAGTTGCTCATCAGCGCTTCTTCATACCGTGGATAAAGCGCGCGAATCTCCGCCACCACCTCCGGCAGATTCACCTCAGACTTGTACGATCGCCATCGCTCTCACTCGCCTCTATGATCCTGAATTCTGCTGCAGTCCTACAGACCATCTCGCCACCTTCATGAGCCGCGCATCGTCCGGCGCGAATTCTTCTTTTGCTTCACCCCATACGCTCGATCCTTCTCCCGGTGAAAAGCCGTCTCCGGCTACCGCCACCCGGAACAAGGACCAGTACTCGCCATGAACTCGAGTTGCGGCGGCTTCAACGCCATTCCCGTGCAGGCAATTTCCTGCGTTTGTGTCATTCTGCTTGCATCGGGGTCTGCGCTCGCAACCTTACGCACCAGCCAGATTCCTTTTCGCTTTCTGTCTCCCGGGAACGTCGCCGACAGATCGCAAACAAAATTCAAAGTACTTTCTGAAATTTCAAGAAAGCGCTTATTTTCAAAAGGATACAAAAAATGAAATTTCGCGAAATCCGCCCATCCAGCTTTTTATCAATAACTTACATGGAAATACACATCCCCCCCCCTGGGGGGTGCCTCGGCAAAGAGCGCCACAAGCGGATGGACAGGCACACAAGATCCGATGGAAACGATTGATTGCAAACAAAATATGGTGGAGGCGGCGGGAGTTGAACCCGCGTCCGAAATCAATGTTAGCCGAGAGACTCCATGCGTAGTCTATTCAGAAAATTCGCTCTCGCTGCTCAGAACAGACAAGAAACTGCGAAAACTAGTCCGATGATCTTGCTGGAGCCACACGGACCGAGCGGCGACAGCCAGCCTGCTGTGCGACGTCCGCTCCTGGCCCACAGGCGAAGCCAGGGAAGACGGCTGCTTAGTTAATTAAGCAGCAAGTGCCAGATTGTTGTTGGCAATTGTTGTTTTGTAAGCGATTGCGGGTGCCCACACCCCGGCATGCCTCTCTGCCACTACCGATCCCGTCGAAACCGTGACGCCCCCATTGGCTGCATCGCGAACCCGATCTGGTCAGGTACAGCAGTTTGATTGTAACCGCAGCGTAGCTCCCGAACCTAATCGCATCGCTGCACGTCAGCGAATCGCTACTCGTTTTCAAGCACCACGGACTGGAATGCTCCATGCTCGATCGCCGCACGAATCTGAGCAGGCGTTTTGCCGAGCTTCGTCTGCTCGTAAGCATATGCGCCTTCTTTGGCACAGGTCGAGCATTCCGAGCCGTGCAGGCCTTCAAAGCAGCTTCGCAGGCTCGTGTGGCCAAGTTCGCGGTCACAGCGGCAGTAACAGGGCAGTTGATAGAGGACGCTGGAAACTTTCGCGGCCTTCTGATAGACATGCACCTGCCAGGAGTAGCGGAAGTTCGGTCCAGTGAGCTGATTGCCGCTGAGGATGGGAGGCAGACTGCTGATCTTCAGCGGCGCAGACGGATGATACGCCGGCACGTCATACGACGGGTTCATCCATTGCGCATAGCTGGCGGCGGTGGCAACGGAAAGCAGGATCGCAACAGCCCAACGGAAAGAACGGAAACGCTTCACGGAGAACCCTCCTGAAAGGAGATCGATACTACTGATACTAGCTCTGCCTCATCCATGCGTCCAGAGGGGGATGCACGATCCGTGCGTGGCGCAAAAAAGACGGCACGAACGATAGTTCGTGCCGGGAGGCCAGTGACGCAACTACTTCTTGTGCGATGGAGTCGGGAGACTCAGTACCGAGACCACCACAACAACTACAGCTTACAATATATTTTTCAAAAAACAAATACCAAAATCGAAATAAATGGAAGATTTTTTCTTCCGACCGAAGATGTCAGGAAGTGGATATCCTCGACAGATTGCCCTATGCAGAGAGCAGGAGCGAGAGCTGGACAAAATCACAATTATTCTGTAAGTAGTTTATTTTTATTATATTAGTAGACGGACTCCTCAAAACAAACTCGATATAAATATGCAGAAAATAGCCATTATGGAGAACTGGAAATCGCGACTTACTCATCACAAGATTTAGCTCTGCCTCACAGAAAAAATCTACAATCGTTCATACTTTCCGGATAAATATGTATTTCCGTATAAGGCTAAACCTGCATCGCGAGGGGATCCGCCGGAACCTTTCGGCTCCGGCATCGGATCACGAGACTCCATTGGGCTGAGGTTGAGGATTTCCCTATTCATTCACGCAACGGCTCGCAGACAGCGCGGCCTACACTTGGGAATGCGTCGATCAAAGGGCGATCTGATCGATGGTCTGGGCCAGCTGGATGTCGCGCGCGGTGACACCGCCGGAGTCATGACTGTAGATGCGCAGAAGCACACGGTTGTAGCGAATGTCGATGTCGGGATGGTGTCCCTGACTCTCGGCGGCTGCGGCAACATGGTTGACAAAACGCATGGCGGCAACAAAATCGACGAATGCAAAGGTTCGCTGGAGAGCCTCGGGGCGAACCTGCCAGGAGGCAAGGGACGAGGCAGCTTGGTCGAGTGCAGACGGGCTTAGCAAGGACATGGGTTCTCTCCTGTTGCGGATCAACTCCGGGTGACGACGTATTTGCTCACCTCTGCGTCAATTTCAGAAAAAAGCCGCGGCTTGCTTTCGATTTCTCGTCGGAGATCGATCCAGAGACTACTGGGAACTTTGATGAAAACTTCGACGACGGTGGGATCGAACTGCGTTCCCGAGCAGCGAAGAATCTCCTGTCGGGCAACGTCGAAGTTGCTGGCGCGTCGATAGGGGCGGTCGCTGGTGATCGCGTCCAGGGTATCTGCGACGGCGAAGATGCGTGCGCCAAGTGGAATCTGGTCGGCGACAAGGCCACACGGATAGCCGGTGCCGTCATAATGCTCCTGATGGGAGTAGACGATCTCGGCAACTTCCTTGAGATATGGAATCTTGCGCAGCATCTCATACCCGCGCGCGCAGTGTTCGCGCATGACGGTCTGCTCGCTGGAGTTCAACTTTCCGGGCTTGCGCAGGATGGAATCCGGAATCGCCATCTTGCCAATGTCATGCAGAAATGCGCCGCGCGCGATGATCTTGATCTGGTCGGCATCGACGTTCATGGCGCGCGCAAGGGCAATGGTGAAAGCAGTGACGCGGCGTGAGTGTCCTTCCGTCTCAGAGTCCTTGAGGTCGAGTGCATTCCCGAGCGCCTCAAGTGTGATGTCATAGGAGTGCTCGATATCGGTGATGGCCTGGCGCAACTGCTTGGTTCGAGCGCGGACAATCTCTTCCAGATTTTCGCGATAGGTGCGCGTCTCATAAATCGAGCTGCGATGCTCGAGCGCGCGCGCAACGGTGCTGAGCAACTGATCGCGCTCAAACGGCTTCATCAGGTAGTCGTAAGCTCCGCGCCGCATAGACTCAATGGCCGTGCCAATATCCTGGACTGCCGTGACAAGAACCAGCGGAATCAGCTGCTGATTGGCATTCAAGCGGTTGAGCAGATCAGTACCGTATCCATCGTGCATGATCAGGTCGCTCAGGACAAGATCAAACGACTCGCGATCCAGCCACTGCATAGCCTCCGTGGTTCCCGATGCGAGGCGCACCTCGTAGTTCTGGCGTGTGAGCGTGGCCGCGATCATGAACCGCAACTGCTCTTCATCATCCACAATCAAAATCCGTGGTGGCATATCGGCCCTCTGAGTACTCTGGAGGAACTGCTACTTACTCAGTATGCTCCACTTTTGTACAAACTGGATATCGGTCGTGTCCAGTTGCCAATTCCAGCTCCTCCTCGTTGAAGCAGGAGGATTTGTTGTCATCGTTCGGGTGACCGGCCACACCGGCTTTTCTCATGCCTGGCGCTTGCATGCATGGCATGAAGTAGCACCGCATATCTTATCGGCGGGAAAGCTGCGCAGGATGAATCGAGCCGATGAAACAGGAGTGGCCACATGGCGATTGCAGCGCTGCCTCAAGAAGATTTTGCGCTGCGCGCTCGCCGACTGGCGGCCCATCCTGGCTTGACGATCTGGCTGCTGCGCCCCACAGCCAGCGCATCCGGCGGCACGGATCGCGTGATGCAGGAACCAGCGCCGATATAAGCTCCATCGCCGATCTGAACCGGAGCAACGAGCGTCGAATCGCTACCCACGAATGCGCCGGCTCCGATGGTCGTCTCGTGCTTTCGCGCGCCATCATAGTTACATGTGATCACGCCTGCGCCAATGTTCGCGCCGTCGCCAACGGAAGCGTCTCCCAGATAGCTGAGATGGCCGGCCTTGGCTCCTTTACCGAGGCGAGCTTTTTTCATCTCAACAAAGTTACCCACATGGGCTTGCTCAGAGACGTGGCTGCCCGGGCGCAGGTGCGCGAATGGGCCAACCGTTGCGTCGCTGTCAATGATGGAATCGGCAACAACACAATGGTTACGCAAGGTGACGCGATCAGCGACGATGACATTTTCAAGAATGCAGCCGGAACGCACGAGGCAGTTCGCTCCAATGCGGGTGGAACCGAGGAGTTGAACGCCCGGCTCAATGACCGTGCCCTCGCCGATGACAACCTGCGGGGAAAAGACGCTTTGTTCGGGACGAAGTAGGATCGCTCCAGCAGTTTGCAGTCGAACGATGGTGCGGTGATGCTGGTCAGAATCGCAGAGAATTTGGTGAACGGAAGAGATCAATGAACTTCTCCTTTGATGAAACTAAGCTCCGCCTGTCGCGCGAGTCAAACCGATACCCTCCATAAATCTGACAGGGCAATCGCCGGCCTCGGCCAGCGAGACTGGGATCGGTCGTTTGACCGGGCGACTGGAATCGCCGTATTCTCCAGTGGTTCGGGCGAGGTCGCGCGCGGCTGTTTGCCGCACAGGAGATGAAGGGATGGCCGATGCAAATGATCTGCAACATGTAGCCAGCCAGCCGCGGATGATTCGTCGCGCTGCCGTGCTGGGAGCGGGAACGATGGGCGCGCGCATCGCCGCGCATCTGGCCAATGCTGGCGTTCCCTGCCTGCTGCTGGACATGTCGCAGGATGGAGCCTCGGCGAAGGAACGAAGCAGGCTGGCCATCAGCGCGAAAGAGGCATTGCTGAAAGCACGGCCTGCGGCATTCTTCACGCCGGCAACGGCGGTGCTGGTGACGACGGGAAACTTTGACGACGACCTCGGCCAACTCAGCAAGTGCGACTGGGTAATCGAAGCAGTGACCGAGGACATGGCGATCAAATCCGCGCTGCTGCAGCGCGTGATTCCGCATCTGGCGTCGCAGGCGCTGCTGACGACCAACACATCAGGGCTACCAGTAGCGAAGATTGCTGAATCCGCGGGATTGAATGCCGACGTGCGCAGACGATGGTTCGGTACGCACTTCTTTAATCCTCCGCGCTACATGAAGCTGGTGGAAGTGATTCCGACGGCAGAGACGGATCGCACGCTGCTTGCAGGCTTCGTTGACTTTGCCGATCGGATGCTGGGCAAGCAGGTTGTGGAAGCGCACGATACACCGAACTTCATCGCCAACCGCATAGGCGTGGCAAATATGTTTTGCGCATCACGGCTGGTGCTGGAGCAGGGATTGACAGTGGAGGAAGTGGACGCGCTGACGGGCAGTGCGCTGGGGTGGCCGCGCACGGGAACGTTTCGTCTGGCGGATATGGTGGGCATCGATGTGCTGGCGCATGTGGCATCGAATTTTCGAGAACCGGGACAAAGCGAGGCGACGCTGAAGCTGGTGCAGAGCCTGGTGGAGCGGCGCTGGCTGGGCGACAAGACAAAGCAGGGGTTTTACAAGAAGGATCGATTGCCGGACGGAAGCGAAGAGCGCATGGCGCTGGACCTGAAGACGCTGGAATATCGCCCGCTGCAAAAGGCAAAACTGCCGTCGCTGGAGATGGCCAAAAATATCGCTGACCTGCCGGAGCGACTGCGCACGCTGCTGGCCGCAGACCCGGCAAAGGACAAGGTAGCAGCGTTTTTATGGCCGCTGCTGGCCTCGCTTTGGAACTATTCCGCCGAGCGGATTGGCGAGGTGGCCGAGAGCGGCGAGGCGATCGATCGGGCGATCTGTGCGGGATTCAACTGGCAGATGGGCCCGTTTGCGATGTGGGACGCGATAGGAGTGAGCAAGTCGGTGGAGCGCATGAAAGCGCTTGGATTGCCGGTGAGCGCGCGCGTGGAAGCGATGCTGGCCGCAGGCGGGACAAGCTGGTACGCTGCCGATGGCAGCGGCTTCTATCAGCCCGCCAGTGGCGCGTGGGAGCCGGTGCGGAAGACGGCTGGCCATGCGATGGCGGCGAGCTTCAGACAAGAGAAGAGAAACATTGTCCGCAGCAATCCCGGCGCGTCGCTGATCGACCTGGGCGACGGCGTAGGCTGCATTGAGCTGCACTCGATCAAATCCGCGATTGGCGGCGATGTTGTCGGCCTGGTGACATCCGTGCTGGCAGTAAACAGTGAGGCTGTGCGAGATTTTGAGGCGTTTGTCATCACCAGCGATGCGGAGAATTTTTCCGTTGGTGCGAACCTCATGCAGTTGCTGCTGGCGGCGCAGGAAGGCGACTGGGATGAGGTCAATCTTGCCATACAGGCCTTCCAGTCGATGACGGCGGCGATCAGGTTTTGTCCGCGCCCGGTGGTGGTTGCTCCGTATGCGATGTGCCTGGGCGGAGGCACCGAGATGGCGCTGCACGCCGCGCTTCGACAGCCTCATGCGGAGTTGTATATGGGACTGGTGGAGGCCGGCGTGGGATTGATTCCCGGTGGCGGCGGCACCAAGGAGATGGCGCTGCGCGCGCTGGATGCCAGCATGGCCTTTGCTCCGCCAGAGCCGCGCGATCCCGCGTCGAAGTTTGCACAATCCGCTGAATATGCAGCAGCGCTGAAACGCTCTCTGGAACTGATTGCGATGGCCAAGGTCTCGACCTCGGCGGCGGAGGCACGGGAGATGGGCCTGCTGCGAGGCGAGGATCGCATGACGATGAATCGGGAACGGCTGCTGCTGGACGCCAAAGCGCAGGCACAGTTGCTGGCTCGGATCGGATATCTTCCGCCGCAGCCGCGCGTGATGATTCCGGCTGCGGGCTTGCCGGTGCTGGCGATGCTGGAGACGGGAATTTATCTGATGGGCGAGGCGGGATTTGCCAGCGAACACGATCAGAAGGTGGCTCGCAAGGTGGCGCATGTATTGTGCGGCGGACGGGTGACGGCCGGAACGCTGATGAGCGAGCAGTCTCTGCTGGACCTGGAGCGCGAAGCGTTTCTGTCGTTGTGCGGGGAAAGAAAGACGCTGGAGCGCATTGCGCATACGCTGAAGACCGGGAAGCCGCTGCGCAACTGAGGACGAAAGTGGAATGAGAGTGAAGGCAATCAAGATTCGAGTCAAACGGCGCGTGATTGCCGTGCTGCTCGCTGCCGGCACGGCGAGTTGTCTTCTCGCGCAGCCAGATGTGGAAAATGTGGCGACCGGATCGATCCGCATCCATGGACAGGAGCAGTCCTACAGCTTTCGACGATTGCCGGTTTCATCGTTTCCTGACCTGCCGCCTCTTATAGCAGCAGTACTGACGGAGCGTGGCTGCATGATCCCGCAGACATGGCAGGCGCATCGCCCGGAGAACGTGGTTCACGGCAGCTTTGCTCACGCCGGATCGGAAGACTGGGCTGTGCTGTGCTCGACAAATGGCGAGACATCACTGCTGGTTTTTTTTGCGCAGTCGCAGACACCGCAGCGGTTGGCCGAGTGGCCGGAAGAATCGCGACTGCAACGGCATGATCCCAGCGGCGTGCTTGGCTACAACTGGGGCATTGATGCGGCCAGTCCGGAACAATTTCGTGATGCCTTTGCGGCGCAGAACCATCCACCTGCGACGCCGGATCATGACACCGTTGCCGATAGCGTGATCGACCAGAAGACGATTTATCACGCGTACCAGCAGGGCAAGTGGAAACAGTACGAAGCGGATGAATAATCAGCGCGCGGGAGCGATGCGCAAGGGGGCGATGCGATGGAACAGGCAGTGATTGTGAGCGCGGTGCGGACGGCTGTGGGTCGCTCGGGCAAAGGTGTCTTTGCAACCACGCGACCGGAAGACCTGGCAGCGGCGGCGGTGCATGGCGCACTGGCGCGCGTGCCCGCGCTGGAGCCGGCGATGCTGGACGATGTGGTCTTTGGCTGCGCGCTGCCGGAGGGCGAGCAGGGATGGAATATCGCGCGGTACATTGTGCTGCGCGCCGGATTGCCGGTGGAGATCAGCGCGATGACGGTGAATCGCCTGTGCGCATCCGGGTTGGAGGCGATTGCGCAGGCAGCCATGCGCGTGCAGACCGGAGCGGCGCAGGCGGTGCTGGCCGGCGGCGTGGAATCGATGAGCATGATCCCGATGAGCGGCAATAAGCCGAGTCCGAATCCATGGCTTGCGGAACACTATCCCGCCGCGCTGCTGACGATGGGACTGACGGCAGAACGAGTGGCGCGGCACTACAACGTGAGCCGCGAGGACCAGGACGCATTTGCGATGGAGAGCCATCGGCGCGCGCTGGCTGCGCAGGCTGACAATCGCTTCGCGGAGGAGATTGTTCCGGTCACGGTGGAGCGAACAACCCAGGCCCAGGCGACCCATTCAACAAAGACGAAGACGGAGCAGTGTACAGTAAGCGTCGATGAAGGCCCGCGCGCCGACACTTCGCTGGAAGCGCTGGCAAAGCTGAAACCCGCATTCCAGGCCAACGGCAGCGTGACGCCAGGCAACAGTTCGCAAACCTCCGACGGCGCTGCGGCGAACGTGGTGATGAGTGAGGCTCGCGCCAGAGAACTGGGCTTGCAACCGCTGGCGCGCTTTGTCGGCTTCTCCACTGCTGGCTGCCTGCCGGAGGAGATGGGCGCGGGACCGATCTTTGCCATTCCGAAGGTGCTGCGGCAGTGTGGAATGAAGCTGGACCAGATTGAGCGGATCGAGTTGAATGAAGCCTTTGCAGCGCAGTCCCTGGCCGTCATTCGCGAACTGGATCTGGATCCGACGCGCGTCAACGTGAATGGCGGAGCCATTGCGCTGGGCCATCCACTGGGCTGCACCGGATCCAAGCTGACAGCAACGCTGCTGAGCGAACTGCGACGCAGCCACTCGCGCTTTGGCATGGTGACGATGTGCGTTGGTGGCGGGATGGGTGCTGCGGCTATCTTTGAGAATCTGATGTAGCGCCTTCGCTGCGCGCGATCAGCATGGCCTGCGGATTCCAGTGGTCAGCCCCGGCGAGAAAACGCATCGGCGCGTACTGTGTAGCCTGCTGGGGTGTCAAAAAATGCGTGTGAGGGTCGCGCGCCTGGGGTGAACCGCCCGGGCCTTGCGAGTCGAACTCGGCGTAGTAGGACGTGTCGAGCGAGTCAGTCTTTCCCGGCGACCACTCGCGCCAGCCTGCCGAATCGATGTGCGCGCCCATCCACGTGTGCAGATAGATCACAGTCGAATAGGGTCTCCACGGTCGTCCGAGATAGACATCGCCCGTCTCGGCAGCGTTGCCGGTGAGCCTGCACTCGTTGAGCACATAGCCGGAGTCTTCCTCGGGGTAATGCTTTGATTGCGCCGTGACAAAGCCGCCACGGTGCGGCGTGCTGTGAATCACGCAGTGGTCAAAGACGGCTTTGCCATCGCCAAAGATGAAATCGACATTGCCCTCGATATAACAGTCGGAGAAGTATTGCCGCGCGGACGTGCAACTGGCGCCGTCCGGATTGCAGTTGCGGCTGCCAGCGTAGAGCGTGTCCTGATTGCCGAGAATGCGAACGTTGTGGAAGATTGCGCGGTCGCCTTTGACCAGCAGTGCAACGGCCTGTGAGCCTTCTGATTGCTGTGAGTGAGTTCGGTTGAAGTCGTTGGCGAAGGTGATATTTTCCGCAAGAAAGTTGTCGGCAAGAATGTTCACCGTAGCCGAATGCGTAGTGCCTCCGTTCGCTCCCGCGCTGTGATCGTTGACGACGACCGTTGCCTCCGGTCCGCTGCCTGCGCCTCGCAGCGTGACATTCGGCTTCAGCACGGTGACAATCTCGCGATAGGTTCCCGGAGCAATCTGCACGACGGCTCCCTCGGCTGGCGCAGCGTCGAGGGCCTGCTGGATGGAGAAGTAATCGCCGCTGCCGTCGGATGAGACATAGAGGGTCCGATCTGTGGCAGGAACTGCGCTGGCCATCTCCGGAGCAGTTGCAAGCGAAGGAAATGCGGGAAACCGCGCAGTGCAATCCAGTGCATGGCCGGGCTTCGCTCCGGGTGCATCCGTCGTCTGCACATCGTCGCCGGATGGAAGCAGATTGCCGCGGCGAGGACCGATGGAAATGACAGCATGACCGGCTTGCCATCGGCTGCGTTGCGGAGTGAGAGCAAAGACATTGTCGAGCGTGAGATCGAGGCGATGCTGCGCGTCCAGGCCATCGATGGTGGAGCGGCCGCCGCCCTCGATGGTGACGTTGCTGAGTGTGATGTGGCGATACTCCGGCAACAGGTTGCCGGAGCGCGTGGTGTAGACAGGGCTGAAGACCAGCGGATGTGTGATCTGGCGCATACACACGTTCTCATAACGAACATCGGTGACCAGCCCGCCGCGACTGCGGTCCGACTTGATGCGAATGCCGTTGTCGGCGCCGTCGATACTCAAGTCACTGACCAGCATGTGATCAACACCACCGTTGGTTTCGCTGCCGATCGACATGCCGTGCCCTGTGTAGAAATGATTGTGCGTGATGGAGATGTGGGACATTGGACCGCTGCCGTTGGCCTTGACGGCAACGTTGTCATCGCCCGCATGAATCCAGCAGTGCGTGATGGTTACATTCTGCGAAGAGATGGGATCAATGCCGTCGGTATTGCGTGCGGTCTTAGGGGTCATGATCTTTACGCCCCAGGCGGTGAAACCGTTCGTGTTGTTGACCGCGACATGGAAGCCGGGTGAGTTGCGAAGCATGATGTTGTAGAGCGTGAAGTTATCCGCATGGCGCAGGACCATCATCCAGGGAACGCTTTGGTTGAGGTCGCGCAGCTTGGCCTCATGCGCCAGATCCCACCAGGTGACGTGCTGCCCCAGCAGCACTGCGCCGCCGCGACCGTCGATGGCGCCTGCGCCCATTACGCCGCTGTTGACTGCATGATCGACGAGAATGAGCGGCTTGCATCCGTGTCCTTTGGAGTTGACGACGCCACAGCTTCCGGGCGACAGATCATAGACGCGCGGATCGCGCGAGCCGACGAGAACCGTGTTTGCATCCACCACCAGCGTGACTCCGGAGCGAAGCTGCAAAGGTCCACTCAGAAATACCTGATTCTCCCCAGAGGCGCGCAGCACAACGGCATGGCCCGGCGTGCAGTGGTCGATCGACTTCTGAATGCGGGTCGTATCCAACTGTCGTTCGTCCATATCGTGGAGCAGGCCGCGGTCCGCGTGCAGATGTGCATCGAGCACGACGCAGGCGGGCGGTTGGCTCGGCTCAGTGACCACACGCGTATCCTGTGCGCACGCCGGGGCACAGCAAGCCGTCGTAATCAGTCCTGTTGAAACCAGTGCAACCAGCCAGATGCGCATCGGAAGCCTCCGGAGTATCCGTGGAAAGAAGACAGACAAGGGGTTGACGCGCAGACTTTCCTGGCCTCAGTGGACAGACCTCTTGCGCTCTACCTGTATAACTGCGCGACGCCTGCAGAGTCAAGAAAAGAATGACGGGCGGAGAAGAAATGCTATGGGCAAGTCAACGAACGTCCGGGGTAATGCGCGATTTTTCCATGACTTTTTCTTGTGTCTTTGTCTGGATGGATTCCGGCCTATCGTACAGCTTCCAAACGTTCCTTACATTTGCGCTGAAAAATTCGGCCAGAAAATAATCTTCTTAGTGGTTGGACCACATGGGATATTTCCGTGTACGATCAGTGTGCGGTTCAATCGAGATTTTGACGAGGTTTCCCTGTGAAACGATCTTCTGCCCATCCGACATCGGTTGCAGATGCTCTGCGGCTCTGCTTCCCCACTCTGGCTGTTCTGGCGACATTGAGTTGTACGCTTCCAGCGCTGGCGGTCACAAGCTGCGATCCACACGGATTCGGAGCCAAAGCCGACGGCATGACCAAAGACACCATCGCCATACAGAAAGCCATCGACGCCTGTGCTGCACAGGGCGGAGGAACGGTGACACTGATGGCAGGCACCTATCTGAGCGCGCCCATTGTGCTGAAGAGCAATGTGACGCTGCACCTGGACAAGGGTGCGACGTTGATGGGTTCGCCGGACCATGCGGACTATCCGGCGAAGACGGAGTTTCGAGCGCCGGGGTTGCAATCGCTGATCAGCGCAAACGGCGCAAGCAATATTGCAATTACCGGCGAGGGAACGGTGGACGGCAATGGCGCTACCTGGTGGACGATGGCGCGCGCAATCAAGGACACGGGAATTCTGGGTTCCGATCATCCGCGCCCGCGACTGGTGGTGCTGGAGCATTGCAAGCATGTGCTGCTGGAGGGCGTGACGTTTGAGAACTCGCCCATGTGGCAGATCGTTCCGTATTATTCGGACGATGTGGTGATTCGTAATGTGCGCGTGCTGGCTCCGCAGCATGCGCCGAATACGGATGCGATTGATCCTTTCTCGAGCACGAATGTCCTCATCGATCACGTCTTTGCGGATGTGGGCGACGATGATATCGCGATTAAATCGGGCGCGATCAACTCGCCTGGGCCAGATGCACCGAGTGCAAACATCACGATCCGCGACTGCACATTTCTGCATGGTCATGGCGTTTCTGTTGGCAGTGAGCTGGCAGGTGGCGCACAGAACATTCTGGTGGAACGCGTGACGATGGACGGAACGGATAACGGAATTCGCGTGAAGGCAAACCGCGATCGTGGCAACGATGTCTCTCGCATTGTCTTTCGTGATATGCAGATCAAGAATGTGAAATATGGCCTGATTATCAGCGAATACTATCCGAAGGTGTTTCCGCAGCCAGGTGAAAAGGCGCAGCCTGTCGGACGCCTGACGCCGCACTTCCATGACATTACCGTAGAGAACGTGACCATCACCCATGCGAAAATTGCGGGCGCGATCATAGGACTGCCGGAGGTTCCGATGCCGGGCATTGTGCTGAAGAATGTTTCAATCAGCGCACAAAAGGGGATGGTCATCGGATATGCGCAGGTGGCGGCGAAGGACTTTCACGTCGTGGCGCAGGACGGACCGGGCATCACGCAGACGACCGGGGCGAAGCTCACCTCCACGCACTGACGGAAATGGCCGAAAGCCTGAATCAGGAGCCGCACTCGATTGTCGAGTGCGGCTCATTGTTTGTGCAAGACAGATACGATCAGGTCCGGCTGTCCTTACTGGTTGACGCCGCTGGCAAGGAATCCGCCATCGACGACAAGTGTTTGCCCGGTAACGAAAGAAGCTGCATCGGAGGCGAGATAGACTGCGGCTCCGATCAGTTCCTCGGTGCGTCCGAAGCGGCCCATGGGCGTGCGCAGAAGCAGTTCCTGGCCGCGCGGCGTGCTGTCGAGCAAAGCAGCGTTCAGCTCTGTACGGAAGACGCCCGGAGCGATGGCGTTTACGGTGACACCCTCGCGCGACCACTCCACGGCGAGCGAGCGCGTGAGCGAAGCGACGGCCGCTTTGCTGGCGGCGTAAGCTGCCACTTCCTTGAGCGCAACGAAGCTGTTGAGTGAGGCGATATTGATGATGCGTCCCGAACGGTTGGCCAGCATGTGTGCGCCGAAGACCTGGCAGGCGCGTAGCGTGCCAGTGAGGTTGGTGTTCAGAATGTCTTCCCACTCGGCCTCGGGCTGGGTCAGCGTGGGCGTACGCTTGATCTTTCCAGCGCAGTTGATGAGGATGTCCACTTTGCCAAGAGCGGCGACGGCGGAAGCCAGCAGCGCATCGAGCGAGCCACGGTCGCAGACGTCAGATGTGAGGCGAAGGGTGCGACGACCTCGCGCCTCAATGGCGGCAGCGGCTTCGTCAACCTGTTGCGTACGGCGGGCAGTGGCGATGACATCGGCGCCGGCCTCAGCCAGGCCCAGGCTGAGCGCCAGCCCGATGCCGGATGTTCCGCCGGTGACGACGGCCACTTTGCCTTCCAGACTCATGATTTGCATGGGTACTCCTCTCTGGTTGATGCAGAATCTCTGGGATTTATGCAGAAATGGATTGGAGAAGCTGAAGAATTTCAGCCACCGTTTCTTCCGGCTTTCCAACGACGGAGATGCGCCATGCGTCCTGCGGCTCCTCCAGAGTGGCAAGCTGGCTGGGCAACAGACCCGGATTCATGTACTCGTGTTTACGCGCCAGAATGCGCTGCTCGATGAGCGCAGGCGGAGCGTGGAGCAGCACGAATCGCATCTGCCCCGGATCCATTCCGCGCGACAACTCCTCGCGAGCCATGGCACGCAGCGCCGAGCAAGCTAGAATGGCTGACTGCTGTTGTGCCACGTACTGCGCCATGCGATTGTGCAGAGTGTGCAGCCACGGCAGACGATCCTCATCGGTGAGCGGAATGCCAGAGGCCATTTTCTTTCGATTGGCCTCGGAGTGATAATCGTCGGCATCTTCAAATATCCAGCCGGTGCGAGCGGCCAGCATTTTGCCGACGGTGGTCTTGCCTATTCCACTGACGCCCATGAGTACAAGGATCATGATGCGCGCCCCAGAAAGACCGGAGCGATGTGACGATCAAAAAGATTCTCGGTCACGTTGCGCGCGATGATGGCTTCATGCTCGCGCAGCAGATCCAGGTATCGGTCGCCCATCTTCGCCGCGATCTTGAAGCCGACATGCAGCAACTGGCGGAAGCTGCTGTTGTAGCCCGGCGAGCTTTGCACGTGGCGTAAAGCATCGGTGTATTGCGCGGAAGTCCAGCCTGCGACGACCGACGGCGCAGGCAACTTTGCTGGATCAATATCAATGACTGTGGCGTAAGGCGCGCAAAGTTCCTCTTTGTACGCAAAGGCTTCGCGATATATCTCCTGTGCAAGCGCCAGAGCTGCTCCGCCAGCTTCGGCCAGGCCAATCAATTCTTCCAGCCAGGTGGTACCTGCGGTTTTGAGATGAACGCCAGCATTGAGGCGGTTCATCACGCGATGGATGGGTGCATAGATGGAAAATTTGTCGCTGCCGGAATGCACACTGAGCTTGAGCGTGGCGGGCAGGCCGAAGTGTTCGACGGCGTAGGCGATGGCAGAGATGTCGAGCGCAAATTCACGCTCGAACTGCATGACATCGCCGACGTAATCGACACCTTTGTTGAAGCGTCCGCTAAACTTGGGCGCGATGGTCTGCACGGGAATGCCTTCATCGGCGATTGCGGCGAGAATCAGGAGCAACTCGACCGGAGACTGCGCGGTGTCTGTCTCGTCCATCGAAACCTCGGGCAGAAAATTGCCTTCGCCTTTGGCGGCGAGAATGTGCCGATAGACGGCACCAGCCTGCTGCACGGCGGCCAGATATTTCTCTGCCGTGGCGCTCAGTGTTTGAGCGCTGATGGAAAACTTTTCTTTCGCGCCGGGCAGTGCAATCTCACCGATCAGATTTGCGTGACGCCGGGTAAATGCCGCCACATCCTGCGGAGTGGCAGGCTTGCCGATGACGTCAGCAACATCGATGGTGTAAAAATCGCAGGCATCGACAAAGCGATCGACGGTTTGGAGCGTGATGTGGTCGGCATCACAGAAATAAGCTCCGGTCCAGCCCAGTGCTCGGACGGCTTGATCCGCAGCGCGACGCACCGAGGTCGGCTCCGAGCCAATGATCAGATGCTCGCGGTTGGATTTATTCCAGACCGGAGTCACCTCCACATCGGCTTGCAGCGCCTGAATGCAAGCCTGTAACTGCGCTTTAGCCTGATGGGCGAAACGGTCGCCCGTGCCAATCGAATACTTACCCAGCGTTTTCTGTGTTGCCACCTGAATTCCCCTCTCCTAACCTGTTTGGGTGCGCCCAGAGTCCAAGCCCCGGATTGGCAATAAAAAAAATGTCTTCTCCAGCGACGCGGTTATTGCCCGCGTTCATAGTTTCCGACTGGTATCTCTCCAGCATTCGATTGAGTTCGCCGAAAGCGAATCCTACACCTTCCACTTCAGCGCGGGAGAGATGGCCCGGGCACCAGGTGATGCGGAATCGTCCCTCCGATGAGCCGTGAATGAGATGCGCGGCGGCGCTCAGATCCGCAGCCAGTTCGGGATTTTCGGCGACCGCCTTCAGCGTTGCCGGTGTGCCGAAGTAGCCGTATTTGCGAATGAGCCGGTCGATGGTCCTGTCTTCTCCAAACTCTTTTACGCCCGGCGCAAGGATGATCAGCTCCGCATCGTCGGCCAGCGCCATGCGCGTGCGATAGACCGCCTTGTTGCCCAGCCATGTGCTGTGAAACTCCTCCGGGTCAAGATAGACAACTGCTTTGCGAATCGGTTCGGCGACCAACTCGAAGTTCACCTTCAGGCTGAGTTCAGCGGCTAGCTGGAAGCACTCGAGATCATCGCCGATGAAAAGACCACGCACTGCGAGTCCGCCTGTCGCGCGACGGCTGACCACGGTGAGCACATAGACGATGGGCAGGTTGCTCAGGAAATGATCGGACGCATAGTTGAGCACATTGCGCACAGGATTCACCGCTCTGCCCATGATGCGCTCCATGCCGTAGACCGCGCCCAGATAGTGACTGCGATTGATGCCTTCGCGCCCACCGGTTCCGACGAGAATATTCTTGTTGTAGTTGGCCATGCCGATGACTTCATGCGGCACCACCTGGCCGATAGAGAGGATCAGGTCATGGCCGCCACGCGAGAGCAGGCGATTGACCTGTGCAGGCCACGGAAAATTCACTCTCCCCTCAGACTGCTCCTGAACAAACTCGCGCGGTACCTCACCGAGCGTCTCGATGTCGTTACGCCAGTCGTGCGCGCGGAACAGTTCCAGCGGCATCTCGCCGTACATATGTTGGATCTGCTGCGCGCTCATGGCGGTATGCGTGCCCAGCGCAGGCATTACCGCGTCCACACGCGCGCCATAGTGCTGCCACGCGTAGCGCGTCAGTTCGCCGGCGCGTGAGTGCGCGCGCGTCTGGTCTGGCGGCACGAGCAGCACACGATGTCGCGCGCCAAGTTTTTCCAGGCTGCCCACAAGCAGGGCCTGAAGCTGGTCGCTGCTGAGATCAAGATCGGCCGCTCCCTGCGCACAGTAAAGGCTCATGCATTCATCTCCACTTCTCGTAACCCTGGGGCAAACATCTGCAAGACAACCCACGCGGTGAGATAGGCTCCACCCGCAATCATGAACAGGCTGGAGTAGCTGTGCGTGCGCTCAAGAATGTGCCCCGCATAGTAGGCAAGCAATGCACCACCAACCGCACCGGCCATTCCTCCGATGCCCGTCATGGAACCGACGGCGCTACGCGGAAACATATCCGAGGCTGTGGTGTAAAGATTGGCGGACCAGCCCTGATGCGCCGCCGCGCCGATGCTGAGCAGTGCGATGGCCAGCCATTCGGAGTGAATCCGGCTCATGGCCAGTACCGGCAAGACCGCACAGGCGCAGAAGAGCATGGCTGCAAGACGAGCGTGGGCGGCGCGGAGTCCCAGACGCTGGAAGGGCTGCGGCAGCCATCCGCCACCGATGCTGCCCACCGCCGATGCGTTGTAGACGATGATGAGCGGAAGTCCCAGATGAGACAGATCGAGATGAAATTTTGCGCTGAAGTACGAGGGAAGCCAGAAAAGATAAAACCACCAGATCGGGTCTGTGAGGAACTTTGCCAGCGAATACCCCCAGGTCTGACGATAGCCGAGCAGGCGCGTCCACGGCGCCGACGGTCCCATCTGCACTGCGGCCTCGCGATAGATGTGGCGCAACTCAGCCCCGGTGAGCGTGGGGTGGTCAGAGGGTTTGCGATAGTTCAGAAACCACCACAGAATCCACAGCGCGCTGAAGCAGCCCGTAACCATGAACGCTGCGTGCCAGCCGTAGTGGATGGTGACCCAGGGAACGATCAGTGGAGCGAGCACCGCACCGAGATTTGCGCCGGAGTTGAAGATGCCTGTTGCCAGCGACCGCTCGTGCTGCGGAAACCATTCGGCGACCGTTTTGATGGCGGCTGGGAAATTTCCCGACTCACCCAGGCCGAGCGAAAACCGCGCCAGCCCGAACTCAAGCACTGTGTTTGCCAGCGCATGACCCATCGCAGACAAGCTCCAGACGGCCATGATGACCATGTAGCCGATGCGCGTACCCACCTTGTCGACGAAACGCCCGGCTGCGAGCAATCCAATCGCATATGCCACCTGAAAAGCATCGACGATGTAGCCGTAACCGATCTCGGACATGCCGATGCTGTGCTCGAGCGTTGGCTTCAGAATGGAAATGACCTGACGGTCCATGTAGTTGATCGACGTTGCGGCAAAAAGCATGGCGCAGATTGTCCATCGCACACGCCCCATGCGCGCGGGCAACATCCCCGCCGTTCCCTCGGCCTGCTCTGCTTCGATCCCGTCCAAACTCACGCCCCTTACAGCCGATATGCCTTCTTCACAAGACCGCAGGTCAACTCTCGCGCCAGATCAAACGCCTCATCTTCATCCAGCCTGTGCTCTGCCACCAGACGCGCGAGAAAACTGCAATCGATACGACGGGCAACATCATGCCGCGCAGGAATGGACAGAAACGCGCGAGTGTCGTCGTTGAACCCAACCGTATTGTAGAACCCTGCAGTCTCCGTTACCTGTTCGCGAAAGCGCATCATGCCTTCAGGACTGTCATGAAACCACCATGGCGGTCCCAGACGCAACGATGGATAATGCCCGGCAAGCGGAGCCAGCTCCCTGCTGTAGGTGGACTCATCCAGCGTGAAAAGAATGATGGTCAGTCCCGGCTCGTTGCCTACACGATCCAGCAGCGGGCGAAGCGCATCGACGTAGTTGGTGGGGCGTGGAATATCGGCGCCCGTATCACGACCAAAACGCTCAAAGATGCGCCGATTGTGATTGCGAACACTGCCCGGATGAATCTGCATCACCAGTCCATCTTCGAGACTCATCTTCGCCATCTCCGTCAGCATCTGTGCTCGAAACAGCTCCCGCTGTGCGGAATCTGCCTTGCCAGTGATTACCGAAGCGAACAACGCAGCAGCTTCCGGCTCGGTCAAATCCGCCGTCTGCACCGTGGGATGACCGTGATCGGTCGCAGTACATCCAAGCGAGCGAAAGCGCGCACGAGATTTTCGCAGCGCATTCAGATAGCCTTTCCAGCTTGATGTTTCTTCCTTTGTCATCTCACCCAACGCGCGAATACGCTCGACAAAACCATCGAACTCCGGATCGACGACTGCATCCGGACGGAACGTAGGGAGGATGCGGCTTGACCATCCCGAATCGCGAATTGCAGCATGATCTGCCAGAGAGTCCAGCGGCGAGTCGGTCGTCGCGAGCACTTCGATGCCAAAACGTTCGTAAAGCGCGCGCGGACGAAAGGCCTCCGTAGCCAACAGTTCCGCGATGCGATCGTAGTAAAAGTCTGCATTGCGTTCGCTCAGCCGCTCCTCAAAACCAAACAATTCCTGGAAAGCAAAGTCCAGCCACGTACGAGTTGGCGTACCTCGGAACAGGTGGTAGTGAGTAGCAAATATTCGCCAGACAGCGCGAGGGTTCTCCATCGGCATCTGGCCAATCCCCAGCGCCTCCATTGGTACTCCCTGGCTATAAAGCATCCGATAGACATAATGATCGGGCTGCACAAACAGCATCGCGGGATTTGGGAAAAACTCATTCTGAGCAAACCAGGCAGCCTGCGTGTGACCATGAGGACTGATGATCGGAAGATTGCAAACGGAGGCATACAGCGAACGAGCAATCGAACGCACGACAGGCTCAGAGGGAAAGAGCCGATCTTGATGAAGCAGCATGGCGGGCAGATACCTTTCGATAACCTGAAGGAGAGAAAGCTGAATCAGGCTAGTGGTCAGACCATTGATGAGGTCAGACCACAAGTATACACAGTGCGAGATGGATTTGTCTTCATAGCAAAAAAGATTTTTAGAAAAATGAAACAGGCTGTGAATGCTACACTTTCCGTGTCATCAAAGAAGAAAAAACATTGGGGAAAAGAATAGAGAAACGATGCCAGCACCTCCAACCATCTCACCTGAATCGCACCGTACCATGCAAGTGGTTAACCATGTCCGCTCGTTGATCGAAAAAGGCACACTCCAGCCCGGAGACAAGCTGCCACCGGAGCGCGAACTGGCACGCACTTTGAATGTGAGCCGAGCCAGCCTTCGAACCGGCATCGGCTACCTGGCGGCAATGGGCGTTATGAAGATTCGTCACGGAGTAGGAACCTTTGTTGCCGATGGGCCGCCCGATCTGGGCAAAGCTTCGCTCAGTTTCATGGGTGCGCTCCATGGATTTCAATCCTGGCAAATGTTTGAAGCACGCATCATCCTGGAGTCTAACCTAGCAGCCTTGGCAGCGGAGCGAAGCAAGGATGAACACCACGCCGCGCTTGCCGAAGAGGTTGCGGAGATGTTCGCTGCCGTCGATGCGCCGATCGAGTATCTCATCCACGACGTGCTCTTCCATCGCATCATCGCACAGGCATCCGGAAATCCAATTTTGGCAGCGGTGATGGAAACCATCACGTCCACGATGTACGACAAACGGCGCAAGACAGTAGAGCGCTCGATTGACTTGCGCGAATCGGCAGCCATGCATCGCGAGATCTATCGCGCAGTGCGTGGGCGCAAACCGGACGAGGCGCGAAACCTGATGGAACAGCATCTGCGCATGGCGCAGGCGGCGCAGGGGATGGAACGACCGATCGAGCGCCGCACCAGCGCGCTGCGTGAAACAGGCGGCGCACGCAGAGTCGAGTAAGACATCCCAGGCAAAGGCAGAGTCAACGCAGCTATACGCAGCGGATAGAATGCCATCTCACAACCTTCTAAATAAGGAAGCATACGGCAGGGGGCGTTTACGAGTGTATAGGCCGTCATTCTGCTTGAAAACAGAAAAAGGCCAGTCCTAAGACTGGCCTTTTCGAGAATAATGCCGGCGATCACCTAATCTCCCACACAGTTACCCGTGCAGTACCATCGGCCCAACGAGGCTTAACTTCCGTGTTCGGGATGGGAACGGGTGATCCCTCGCGGTATGGTCACCGGCAAACTTGAGGACGCCTGGCGGATGTTTTTCCGCAGCAACAGAGCTTAACATGGAGTGCAGGATTGTTTCTTCCTGTTTCCAAGGCAGCTCTAACAGCAAACTGGCGCCACATTCGAGATGAATTGGGAAATACAAGGCTGTAAAGAGGCCATAGAGAATCTCAAAGCAACTGCGCAGAGTTAATTCTATGGACAAGCCGAACGGGCGATTAGTACTGGTAAGCTACACACATTGCTGCGCTTCCACATCCAGCCTATCAACCAGGTGGTCTTCCTGGGCCCTTCAGGGAAATCTCATCTTGGAGCGTGCTTCCCGCTTATATGCATTCAGCGGTTATCACAACCGAACTTCGCTACCCAGCCGTGCCCTTGGCAG
>DAIDKP010000025.1 GCA_027449965.1 Acidobacteriaceae bacterium
TCCTGAATGGCGGCCTGGGTCTGCTGGTACTCGGCCTGGCTGAGCTCGACGATGGAGCTGAGGCCGAGGTTGTAGCGGGTCTGGGCCAGGTCGAGGGCCATGTTGGCCTCCTTGAGCAGCTCGGCGGTGACGGTCATCTTCTGGCGTGCGGTGTTGGCGTTGAGCCAGGCGGATTTGACGTCGCGCTGGATGCGCTCGGTGAGGTTGCGGGTGCGCTGGTCGGAGGCGCGGGCGCGGAGCCTGGCCTCGGCGGTTTGCGCGGTGAAGAGGAAGCCGTTGAAGACCGGGATCTGGACGTTGACGCCGGCGGCTCCGTACCAGTCGGGGTTGTAGTACTGCTTGTCGCCGACGGGGGTGGTGCCGAGCAGTCCGATGGCCGAGACGGTGGGCAGCAGCTGGTCGCGCTCGGCGTTGGCGAACTTGAGATCGGCCTGATGGGTGAAGTTGTAAGCCTGCAGATCCGGCCGCTGCTGCATGGCCTGCTGCAGGAGCGGGTCGGGCGTGAGGGCAAGCTCGGGAAGCGGATCGGCGTCATCGACGAGCTTGTAGTTGTTGGAGGTGGGCAGGCCGAGGATGCGGTTCAACTGGGCCATGGCGATATCGGCCAGGTTGTTGGCATCGAGCAGGAAGAGCTTGGCCTGGGAGAGGTTGACGTCGGCGAAGCTGAGGTCGAGGTCGGAGCGCAGCTTGCTGGCGGTGAGTGCGGCGATCTGGTCGCGGACGGCCTGGCGCGCGGCCAGATCCTGCTTGGCGACGCGGACGGTGGCCTGGGCCTCGAGGGTGTTGTAGAAGGCAACGTCGGTGGTGAGGATGATCTGGTCGACGGTGGCCAGGGAGCTGGCGCCGGCGGCGCGAGCCTGGAGGGCGGAGGTGGCCAGCAGGTTGTTGGTGTGGCCGAAGTCGGTGATGAGCTGGGAGAGCGCCACGCCGGCGCCCATGTGGTTGAGCATGCGCGAGGAGTCCACGGTTCCCGAGGAGATGCGCGAGGCCTGCTCGGCGGCAACGCCGGTGGCGTTGATGGCGAGGGTGGGCAGCAGGGCGGACCGGGATTCGCGAACGACCTGGTTCTGGGCCAGTGCGAGCAGCTTGTACTGGCTGATGCGTGGGTTGTTCTGCAGGGCAAGCTGCTCGGCCTGATGGCGGGTGAGGGTTTTGCCGGCGGGGCCGTTCACCTGGGCGGCGCGCTTTTCTGCGGCAGCGTCAAAGGCGGCCGACTCGGCATTGGCCTGGGCCGAGAGCAGGGACATGCCGAAGGCGCGGCTCTGCGGCGCGGAGGGCAGTGCGGCGGCCGGGGCTGGTGTGGCCGGCTTTGCGGGTGGATTGGCGGCGGCCAGGCCGACCGCCGGCTGCAGCAGCAGCGCGGCAGCCAGCAGGGCCGACTGGGACAGGTGTGGCTTAGTCATGGATGGCCTCCGAGCCGCTGGCAGCGGCGGCAGCTTCAAGCGCCTCTTCCTTGCGGTGCATCAGGTAATAGGCTGAGGGCACGAGGAAGACGGTGACGGTACCGGAGACGGTGAGTCCGCCGAGGATGGCGCGCGCCAGCGGGGCATACTGTTCGCTGCCCGGTTCCAGAGCCAGAGCCATGGGGATGAGCCCGAGGACCGTGGCCAGCGTGGTCATGAGAATGGGACGCAGACGGATCTTGCAGGCCTCGGCGAGCGCGACCTTGAGCGGCCGGCCAAGACTGCGGAGAGTGCCCACGAACTCGACGATCAGAATACTGTCCGAGGTGACGATACCGGTCATCATGATGACGCCCATCAGCGACATGACGTTCAGCGTCGTATGCGTGAGCAGAAGGAAGAGGATCACGCCGGACATTCCCGGCGGGATGGCCAGCAGGATGATGAAGGGATCCGAGAACGAAGCAAACTGCGCCATGAGAATCAGGTAGACGAGCACGATGGCCAGCACGAGGCCGATGGCGAAACTGCCGAAGACCTCCTGCATGTCCGTGACCGAGCCGGCGACCTTGACGGTGACACCGCGCGGAGCCGGCATGCTGGCCAGAATTTTATGCACCTGGTCGTTGATCGTGGTCAGGTTTTCGCTCTTTGGCTGAATGTAGACGTCATAGCTGCGACGAAGCTGATAGTGATCGACTTCGGTTGGAGTATCAATGGGCACAATGTTCGCGACTGACTCCAGCGGTGCGTAATTCTTGTTATCACGCGAGCGAAGCGGAATTTCCTTGAAGTCGGTCATGGTCTTGATCTGGTTATTCGGATATTGCACGCTGAGGAAGTAGTTGTTTCCAGTCTTGGGATCGACCCAGAAGGTCGGCGCAATCTGCGAGTCGGAGGTGAGAGCCGTGATGACGTTATCCACCGCATCCTCGACTGAGATATTCTGCAAGCCCGCCTGTTCACGGTTGATATCCAGCCTCAAACCGGGATAGTCCAGATCCTGCGGAATCAACACGTCGTTCACCGTGTCCAGTTTGCGCACACGCTCGGCAACTCGCGTAGCGTATTGGAAACCGGACTCGAGGTCGCCGCTTCCAACACGAACGTCAATTGGAGCAGGTTTCCCCTGGTTGACCACGGAATCCACCAGTCCGCCTGTCTGAAAGTAGACGCCAATCTCAGGAAAGTCGCGATGGAATTTCTGCCGGACACGCTGCATATACACAAAGCTGCTGACCTTGTGATCTTCCTTCAGACTTACCTGGATGAAGCCGGTGTGCATGGCCGAGTTCGACGTGTAGATCGAGGACAGATCCGGCGTGACACCGATGTTGGTCACGATCATGTTCATGTCCTCTTTGCTCACAATGTGGCGAATGTCGTTTTCCATCATCGCCGCATACTCGTCGGTTACTTCCAGACGTGTTCCCGGTGGAGCTTTGAAGTTGATCACAAACTGACCAGGATCGGTACGCGGAAAGAATGCCTTGCCCAGAACCGGGAAAAGCCCGAAGCTGACCACGACAAAGGTGGAAAAGCCCAGCACCACCAGCACCGGCCGATCCAGACAGACCACAATCGCCTTGTCGTAGGCATGTTGCAGGCGGTCAAACTGCGCGTTGAAGCCCTTGACGATGCGCTGGAATAGGCTGATCTTTTCCGGCGACCCCTTGTGGTGATGGACGGAATGCTCCGTTTCGGCCAGACCCTCTTCGGCTTCTTTCGCGTTGTGCGCGTGATGGCCGACGTTCTTGATGAAGGTGGCGCAGAAGAGCGGCACAACCGTCATGGCGACCACGTACGACGAGAGCAGCGCCAGCACTACGGCCAGAGCCAGCGCCGTGAACAGATATTTGCTCACGCCAACCAACAGGATCACGGGAAAGAAGACGATACTTGTGCTGGCAGTTGCCGCCAATACGGCAAGCTGTACTTCCTTGCCGCCATTCACCGCCGCATCCCGAGGACTCTCCCCGAGTTCCATGTGGCGGAAGATGTTTTCGAGCACCACCACCGAGTTATCAATCAGTCGAGACAGCGCCAGCGCAATGCCGCCCAGCACCATCGTGTTGATCGTGCTTCCGCCCAGACTCAGCGCAATGAAGGCCGTCAACGCCGAGATCGGAATGGACAGCATCACCGAGATCGTCGCGCGGAAGTTGCCCAGGAAGAGCAGAATCATGATCGCCGTCAGCACCAGACCGATTGTGCCTTCGTTGATCACGTTCTTCACTGCGATCTTCACAAAAACCGACTGATCGAAGACCACCGCTGTCTTCAATTGCTCCGGCACATCCAGCAGATGCTTGATCGCTTCGCGAATGCCATTCACGATGGCGATGGTGTTGGAACCTCCGCCCTGCTTCAGGATCGGAATATAGACCGAGTGCTGACCATCCACGCGCACAATGTTGTACTGCAATGCGCCGGAGTCTTCTGCCTTGCCGATATCACGCACTCGCACCACCGACTTCACCGTGGGTGAAATATCGCTTTTCACCGGCATATCATTCATCCGCTGAACGATATCTTCCTGGCTGTTGGCGTAAATGTTGTAGTCGAGTGTGCCGATGCGCACATCGCCGGCGGGCAGGATCAGGTTCGTCGCATTGATCGCCTTCACCACATCCATCACGGACATCTCATGTGCTTCCAGCTTCAGCGGATCGACATAAATCTGAATCTGACGATACGTGCCACCATACGGCTGCGGCACGGATGCGCCCGGCACGTTGGCCACCTGATTGCGCACCTCAAACTGCGCCAGATCCTTGAGCTGAACCTCATTCAGCCCTTTGCCTTCCAGCGTAATCAGACATACCGGCAAGTTCGAGGCGTCAAACGGAAGCACCACCGGCGGCAGGGTTCCCGGCGGCAGACGCCGCAAGTCCGCCAGCGCCAGACCAGAGATGCTGCTCACCGCCGCATTGGGATCTGTGCCCGGCTGAAAATAAACCTTGATGAGACTCACGCCCGTCAGCGAGCGAGACTCGATGTGTTCAATATTGCTACCCAGCGTGAAAAACCGCTCATATGTATCGGTAATGTCGGCTTCGATCTGCTGTGGCGGCATACCCGAGTAAAACGTTGCCACCACCACCACCGGAATATTGATCTCCGGAAACAGATCTACCGGCATTCTGGCGACCGTGGTGATGCCCACTACCACGATCATCAAACAGAACATCAGAATGAAAAAGGGATATCGAATGGCAAACGAGGACATTAGTTGCCGTCCTCCTGCGCCGTGGTCGGAATGAAAGCAGGATGCGGATCGATCAGATCCCCTTCGCGATAATTATCCTGGCCGGCGGCAATCACCTTTTCGCCCGGCTTCACTCCGCCATCGACAATCTCTGTCCTGTTTGGCGTCTCGATGCCCAAATGCACAATCCGCTTCTCCACATGATTTGTCTTATCCAGCACCAGGATGTAGTAGCTGTTACCCGAAGTCACCACCGCCTGCGCTGGAACGTAAATGGCATCATGCTTCGTCTTCAAATAGAACGTTGTTTCCGCATACATGCCCGGCGTCAGAGTCAGCTTCGGATTCGGCACGTCGACTTCGGTCAGCATGGTGCGCGTCGAAGGATCCAGCGCTCGGGTAAAGCGAATGATCTTGCCCGGAAAAATCTTCCCGGTCGCATCCACATGCACATTCACTTTGCCGCCAAGATCGATGTAGGGGACATCGGACTCTGGCACCGGCATGCGGAGTCGCAGCAGGTCGCTTTGTGCCACCTTCACCACCGGCATTGACTCTGTGTTCGTACTGGTTCCGCTTGAGCTTGTTCCAGCCGGTACCAGCGTACCTGTATCCGCATAGCGGAAAGTCACCACTCCGTTGAACGGCGAAACGATATCGGTATACGAGTACAGCGCGGCTACGCGGTCCTGATTGGAACGCGCCAGGCTCAACTGCTGCTGCGCGGCTTCATAGGCAGCCTTGGCCACGTCAATCTTGGCCGCCGCTTCCAGATCCCGCGCCTGATAATCATCAATCTCCTGCTGCGCAATCAAGCCGGGCCGCTCCTTGGCCGCCTCTGCCAGACGCGTATAGTTCAGGTGAATCGCGCGGTACGCCGCATCCGCATGAGCCACTTCGTCCTTTTCGCGGATGACCTGGGCCTGCGCGTGCTGCACAGCGGCCTTGGTTTCGGCCAACTGGTCGCGCAACTCCGGCACTTCCAGCTTCGCCATCACCTCATTCGTGTGCACAATATCGCCGATATCCACCTTGATCCAGCGCACATACCCGGACACCTTGGCGTGGACATCGACATTCTGATAGGGGATGAACTGGCCGGCCACCTGAAGCTGCGCCGTCAGGTCGCCCTGCTTGGCCACTGCCACCGGTGCTGTCAACGCCTTCTCCGGCGCCTCAGCCGGTTTGCGGCTGCGGATCACCGCCACCGTCACAATCGCCACGACAATCAACAGCACAATCCAGAAAGAACGCTTGCGAAACACGTGTCCACCTTTCAAAAGCGGGAATGAAAACTTGCAGAAATTGATGCGACTGGATGCAGATACCGTATCTGCCGGGGCCGCGAACGCTACACCGTTGGCGACCTAAGCCAGCGCGGGCGGCGGTGGGCGCGGCAGACTCAGGCGACATGCCGCTGCGCGCTCAACGGGGACCCTGCCGGAGCCGACAACCAGACTCGACGGGAATAACATGGCCAGATTCCCTGGCGCCATCACCGCCTCAGCCACTCCACCAGACACCTGAGGCGCAGCAGATCGAATGACCCGGCCAGCCAGCAAACCGCTGCGATCCAGACACGCCCGATGAGCCAGCAGACGGGTCGGCGGAATCGCGTGATGCGCCACTCTTTGAGGCGAGTAGAGAGAGGCCTTGTAAGCCACTCCCCACGCCACCACCGAAAGCGCAAGCAACACCGCCAAAGCGCGCCATGCACTCAGGCCGCTGACTTCTCGCCCGGTCGTGATCCTCATCATGCCGCTCTGGTGCTGCTCACTGCTCATAGGCTGTCTCTGTTCATGCTGCGACAGGCTTGGTCACTCCATCACCCCGGACCCTGGGCCTGCTGCATTTGTCTGCTCTACGTTGGGAAGCCAGCGCTTGCTTCCGGGATAGCCGGAGCTTCGCGATGCAAACCACTTTCTTTTGCTGAAGGTTCCGATGCCCAGACCCGGGAAAGCGTTGCATCTCTGCTGTCATTTTCATTGCAGCATCACAATTGCACCGGAGACAATGCACCCGGAAGGCGAAAAATGCGCCTGGAATATCCGATTCGGATTGAATTTCTGATCGAAGACGACCGACCCTACCCCGATTCCTGGCAGCCGAATCCGGACCGGCGATGACGCACGGAATTTCCGAGTCTCTGGCCCTGAAGCATGGCTCGCCAGCCAGTCGCAGCGTGGCTACTGCACGCCCAGGTCGGCAAGCTGCCTGCGATTGGTATCGTCAATCGTCAGCACATTGTGGCAGGTGGAGCAGTCGCTTGCAATCGACTTGCCCGAAGCCGTGTTATGGCTGCCATCATGGCAGCGCGTGCACCCCGGGTAGTCGTTGTGGCCCAGATTATTCGGATGCGTGCCCCAGGTGACCTTCATGAATGGGAAGATATTCTGGCTCCACAGCACGGTCAGTTGACTGGCTGCCTGCGTAATTTTGTATGAGTCGGCCTGCCAGGTCTGCGGATAGTTCGTCTGATAGAACCGGGCAAGGTTAGCGGCAATCTCCTGCTGCGCCTGCTGCCTGCTGGCGTAGGGGGCCTTCAGCAAAGCGATCGACTCCTTATGGATATAAGGAAGGTCCGGACTGATCGCCCCAGCCAGCATACTCTTGTCCACGGCTTTTTCCGGCGTCTCAAACGAGTGGGCCACGCGGTTATGGCAGTCCGTGCAGTCCATCGTCCGGCGAATGCCCGTCATGGCGGTTTTGCGGTCGGTGTCCAGGAACTCGGTCACGGCGCCGTTCGCTTCGGTTTTGGCCACGTAATGGATGGTCTGATGCGTGGAGTCGGTCGAGATGTACTCGATGTGGCCCAGATGCGCGCCATGAATGCCGGAGAGCTGGCCGTCCATCGCACGCCCTCCCACATGCAGCAGAATCAGGCTGCGCGTGCGAGTATTCTTCTCATCATCGTCAAAGGTGGTGTCCACAAAAATCCTGTCGCCGATCCAGGCGTCGGCGCGATGGCAATGCAGACAGGTCTGGCTGGCGGGCGGCAACATGTCATTGGGCATGATCGGCGTTGGATAGTGATTCCTCACCACATCGATCAGTTGCCTGGTTCCGTTCACCTTGGCATGGACATAACCACCGACCCCCGAGCCGACGTGGCAATCCACACAGGCGACGCCGGAGTGGGTTGAAACGGGATACGCCGTGCCTTCCGGAGTCATTACGTGGCACGTCTGGCCACAGAACGTGACCGTGTCCATATAGGCGACGCCGCGATAGGTCGCCGTGCCCAGAATCACAAAGTTCACAAAGGTGGCCACCATCACAATGTCGATCCCGTGTCGAAAGATCGGATCGTTGAAATCAATCCTGGGGAAGACCGGGGGAATCTTGCCGACTTTGCGTAACGCCGAACGCCGCAGCAGCATTCCGACGGGAATCAGCGCAAGTCCGAACAGAAAAAGCGCCGGCAGGATGAAGTCAAGAATGATGCCGATATACGGATTTTGTGTGCCTCCGTGGCCCACCGCATCGACAACCCAGAAACCGATCAGCACAAATGCGGAGGCGGTCGTCAGTGCACCTCCAAGCAGGCTCATCAGGTTATTGCCAAAGAAGAGCGCAGGACGCACCCAGGACTCTCGGAATCTCTCGAATGCAGACATACGCCCTCCTTGTTCTGGCCTTGCTGCCCGTTATTTCTTCTGCAGCGTGCGGATGTACGCAATCACCGCCTTGATCTGCGGATCGCTGAGCTTGGCCGCAAAGGCCGGCATCTTGTTCTTGCCGTTTCGGGTCGTGGCGATCAGATCCGCATCAGACTTTTTCATCACCTCCGGCGAATCCAGCGGCTGGGCGTGCGTCATCTTTCCGCCCGGAGTATTCCCCTTCAAATCTGCGCCGTGGCACATCTTGCACTTGGCGTTGTACACATCCGCGCCTGAGCTTTGCCCTTGCGCGTTGTAGCTGCCGACAACGAGAAGCGCACACGCTGCGATCGTGGCGAACCCGACCTTACGGAATGCATGTGAGTGGTTACACATATTTCAGACCTCCTGATTTCTCTGATTTTGAATTGCACTGCATCCTTTCGCAACAGAACCTCTGCGTTGGAAAAGTCGAGGCGGAACAAACGGTTCCGCCTCGGTTTCGACGGCCCGGTCAGAACGCATACCGAACGGAAAGCGTGTAGACGTTGCCATGAAACTGCCGAGGCGCCGCCGGTCCGACCGGGCTGCCCTCGCTGTAGCCGTAGTAGTTGTAATTCGCCTTCCACTGCCAGTTATTTTGCAGGTCATAGGCCACCGTCACATACGGCGTCTGATAGACCGACTGCAACGATCCATCCACCTGACGGACGTTGATCGTCGTCACGTTGCCGTTCACCGCCGTCGCCTGATAACCGGTCGTCGTATGCACACGCTTCCAGGGCGAGTACACCAGCCCGATATCTCCCGTCTGTGTCGGCACATTGTAGAGATCATTCGTCTGGTACGGCGTTCCATTGGCCACGCAGGCTGGATCCTGCGCCGCGACTGGATTGGCCGGTGTCGGCGTCACCGTATAGCACTCGGCGATCGTCGAGTAGACACTGCCATAGGAGTAGTTCGCTTCGATCGACCAGTTTCCACCCGGTGCAATCACCGCTCCCGCCGAGTAGTTGCGGTTGTGTTGCAGATAGTGGACATATTCAATGTTGTCGCGGCTCTCAAAGATATTCACAGCGCCGGTAAATGTCATCCACTTCTTCGGCTTCCAGTTCGAACGAAGAATCCCGTGTTGCGTTTGCCGCGGGCTGATGCGCGTGAACGAGTTGTCCGCATACATCCCCTCGAAGTTCAGGTTCACGCGCCAGCTTGTCGCAGGCTGCAGGACGCTGCCAAAGAGAAGCCACTGCTCATGAATGGGAATGATGTCTCCGCCGCTGTCGGTGATGGTGCGCGTGCGATAGCGGTAGCCAAGCGAGAAGTTGCCGCGGCTGAAGGCGTCCCAGGTTCCCAGCACAGTATCCGACGTCCACTTCTGATTCAGCCATTGATAGTCCGGAACTGCCGCCGGAGCGCTGGCTGGCGGTTTCGGCGTGGCCAGCATCGACGTGCCGGTGTAATTCGCTGTGATGAAGCTGTTGGTTCCTGGAATGCGCCAGTACTGGTAATCGACCACGTTCGAGACGGAGAAACGCTTGGCCACCTGCCAGATCACAGCATAATCGCCGCTTACGTTCACGCGACGGATACGCGCTTCGCCGGTTTCAATCGATTCGAGCAGTTTGCTGCGCGTCTCATTCCCAATAAACGTCTCGTTGAAATTGTTCAGTGTGCTGGTGCTGCCGCTGTACACAAATCGCCCGTTCATCGTTAACCGCGGAATGGCCGCGCTCTGGAAACGAAACTCCTCGGTCGGGGTAAACAGATGCGTCGGCGCCTGCCGCGAATAGGCGGTGAAGCCGTTGCAAGCCGGGTTAAACGCGCCACCGGGCAGGAATGGCGAAGCACATGGATCACTCCACGATGGCACAAAGTCGATGCCGCCGCTTACCGGTGTTCCGTTGGGCAGCGCATTGTTCAAAAGCGCCAGATTCCACGTCGTGAACTCACGGTAGTAGGTAATCAGATGGTCATAGCTGACGCTGGTGTGGCGCGGCAGTTTGACATCGATGCCCAGCGTCCAGTTCTGCGTCTGAATGTCCCAGTTCTGGTTGAGCAGCGCCTCTGCGCCAAAGTGGGCGGAGCTAAGCGACGGGCCTTCGCTGTTGTTCTGGCTGAAACCAAAACGCAGATTCACCGGCGACAACGGAGCAACCGTCAGCAGTGTGTCCGTCATCCTGCGTACCGTGTTGAACAGGTGCGGCGAAGTCAGATAGGGCACATTGCCCACCCCCGCCGGAATCAGCGGATTGGCCAGCAGATCGTAGTCCACATAGCTGCGGCCACGCCGAAAACTGCCCACAAAGTTATAAGCTCGACCCTTGGCAAAATTCAGGAACGTCGCGCTGTACGGGTCGCCGCCGTAGCCAAAGCTGTTGCTGGAAAGACTGTCAAAAAGCAGTGGCCTGGCTCCCGGCACGGCGCGCATATCCGTCGATTCACTCAGGAAACGCGGCCCGGTATGCAGATTCACCATCGTGTCGTAGCTTTCTCCGCTGCCACCGTATGGCGCAACGTGGCCACCCACCTCGATCTCGTTATGAATGTTGTATTCGGCAGCAAATTTCCGGCTCGCCTCTTCCTGCGTCTCCGGCGCCTGCTCCGGCAGAGGATTGTAGTTGTTTGCAGCATTGCGCGCAGCCGCTTTGCTCGGGCCGGAAGGACTCGATCCATCCCGGCTCGAACTGGAGCTTGTCGTCGAGCCAACGGCTGCCCCAGCGCCGGAAGCTGCACCCGCGGTTGGCGGCGGAGTGGCCACAGCCATCGGCAACATCAGGCCTGCTGCTGCAAGCAGCGCGCCCAGCGCGTACACGCGTACCGCCCTGTGCGCCGGAGCGGCGCTGAGAATGGCAGACAATTTTCCTGACGGGGAAGCAATCAGGGGTAAATGAAAGACGAAAGAGCGCTTCATGATTCCCCCTTATTTGAAAAACACGTTGCTCGAGTTGGAGCCGTGAATCTGCGTATGGCAGACCGTGCAGGCCTGAAACTGATTGGCCTGATTGTGGAACGACGGCGTGCCCGGCGCGGTGAACAGCGAGGATGCTGTATGGCACTGCATACACAGGTTGTTCACATTGTTCTGCGTCAACAGACGGGCGTTCTGTGAGCCGTGAGGCGTGTGACAACTGGTGCAACCCTCCGTCTTGATCGGCGGATGCTCATAGACAAACGGACCGGCCGCATCGGAGTGGCACTTCATGCAGATCTGGTTCTGGTCCGCCGCCGCGCGCAGATTGTTCTTCTGGAAGCTGCCGTGCGGATTGTGACAATCACTGCAGCTCATCACACCTTCATTCACCTTGTGATGAAACGCCTGCTCAAAAGCCGGCTTCACATCCGTGTGACAGCTATAGCAAAGCTGCGGCTGCGGTGCCTTGAGCATGGCTTCGCTTGTCTTCGAGTGATGCGCGCTGTGGCAACTCGTACACGCAACACCCGCCTCGCCATGCGACGTGCGCTTGAAGTTGGGATGGGCTGAGGCATGGCAGGACAGACAGACCGCGTCCGACTGCGCCGGCGTGGCTTTGGCGAACGAGAATATCCGGGTCGCGTCGCCGCCGGAGTCCACATGCTCGCTGCCCGCGCCGTGGCAGCTCTCACAGGTGTCGCCCTTGCCACCGTGCTGCAGAGCCAGCCTGGCGTGCGCATTCCCGTCGATCGCCTTCGACTCGTCGGTGTGACACGTCGCGCAGGTGTCATTGCCCACCCGATGCGCCGCCGCGGACGGACCATTCTCGGGGAGCTTTTGCGATGTGGTTTTTTGCGCGTTGAGCGTTTGCGGCGTGGGTTTCTGCGCTCCCGCGGCATACGCCGGAGTCATGGCAAAGAGCGACAGACCCAGCAGGATGGGCAACCAAAGACGGACGGGCAAGGAAGATAGTGAAGTGAACGATCGCATGTGCTCTCCCCGCAACAAGGTGGAGACTCCACCCAGCCGGAGCGGCTGAGCGGGTGGTTCTTCCACCACGCTTTGAAGATAGGAGCTTGCCTGTGGAATTGCAGTGACGGCTGTCACCTGAGGTTCATCTTCGCGAATCGTGCGCCTGCCGGACGGCGCGCACCCAGAACTGTGCATATCCAGAGCCGTGTGTACCCAGGACGAAGACCCGCGTCCGATCACGGCCAGAGCGATCACCCTCCTTCCGGATCGCTCATCCCTTCGATTGCGGATCCATGAACGAGGAGCAGCCCTTTCTCCTTGCTCGACCTCGAATCACGCTCAGCGAGCCTTGGCCGCAATCCGACGCAGCGCGGGCAGGATGCCACCCAGCGCTGCCGGTTGGCTTTTCGCGCTGCCCAGAGCAAAGTAGGCGCTGCGATAGAGCGCATACAACTCGTCGTAGACCGCCCTGGCCGTTGGCTCCGGATGCACCTCGCGCAGCGGCAGGCAGACGGCTTCCTGCGCTGCCTCAATCGACGGATACACCCCGGCCGCCAGCAGCGCGAAGATGCCCGAACCCAGGCTTGTCGGCACCCCCGCGGGCACCAGCACCGGCTTGCCCAGCACGTTGGCATACACCTGGTTCAGCACTTCATTCTTCTGCGGAATGCCGCCCGCATTGATGACGCGCGTCACCGGAACCCCATGCTCGGCCATCCTCTCCAGAATGATCCGCGTATGCATCGCCGTGCCCTCAATCGCGGCAAACAGCTCATCCTGCGCGGTATGCAGCAGATTCCAGCCCAGCGTCACCCCGCCCAGCTCCGGATTCACCAGCACCGTCCGGTCGCCGTTGTCCCAGCTCAGCCGCAGCAGGCCCGTCTGCCCTGCGCGATACGCGCTCAATCCCTCTGAAAGCGCAGCCACCGTCGATCCCGCGCGCCGTGCAATCGCTTCAAAGATGTCGCCCGTCGCCGAAAGTCCGGCCTCAATGCCCGTAAACTTCGGATGCACGCTGCCCGGCACCACGCCGCAGACACCCGGGACCAGCCGCGCCTCACGCGCCATCGCAATGATGCACGTCGAGGTGCCCACCACATTCACCACATCACCCTCGCGAATGTGCGAGCCAACCGCATCCCAGTGCGCGTCAAAGGCGCCCACCGGAATCGGAATCCCGGCATGAAGGCCCAGCGCCTCGGCCCACTCCGCACTCAGGTGTCCCGCCACGCGATCCGAGGTCAGGAACTCTCCGGCCAGTTTCTCTCGCACCCCCGCCAGCAGCGGATCGACCGCGACCAGAAACTCCTCCGGCGGAAATCCTCCCCAGCGGGGATTCCACAGCCACTTGTGCCCCATCGCACAGACACTCCGCCGCACCCTGGCTGGCTCGGTCACGCCGCACAGCGTCGCGGCCACCATATCGCAGTGCTCCAACGCCGTTCCCAGCCGCGCGCGCTGCTCCGGATTGTGCCGCAGCCAGTGCAGCAGCTTGGCAAATCCCCACTCATGCGAATAGACGCCGCCGCACCAGTCGATCGCCTCCAGCTTCATCGCGTGCGCCTTCGCGGTAATCTCCGCCGCCTCAGCGTGGGCGCGATGATCGCACCACAGGTAGTAGTCGTCCAGCGGACGCATCTCGCCATCCACCACAATCACGCTTGACCCGGTCGTATCCAGTGCCAGCGCCGCCACACCTTCGCCGGCAATTCCTGTCTGCTCCAGCACGGCGCGCATTGCCCGCACCAGTGCGCGCATCTGCTCGTCGTGCGACTGCGTGGCAAAGTCCGGATCTTCACGGCGGCGGTGCAACGGATACTCCGACGAAGCCGTTCCAATCGGTCCACGCTCACTGTGTACCAGCGTCACGCGCACGCTCAGCGTGCCAAAGTCCACTCCAGCTACGATGGGCATTCCATCCTCACGATCCGGTTCGCGCTTTTCCCGGTACAAAAACGATTCCGCACGCGATGAGCGCAGTCTATCGAATCGCAGCGCTCCATGTCTTCACAGACCCGGCAAGCCACGCGCCGTACACTGAGTCTGCCATGCAGATCACCCTCGCCCACATTGGCGCGCGCACCCAGCGCACCGGAGCAAAGGCCGCGTTTGAGACGCTCACAGCCCTTTACGTCGAGCGCATCCAGCCCTACCACCCCGCGAGCACCCAGCTTTTCCGGACTGAGGATGAGCTTCTCGCCTGGTTTACGCGCCAGCACGCCCGCTCCCCCGCCACACTTGCTTTGGCCGACAGTCGCGGGCGCACGTTCCGCTCCGAGCAGTTCGCCGCCTGGCTCGGTGCCCGGCGCGACTCCGGCGCGCAGCACCTCGTCTTCGCCATTGGGCCTCCCGACGGCTGGTCCGAAGCAGCACGCACCCAGGCCCAGCTTCAGCTCTCTTTTGGCGCCATCACAATGGCTCACGAACTCGCTCGGCTCGTGGCCGCCGAGCAGCTCTACCGCGCATGTACAATTCTGGCTGGACACCCCTATCACGGCGGCCACTGAAGTCAATCTCATCCAGCATCTTCTGATCGGATCATGAGCGAATCTCGACAAGGTCTCATCCTCATTCACACCGGCCCCGGCAAAGGTAAAACCACGGCCGCTCTCGGCGTTGGCCTGCGCGCCGTCGGCCTGGGCATGCGCGTTCTCATGCTTCAGTTCCTCAAAGGCTCCTGGCACTACGGCGAACTCGACGGGGTCAAAGCCTTCGGAGACAACTTCGTCCTCAAGCAGCTTGGCCGAGGCTTCGTCAAAGTCGGCGGTGCGGAAACCGATCCGGAAGATATCCGCATGGTCGAGGCAGCCTGGGACGAAGCGCGCGCCGCCATTCTCTCCGGCGAATGGGATATCGTCATCCTCGACGAGATTAATTACGCCATCGGCTACGGCATGCTTGATCCCGCCCTCGTCGTCGAAGCGCTGCTCGCTCGCCCGGAGATGGTCCACGTCATCCTTACCGGGCGCAACGCCCACCCTTCGCTTGTCGAGATCGCAGACACCGTCACCGAGATGCGCGAGGTCAAGCACGCCTACCAGAAAGGCATTCTTGCCCAGCGCGGCATCGAATACTGAAGATCAGGAGAAGGCACATGGACCAGGCACAACACTACCGCTGGAGCGACCTGCCGCTCGAACCCATGAAGACCGGCATTGATCGCCACTTCGTCGTCGGCACCGATACCATGCTCGCTCGCATCCTGCTCGCAAAGGACGCGCACGTGCCTCGTCATAGCCATCCCAACGAACAGATCACCTACATCCTCTCCGGCGCGCTCCGTTTCGTCTTCGATGACCGTGAAGTTACCGTTCGCGCCGGCGAAGTGCTTTGCATCCCGCCCAACCTTCCACACGAAGCCTTCGCCCTCGAAGACACCGTCGATCTCGACATCTTCCAGCCACCTCGCGCCGACTGGCTCAACGGAACCGACGCCTATCTGCGACGCTGACGTCGGCCCGGGCCGTTCGTCCGGTACAATGGGTAGGTTATGTCCTGGTTCAAGCGAGCAGATTCCAGCGTAGAGGGTGCGGCGGAAAGCGAAGAGTCACGCGTCCGCACGGAAGGTCTGTGGACCAAATGCGACGGCTGCCGCCAGATTCTCTTCAAGGCCGACATTCAAGCGAATCTGAACGTCTGTCCCAAGTGCGGCTACCACTTCAAGATGGGTGCGCGAGAGCGCATTGCCCATCTGCTGGAGCCGGGTTACACCCTCGTCGATGGGAATCTTGAATCCACCGATCCGCTTCAGTTTGTCGATCGCAAGCCCTACCGTGAACGTCTCGCCGCTGCCCAGCATCAGACCGGCCTGCGCGACGCCATCGTCAACGCCGTTGGACACATCGGCCCGCATCCGGTCGTCGTCAGCGCCATGGAATACAGCTTCATCGGCGGCAGCATGGGCGCGGTTGTGGGTGAGACCATCGCCCGCGCCATCGACCGCTGCCTGGAGACGCGCAGCGCGCTCATCATTCTTGCCGCTTCCGGCGGCGCGCGCATGATGGAGGGCGTTGTCAGCCTCATGCAACTGGCCAAGATCGCCACCGGCCTGGCGCAAATGGACGACCTGGGCCTGCCTTACCTCTGCGTGCTCACCGACCCGACCACCGGCGGCGTCACCGCCAGCTTTGCCATGCTCGGCGACCTCAACATCGCTGAACCTGGCGCGCTCATCGGCTTCGCCGGACCGCGCGTCATCGAGCAGACCATCCGCCAGAAGCTCCCCGAAGGCTTCCAGCGCTCAGAGTTCCTGCTCGAACATGGCTTCCTCGACGCCGTCGTTCCACGCGCCGAACTCAAAGGTTACATCGCCCGCGCCCTGGACTTCATGCGCTGAGCCGCGCCGTCGCTTCGCTCACCGGCATCGCTTCCACACGGTTCCCCGCTTCCCCTCGCAGCGCATCGCCGTAGCCCTCATACACGCCCTCGAAGACCGCATCCCAGGTGGCTGTCAGCGCAAACCTGCGCGCATTGGCCCGCATCACCGCCAGCCGCTCCGGACCTTCCACCAGCGCTTCAACCGCCGCTGCAAATTCCGCATCCGGCGCAATGCATCCCACCGGTCCTCCCACTACACGCGCTGCCTCGCGCACAATCGTCGCCGGGCCGCCATCCGGCGTCACAACCGTCGGCACTCCTGAGGCCAACGCCTCCAGCACCACATTGCCAAAGGTATCGGTATGCGACGGAAATACAAACAGGTCCATCGCCGCGTATGCTGCCGCCAGCGCCTCACCGCGCAACACGCCGGCAAACTCCGAATCCGGCATCCGTTCGCGCAGCATCGCCTCTTCGCTTCCCTGGCCCACCACCACAAACCGAATATCCCGCAGCCCGGCTGCATGAAGCTGATCGTGAATCGCCGCCAGCAACGCCACGTTTTTCTCCACCGACAGCCGACCCACAAACCCCAGCGTGAAAGCTTCCGACTGGCGCCGCCGCCGCGCCGGAGTGAACAGGCTCGTATCCACGCCGCGCGGCATACGATGGCATGGTCGTCCGGTCAGCCCGGTCAACTGCTCACACAGCGCCTCGCTCGGCGCGAACAGCACCTGCGCCCGTGCATACAATTGCGCAGTCGCCGCCAGCGTCCACTCTTCCACCATGCGGCTCGCCGTGCGCGGCTGCTCGCCTGGCAACAGCTTAAATAGCCACTCCGATCGCCGCGCCAGATACTCGTGCACATTCGTGTGCCAGCTTGCCGCCAACGGCAAACCATGCTGCGCGGCCACCGCCGCGCCCAGCATTCCCAGTTCGCTCGGCCCGGTGATGTGGACCAGCGTTGGCGCAAACTCTTCCAGCACGTCGCCAATCGCCGGAATGTGGCGAGCATACGCCGGATCGAAGCTCAGATCTTTCTCCAGTGCAAATGAAAGCACCCCGCGCGGCAGCTCCAGAGTCCACACATTGCCTTCTCGCCGCAGCGCCGGGCTGCGCTCCCCGGCTCGCACACACAGAAACGGCAGATTTCGCCTTCGCGCAAAGGCTTCAAAGTGGCGACTGGTATGCGCCACTCCATTCACCTCATGAAACGAATCAGGGAAATACGCCACGCGCGGCAACTGCGCGGTGAGGGAGAGAGAAGACATTGCGGACTCCTGATGGCTGCAAACAGGCGCACAAACCCTGCGCCCCTGCGGTTCGGGCCTTGGTGGATACTTCCCGGATACTTCCCTGACCAGAGATTGCTGTTTCTCCGCGACGGCTTCTTAGGCCGTCTCGCGCTCGCCCAGTTCAAAGCGCAGCTCGTCGGCATCACTCCACGCATAGCGCAGACTCGAGCTGAGCGGACGCCGACCCAGCGACCGTGCCGTTGCCAGAATCATCCGCATCGAGCGCGGTGCCTGACCCCGCGGCCAGATCGCGCTCAACGGGCGAATCTCGCCGCTGGCATCCGGATGAAAGACGCGATCATCCCAGCACTGCGAACCCAGGGGAAACTCTGGAAAATCCCGTATCGCATCGATCGTCGATTGCAGAATGCGCATCTTCCACGGCTCAGCATACTGCGGCATGAAGAGCACCTCGCTGCGCCGCTCGTAGCGCACCTCGTGCACAAACTCCGTGAAGCTGCTCGCATTCGTCAGGTTGATGTTCGCGTTCGCTTCCACGCCATGCCGGTCGCCGCCCGCCACCAGCAGCATATTCCACTGCTCGGCCAGCCGCCGCGCCGCGCGATTCTCCGCCCAGTTCCGCAGCCCGTTCAGCTCCAGTGCGTGAAAATAGTTGCCGTACTTCAGCAGAAACTCATTCGCCAGAAAGTTATGGCGATCCCGCCCGATCAGATACAAATCCCACATCGGATGGTTCAACACCACCAGCACATCGCGTTCCTGATTCAGTTCCGCCAGAATCTCGCCCAGTTGTTCGTCCGCCGGATTCGCCGTAAACGCGTTCAACCTGGCAATCCACTCCGCCGCTCGCGCACTTGGCAGATTATGCACACCGATGTGAAACGACTGCACCTCACTATAGGGTGCCGACCACTCGACCGAGATCGGCACATGCTGCGAACGGTCCATCGTCCGCAACATCAACGGTGCGCGAATGTCGTCATGATCCGTGATGGAGACCAGCGAGCGCAGCCCCAGCTTTTCGATCTGGCCGCTTTCCAGATCCCACGCCAGCTTGGGCGTCAGCGGCGGCGTCCAGTAGCTGCGCAGCCAGTCAATGCGGATGCCATGACGATCCCACGATCGCCGATCCAGATATCGCATCAGCGGACGCACAAACCCATATTGCGCCGTCCAGTCCGCCACAAAGGAAAGCGTCTCCTGCGACTGGTTCGTGTGGCTGTGCAGCGAAACGCCTGTTGAGTATTTTTCAACGGGGCGAGGGTCGCGCCAAAGATATGAGATCGAGGTTGATGGCATAGGGTCGGTCGTCCTCCTGATCCGCTCAATCTGCGGTTTCAGTATCGCCGTCCACTCATCAACAGACCGTGAAAACCCCGCGAATTTCCGTTCAATCGCAGCGTTTCTCCGGACTTTAGCCGGACTAAGTACGTATTTTTCGGGTCTCTCCGACATTCTGACACTCACAACTTCCCAGCCTGCGACCGAGTCCTATCGTCCACTATACGTTGGTTTTGGCAAATTCCGGACCAAGAAATGCTTCGATTTGGATGGCCGGTTCTGCCGAAGCAACAGGCTCTGCTGAAAGATGATTTGCCGTCAACCCATCCCGCAGCATCGCAAACGCCTCTTCTGGCGTATCGGCAAACTGGAAAAGCTCGACATCCCTTGGCGAAATCGATCCGCAATCGACCAGGGCATTCAGGTTGATCACACGCTTCCAGTACTCTGACCCATAGATCACCACCGTCATCTTTTTGGCCAGTTTGTGGGTCTGCGACAGCGTCAACAGCTCAAACATCTCGTCCAGCGTCCCAAATCCACCGGGAAAGACCACCAGCGCCTTCGCCAGATAGGCAAACCACAGCTTCCGCATGAAGAAGTAGTGAAACTCGAAGTTCAGCTCCGGGGTAATATACGGGTTCGGATGCTGCTCAAACGGCAGCCGGATATTCAGCCCAATCGACTTGCCACCCGCCTCATACGCGCCGCGATTGGCTGCTTCCATAATCCCCGGTCCACCGCCTGAGGTAATCACAAACCGATGCCTTCCCGGTGGATTCGACGGCACCGTCGCGGCCCATCGCGTCACCATCCCGGCCAGTCTGCGCGCATCTTCGTAGTAACGCGCCATCTCCACCGCCGCCACGGCCCGGTGCCGCTGCAATTCGCTCGCGGAACCTTCTTCAATTGACAGGGCTGTCGCCGGCTGCTCTTCCGGCGGAGCCAGTTGCGCCGAGCCGGTATTGTCCAGCAGCTCCAGCGCCCGGTCTGCCTCCGCGCGGCTGTGGAATCGCGCCGAACCAAAGAAAACAATCGTGTCCTGAATCCGTTCTCGACGAAATCGCGCCAGCGGCTCCGTATACTCGGCCAGAATTCGAATCAGCCGACCCTCCGGGCTATTCACAAACTCCGGATTTTCATAGGCCAGCGGCGCCCGTTCCAGTGGCGTCGGCTGTTGCTGCTCTGCCATTCTTCGGCTCCATTTCCAGGTTGTTCGTGCGGAGTCGCAGCTCGAACCGATGCGACAGAATAGTCTACCCGTTCCAGCACACCTTCGGCGACCTCTCCGCTACCGCTCCCACTCCTTGGACGAACGAATTGCCCCATCGAGAGCCAGCCACAGATTCAACAGCCCCAGCCCGGAGACCACCCCCCGCACCGCGCCGCTTGTCAAAAACGGCAGCATCGCAGATACGTGCAGAAACAGCGGATTGTTGTCCCACAGCGGGCGAAACCAAGGCACAAAGCACAGCGCCAGCCCCAGATACAGCCGCACCAGCACCGCAATCATCAGTTCCGTCTGCCGAAGCCATCGCGGCACGGCCGCCACGCTCCCACGGCGAGCCGGGAGCGCAGAGGCCTCCTGCGGACCGACAGGAAATACCGGTTTGGAGCTGGACTCTGTCATTGGTTGCCCTGCGAACCGAGTGCGTCTCTCTGGAACGTACCACAATCGAACGCCCCTCAGACTCGCGCGACTCTTCTCAGTCGTTGCGTCGCTTCGGGCGCTGGTTCGCCTGCAGAATCTTCTTGCGCAGCCGCAGATTCTTCGGCGTCACCTCCACCAGTTCGTCCTCGGCGATGAACTCGATCGCCTGCTCCAGATTCATCAGCCGATGCGGGGCCAGTCGCAGTGCATCGTCCGCGCTTGAGGCGCGCATATTCGTCAGCTTCTTCTCGCGCACCACGTTCACGTCCAGGTCGTTGTCCCGCGAGTGCTCGCCGACAATCATTCCCTCATAAACATCGACGCCCGCGCCCAAAAACAGCACTCCGCGATCCTGCAAGCCGTGCAACGAATACGTCGTCGTCACGCCCTGCCGATCGCTGATCAGCACCCCTGACGGCCGCTGCGGAATCTCCCCCTGATACGGCATATAGCCATCAAACAGCGTGTTCATCACAATGGTTCCGCGCGTCTCCGTCAGCATCTCGCTGCGCAGCCCGATAATTCCTCGGCTGGGTACACGAAACTCCATCCGTACGCGCCCCGAACCGTGGTTGTGCATCTTGGTCATCTCACCCTTGCGCGGCCCCAGCTTCTCGATCACCACGCCCGTATACTCCTCCGGAACGTCGATCGTTACATGCTCCACCGGCTCCATGCGCACGCCGTCCACCGTCTTGGTCACAATCTCCGGTCGGCCCACGCTCAGCTCAAATCCCTCGCGGCGCATCATCTCAATCAGCACGCCAAGCTGCATCTCTCCGCGGCCCAGCACCTTGAAGCTGTCCGGCGAATCCGCCTCTTCCACGCGAATCGAGACATTCGTCAGCAGCTCCCGATCCAGGCGCTCACGCAGATTCCGGCTCGTCACCAGCGAACCTTCCTTGCCGCAAAAGGGCGAATTGTTCACCGAAAACTGCATCGCGATCGTCGGCTCGTCGATCACGATCAGCGGCAGCGGAGCCGGATTCGTCAGGCTTGTGATCGTCTCTCCGATGGTGATTCCCTCCACCCCGGCAATCGCCACAATATCGCCAATCTCCGTCGTCGCCGTCTCCGTCCGCTTCAGCCCGGCAAAGGTAAACAGCTTGGTGATCTTCGTCTTCATCAGGCTCAGATCGCGCCGTGAAACCGCCACCTCGTCGCCCACATTCAGTGTGCCCTGAAAGACGCGCGCAATCGCAATTCGTCCAAAGTACTCCGAGTAATCAAGATTCGTCACCAGAATCTGCAAGGAAGCTTCCGGGTCGCCCGTCGCCGCAGGAATCGTCTTCACAATCGCCTGAAACAACGGCTCCAGGTCTGTTCCCGGCGTCTGGAGATCGGTGGTCGCCGTGCCTGTCTTGGCCACCGTATAGAGCACCGGAAAATCCAACTGCTCTTCTTCGGCGTCGAGGTCGATGAACAGGTCATAGACCTCGTTCAAAACCTCCTGTGCGCGTGCATCGGGACGGTCAATCTTGTTGATCACCACAATCGGCTTCAGCTTTGCTTCCAGCGCCTTGGCCAGCACATAGCGCGTCTGCGGCAGCGGACCCTCCGCCGCATCCACCAGCAGCATCACGCCATCCACCATCTTCAACCCGCGCTCCACCTCGCCACCAAAGTCGGCGTGGCCCGGCGTGTCGATGATGTTGATCTTGCCTCCGCCATAGAAAATGGCCGTGTTCTTGGCCAGAATCGTGATCCCGCGCTCACGCTCCAGGTCGTTGGAGTCCATCACGCGGTCGGCCACCTGCTCATTGGCGCGAAACGTTCCGGACTGGCGAAGCATGGCATCGACCAGCGTCGTCTTGCCGTGGTCTACGTGGGCGATGATAGCGATATTACGAATTGTCTGGCTCAAAAGAAATTTCCTTCTCCGGTTCACACAGGCAGGCGCGCACTCACACACCACTGCCGGATCGGTTGTTCGTCTCGATCCCCGCTGCCCGGCAAATCCGGCCTCGCAGCCTGCACTCTGAGGCTGCGCAACGGGCGCTGCACAGCCAACGCCACACGGCAATCGCTGCACAACAGGTTTTGTCCGGCTCATCGCGCGAACAGAAGCGCCGGATCGCGCCCTCTGACCACGCAACCCCGCAATTGTATTCTACCAGCAGCGCACTTCCCGCACCTCCGAAACCGCTACCGCTGTCGCTCCGGCCTTCGCTTTCCTGCGTCTTGCCTTCACTTTCCTGGTGGTCATTCCCCGCAGGAGAATCTACCTGTCGCATCCATCCTGACCACCGCTGCACGGAACGCCGACTCATCAATCGCCAGCTTCTGCGCTTCAGCCAGACCGCCACCGTGCAATGCCGCAAGGTTCCGATTAGGATAGAGCCAGCAGGAGGATTCATATGGAAAAGGCGACTTTTGGCGCGGGATGCTTCTGGGGTGTCGAAGCAGCGTTTGCACAAATTCCCGGCGTCACCGCCACAGCCGTGGGTTACGAGGGCGGTGCTACCGAGGCTCCCACCTATAAGGATGTCTGCACCGATCGAACCGGCCATGCGGAGGTGGTCGAGCTGGAATTTGATCCGACACGCGTCCCCTACGGCCAGCTTCTGGATGCCTTCTTTGCCCTGCACGATCCCACGCAGATGAATCGACAAGGGCCGGACTGGGGCACGCAATACCGCTCGGCAATCTTTTTTCACGACCCGACGCAAAAGGCGCTGGCCGAGGCAAAAATCGCCGAGCTGAATGCCTCCGGTCGCTTTGCTCCCAAGCGCATCGTCACACGGGTCGAACCGGCGCAGACCTTCTGGCGCGCCGAGGAATATCACCAGCGCTACCTGGAAAAGCGCGGCCTGGCAAGCTGCCACATTTAACCCCTGCGCAACTCCCCCGGCAAGCGAAAAAAGGCCGGATGGAGCAACGCTCCACCCGGCCTGAAAACCTTCTGGAAGGTCAGAAGATGAACTTTGCCGCCAGTTGCACTTCGCGGCCCGTGTTTGACTGCGAGTTGATCTGACCAAAGGTGCCGTCGTTCACGCCTGCATCCGGCCCATTGAAGATGGGGTGGTTGAACGCGTTGAAAGCCTCCAGCCGAAGCTGCACATTGAATCGCTCGTTCGGCCCGAAGTAGTTGTTCTTGAACGCCGACAAATCAGCATCCACATAGCCCGGCACACGCACATTGGGCAGCACGCGCGGAGCGTTGCCAATCGTGAACGGCGCCGGCTGGGAGAACAGGCTGGTGTTGAACCACTTCTGGCGTGTCGGATGCGAGATATTCGGGTCACCCGGCGCCTCGTTCGGTCGCTGGCCAAATCCCAGCAACCCGGTCTCGTTGTTCACCGCGCCCAGCACCACGGGCGTTCCAGTATCCCACTGCACGATGCCGTTGGTCTGCCATCCGCTCACCAGCGCATTCACCAGCGTACTGCCATGGTTCAGGAACATCTTTCCGCGGCCAAACGGCAGGTCATACACATATCCGGCCACAAAGGTCCGCGAAATATCCTGTGAAGACAAACCAAACTCGGCCTTGGGGTTGTACTGGTTAGCGTACGTCTGACTCGTTGGTCCCAGGTAGCTGACGACGCTGGCTGCGTTATCCATGAGCTTCGAACCGGTGAAGGCGATCAGCAGCGAGAAACCGTTGCTGTAACGCTTGTCCACCTTGACGGTGATTGCGTTGTAGTGCGAGCCGGAATCTGCCTTGCGATAGCTGGAGACGCCGTTATATTGCGGGTAGGGCCGCAGCAGATAGTCATACGGAACCGTCTGCGACGTAAACGGCGAGCCAGGCGTCGTAATCACTCCGTAGAATGGGTTCGGCGCACTGGCCAGCAGCTTGTTGCCCAGGCTCAGATACGACGGATCCACCTGAGAAAACGGCACACCCGGGTCGCCGTTGATCAGGAAGTGACCAGCGTTATAGATGTAGCCGACTTCGACCACCGTGCTGGGCGTAATCGACCGCTGGACATTCAGATTGCCTTCAATCGAGTACGGATTCCGATAGGTATCAAAGAACGTATCGGCGATGCCAAGCCCCAGAAAGGTGTTCGGACCACCCGCCACACCCTGCGGCAGATTGAATCCACCGGGGGCGGGATTGTCAAAGGTTGTTGCAACCGTCTGCTGATTATTCAACGTAAAATTGAAGCCCGTTTGGCTGGTGAAGCCATCCGTACCCGCTCCGCCTGTCGTGCCGGCGGCCTGCATCTCCGACGGCTGGAAGATAATCCCGTAGCCGCCGCGTACCACCGTTTTGGTATCCGGACTCCAGGCAAATCCAACACGCGGCGCAAAATCCTTCCATTGCGTCGGTCCCTGATGCCGTCCATACTTGCTCTCTGGCGTACCCACAAAGACCATCTGGCCCACCAAGTCACCACAGTGCAAACAGGCATTCGAGGGAATCTGTGCCGCTATGGGGGAGGGCAGACTGTTATCCCAGTAATCCAGCCGGTTGTGTCGTTCCGTGCGCGGAATATCCACATCCCAGCGCAGGCCAAGGTTAAACGTCAGATTCGGCGCCGCCTGATAATCATCCTGAATGTAGGCCGCGGCGTATGCGCTGGAGGTGGCCAGTGAGATGTCGTGGGTGATCTGGCCATAATCGGAAAGACCCAGCAACATCGTCGCAAACGAGTCGCCCGACCCGTCAAAGTTGTTGACCGTCTTCTCCGTCCAGTCCTGCCCGATGCCGCCGAACTGACCCGACGGGTAACCATACTGATAGAAGTTCAGAAAGAGCTTACGCCACTCGCCACCCACCGTGATCGAGTTGCCCTTGTACACCTTCACGATGCTGGGATCGATATCGACCGCCGACGGATCTTCCTGCAGCGGCACATAACCACCCGAACCCACTCCTGAGTAGCCCTGATTCAACTGAAACTGCGGAAAGACATTCGGTTCGCGATCCGCCACCGTCAGATACGAGTTGGGAAATTTCAGACTCGCCAGATCAAACGGCTGGCCGAAGGTGGCGCGCACATAGGTCGAGCGGCTGAACCCGCCGCGCAGATCCAGAATCAACGAGGGCGAAAGCGTGATCGAGTTATCGATCGAAGCACTGTACGCCGTCGAAATCGATGGGCCGCCATAACCCTGCGATGCTGCACTGTTGTAGTCGCTGAACGGAGTGTTCGGATTGTTGATATGCGAGAAGCGCACAAAGCTGTGATCTCGCGTACCAAAGTCGTGATCCAGCCGCAGATCAAAGTGATAGTAGTTGTTCACCGACGTACCATTCGCCGTGTAGTTGTTGAACTGCGCCCCGGCAGGCCCCGTATTGGGCATGGGGTAATACTGAATCGCCGCCGACGCCACCTGACTGATCATGCCCATGGGGATTTTGTTGCCCGGAAACGCCTGACGCACATACGTGCCATCCGGTTGCAGCGTTGCCGAATAAGGGTTGTAGATTACCGTGCTCAACGCGGAAAAATCTCCGGTCCGTTCCGCCGCCGTTGGCACCGAATCCAGCTCAGTCTGCGCCACCGAATTCTTCGAGTCTTCAAAGGCAAAGAAGAAGAAGCTCTTGTTGTGCCCATCGTACACATGCGGAATCCAGATCGGACCGCCGATCACGCCACCGTACTGATACAAGTGCGAACTCGGCACCGGACCCGAGGAGAAATACGGCTTGGCATACAGCGCATTGGTCTGCGTGAAATCAAACAGGCTGCCGTGGAAATCGTTCGTTCCAGATCGCGTTACCAGGCTGATGACGCCGCCGGAGAACCGACCGTATTGCGCTGGCAGCACACTCGTCTGCACGTTGAACTCCTGCACCGAATCCACAATAGGCGTGTACGCTGTCGAGTTGTTGCCCACGTTGTTCTCCGGCAGGATGTTGGTCATGCCGTCGATCTGCTCTTCGTTGTTCGCATTGCGCGAGCCGGCGATATGCGGCGTCGACGCGTTGCCCGTCGTGTTCACGCCCGGCACCAACACCTCAAGCGAAGTGGGATTGCGCCCATTCAACGGCAGGTCCAGAATCGTCCGCCCGGGAATCACCGTGTTCAAACTCGACGAGTCCACCTCGAGCGGAGGCGTCGTACTGTCCACCTCCACCTGCTGCGTCACCTTGCTGACCGGCATTCGAAAATCAATCGGTGTGCCCACAGAGATTCGGATGATGATATGGTCCTGCTTCACCGATTCAAATCCCGAAGCCGTCGCCACAGCCGTGTACTCCGAAGGCTGGACAAAGTTGAAGATATAGCGACCCTGAGAGTCGGAGGTCGTCGTTCGCACCTCGTTCGTCGGCACATTGGTGATGGTGATCGTCGCACCCGCGATAGCTGCGCCGGATGTGTCCAGGACCGTGCCGCGGATGGTACCGGTTGGGCTTTGCGCAATCGCCGTCAGTGTCAGGCAAAGCATCGTTATGGCTAGCAAAATTCGTTTCATAGGAGCCTCCACAAAAAGCACTCAAGATCTGCACTGCACCCGCAACCATCACTTCCTCAGGTGCAAACTCTGAGTACGCTGATACATATTGATATCGTTATCAGTCCGACATGTTATAGCTGAGTTTTTCCATCTCTGTCAATCTTTTTTTCGCGCCTCCACCTTTTGCGGATCAGGAAATCTGCGCGATATCACTACATCATTCTTATTAATAAAGACTTACATCGCTACATTCGAATGGTATTTCACGGTGCTTTCACGTCCCCAATGCAGGAGCCAAGCGCGCATGATTACGTCACTGTGATATCGTTCTCAGAACTGCTGCTCCAGCCTGGTGGCGTTTCAAATTGATTCCACCATTTCGCTCCGGGCAGGTTAGTATAGATGCGAATGTCCATCCGCTCACGTTCCGTCGTCACCATCGCCGATGTGGCTCGCGCCTGCGGTGTCGGCACCATGACGGTCTCTCGCGTCATCAACGGAAAGAAGCATGTCAGCCCCGAGATGATCCAGCGTGTCGAAGAAGCCATTGCGCGGCTGAACTATCAGCCCAACGAAGCGGCACGCACGCTCAAAGGCCGCACGTCCAGAACCATCGGGCTGATCGTGCCCAGTCTCAGCGACCCCTTCTTTTCCCAGTGCGCGCACGCCGTGCAGCAGGTCGCTGCCGAGCAGGGCTACATGACCATGCTCTTCGCCTGCGAGGCCAATCGCAACGTCGAGGCCGAAGAGCTCTCGCAGATGCGCTCCCGCAACATCGCCGGCATTCTGATCGTGCCTTCCAGCGAGAACTCCCTCGAACAGCTACAGGAGTTGCGTCGTAACGGAATGCCGGTCGTCATGATCGACCGCACGTTTGCCGGCATTGATGTCGGCGAAGTCATGGTGGAGAACGTTGAAGGCGCTTGGCGCGCCACCAATCACCTCATCGACCACGGCCATCAACGCATCCTCTGCGTGGGCTACGACCGCGAGTACAACTCGATCAGCCAGCGCATTGACGGCTTCAAAAAAGCGATGCAGGATGCCGGTTTGCAGCCGCAGCATCTGCTCGTCAATCGCGGCGTAGCCATTGGCCCCAAAGTGATCGCCGCGCTCCGCTCTCCCAAACCGCCGACCGCCATCTTCGCCCTCAACAACGTCACCTCGGTTGCCGTGCTAACGACTTTGAAACGGGAAGAGATTCGGATTCCGCAGCAGGTCGCCATCATCGGCTTCGACGATTTTGACCTGGCCTCCCTGCTGGCGGTTCCGCTCACCGCAGTTCGCCAGCCGGCAGCTGAGCTGGGCCGCCACGCAACCCGGATGCTCATTGACAGCCTGCGTGTAGGCAATGGCACAGGACGCATGCCTTCCCGCATCGTCTTGCCCACGGAGCTGATTGTCCGACAGTCCTGCGGCTGCGAGCCAATCTCCCGCATATCGCACCCCAGGTGAATCCTCCAGGTAGCCTCATCACACTGTCTGTTTTGACAGGTGCGCAGGCGGTTGCAGCAGAGTTGCAAAAAGGTTCAGCGCAAAGACGGAGACCGCTGCAAGCTCAATGAATGCTGAGAGCGGCAAAAGCCGCCACGCCGACGACCACAGATGCTCATAGGCCAGCGGCTCCATCGTCACGCGCAACGCGCAACCCACCTCCAGCAGTACCACCGATGCCGTCATCAGCCTCGAACTCCAAAGCACACGCATTCCGCAGAACGCAGGCAGGATGCGCGGACCAATGGCAAAGACCATTCCCGCAACAAACCCCACCGTCAGTGCATGACGGCTCGCGCCCCAGATGCCTCCGGATCGATCCTGCACTACGGCCAGCGCGTTCAGCAGACAGGAGATCACAAGCCACGCATACGCCCATCGGATAAAGTGTGGAAACCCTGCGGAGATGCCCTGCAACCTGGCCGGTTGCACCGCAGCATCCCATACACGAAGAGCGTCAATCGAGAGAACCGCAGCCGTCAGCAGCAAGCACGCCGAGATTCCCAGCCACGGCAGAAATGTCGCCAGAATACCCGCCGCGACCAGCACGCAGGCTATCCTCAGCTCGCGTCCATTGGCCTGGTCAAACCCTGCAAAGATCGGTAACCAGCGCGCATTGAATCCCCAGATGGTGGGAACCAGAACGCCCCACACCACCAGTACCACAAGCTGTTGATCCAGCACGTGCGGCAATGCCGGCACGGAGGCGGTCAGCGCCACTCGACCCAACACCACAAGCTGCGCCGCAAGCACCACAAACAGCATCGCCGTTCCAAAAACCACCGCCATCATCCACGCGGGCATCGCGGCAGACTCGACTTCGGAAGCCGCCGGGCGATGTCGGCGAACCGCTCGCCAGAAGATCAGAAATCCGATCAGTTGCAGCAGCGCTCCCAACGGCAGCAGCACTCTCCAGTGCCAACCCGTGATTCCACCCAGCCAGCGAAGCAAAACGCCGCCCGTCCATGCCCACCAGGTCAGCCACCCGGAGACCACCGGAAATCCGCGCTGGCTTTTCATCTTCGTCAGAGAATAGTAGCCGATTCCCAGGATGAAGGAGCCGACCCAGCCAAAGATCTGCGCCTGACCATGCGCCTGAATCCAGGCCGGCGCAATGGTCACAAGCGTCTGTTCCCGCGCGATTCCGATCAGATTCCACACGCCCAGAAACGTCCCCGGCAACAGCAGAAAAAGCAGTCCTGACACCGTAAACGCAATCACCAGTCGCTGACTTGCCGATTCCGCCGTCGCGCCCGTGATCGGCGCTGTTTCTCGTTGCGAAATTTCTGCCGCTTTCATGCCGCTCCTTCTACGCGTTGCTGAGCGCGTGGAAACAGAATGTTGTTTTCCAGATGAATATGCTGATGCAGGTCGCGTTCCAGTTCCGAAATCGCGCGATACAGTGCGCGCCAACTGAAACATGCCTCTTCCGGTGGTTGCAAATCGTTCGTCAACGCGCGCAACGCCCGCAGTTCCTCGCCCGTCTGGTCGTGGTCGCGAAGCATCCTCTCCATCGGCTGGCGAATATCGCCAAAGAGTGGCGGAAACAGGGGTGAGTGCCCCGCATCCAGACGCAGAATCGCCGGGAAGAGAATATTTTCTTCACAGGCAAAGTGATGTGCCAGCTCTGCGCCCAGCGCGCTCAGCCGCTCGGCAATCACTGGCAGGTCGAGATATTTCGCCCCGTGTCGCTTCGCCACTTTCTCCGCCAGTGGCAGAATCATCTCCATCTGCTTCCGTGCAAAGGCATGATGATGCTCCACCACATAACGAATCAGATCCGGGAGCGGCGCCGTGCTCCACGATTCCTGCGCTGGCGCCTGTTGCTGCCGCAGGCCAGCCAGCGCTTCCAGAACAGCGGCAATCTCCAGCCCTTTCGCGTCACACGCGGCGGCCAGTGAACGCGCTCCGCCGCAGCAATAGTCGATCCCAAGCTTCTCCAGCAGCGGAATGGCGCTCGGCGTTTCCAGCACGATCTCTCGCACCTGGGTTTCTGCGGTCAGCTTTTCTCGTGGAATCTCTTGTATCGATGCATCCTGCAATGGAATGGACATATTGGAACCTCCTGTATCACACCGATGGTAGGCTGAAGAAACACCGAAGACAGTGACTTGAGTCACCGCAACCCACAGCACTACAATCCCCCGTTCCGGGCAGCAGGTTTCCTCATGACCCCTCAACAGAAAGCCGAGCTTCTCTCGCGGGCCGCCATCTTCCGCGGCCTCGACACGGACACGCTGCTCAAGCTGGCAAGTCAAGCGCGGGAACGCAGCATTGCAGCCGGCGATATCCTCTTCGCCGCCGGTGACACTCCTCAGGGCCTGTTTGTTGTTGTCCGCGGAGCCGTTCGCGCGGTGCGCGTCAATCTTGAAGGGCGTGAGCAGACCATTCACGTTGAAACTGAGGGCGGAATGCTGGCCGAGGTCGCCGTCCTCGATGGTGGACCGTATCCGTCCACCGCAATTGCCGAAACCGATGCAGAGATTCTTTTCCTTGCCAGCGCGGATGTGCTGGAATTCCTCCTGCAGCACCCGCCAGCCGCGCTCCAGGCACTGCGCATGATGGCCTCGCGACTGCGCCAGGTCTCCGGTTTGGCCGAGCGGCTCGCGCTTCACGATGTGGGTCAGCGTCTGGCTTCCCTGCTGCTGGAAACAGCCACAAAGACCCGTCCCCAACTGCGCAACGGAGACTCATTTTCGCTTCCGCTTTCTCACAGTCAGATCGCTTCCCGGCTTGGCTCCGTGCGTGAGGTGGTCACGCGCAGCCTCCAGCGCATGGTGCAACAGAACGCAATCTCCATCCACGGACATCGCATCACCGTGACGGACCTCGAACAGTTGCAGAAGATCGCCGACCAGCCCAGGTCGCTCCACGCAGAGACAAAAGGCCACGACTGAGAGATCCTGCCTTCATCCTGCTGCCACTTTCGTCCAACTCCACCGCGCACGCTCATGCCGCTCAAACTGGGCGCGAACCAGTGCTGCACCTGCGACAGTCCCAGGTCCTGCGATTCCGTGCCATGCCCCGGGTCAATGGGGCCACAGCAGAAAATGCGCCATCTTCAGCACTTCCACCGCTGGGGCAAGTTCACGATAATACGCAGGCGTATCCACCTCCGGCGCGGCATGAACCCGCCACCGAACGCCGTTTGCGTCGAACGCTGCCAGCATGATTCGAACGCGGGGCAGATGCGCCGGGCTGCTGATCACCTCCATCGATCGCCACCCCTTCGCCTGCGCCAAGGCCAGCGAATAGCTCAGATTCTGCATGGTATTCTGCGCCGCGCGCTCCCGATAGATCGCCGACTGCGGCACGCCATCCGCCTCGGCCGCGCGCGCCATCGCGTCCGCCTCCACAAAACGATTGTGCGCTGCCCCGCCGGTAAACAAGATCCGCGACGAGACTCCACGCTCGTATTCAGCCACCGCTTCGTTCACACGATCCAGCATGGCGGCGCTTGGATCACCATCCTGATTCGTCGGCGTTCCCAGCACCACCAGCACATCCACGTGACCCGCGCCGGCGTCTCCCTGCGGAGCAAATTGCCGAGCCAGCACGGCCCATCCCAGCACGGCTGCGACTATCAGCGCGCCACCGCCCACCCATCGCAGCCCCCAGTTGCCGCCACGGGAGTGTCGCCTGCCGCTGCCTGCCGCTCGCTTTCGTCTTGTCATCTCCGGTCCGTCTCCGCTGCCTGCTGCTTGCCCAAGCGGCTCAAAACACGACCGGCTTGCCCGGCTCGCTCAGTGCAATCTCTGCCAGCGGCTTGCGTTCGCGCCGGTCCAGCTCATGTGCGCGCAGATCAGCATCCGTCAGGCTCTCGGGATCTCCCGCATAGCCCAGCGCAATCACCACACCGGGCAGAAAATCCTCTGCCGGGCCAATCAGCCTTTGTGCCGCCTCGCGATCAAACCCGCCCATGGCATGGGTCGCCAACCCAAGCGCCACCGACTGCACTGCCATCTGCGCTACCGCCTGGCCCAGATCAAACATCGCATAGTGATTTGTGCGCCCGTGCGGTGTCTTTCCTGCGGCAAAGGCCAGCATCAGCACCGGCGCGCTCAGCGCCCATGCCTGGTTGAACGGCACCAGCGTTGCTGCAATCCGTTCATACGTCGCATCGCCTTTTTGCCCCACCAGAAACCGCCACGGCTGCCCGTTGCTGCTCGAAGCAGCCCAGCGCGCCGCCTCCAGCACCAGCTTCAGCTCTGCCCTCTCTACCACTCGGTCAGCATAGGCGCGCGGACTCCAACGATGCGCAATCGCCTCCAGCATCCCTTCCACATCCGCCTTCTTGTGCCTGTGCAGTTCCTTCGCGTCCATCGTTCTTTCTCCCTGGAGCCATCGCTCGCTCAAGAAGATGATCACCCGCGACGAAGGTTTCCGGCAAACTGCCTCACGCCACAACCTGCACCACAAAGCCCGACGGCGTGCTCCACATTCCCCGCGCACGATCCCGATGAAAGATGCTGAACTCCAGCCCCGAAAGGCCAAAATCAAAGAGCGGAACCCGCGTGAATTCGCCGTTGCCATGCAGCGAATACTCATCCCCACTCGCATCGATCATCAGCGTCTCTCCGCCGGAAACTCGCTCCGGATGCAGCAGCAGCAGAATCGCCGTCGCAAATGCGCCCAGTCCAAATTCATTCGAATCCATCATCGCCGCGGCTCGCCGCGCACTTCGACCTCGATGTCGCATACCCGCCTGGGCCGGAACCACCAGAATCTCTGCGCCATCCTGCGAGCGACCAATCAAATCCCAGGCCTGCATTGCGCGATCCGACTGCCGCAGATGCTCAGGCCCCATCTTCTCGCAGATGCGATTCTCAAATCGCCGCCGACTTGCCATCACCGCAAAGACGCGCGCCACAGCCTCGGCATAGGTTGCCCCCAGCGCTTGCCATCGCGGCACAGCCAGCCACATCTCCGCACCCTCCGGCAAATCGTACCGCGCCAGCATCTCATTGCATCGGGCCGATTTCAGCTCCGGAAACAGCTCCCGCAACAGCGTCACCTGTCCAGGCAGCGGCTTCTCGCGATACCCCGCTCCATACACCCGCTCACTGGCAATCTCTTCCTCCGGAAACAGCTCCCGGCGCAGCGCCTGAGAGCGCACAAGCTGCCCGATCTGGTCGCTCATCTCCCGTGTCAGTTGCTCCTCATCCTCCAGCAACCGCATGATGCCTCCCCGATCCAGTTGCCGCACAATCTCCGGCACTGCATCAGCCAGTGCCTGCTCCAGTGCTGCACGCAGCCTTGCATGTTGCTCTTCCGTGGGGCTTCCTGCAATGGGCACAGGCATCCAGCGCTCGGCAAAGGCTTTACTTCGACTCATCGTCGGTCTCTCTCAATGGATCTATCGTTCTTTCGTGCACATACTCAGGAGCCACTGCCTTCAACTCAACTCGCCGCGCGTTGACCGCTCGGCATGAAGCGAACGACACCGGAGTTTGGATTCTCCTCGAACACACTCTCTTTATCGGCGACTCTGCGCTGCCCTGCACGTGACCTTTGGCAAGGCATATGTCCCATATCGCTCCATTCCTCAAGCAATCTCGTCCATTGATTGCCTCACCCCTGCGATCCATGTCCTCCCTACTCAAAGGAAGAAGCGTTCAGTGGCTGATCGCAGAGTAGAAAGTGTTGCCACCCGACCGCAGATCATGGCCCCAGCCCAGGATGAGCGTAGATCCCGAGAACAGATGCACACGCGCCTGCAAGCCTGTATCCGTGAGCCAGATCGGAGAGCCAAAGAGCGAGCCAGTCCCCTGGTTCACCGATGAACCCAAAGTCGAAGCTACCTGACCTGCATCAGCCGCATAGATCCGACCCGTATCCACAAACGGACCCACCCGCACAGCGACCAGTGGATCGCGCCACAGCAGCCGGTCAAAATCCACATTGCCCAGCAGATACCGCGTGCCCAGCGGAGCGTTGCCCTTGCGCCCATCCACCAGACCGTTGTGGCCCCGCAACCACAACGGATTGTCACGATCGAATCCCAGCATCCAAAGCTCGTCAAAGGGAATCTGACCCAGCGTCTCTCCCGCGCGTGCCTGCACATGCAGTCGATAGGGTTCTCCCGACGCCTGCGGCAGCCACTCGCTGTCGAGCGCCGCCGTCAGACGCGCCGAGTGCCCAAGCGGTCGTGCAAAGTAGTGACTGAGCTGCGCACCGACCGTAGCTCCCAGCGTAAAGCGATGCGCCACCGCATCCACCAGCGTGGCGCGCAGTGCCGAGTGCAGGTCGATCGCCGAGGTGTCGGTAAAAAACGCGCTGCCCACCGGCAGGCCAATCTCCGAGCGGAATCGACGACGAGAGAACCCCGCAGCGGTCCGTAAAAGCAGGCGCGAGCCAAAGAGTTCTTCCAGACCCAGGCTGGCGTTGATGCGTTCCTGGTTCAGGCCGGTTGCGTTGGCTGAGGTCTGCGCAGGCGTTGGAATCGTCGCAAGCGTGCGGGTCAGATTCCAGTTTTCATTGCGCGCATCCAGGTTCAGGCTCAGGCGCTGGTCAGGAGAATGGATCGGCCCCGCAAGCCGAGCCAGGATCATGCGCTTCTGCGCATCCCAGCGAAGATAGCTGGTCAAGCTTACCGCCGAGTGGCGCAGATTCCAAAACTCCGGATCGACCGCCTGATAGGGCAGGCTGCGAAGCGCGGAGAACAGGCTGGCAAACGGCGCCGTCCTCCATGCCGGATGAGGAACCGTGTGGAGGATCAGATCGAAGCGCGCATCCGGCAGCGGGCGCAGCTCAAACGATGTGGCCGCAAACAGCGGTTGCAGCGCAAGCTCGGCCTGCGTGCGCCGATACTGGCTGAGCGTATAGACGCTGCCCGGGGCAAACGGCGCGATGCGGTCCAGCAGCAACGGCGGCAGACCTGTCTGAGTCTCCAGTCGCTGGTCTGCAAGCACAGGACGTTGGATCGGATTCCAGTCAGCCAGCGCCGCAGCCAGGTTACCCTGAAGAAAATCGACGGTACCGAGGAAGCTGCGGCTGTACTCGTCGCCCGCGTTCCAATGCAAAGAGCGGTGAAGCTGCCGAATTGCTGAACCATAGCGTTTCTCGCGATAGAAAACTCCGGCCAGCTCCGTGGGAAATCGTGCATCGCGGGGATAGGCGCGCGCGGCAAAGCGAAGTGTCTGTGCCGCTGCCGAGAGCTGTCCGAGCTGTCCCTGCGCCAGGGCGCGCAACAGCAGCAGGTCCGCGGCGGGCACCGCAGATCTCTCAGACGCTGGCAGCGGAACCGCGGCCACCACAGCGCTCCACTGATGGTCGTGATACAGCTGCTGAATTGAATCCCGCCTCAAACTCCGCATCGAACTCGCAGTCGAACTTTTCGGACTCAGCGGTGGTGGACTCGCAGCATTCTGCCCCCAGGCAGACGCGCTAGCGAGTACCAGCAGCGCGAGCACCCGACATTGTCGTCTCCGCGGCTCTCGGCGTGGCTGTCGATTCAGGAACGGCAAGCAGAGTCCAGTCTTCCGTAGCGCTCCACTCCGCCTCCAATGCGGCGCGGGAGAGGCGCAACATGCGCTGTCGCGCAGGATCGTTGAGATATACAGCATCCGCTCCGACTCCAACGGCAACAACGTAATGCAGCGGACCATGAGCGCCACCGTCGCGCACCGCCAACAGCAGTGGACGCCCCAGCGCAATATGGTGCTCCAGGTCGCTCCACTGGCCGTGGAAAGGGTATGCGGCAAAGCCCGACCGGCGAAGCTGATCGACCATCCGCGAGGCATAGATGCCGTGAGCATGACGTGAATACATCTGCTCCTGCAGGCGAACTGGATCGACCGTCATCGGCTGATGCTGCTCACGCTGCCAATAGCGCATCACCATCGCCAGGGAAGCCGCGCCGCAGCCATCCGTTGTCTGCGCCACAAACGGAACATCGAGCCACTCAGACTGCCCTGCCGATGCTGCGCCTCGACTCGTGCTCGGCGTCCCATCGCTCGCGTCCGGCGTCCCAAAGTTCGCGTCCGGCGTCCGGGCTGCGGATGGCTGTTCCCCGGTCAGCCATCCCGCCCCATGCAGCGCCGCGCTCAGGATCAGCGTCGACAGCCAGGCCAGCATCCTCAGTGGACCGCGACAATCACCAGCAACAGCGCAGCGATGACGACCAGAATAATCAGCAGGTCATGATCGTTGATGTTGCCCGCGGCAAAATCCTTCTGCGCCGCTGCGGATCGTGCCGCCAGCGAAGCCATATCCGCGTCGCTCAACTGGCTGACGGCACGGGTAACCTGCTGCGGATCCATCTGCGCTGCGCGCAGCGCCTCCTGCACTCTGGGCTGCGCATACAAGGATTCAATCTGCTGCTCGTTGCGCTGGCGCGCGGCAGCGGATTGCGTCATATCCTGCTGAAGCGCGGTGGGTGGCAGGATGTGGTCCTGCTGCTGAGACAACGCCGGGTGGGAAACTGCGAACGCGCTGGTCAAAACCAGAGCCGCAGAGAGTGTACGAAACGGGGGAAGTTTCATGCATTGGCCTCTGTGTACCCCCGAAGGGGGACGATTTGTATTCCTGCTACAAAGTATATAAGAATCCTCGGGCCTGTTCGCAGCGCCCCCAAAGCACTCCAACGGTCAAGCCGACACAGGGAACAGGCACCGGCTCCACATCGTCAACAGCATCGCCAACAGCCGGCGCATATACTAGCGGGGATACGATTGCGGGGTAAGCCCAATGAAACCCGGTGAAGAAAATTTGTTGAGCCATTTTGATGCGGCAGGACGCGCGTCGATGGTCGATGTCTCCCACAAGACAGCCACGCGACGCACGGCCGTTGCCTCTGCCTTTGTCGATCTGTCTCCGCAGGTGCTGCGAGCGCTGCCCAGCAACGCCAAGGGAAATCCGCTCGAGGTCGCCCGCATCGCCGGCATCCAGGCCGCCAAGCAAACCTCTCTACTCATTCCCATGTGCCATCCGCTGGCTCTCAGCCACGTCGATGTTCACGCAGAGATCATCGAGCGCGGCGTTGACTGTGGCGTGCGAATCGAAGCCACCGTGACCACTACCGGGCCGACAGGCGTCGAGATGGAAGCGTTGACCGCGGCTTCCGTTGCAGCGCTCACCGTCTATGACATGACCAAGGCGCTCGATAAGTCCATTGTCATTCGTCACGTGCAACTGGAGCGAAAATCCGGCGGCAAAAGCGGTGAGTATCGGCGACAAAGCTGACCCTCAGCGCGCATGGAAGTACTCGCCGCGCTTCGCTCTCACGCTCGCCGCCCAGACAAACGATGCTGGCAGGCTATCCTCCTCGCTACGCATTCGATTAGACTGCTTCTGATATCTGTTTCCCCCGCATAGGAGATTCCATGAACATGGTTCAACCTCGAATTCGCCTGTCTGTTGCGTCGATGGCGATCACCCTGGCCTGCATAACCACCGGTATCGCCAACGCTCAGGCACACCCCGCAACTCCCGGCGGCCCAGCCCAGGTGCTGGTCACCGCGCGAGAGTCCCTGAAGCCAGGCGATGAGGCCGCGCACGCCCGGCTCGAAGCCGAATATACCGCCGTCCTCAATGCCAACCACGGTAGCGAATACTACCTGGGCATGGGTGCCATCTCCGGCAGCCAGCAGATGGTCTTTCTCTCCGGCTACTCTTCGCTGGAGGAGATGGCCGATGTCCACGATTACAACGAGACCACACTCGGCGACAAACTGGACAGGATTGACAGCGCTCACAGTGCAACCCTGACCGGCGTCGATACGGCCATCTGGCGACTGCGCCCGGAGTTGAGCCATCCGGACTCCGCCACGCTGGGCAGGATGCGCTTTATGGAGATGACCCGTATTCATGTCAAGCTCGGCCACAACCCGGAGTTTGTCGAGATCATGAAGCAGATCAGAGATGGCTGGCTCAAGACCGACCCCGACTTCCACTACCTGCTCTATCGGCAGATCCTCGGCAACTCCGGAGACGACTGCTATCTGGTCCTCATCGCGGTTCCGTCACTGGCTGCACTCGATAAGCACCACGCACTCATTGCCAAATATCAGCAGGCTCTTGGTGAACAAACCTACCAACATATCCTGGAGTTTGAGAGCGCCAACTATAACAGCACCGCTTCCAACCTCTACGTCTTCACACCCGATATGAGCCGGTTGCCCGCTGCCTGGATCAAGGACGATCTCAACTTTTGGGCACCCGCGCCACCCGCTGCGCCTACAGCCAAGAAGGCTGCCGCTGTGCAGAAGTAGTTCTGTCCCGGCCTCACGCAGACGGAGACAATCTCAAATTGCAGAAGCAGATCGAGGACACAAGAAAACGGCTGCCCATCCGGCAGCCGTTTTCTCTTTCTGCGCAACGACGCTCAGCGACGCCCGCCCCCATGGAATCCGCCCCCATGGAAACCACCGCCGTGGAAGCCTCCGCCACCGCCGTGGAATCCGCCGCCGACAAAACCGCGACCACCGCGAAATCCGCCCCGGTCACCACCCCAGCCACGTCGATCACCACCCCAGCCGCCTCGGTCACCACCCCAGCCGCGATGATCGCCCCAGTCGCCACCTTCGCGGCCTCGCCAGCCATCGCCATCTCCCCAGCCACCACCGTACCAGGGGCCTGCGCCGACGAAGATACCGTTGTTGAACCACTGTGGCCCGTAATAGCCATACGGTGCGCACGAATAGGGCGCGTAGTCGTAGTAGCCATACTGGCAGACGGGCGGACCAGCCGGATAACCGCCGCCGATATTGACGCCAAACGAGATCTGCGCCTGCGCCGATCGAGTCGGCATCAGGAAACATCCGAGGATTGCAATCAAAGCGAAATACTTGAGGCTACGCATGGTCGTGCTCCTTACTGGCCCTGAACTGGCCCTGGACGCTTGCTTCACATCCATTTCCTGCTACGTGGAAACCCAAGTCTACCGGAAAAGTCTCGCGACCGTCGAACCCGGTTCTGCTCCAGCCACCCGGAGTCAACGCCATGGCCATGCGCCGGACACCTCTTCAATCCATCGCGTCCGCGCGAGGACCATCCCCGCCAGAAGCGCCTCGCAGGCATCCGTCATCCTCCACGGGCAAGCACGGAGCAGGGAATGGATGCTACAATTCGGCGGCGGGATGGAAACCTTTTCTCGGAGGGTCTTGCAATGCGCTTTCGTCACTTGTCTGGAATTCTCTTTCTGCTCGCCTTGGGTTGCTCGGCAGGCGCTCAAAACTCCTCAGTGGCTTTAACGCCTCCCATGGGCTGGAATAGCTGGAACTTCTTCGCCGGCAAGGTCAACGACGCCGATGTGCGCGCCGCCGCTGATGCTCTGGTTGCAACCGGCATGAAAGACGCCGGGTACATCTACGTCAACATCGACGACACCTGGGAAGGCCAGCGCGATGCCAACGGTGTCATCCAGACCAACAGCAAATTTCCCGACATGAAAGCCCTCGCTGACTATGTTCACTCCCGGGGACTCAAAATCGGAATCTATTCTTCTCCCGGCCCGAAGACCTGCGCCGGCTATGAGGGATCGCTCGGCCACGAAGCGCAGGACGCGAAGACCTATGCCGCATGGGGCATCGATTACGTCAAGTACGATCTGTGCAGCTTCATTCCCGCCGTCATGATGAAGCAGGCGCCGCACGATCCCGCCGCACAGATGAAGCTCATGCAAGCGGCCTATGCCCGCATGAGCCGCGCCATCCAGGCCACCGGACGGCCGATGGTCCTCTCCATGTGCCAATACGGCTGGGATGCCGTCTGGGAGTGGGGCGCTCAGGTCGGCGGCAATCTTTGGCGCACCACCGGTGACATCAATCCCACATGGGACCGCATCGCCAAGATCGGCTTCAGCCAGGATGGACTGGAGCGCTACGCAGCGCCAGGTCACTGGAACGATCCGGACATGCTCGAGGTCGGCAACGGAAAGCTCAGCATGGCTGAGAATCGCAGCCACTTTTCGCTTTGGGCCATGCTCGCCGCGCCGCTGCTGGCCGGCAACGATCTGCCCAACATGAAGCCGGAAGTCCGTGCCATCCTCACCAACAAAGCCGTCATTGCCATCGACCAGGACAAGCTGGGCAAGCAGGGACATCGCGCCTACGCCGAGGGCGAGTTTGAAGTCTGGGAGCGACCGCTTTCCGGTGGTGCAATGGCCATCTGCATCATCGACAACGGAGCCAGTCGCTACTCCACACACCCATTTCATCTGCAGTTGACCCGGCTCGGCCTGCACGGCACACAGGCCGGCACTGATCTCTGGACCGGCAAGCCCATCACGCTCACCAACAACATGCCCATCGAGCTGCAAGGGCACGACGTACTGATGGTCCGAGTCGATCACCCAACGATGTAAGCGCGCCGTCCCATTCAAAGCGCGCATCCATTCGCTCACCTTCACTGCCATGCAAAACGGGCCGGAGTTCATCCTCCGGCCCGTGTCAGTTTCCCGCCAGAATCCCTATCTCCTACGGTGCGGGTTCAGCCAGAGCCTTCTGAATCCCCGCATCCACCAGCGGATTCATAATCGCATATCCGGCATCGTTCGGATGCACGCCATCCTTGCTCAGATTCGCCGGCAGCCCGCCCTCCGCATCCGCCATCGCCGTCCAGAAATCGACATAGACCAGTTGGTGCCTGGACGCGTAGCTTTGGATCCACGCATTCAGCGTGCGAATCTTCTGCATCGGCTGCAATCCCCGGTGCCACGGAAAATCCACCGAAGGCAGCACCGAGCAAAGCACCATGCGCAGATGATGCGCACGCGCCAGATCCGCCATCGAAGCCAGGTTATTCTCCGTATCCTGCAGCGTCATCACGCCTGTATTTCCGGCAATATCGTTCGTCCCTGCCATCAGCACCACGACCGACGGCTTCAGGTCGATCACATCCTGGCGGAAGCGCAGCACCATCTGCGGCGTCGTCTGCCCGCTGATCCCGCGATTGATCTTCTCCCAGCGATGCTCCGGCATCTGCGGCACAAACGGCACGCCATCGTGCTGCCAGTTTTCCGTTATCGAGTCGCCCATGAAGACCACACGCGGAAGATCGGCGGGCGGCAGCGCGGCATCCATGGCGCGAAAGCGCGCCAGCCACGGAAAATCCTCCAGCAGTTGCTGCGTATGTTGCGTCTGCCAATCCGTGGCAGCAGGCCGGGACAACTGGGGCTGTGCGCCGGCCAACAGGCTTCCAGCCATCATCACGACAACGACTCCAGCTACTCGACGCATCCTGAACCTCCATCCCCGAACATCCATCCCTGAACCTTCATCCCTGGCCCTCCCTGTCTGGCCCCCGTCTGGTCCTGGCGTTTGAAATCGAACCCCATCAACTCTCTTTTTTCAGCGCACGATGGCCAATGTCGCGGCGAAAATACATGCCTTCGAACTGAATCCGCCGCATTCCCTCATAGGCGCGCGCCAGCGCCTCGCGCAGATTGTCGCCCACCGCCGTCACGCCCAGCACGCGTCCGCCTGCCGTCAGCAGGTGGCCCGCGCGAAGCGCCGTGCCCGAGTGGAAGACGACCACCTCTGCCACCTGTTCGGCAGCGTCCACCCCGCGAATCTCCTTACCCGTCTCATAACCGCCCGGATAGCCGCCCGAACTCGCAATGACGCAGGCGCTTGCCCCCGGCTTCCAGCGCAGCCTGATCTCGGCCAATCGGCCATCGATCGCCGCACCCAGTGCCTCCGCCAGATCGCTGTCCAGCCGCGCCAGAATCGCCTGCGTCTCCGGATCGCCAAAGCGCGCATTGAACTCCAGCACCTGCGGCCCGCGCGCCGTCATCATCAGCCCAATGTAGAGCACCCCGGTAAACGGCGTTCCCTCCGCAGCCATCCCTCGCAGCGTCGGCTCGGCAATGTGCCGCACCACCCACTCCTGCGTCTCCGCATCCAGAATGCTCTCTGTCGAATAGACGCCCATACCCCCAGTATTCGGCCCCGTATCCCCTTCGCCAATCCGCTTGTGGTCCTGCGCGGCCACCAGCGGCAGCGCCGTCGTTCCGTCACAAAGGCACAGAAAGCTCACCTCGTCGCCGGTCAGGAACTCTTCCACCACCACCTGCCGTTCGCCATCGCTGCCCAGCAGCTCGCCGGTAAACAAACCCTGTGCCGCCTCCCGTGCCGCTCGGCGCGTCTGGCAGATCACCACTCCCTTGCCCGCAGCCAGGCCATCGGCCTTCACCACCATCGGCGCGTGAAACAGCTCCAGCGCCTTTTCCACCTCATCTGCGCTGGTGCAGACAGCATAGTTGGCGGTGGGAATCTGATGGCGCTGCAGAAATCGTTTGGCGAAGGATTTGCTCGTCTCCAGCATCGCCGCCGCCTGCGTCGGCCCAAAGACACGCAGGCCGCGCTCCCGCAGCACATCCACCAAGCCCAGCGCCAGCGGCAGCTCCGGACCCACCACCACCATCCCCGGCTGCTCCCGCAACGCCAGCTCCACCATACTGTCCAGATCCGAAAGCACCACCGGAGCCAACCGCGCTACCTGAGCCATGCCTCCGTTCCCCGGCGCGCACACCACCTCCGTCACCTGTGCGCTTCGCTTCAGCGCCCAGGCCAGCGCGTGCTCCCGACCACCCGATCCAATCACCAGCACCTTCATGCGTCTACTCCTGCTTCAACTTTGCTTCTGCTCGCAACATGCATTCCACTTCGTTGCCTTGGCTTTCAATGATCTCTCTTGTCAGATCGCCAGCAGTTCATCCTGCAAACGTCGGATTGCTCCCACGAAGTTCCTAAAGCTTGCCGATCGATGATTTTCAATATCTAGATATCGCCCTATCTCTCTTGATCCACTTACCTTCCGATAATGACCCTCGGTGAGTTGCGCCAGCAATACCGACGGCCCGGTCAAAGAATCTGGATTTCGATACGCTCTTCGATCTTGCTTGCCCTCAATATCAGGACAATCCAGCGCAGTCGCAACCGCATTCAAATCTGCCAGGTAAAATGTCTCAAGCTCGCGACACGCAATCCTGACAACGCATCTCTCAGCACGACCGGACTTCTGACACTCCTCCAAAAATCTTCGCTTGACTTTCTCGCAGTCCGGATCCCTGTCCTGGTCCGTCAAAATCAGAAAGCGTGCTCCCGGATTTTGATAGGCACGAATCTTTCGGGCTGCATTTTGTGCCAGATCACTCTTGCCCTCAAATACGATTGTACGAACCGTCACGTCGTCGCACAGAATCCTCGGCAGGAACGTCTCCAACAAGGCTGCTGCCGACTCTTCCTCCAGCAGAAAGACCAGCTCGCTCATCCTCGCGTCGCTCCAGATGGATCAGCCCCCGTAAAAAATCCTTGCTTCCACAGATGACCGAGCTTGTCTCCATCTGCCATATATGCTTTGATTTGCTCGTCTTCAACAGCCTTTCTTATCTCTGTGTAACCGTTCTTCTTCACCAGCCAGCAGACCTCTTCAATGCGTAGAGCGTTCAAAAAGTCCGGTGAATGCGTTGAAACCAGCACCTGACCGCCACGACGGGCATAGTCACGAAACTCCTCTGCCAGCTCGGTCATCAACGTCGGATAAAGCTGATTTTCCGGTTCCTCTACGCACAGAAGCGGATGCGCTCCCGGATCGTAAAGAAGCACCAGATACGCAAACATCTTGATCGTTCCATCGGAAACATAACGATCCAGAAATGGCGTCTGAAAGGTACCATCCTTGAAACGCAATGTCAGATATCCATCCTCTGTAAGCCTTGGTTCCACATCGCTGATTCCCGGCACACGACGCTTCATCGCTTGCAGAATCGCATCGAATGTCTTCGGATGGTTTTCAAAAAGATACTGTGCAACCCGCGGCAGGTTGTCTCCTGAATTCGATAGGTGCTCGGAATCTCCTGCCGCTTCTTTCCGCCCGCGCGCTGATTCAATATGGAAGTCCGAGACATGCCAGGATTCAATCAAAGCTCGAAAGGCATTTGCCGCTTTGAATCGTTCGAACTGTCCTAATCCTTTGATGGCCAGGGTATCAGGACTAACCGACTGCTGCTCCGTCTTCAGTTCACTGTCGGGAGCATGGAAGTCCTCTTCATTGGTGATCGCTTTTCCTTTGCCCTCAGTGAAGTCCAGAAAATGAAAAGGACTACCATATTGCCCGCGCTTGTAGCGCAAAAGCTCCCGTTTCACATAAGGCGCGTTCTCTCGCTGCGCTATTTCCAGTGAGTAGGTAACAAGCCGATCGACGCCCGTGATCTTCATGCGAAACTGAATTTCGATGAGGATGCTGTCATGCCTTGGATCAGCTCCTCGGCTAAGCACCTCTGCAAACCGTCCACGCGCATCCAGAGCCTGTCGCACATTGTTCTTCAGGGAATCACGCAAAAATCCGAACAAATCAAACAGTGTGCTCTTACCTGTTCCATTAGCGCCAACCACCACCAGAAATTGCGGAACGCCTGTCAGATGCACATCGCGAAATGCCTTGAAATTCTTCAATCGAATGGATTCAATACGCATCAGTTTCCTCGGATTCTGCACTACCAGCATATATCCCGCCACAAAATATAGATTCGCCAACTTCGCTATACTGCCATTGCGTTCCCGACTCTTCTCATGGCCCCCGAACCGTCTCGCCAGCCCGATCCATTCGCAGCCTTCCGTCGCTACCAGCGCTTTGGTCTGCTTCTGGTTGCGCTCGCCGTGCTGCTCTGGCGGCTCACCCAGGTACCGCGCGGCTGGTGGTTTCCCGCTGGCTGGTGGCGCTTGTGGTAGTCCATCCCACGGCCGATTCCAGCCCCACGCCAGATTCCGGCTCTGAATCGCTGGCCCTCGTGATCGCTGGTCCCACCGCGAGCGGCAAAACGGCTCTGGCTCTTGCCCTGGCGCAGGCGCTCGCTCCCGGCCTGGCTGCGGAGATCGTCAGTTGCGACTCGGTCGCCGTCTATCGCGGCCTGGAGATTGGCTCAGCCAAGCCCACCGCAGCCCAGCGCGCGCTTGTGCCTCATCACCTCCTCGATGTCGCCGATCCCGACTCGAACTTCTCTGCCGGCGACTATGCCCGCCAGGCTCGCGCCGCCATGCGTGCCATCGCCGCGCGTGGCGCCGTTCCCATCCTCACCGGCGGCACCGGACTCTATCTGCGTGCCCTGGTGCAGGGTCTCTTTGCCGGTCCTCAACGCAACGACGATCTGCGCCAGCGCCTTGTCCGGCGACAGGCGCAACGGGGCCAAGGCTGGCTTCATCGCCTGCTCCAGCGCCTCGATCCCGTCGCTGCCGCGCGCATCCACGCCAACGACACACCCAAGCTCATTCGCGCCCTTGAGGTCACTCTTGCTGCCCGGCGACCCATGACCACACAGCTTGCCGACGGTCGTGAACCGCTCACCGGCTTCCGTCTGCTTTGGATCGGGCTGGATCCGCCGCGCCCATCGCTCTATGCGCGCATCAACGCACGTGCCGCGCAGATGTTCGACGATGGCCTGGTTGCGGAGACGGAGTCGCTGCTTGCCCGTTACGGACCCGTCCGCGCGCTCGATGCGCTCGGCTATCGCCAGGCTCAGGCACTCCTGCGCGGAGAAGTCGCTTTGCCGCAAGCCATCGCCGCGGCTCAGCAGGGTCACCGCAACTACGCCAAGCGCCAGATCACCTGGTTTCGCCGAGAACCGCAGATGCGCTGGATCCACGCCTTTGGAGACGACCCACAGACACTCCCCACTGCGCTTGCCCAAATCCAGGTGCAGCGACAATCCCCAAGCCGTTCCGAGTAGCTTCACCCCGCCAGCGGCAGACACAACTCCACGATCAATCCTCCACCGACCGCATTGCGCGCCTTCACCTGACCCCCGTGCAGCCGGACCGCCCGCTCGGTGATCGCCAGCCCCACCCCATATCCTCCGGTCGAGCGCTGTCGCGCCAGATCCAGCCGATGAAACGGGCGAAAGATCGCCTGCAACTGATCCTCCGGCACTCCAGGTCCGCAATCCTTCACGGCAACCACGGCAAAGTCCCCCTGCAACCACTCTTCCCGTCGCAGCGATACTATCACCACGCTGCCTTCCGAGGTATAGGCGATTGCATTGCGGATCACATTCTCTGCTGCGCGCGTCAGCAGCATGGGGCTGCCCAGAATCGTCGGTCCGGTTCCGCACGCATCCTCAAAGACCACGCTGCAGCCACGCCGCTTCGCCTCATACTCCATATCCGGCAGCAGTCCGCCGAGCAGTTCTCTCAGCGACACCGCTTCCTTTTCCGGCAGCTTCTTCGCCGACTCCAGGGAAGACAGGCTCAGCAACTGTCCGATCAGGTCGTTCAGCCGCTCCGTCTCCCGCCCGATTCGATCCAGCTGATCCCGCAGCAGTCCACAGTTCGTTTCGCTCTCCGTGCCTTCCAGTTGGACCGCCGCCTCATCCGCTTCCTCGCGCGCCAGTTCCAGCGCCACGCTCAGCCGTGCCAGCGGCGACCGCAGCTCGTGCGAAACATCCCGCAGCAGCAGCTTCTGCACATCCACCAGCTGCTCCAGCCGCTCGGCCATCTCGTTGAAATCCACCACCAGGCCCCGAAGCTCGTCTTTTTCCGCCTGTTGCGCCGCGGGCCGCAGCCGCCTGGGCCAGTTCACACGCGCGCGCAGATTGCCCTGCGCCAGCTCGCGCGCCGCCTCACGCAGCAGCCCGATCGGTCGCGTCATCATCCGTGTGATGAAAAAGGTCACAATCAGCGAGACAATCAGGCTGATCGCCAGGCGCGGCAGCATCTCCCGATAGGGAATGTAAATCTGCCTCGGATAACTGCCACGCAGAATGTAGACGTAATGCTGACCGCGCGCATTATCCGCCAGCACACCCTGCATGTAGCTCGCTGACCCCTGCCCATGCACCATGTAGCCGTATCGGCGTACCTCCGCCACACGCCGGGCATAGGGCGTTGCGTCCATCGACTGACACAGCAGATGGTTCTGCGGATCAAAGAGCAGCGCCGGCTGGTCGCCCGGTGCCGGTGTCTCGATCGGAAAGATGCTCGGCACAGCCTTCAGCGCCGCGCACCCACCCGTCTCATAGGCGCGAATCGAAAGCCGCGCATTCGACTCCATCTGGGCAAAGGCCGACGTATACACCGCCTCCGTCGTCCGAAACTGGTTCATCAAAAACAGCAGTGTCGAAACGAAGATCAGCGCCTCAATCGTCCAGAAGGCCAGAAACAGTTTGATAAACGTGCTTCGCATCGCTTCAGGCTCCGCGTCTCACGCTCGCCGAGGGCATCGCAAGCTGATATCCAATCGCGCGAATCGTCTTGATCCGCTCGCCCTCGCCGGCTGCGTCCTCCAGCTTGCGGCGCAGCCGACTCACATGCATATCCAGGCTGCGATCAAATGGATGAAATTTCCGGTCCAGCACCATCTCCGTCAGCGACTCGCGCGTCAGCACCTGTCCCGGCGCGCTCACCAGCGCACGCAGCAGCTCAAACTCCACATCCGTCAGCTCCAGCGAAACGCCTTTGCAGCTTGCCGTCCGCGCACCGGTATCCATCGCAATCCCGGCTGCTTCCAGATACGCTGCGCCTGACTCCGCCGGCGCATGGGATACGCTTCGCCGCAGAATCGCCCGCACGCGCGCCAGCAGCTCGCGCGGATTGAATGGCTTGGGCAGATAGTCATCCGCGCCAATCTCCAGCCCCACAATCCGGTCCACATCCTCGCCGCGCGCGGTCAGCAGCAGCACGCTCACCTGCGAACGCGACCGCAGACGCCGCAGCACCTCAAAGCCATCCATCCCCGGCAACATCACATCCAGCAGCACCAGCGCAAACGGCTCGCTCAGTGCACGCTCCAGTCCGGCTTCGCCACGATGTTCCGTCCTCACCGCAAAACCATGACGACTCAGATAATCCTCCAGCATTCCGGACAGTTCCATATCGTCGTCAATCAGCAGGATCGGTTCCATGATTTCTGCGCTCATCCCCTTTTCTTTCTACGCCCTCTGCTGCCGCAATGCCGTAACACTTTGTAACACGGCACCGATGAACCGCTTTACACTTCGTTACAATTCGTGACGTTTCGTGACCGCGCTCGCCATCTCCCAATGCTTCACTGAAAGTACTGGAAGTGTAGTTTTTTTCAGCGGGGAAGTTCGGCTTTCATCTTCTGTTTTGTTTCCGCACATCCGATCGCGAGTCTCATGTGCCCGTCCTTCCCTGATCTTTCTGCTCTGGCTCACCCTTGCGCGGGTGTGTTGCCCTGCTGGTGGATGCGCAATCGATGGGATCAAGTCGATCTGACTTCAATAGGAGAAACCAGATGAAATCTTCCCCCCACGAACTCATCGAAGCCTGTCGAAGAGGCGACAACACCGCATGGTCCGAGTTGCTCCGCGGCAGCCGCGGCCTGGTCTACTCCATCTGTGCGCAATACACCACCTCGCCCGAAGACGCCGATGATCTCGTTCAGGAAGTGCTGCTCCGCATCTGGCAGCGCCTGGCAGACTACGACCCCTCACGCGGCGAACTCAAGGCATGGATCGGTACCCTCACGCGCAACCTGTGCGTGGATACCTGGCGACGCTCCTCGATGCAGCGCTCGACCGTCTCCCTCGACGCGCCTGTTCACGAGGACGAGCCGTCCATTAGCCAGCGCATCGCCGATCCACACCCCTCCCCCGAGCAGGCTGCCGCACACGCCGAACTGCGCCAGATCGTCTCCCGGTCCATCCGTCACGTCGCGCCGGAGATGCAGACCGTCGTCAGCATGCGCCTGCTCGACGAGTTGGAGAACGAAGAGATCTCCAACCGCCTTCGCATTCCAGCCGGAACCGTCAAATCCCGCATGAGCCGCGGGCGCTCTCAGCTCGCCGGTATGCTGCTGCCGGTGCGCGCAGCCCTCGGCGCCGCCTGAGCCCACCTCAACCAGAATCCGTGCCTCGCAAAATACGCTTCACGCTCGGGCAGTACTGCTTTGGCTACAGCACAAACGGGCTACGCGTAGTGCGTAGCCCGTTTTCCCGTTCTCTTTCAGCTTTACTGCGCAGGATAGCGCTTCGTAACGCCCGTTCGCTGGTTCGTCACCGCAAAGCTTCCGTCACGCGACACCGTCAGATCGATCCTGTACCCGGCGTCCTTCGCCTGCGGATCCTTCGCGCGATCCAGATTCGCGATGTAGGCATCCGGCGCATTCCACTTCGCCCCACCCTCCATGGAGTAGTGCAGCTGCCACCAGTTCTCCAGCCCGGGATCAGACTTCAGCGTCCTGAACGTCGGCGTCGAACCACCCTTCAGCGCGCCATTGTCCATAATCGCAATTCTCGGATGCAGCGCGTCCACCAGCGCCGGGCTGGAGCTTGGATACCAGCCATGATGGCTGACCACCAGAATCTGCGCCGTTCCCAGCTTGTTTACCGGGCACATCAGCTCCACTTCCTTGTCGCTCGTCAGGTCGCCCAGGTCCACGATCCGCACCTTGCCAAACTGGAGCACCATCCCCAGCGACCGTGAGTTCTCCGTCTCATCATGCGGATACTTCGGCAGATTTGCACAATACGGATTCACCTGTCCCGCGCCCGGCAGCGGATGGTCGATCACCTTCCAGTCCGCCGTCACCGCCGTAGCCTCAAATCCCGGCACCGGCAGCTTCTCGCCCGGCTTCATCACCACACGCTTCACGTGATGCTCGTCCAGCGCCTTCAGATACGCGGCATAGTTTCCTGACACGTCCTGGGTCTGCTCCCGATACAGACCATGATCCAGAAACTCGCCCACCGGAATCCGCGCCAGCAACTGCGGCACACCGCCCACGTGGTCATCGTGAAAGTGTGTAATCAGCACGGCGTCGATGCGCTTCAGCCCGGCCTGGTGCGCTGCGGCCACAATGCGATTCGCATCCCGGCCATCGTGATCTGCCCATCCCGTATCCACCAGCAGGCTGCTGCCCGTCGGCGAAACAAACAGCGTCGATTGCCCACCCTCCACGTCCATGAAAAACACCCGCAGTTTGCCGCTGGCTTGTTTTGCACCCGATGCACTCTGTGCCACCGCACCCGTCATCATGCACCCCAGCAGCGCCGCGCAGACCGCCGCAGCCCCCGGCATCCGACTCGCCCAACCCGAATGGCTCTTTGCCATGCTCATCCTCCCCAGTCCTTTTGCGACAGCCTGCGCCGCTTCCGCCAGGCACACCGATTCTATCGCGCCGCGCAGCCGCCCAGCAGCCCACCCATCACGTCGCCCATCACGTTAAGATACAGGCTGGGTTTCTGCAACCCTGCGCGCTCAACCGTGCAGTCGGTGCATCGTCTTCAGGAGTCAGCAATGTCCCTCTCGCGTCGTCCTCTGCTTGCCCTCGCGCTTTGCGCATCCGCGATCACTCCTTCCTTTGCCCGCAACGCGCAGACACAAGCGCCCACTGCCACCGAAGCAGGCATTCCGCAGCCGGCCAGCGTTCAGCTTCAGCCCGGAACGATCCCGCCCGGAACGACCCAGCCCGGATTCCTGCTGCTCGATGGCCGCTTCCACGTCCAGCTCACCGGATACACCGAACCGCGCCTCGACCGCGCCCGCGATCGCTTCCTCGATCACCTCACCGCCCAAAGCGGCATTCTCTTCGGACTGGAGCCAACCGGCAACGCGCCCGCCCTCGTCATCCACACCAACAAGCCCAGCGCCCCCGTGCAGAAGCTCGGCGAGGACGAGAGTTATCAGCTCATCGTCGATGCCCATGGCGCACAGATCACAGCCGCCAATCCACTCGGTGCCATGCACGGTTTGCAGACCTTCCTTCAGATGGTCCAGAGCACGCCACAAGGCTTTGCCGTCCCCTTTGCCACCATCACCGATCAGCCGCGCTTTCCCTGGCGCGGACTCATGATCGACTGCTCGCGTCACTTCATCCCGCTGCCCGTCCTCCTGCGCGATCTCGATGCCATGGAAGCCGTCAAACTCAACGTCTTTCACTGGCATCTCTCCGACGATCAGGGATTCCGCGCCGAGAGCAAAGTCTTTCCGCTCCTGCAGGGCAAAGGCTCCAACGGCCAGTTCTACACGCAGGCCCAGATTCGCGAGGTCATCGCCTATGCTCGGGATCGCGGCATCCGCGTCGTGCCGGAGTTTGACATGCCCGCCCACGCCACAAGCTGGCTTGTCGGCTATCCCCAACTCGGCAGCGCAAAGGGGCCATACTCCATCGCCGACCGCTTCGGCGTCCTCGACGGTGCCATCGATCCCACGCGCGAAAGCACCTATCTCTTCCTCAACCGCTTCCTCGCCGAGATGACCGCGCTCTTTCCCGACGCCTACTTCCACATCGGCGGCGACGAGTGCAACGGCAAGGAGTGGGATGCCAACCCGCGCATCCAGCAGTTCATGCGTCTCCATCACATCAAGGACAATGCGGCGCTGCAGGCCTACTTCACCGCTCGCGTCGAAAAGCTGGTCGCAGCGCACGGCAAAATCGTCGAAGGCTGGGATGAAGTGCTCCAGCCTAACACGCCCAAACAGGTCGTCATCCAGTCCTGGCGCGGTCGTGAATCGCTGCTCCGCGCCGCACAACAGGGCTATCGCGCGTTGCTCTCGACCGGCTACTATCTCGACCTCAATCAAAGCGCGGCCCAGCACTACAGCGTCGATCCCCTCGCCGGAATCGCCGACAAGCTCACCGCCGCGCAACAGCACAATATTCTCGGTGGCGAAGCCGCCATGTGGACCGAGTACGTCGACGGCCAGACCATCGATTCGCGCCTCTGGCCCCGTCTGGCCGCCATCGCTGAGCGGCTCTGGTCCCCGGCAGACGTCACCGATATTCCCAGCATGTATCAGCGGCTCGACACCTTCCGCACACAACTCGCCGCCTGGGGCATCAACCCGCGCGCCACCACCGAAACCATGCTCGAAAGCATCTCCGGCGATCCCAACCCATCCGCGCTCCGCGTCCTCGCCTCCGCCGTCCAGCCGCCGCAGGGATATCAGCGCGGTGGCCTGCGACCTGCCTTCACCTACACGCCGCTCAATCATCTCGTCGATGCCATTCCGCCGGAGAGTGATGCAGCGCGGAAATTCCAGTCGCTCGCCACCGCCATCGCCGCCGGAGACGCAAACCCGGCGCAGTGGCAGCAGGCGCGCTCCATGCTCACGCAGTGGCGCGGAAACCAGCAACAACTGGCTCCCACGCTTGACCGCTCTCCGCTCACGGCTGAACTTGCACCCGTCTCCGCAACCCTCAGCCAAGTCGCCGCCATTGGCCTCGATGCCATGCTTGAGATCGAGAGCGGCCAGCACTCCAACGCCCAGATGACCACCGAGTGGCTCGCCGAGCTGAAAGCCGCCGAAACACCGCAGGCCGTGCTCATCCTGCCCATCGTCGCGCCCGTACGAGCACTCGTCCAGGCCGCTGCACAGCCGGCAAACTAGGGCCTGTTCACCCCACCTGGAAGCGCTGGCTCCGGCGCTTGAAAACGGCTTATTGCGGTTGAGTTTGCGTCTGCGGCTCGGGCGCATTCGGCGGCCCGGTCTGCTGCGAGGCCGGCGGTGGTGGCGGCGGAGCGCCAATCGGATGCTTCGGCGGCGTCAATACAAATCCCTGCCGCACCAGCGCAAATCCCTCATGCGTCCACTCCGCCTGCAGCAGGTCGCTCGTCATGCTGCTGAAGACTTCAATCACGCCATCATTCACCTTCACCGTAAAATGATGCACCGTGATCGCCTTCCCATTCAGCGTCCCCTGCATATCCGCGTCGGTGGCAATCTCCATGGGCATCACTGAACCGGTCTGCTTGGGAATCATGGCCCATATCCGCGCGTTGTCATAGGCCGCGCCCAGCCTCAGCATCGCCGCCAACCCTGCCGGATCAAAGTCCGGCAGAAACACCGTCCGCGAGTGGAACGCGAGCGGCGTGTTGATCCGCTGCCCGTTGGCAAATATCTTCATCAGAAACTGCTGATTCGTCCGCTGCGCGCCCACCGTCACCGGTGTCCCGTTCACCTGGCCGTTCAGTTGCATCGTGTTCAGGTTCAGATGCGCGCCCAGGTATCCCGTCTCTGAAAAACTCAGGTTCAACCCGGTCATGTTGATCGACGCATTCGAGCTGATTCCATATCCCGCGCCGCTGCGCGTCCAGGTCATCGTCGCGCTTCCCACCGACTTCCCATTCTGGCTGATCAGAAACGTCTGTGCCGAGGCCGCGCCTGTCAGCCCCGCCATCCATCCCGCCATCCATCCCGCCATTGCCCACATTCGGAGTCTCATCGTTCACTCTCCTGATCCTTCAGACCACATCCGCACAAAAGAGTTGCGCAACCACGCATCTTCCCTTGCCACAGACTCATGCGAGCACTGCGGAAATGGAAGTTCTCCACACACACAGCCGCCGCACCACGCCAGAAAGACAAATCGCAGAGTGACTCTTTTGAGCCACTCCGCGATTGTGTTTCTGCTTTTGTCCAGATGTCTACTTCTTCGCTTTCTCAAAGCGCTTCGCCACTTCGTTCCAGTTCACGACGTTCCACCACGCCTCCAGATACTTCGGGCGCAGATTCTGGTACTTCAGATAGTAGGCGTGCTCCCAGACATCGTTGCCCATGATCGGGTAGTGGCCCTGGCTCAGCGGCGTATCCTGATTCGCCGTGCTCGTCACCTTCAGCTTGCCGTCCACCAGAATCAGCCACGCCCATCCGGAGCCGAACTGCTTGGAACCCGCGTCGTTAAAGGCTTTTTGAAAGTCCTGGAAGCTGCCGAAATCCGCTGCGATCTTCGCCGCCAACTCGCCGGTCGGCTCGCCACCGACACCGGGCGCGCCCACCGGACCCATGATCGACCAGAACATCGTGTGATTCGAGTGGCCACCGCCGTTGTTGCGCACCGCGCCGCGAATCGCCTCCGGCACGGCGTTCAGATCGCTGATCAGATCGTCGACGCTCTTCGCCGCGAGGTCCGGATGGTTGGCTAGCGCCGCGTTCACGTTGTTGACGTAAGCCTGATGATGCTTGTCGTGATGGAAGTGCATCGTGTCGGCATCAATGAACGGCTCCAGCGCCGCGTAGTCGTAGGGAAGAGGTGCAAGTTCGTAAGCCATCGCTCATCGCTCCTTTTCTTCATTGTACGTCCGGCCCGAGCGAGCATCCCAGCCCTTGAGCCGACGCGCATTTCTCCGCATCACGCCTGCTTTCGCCGCATCCGACGGTAGCGGCGAATCAGCGCGTTGGTCGAGCTGTCATGCCGGAGGTCCGGCTCGGTCGCGCTCTCCAGTTCCGGAATGATGCGGACGGCGAGCACTTTGCCGAGTTCCACGCCCCACTGGTCGAAGGAGTCAATCTGCCAGATGACGCCCTGGACGAAGACGCTGTGTTCGTAGAGCGCGACAAGCTGACCGAGAATCTCCGGCGTCATCTTTTCCGCCAGAATCACATTGCTGGGCCGGTTGCCCTCGAAGGTGCGATGCGGCACCAGCCAGTCAGCCGTCCCTTCGGCCTTCACCTGCTCCGGCGTCTTGCCAAAAGCCAGCGCCTCGGCCTGCGCAAAGATATTCGACATCAACAGGTCGTGGTGGTTGCCCAGCGGATTGAGCGAGTGGGCAAAGCCGATGAAGTCACAGGGAATCAGTCGTGTGCCCTGATGAATCAGCTGATAGAAACTGTGCTGCCCGTTCGTCCCCGGCTCGCCCCAGAAGATGGGGCAGGTCTGATAGTTGACATGGCGGCCATCGAGCGTGACGTGCTTGCCATTGGACTCCATCGTAAGCTGCTGGAGATAAGCCGGAAAGCGTTTCAGGTAATTGTCGTAGGGCAGAACGGCAACGGTCTCCGCACCGAAAAAACTCGTGTACCAGACCGTGAGCATGCCCATCAGGAAGGGAAGATTCTGCGCGAGTGGCGCTGTCCGAAAGTGCTCATCCATGGCGTGAAAACCGGCCAGCATGCGGCGGAAGTTTTCCGCGCCAATCGCGATCATCGTCGACAATCCAATCGCCGCATCCATCGAGTAGCGCCCGCCGACCCAGTCCCAGAAGCCAAACATATTCGCCGTGTCAATGCCAAACTTCGCCACTTCCTTCGCGTTGGTGGAGACCGCGACGAAGTGCTTTGCGACTGCCTCTGTCTGCTTCAGCTTGCCCAGCGCCCAAACGCGCGCCGAGTGCGCGTTGGTCATGGTCTCGAGCGTCGTGAAGGTCTTCGACGAAACAATGAACAGCGTCTCTTCGGGATCGAGGTCATGCACAGCCTCGGCAAAATCCGAGCCATCGACGTTCGAGACAAAACGCATGGTCAGCTCGCGCTCGGAGTAGTGACGCAGCGCTTCATACGCCATCACCGGCCCCAGGTCCGAGCCGCCAATGCCGATGTTGATGACGTTGCGAATGGGCTTGCCGGTGTAGCCGGTCCACGCGCCGCTGCGGATACTCTCGGCAAACGCGGCCATCTTGTCCAGCACGGCATGCACGTCGGGAACAACGTTTTTTCCGTCCACCTCGATGACCGCTTCGCGCGGGGCGCGCAGGGCCGTGTGCAGCACGGCGCGATTCTCCGTGACGTTGATCTTGTCGCCGCGGAACATTGCCGCGCGGCGATCTTCCAGGCCGGACTCAGCGGCAAGCGCCTGAAAGAGGCGCAGAGTCTCGTCGTCGATGCGATGTTTCGAGTAGTCAAGAAACAGTCCGCAGGCCTCAGCCGTCATGCGCTCGCCGCGTTGTGGGTCAGCGGCAAACATTTCGCGCAGATGCTTCGTCTGGATTGTTGCGGCGTGGGATTCGAGGGCCTTCCATGCGGTCATTTCGGTGAGCGGAGTCGGGGTCATGCGTCATCTCCTAAGCTGTTTTTTCGGACTGTTTCCGAGGCTGTTGCTGCGCCGCATCTGATTCCCGTGCTGGCGCAAGCAGCGCGATGCGATCGTGTCGAATCCACCAGGCAACTTGGATTATAGATGGCTGGCGTTATGGGCAGTGTTCGCAGAGCATGTTCCTGCATACCTCTATGAGTGTTCGAGTATCTCAAAGTTACAGCGTCCCAAAACAGAAATCCCGTCCGCAGCGCATGGCAGATTCGATGCCAGACGCTGCGACCGGGGTTGTTTCTGAGGTGCGTGAGCCGACGCGCGAAGGAATCCGCGCACTATTTTTTGTCTGCCGACGGTGCTGGAGCAACCGCTCCGGGGTAGATGCCCTCCAGCGGCTTGCGGTCCTGCTCAGTGGCCACGGGATCGGGCAGCGGCTTGCGCGGCAGCATCTGGTCGCGCATCGCAGCGTTGTAGACGAAGATAGCCTCAACGGTGGCAATCTGCTTGAGGTCGGCAATCTGAAGACGCTCCACGGTATCCTCGTTCGAGTGGTGCGTGCGCGTCTCGTAGTCGAGCGGATCCTGTATGAACTGGAAGCCCGGAATCCCCACCGCGTCGAAGCTCAGGTGATCCGTTCCACCAGTGTTGCGATTGGTCACGGTGGTCACGCCCAGATCCTTGAGCGGCGCAATCCACTGCTCGAAAATCGGCGCAATCGCGGTGTCGCCCTGTGTGTAGATGCCGCGAATCTTTCCTGAGCCATTATCCACATTGAAGTAGCCGGAGATCAGCTTCTGTTCGGGCTTCACCTCCAGCGGTCCTGCAGCGCGGCGCATGAACTCCGGCAGCGCCAACTGATCGGGCGCCGTCGAGAGCTTGGCCGAGCCGAAGTGCTCCGTGCAGTAGCCTTTCGACCCGAAGATGCCCTGTTCTTCGCCGGTCCAGAGCGCGATGCGAATGGTGCGGCGCGGATGAACATGCAACGCCATCAGAATGCGCATCACCTCCATGGCGACGACCGTGCCCGCGCCGTTGTCGGTCGCGCCGGTTCCGGCGGCCCAGCTATCCAGATGGCCGCCGACCATCACGACCTGATCCTTCAGCGTGGGGTCGGTGCCGGGAATCTCGGCGATGGTGTCGTAGCCGTGCTCGTGCTCGCCGGTAAATTTCGTCTCGATGTCGATCTGCACCTGCACCGGAACATGTGCCTGCGTCAGCCGATAGAGCCGCCCGTAGCTTTCAATCGCGGCGACAGCCACCGGCACCTTCACGCGATGATCGGCCTTGTACGGAGCCGTGCCGAGCGCCGCGCCGTTGTCGTCAAAGAACGTTCCGCCCGAACCGCCGCCGTCCTCGGCATCGCGGCTGGGCACGATGACCGCGGCAGCTTTTTCGTCCGCAAAAAACTGCGCCAGCTTGTCGATCAGCTTGCGCCGCTCCATATAAGCAGCCAGCCGCTGCCGCATGGCCGGAGGAATGCCGCCACCGGCGCTGTCGGTGATGGGAAACTTCGCGATCTCCTGAAGCTGCTGCTCGGTGTAGCGCTCAAAGAGCGCCTTGTCCACGGGCGGCGTCGCACGCATCGGCCCGTAGAGCACGATCTTGCCCGCGAGCTTGCCCTTGTAGGTGTCAAAATCCTTTTCGCTCTGGATATTCACCCACACCACGTCGCCGGTCACCGCACCCGGCGTCGAAGGCGACCATGGCGTTGCCTGCAGGATGAGCACAGCCGTATCCGGCGCGGTCATGCGCGCCCAGGTGTTGAGCTGCTGCCAGCCCATGCCAAACTCGCCCCAGTCGTCCAGATGCGCGTTGCTCAGGCCAATCTTCGTCAGCGTATCGCGCGTCCACGCATTGGCCTTCGCCAGATTCGGCGAGCCGGTCAGCCGCGGCCCAATGCCATCCATCAGCGCGTAGGCGAAGTCCATCACATGGGAGTTGTTCAGGCCCTCGTTGCGAATCTGCTGGTACATCCCGAGATCGAGCGTCTCTGTTGTGGGCTGCTTTTCCGCATACGGATCGGCCCCCTGAGCGCGGGCAGCCGGAACGGCGCTCCAGCAAAGCAAAGCCGCAGCCATGGCAGCTATAGCGGCGATCATCCTCTGGTCAAATCGAAAATTCATAGAAGCAGTTTCTCCAGTTTCTGCAGGGTGAGATGGAAACCTGCCCGCAATTCTACTGGAAAAAACTGCTGCGCCGAGGAAAATCTACGCGCCGCCTGAGTTGGTCGTCGGACGCCAGCGAAGTACCGGCTTGCGCGCCGCTGTGGCCTCGTCCAGCCGCGAAACGCGCGTCGAGTGCGGAGCATTCTTCACCAGCTCCGGCGTCTCTTCCACTTCCTGCGCAATGGCGCGCATGGCCTCGATGAAGCGATCCAGCTCTTCCTTCGATTCGCTCTCCGTCGGCTCGATCATCAGCGCGCCGGAGACGATCAGCGGGAAGCTGACCGTGAAAGGATGGAAGCCGTAATCGATGATCCGCTTGGCAATGTCGCCCGTCTTCACGCCGCGCGTGGCCTGGCGCCTGTCGCTGAAGACGACCTCGTGCATCGAGGCGGTCTTGTACGGCAATTCGTACAAATCTTCGAGGCTGGCGCGAATGTAATTCGCATTCAGCACGGCGTCTTCCGTCGTCTGGCGCAGCCCGTCCGGGCCGTTCGCCAGAATGTAAGCCAGCGCGCGCACGAACATGCCGTAGTTGCCGTAGTACGCACGCACACGGCCCACCGACTGCGGACGATCATAGTTCCAGCCGAGCGTGCCGTCGGCTTTGCGCGCCAGCACAGGCGTGGGCAGAAACGGCTCCAGAATCGCCTTGCACGCAACCGGCCCGGAACCCGGTCCACCGCCGCCATGGGGCGTGGAAAAGGTCTTGTGCAGATTGAGGTGCATCACGTCCACACCGAAGTCGCCGGGACGCGCCTTGCCGACCAGCGCATTCATGTTTGCGCCGTCCATGTAGAGCAGTGCGCCCTTGGCATGCAGCACGTCGGCAATCCGGTGAATCTCGCTTTCGAAGACGCCAATCGTCGAGGGATTCGTCAGCATCAGCGCCGCGGTGTCTTCGTCCACAATGCGCTCCAGCTCGGCCACATCCACCATGCCCAGCGCATTCGACTTCAGGTTCTGCACCTCGTAGCCGCAGATAGCCGCCGTTGCGGGATTGGTCCCGTGCGCCGAATCCGGCACAATCACCTTGCGCCGCGCATTGCCGCGCGACTCGTGATACGCCCTCACCAGCAGGATGCCCGTGAACTCGCCATGCGCGCCCGCCGCCGGTTGCATCGTGATCGCGTCCATGCCCGTAATCTCCATCAGGCACTGCTCGAGTTCACGAACCACCTTCAGCGATCCCTGCGCCAGCGTCTCCGGCTGATAGGGATGCGCTTCGGCAATCCCCTCCAGCCGCGAGACAAATTCATTCACACGCGGGTTGTACTTCATCGTGCAGGAGCCGAGCGGATACATGCCGAGGTCGATGGCGTAATTCCATGTGGACAGCCGCGTGAAGTGGCGAATGATCTCGATCTCGCTCACCTCCGGCAGCGGGGCTGCCTCGACGCGCAGCGCATCGCCGAGCAGCGTCGCCGCGTCCACTTCCGGCACGTCCAGCGGAGCCAGGCGGACGGCCCGCTTGCCCGGCGAAGATTTCTCAAAGATCAGCCCTTCGTTCTGCGTGGGATGCGTGCGCACCTTGCCCAGCGTGGTGTTGCGCGGCGTGGGCGCGCCCACAGGATTCATCGTTTCTGTCGCCATTCTCTTACGCTCCCACCGCTTCTCTTGCGGCCATCGCCGTCGCTGCCGCTTCCATCTGCGCGCGCGTATTCAGCTCCGTTGCACACCAGAGCGTGGCATGGCCCAGTTCCGGATACCAGCGGCTCAGGTCCACGCCGCCGAGGATCTTTTGATCGAGCAGCCGAGCCTGCATCTCGGCAGTCGGCTCTTCGGTTGCGAGAACAAACTCGTTGAAGTGCGGGCTGCCATCGAAGAGGCTGCGAACTCCCGGCTGAGCTGCCAGAGTCGTGCGCGCAAACTCGGCCTTCGCCAGATTCTGCATCGCCAGTTCGCGCAATCCTTCGCGGCCATAGACGGTCAGGTAAACCGTCGCCATCAGCGCCACCAGCGCCTGGTTCGTGCAAATGTTGGAGGTCGCCTTTTCGCGGCGGATATGCTGCTCGCGCGTAGCCAGCGTGAGCACAAATCCGCGATTGCCATCGGCGTCCAGCGTCTGTCCAGCCAGCCGACCAGGCATCTGGCGGATGAATTTTTCCTTGGTTGCAATCACGCCACAGAACGGCCCGCCGTAGCTGATGGCCACGCCAAACGACTGCGCCTCCAGCGAAACGATATCAGCCTCCACCGGCGGACGCACCGCGCCAAGCGAAACAGCTTCTGCGATCGAGACAATCAGCAGCGCGCCCTTGGCGTGGGCAATCTTCGCAATGGCCGGAACATCTTCGACCACGCCGAAGAAATTCGGCGACTGCACCAGCACGCAGGCCGTGTCTTCGGTGATCGACGCATCCAGCAGGTCCAGATTCGCGCGTCCGGTCTCAGCATCGTAGCCAACCGTCGTCGAGGGCAGTCCCTGATGCTGCGCATAGGTCGTCATCACCTCGCGATACTCCGGATGCACGGTCTGCGCAATCACGGAGTGGCTGCGCCCGGTGATGCGCGCGGCCATCATCACGGCCTCGGCAGCCCCGGTCGAGCCGTCATACATGCTTGCGTTCGCCACGTCCATCCCGGTCAGCTCGCAGATCATCGTCTGGAACTCGAAGATCGCCTGCAAAGTGCCCTGCGTAATCTCCGCCTGATAGGGCGTGTAGCTGGTCAGGAACTCACCGCGCTGCACAATCGAGTCGATGATGACGGGGCGGTAATGCCGATAGCAGCCCGCGCCCAGAAAACTCGCAAAGCCAGAACCGTTCTGCTGCGCGGCACCGCGGAAATACTCGATGATTTCGCTCTCACCCATCTGGCGCGGAATCGCGAGATCGCGCCGCAGCCGGTATTCATCGGGAATGACGTGGAACAGTTCGTCGGCAGAGCGAACGCCAATCCGCTCCAGCATGGCCGCGCGCTCGGCGGGTGACTTTGGCAGATAGCGCATGGTTATTTTCCGGTCTCTTCGGCAATGAAAGCGTCGTAGGCGGCGGCCGAGAGCAGTGTCTCCTGCTCAGTCGGATTCGCCAATTCAACCTTGATCATCCACGCCGCGTAGGCGTCCTCGTTCACCTTGTCCGGCGCGGTCGCCAACTCGGCGTTGATCTCGGTGACAGTGCCGGTGACGGGCGAGTAGAGATCGCTGACCGCCTTCACGCTTTCCACCGATCCAAAGGTCTGGTTCGCCGCGACGGAATCGCCCACCTTCGGCAGGTCGACGAAGACAATGTCGCCCAGCGTGCTCTGAGCATAATCGGTGATGCCGACGGTGCCGACAGCGCCATCCACGGCAATCCATTCGTGTTCTTTGGTGTACTTCAAATGCGTCGGGCAGGCCATCGTCGTCCTCGATTCTTCACGCGGCAGATGTGCGCGGATCACCCTTCTAGTGTAAACGGGCAGGGCCAGACGACGCAGCGGCCGCGGCCCGGAGATTTCCTGCTTCCTTTTCACAGAATTACAAGCCAGGGGGTCTGTCTTTTGCCCTACGCGCCAAAACCCGGATACGGCTCCAGCGGCACCAGCGCCACAATCTCCAGCAGCCCGGCTTGGCGAATGGGCAGGCTCTCGATCACCGCTTCCACCTCGGCCATCGTCGCTGCCTCCCACAAAATCGCTGCGCCAGCCAGATCGCCCCGCTTCCAAATCTGACGCAGCGCACCCGCCGCGTACAACTGGCGCACACGAGCCGTTTCAGCTGCCATCAGTTCAGCAGTAAACGCCGCAGGATTTTCCATTTTCCTTCGACTCAGAGACAGAAACTGCATCGCAGACCCTCGCTATTTTTTCGGTCGTTTATAAAACGGCGTTGCCACCTGACGCGCGCGAACGCGATTCGCCCGCACCTGAACAAACACATCTTCCCTACTCTCGGCCACCGCCTTCGGCACGTAAGCGTAAGCGATATTCGTCTTCAGAAACGGTGCCGGCGAGCCACTCGTGACCATGCCAATGGTTTCACCCGTCTCATTCAGCACCGGGTAGCCATCCCGCGCGATGCCGCGCTCGACCATCTCCAGCCCAACCAGGCGATTCGCCGGACCGCCCGCGTCGATCAGCGCCCGAAGCGCCGCGCGACCGATGAAATCCGCTGGCTTGTCCAGCTTGAGCCAGCGCTCCAGACCAGCCTCGATCGGCGTCGTCGAGTCAGAGATCTCGTGGCCATAGAGCGGCATTCCCGCCTCCAGCCGCAGCGTATTGCGCGCGCCCAGGCCACACGGAAGGATGCCGAACTCAGCACCCGCTTCCATCACCGCGTTCCATGCCTTTTCCGTCGTCGCCACGTCAGATGGAATATAAATCTCAAACCCGTCTTCGCCGGAGTAGCCCGTTCGCGCAATCAGCGTATTGTGTATGCCCGCTACCTGGCCGAAGACGAAGCGGTAGTTGCGCATCGCGGCCAGATCGGTTTGGGTGAGTTTTTGCAGCGTCTCCAGCGCGCGCGGCCCCTGCACGGCAAGCTGCGAATAATAGCTTGAATAATCGCTGATGTGGATTCCATGGATCGCGCCCACCTGCGAGCGAATCCAGGCAAAATCCTTGTCCTTTGTCCCAGCGTTGACCACCAGCAGATAATCATTCTCGCCGAGCTTGTGCACCAGAATGTCATCGACAAACGTGCCCTGGTCCGTGAGCAGCGCCGAGTACTGCGCCTGCCCAACCTCCAGCTTCGCCGCGTCGTTCATCGTGATCCGCTGCACGGCATCGAGCGATGCCGGCCCGCGAAACTGAATCTCTCCCATGTGCGAAACGTCGAAGACACCGACGCCGGTGCGCACGGCCATGTGCTCAGCGATCAAGCCAGAGTACTCGACCGGCATATCCCACCCGCCGAAATCCACCATCTTCGCCTTCAGCGAGCGATGCGTCGCATTCAGTGCGGTTTTCTTCAGTACATTCGTATCATCCGCCATTGCGGTTCCTCTTCCTGCTTTTACTCTGCTTTTCCCTTTGTCATTCCCGCAGGGGATCTGCTTTTGCTCTTCCGGCGGCGTCCACGGCCGCATCCTGTTTGACAATAGGACCGTACCGCCCACCCGGTCAATCCATCGCTCCTCATCCCGACCCGACCGCTTTGCGATAGGATCAAAAGCATCCTCAGCAATGGAGCTTTCCGTGAACGATAAAATGCGCGGCATTCTGGCAATTCTCGTCGGCTTCTTCGCTCTCTATGAGGGCTGGAAGCTCTATCAAATTCGTCCCAACCACTGGCAAACATGGATGGAACTCATCCTCGGTCCTGTGCTCATCGGCCTTGGCATCTGGCGCTTCCGCCGCAATCCAAAATCCAAGCTCGACGAACTGCTCAAGTAGGCGCTTGCGTGACGACGCTCTACAACCGCATTCAGGGGCGCAGCGTCGAGCGCCTGAGCGCGCTCAGCGACGGCATCTTTGCAGTCGCCATGACCCTGCTCGTTCTGGATATTCACCTGCCCGCAGCTTCGTCGATTCACTCGCAATCCGAACTGCTGCACGCGCTCGCCGAGATGGCTCCGCAGTGGGCCACTTACCTGATGAGTTTCCTCACTCTGGGCATCTTCTGGGCCGGGCAGCAGACACAGCTCAATCACTTCGCCGAAGGCAGCCGCGACCTCACCTGGATTCATCTCGGCTTTCTCTTCGCCATCACGCTGCTCCCGCTCTCCACGCGACTCCTCGGTGAGTTCATCGCCTTCCCAGCCGCGCTGCTCGTCTATTGGGCAAATATCTTCCTCGCCGGAGCCACGCTCTACTGGAGCTGGAAGCACGCCGAAGCCAATCACCTCATCCGCGCCGACACTCCGCACGAAGTTCGCGCCGCCATCTGCAAACGCATCGTCATCGCTCAGACTCTGTACGCCTGCGCAGCTGCGCTGTGTTTCCTCCGCCCGTGGCTGAGCATCGTTGCCATCGTCGTCGTTCAGTTGAATTACGTCTTCGCGCCGGGAACACGCTACTGGCGCAACTGAGGCGCGTTACACAGCCTCGCGATATTCGCCAAAGACTCCACGCAGCGTGTCGGCAATTTCGCCTACGGTTGCCTCCGCTTCGACGGCGCTCACAATCGCAGCCATCAGATTGTCGCTGGCCTGCGCGACGTCTTTCAGCCTTTGCAGCGCAGCTCGCCACGGAGCTTCACTCCTGCGCGCGCGATAGGCGCGCAACCTCTCCACCTGTCGCCGCTCGCTCTCCGCGTCAATTTGTTGCAAAGGAATCTCCGCCTGCTGCGCATCCTGAAATCGATTCACGCCCACCACCACGGCCTCTCCGGCGTCCACCTGCCGTTGCCACGCATACGCCGACTGCTGAATCTGCTGCTGCACCCATCCTGATGCCACCGCTCGCAACACGCCGCCACGCGCGGCAATCTGCGCAAACAGCGCCTGCGCCTCCGCTTCCAGACGGTCTGTCATCGCTTCCACCGCATAGCTGCCGCCCAGCGGATCGGCCATCTCCGCCACGCCGCTCTCGTACGCCAGAATCTGCTGCGTGCGCAGCGCAATCCTCGCCGCCGTCTCCGTCGGCAACGCCAGCGCTTCGTCAAATCCATTCGTATGCAGGCTCTGCGCTCCGCCCAGCACTGCCGCCAGCGCCTCCAGCGTCGTGCGCACAATGTTGTTTTCTGGCTGCTGCGCTGTGAGCGTGGAGCCAGCCGTCTGCGCATGAAAACGCAGCATCCACGACCGAGAATTCCGCGCGCGAAACTCGTCCCGCATCCACCGCGCCCAGATGCGCCGCGCGGCGCGAAACTTCGCCACCTCTTCTAGCAGATTCGAGTGCGCGTTGAAGAAGAAACTCAGACGCGGTGCAAAATCATCCACCTTCATGCCCGCATCGAGCGCAGCCTGTACGTACGTGCGTCCATTGGCAAGCGTGAAGGCAATCTCCTGCGCCGCTGTCGAACCGGCCTCGCGCATGTGATAGCCGCTGATCGAGATCGTGTTCCAGCGCGGCGCATGGGTGCTCGCCCATCGCATCAGGTCCGTCGTCAATCGCAACGACGGTTCCGCCGGGTAGATATATGTTCCCCGCGCGATGTACTCCTTCAGAATGTCGTTCTGCACCGTGCCGGAGAGCGCTTCCAGCGCAATCCCTCTTCGCTCTGCCGCCACCGCATACATCGCCAGCAGCGTCGTCGCCGTCGCATTGATCGTCATCGACGTGGAAACCTCGCCGACCGGGATGCCGTCAAACAGTCGCTGCATATCTTCAAGCGAACTGATCGCCACACCCACTCGGCCCACCTCGCCCGCCGCCAGCTCCGCATCAGAGTCATAGCCGGTCTGCGTTGGTAGATCAAAGGCCACGCTCAGCCCGCGCGCGCCCTGCGCCAGCAGGTAGTGGTAGCGGCGATTCGACTCCTCCGCATCGCCCATTCCCGCATACTGCCGCATCGTCCACAGACGCCCGCGATACCCCTCCGCCTGCAGCCCGCGCGTGTACGGAAATTCACCCGGACGCGAATCATCCCTCGCGCTACCGTCAGCCCGATCCTCCCGCGTGTAAAACGCCTTCACCGTCTCTGCCAATGCACACTTCTCCGCGCAAACGAGTCTAGCCGTTCCACCGCGCCGCTGACCACCGCGCCCTCACGCCTTGTCGCGAAAATACTCCGCCACCTCGCGCCAGTCGTTCACGCGATCAAATCCGCTCACCGTCATATTGTGCGGCGCAGAGTAGAGAATTCCCGTTCCTTCAAAGCGCATCAGGTTGCGCGGCAGATCGTCAATCAGATAATCCGCGCGCAGAATTCCCTTGTCGCCACAGTAGACATAGCGCGACGGCGGCAGAAACGGAAAATGCCGCTGGAGCCACTGATACTTCGCGCGAAACGAACTCGGCACCGACATCGCCTGCGTCGCAATGTAAATATCGAAACGCTGCGACAGCGATTCCAGCACCTCGCGCGCACCGGGAAAGACCGGCAGGTTAGCAAAGAACTCCTCATCGTCCAGATACGCTCGCAGGCTCGATTGCCGATCCGTGGAAACAACTTCCCACAGACCTTTGCCAAACAGTTCCTCGCGCGTCACCGCTTCGCCAAACTCATCGTTATATCGACGCAGATGCTCGCCGAGTGTATCGGCCATCACCTCGTCCATGTCCACGCAAATCCGTTTCATCGCTCGCTGTTGTCAGTGTGACACAGCGGCCAGTTGCTCCTCCACTCGCGAGCGGGCATCGGCCGCCGCCGCACCGCGATAACGCTGGTCCAGCGCATCGGCCGCAATCCATCCTGACATCATCACCATCGGCATGCCCGGCCCCGGATGCGCCGCGCCACCAGCCAGAAACAGCCCATCCACATCGCGCCTGCGATTCGACGGCTTGAATGCGCCATTCCATTTTCCGTGGCTGGCCAGCCCGTAAATCGCGCCATTGAGCACCTTGTAGCGCTCATGGATATCGACCGGCGTCAAGTGCCGCTCAAAGACAATCCGATCTTCCAGATCAGGCATCCCCGCCGTCCGCTTCAGCTTGTCCAGAATCACCTGCCGATACTTCGGAAACATCGCATTCCAGTCATGCTCGGGACGCAGATACGGCGTGTGTACCAGCACATACAGCGCATCGCCCCCATCCGGTGCCGTGGCCGCTTCCGTGCGCGTAGTCGAGGCCAGATAGCACGTCGGGTCCGGTGCCGGCTGGCCCAGATCGTAGATGTGATGAAACTCCTCATGCGCATCGCGGGAAAACACAAAGCAATGGTGTGCCAGATGCTCATACCGCTTCTTCAGCCCGAGATAGAGCACCACACCCGAGCAGGCCGGCTCATAGCTGCGCTCGCGCTCAAAACGCTTTGCCACCTCGCCGCCAATCAGCTCGCGATAGGTGCGCACCGCGTCTTCGTTGGAGACAATTGCATCAAAGTTGTGCGTCGCGCCATCCGCTGTCATCAGCCCCGCAGCACGTCCGCCTTCCATCACCAGTCGTGTGACTTCCGTCGATGGATGATACTCGACGCCCAGTTCGCGCCCCAGCTTCACCAGCGCCTCTGGCACGGCGCGCGTCCCGCCCATCGGATACCAGATTCCCTCTTCTGACTGCATGTGTCCGATGGCACAAAGAATCGCCGGCGAAGCATCCGGCGACGAACCGACATACTGCGTATAGTGATCCAGCATCTGCGCCACGCGCGCGTCGGGAATATACTCGCGAATCGTGCCCGCCACTGTCTTTCCCAGCCGCATCTTCATCACGTCGCGCAGCACGTCGATCGAGAACGCACCCTTCAGGTCCAGCGTGTCCATCATCGTCCCCACCGGACGCCAGAAAAAGAACTTGTTGCTGATCGTGTGCAACTGCTCGGAGAGTTGCTGAAACTGCGTGAAGCCATCGCCCATTCCCGGCCGCAGCTCGTCCAGCGAACGCGCCATCGCCGCCACGTTGTCCTTCAAATCCAGCACCAGCCCATCGTCAAAAAAGCACCGCCACTGCGGGTCCAGCCGCACCATCTTCAGATAGTCTTCAAGCCGCCGTCCGGACTCTGCAAAGACGCGCCGCAGCACCGATGGACGAATCAAAATCGTTGGCCCCATGTCGAACCGGAATCCGTCCTCGTGAATCTCTGCCGCCTTGCCGCCCAGCCACGGATTCTTCTCAAAGACCTCGACCGCGTATCCACGCGCCGCAAGCGTCGCCGCTGCCGCCAGTCCGCCCAGCCCTGATCCGATCACTGCCACTCGCATCTTCTCGTTTTGTGCCATCTGCTTCATCTCCTCGATTGCTCTTTCTTTCGCAACTCTACCGCTGCTCGTCCCATCTGCCGCACTCCGCGCCACCGCCCAGCCACACCACTTCCATACACCGCGCGAACCATCCCTGCAAACAGTCCGACGTGCTCCTCGCTCACCGCTTCATACCCCCGCAGCGAGCGCCCGCGCTGCACCTGGGTCACGCGCGGACGCGTCATTGCCAGCAAGCCTTCGCGCCCGCGCGTCACGCCAAATCCGCTGCGACCCGCGCCGCCAAAGCTCACGCGCGCGTCTGCCGTCGGCGCAATCAGGTCATTCACCAGCACATGCCCCACTCGCAGATCACGCGCCAGCCTCTTCGCTTCACGCTCCGGACCAAAGACCGACGCCGTCAGCCCGTATTCGCACTGCCCATGTGCCGCCACAGCCTGCGCCGCATGGCTCACACGCATCACGCTCAACACCGGAGCAAAGACCTCGCCACGCATCGACGCCATCTCCGGTCGCGCCCGCACAATCAACGTCGCGCCCACACTTCCCTCTTCACGCGCACTTCCATCCAGCGCAGTCTCCGCGCCTGCCGCGCGCGCTTCGGCCACCATCTCGGCCAGCCTGCCACGCGACTGCTCGCTCATCGCCACCGGCTCCAAAGCACCCAGCCGACTGCGCAGCTCCGTCTCCAGCCAATCCGCCTCTGCTTCTGCCAGCCCCACCAGAAAGAGCCGTCGCGGCGCCATGCACGTAAACGATCCGTTGAATCGAATGCCAAACACAATCGCCTGCACCACGCGCTCCAGCTCTGCCCCCGGCAACACAAACACGGCATCCCAGCCGGAAAGCTCCATCGTCGTCGGCGTCAGTGTTTCCGCTGTCTGCCGCAGGATCGCCTGTCCTGTCTCCGCCGATCCAGTCAGCACCAGATGATCCACGCCCGCGCGAATCACCTGCTGCGCCGCAGCCGCATCGCCGCCCATCACCTCCAGCAATCCGTCCGGCAACCCACAATCCCGCAACCATTCCGCAATTCGCACGGCCACTGCTTCTGTCCCAGGCGCCGACTTCCACACCACAGCATTGCCCGCCACCAGTGCCTGCAACGCCTGCACTCCGGGCAGCAGCAGCGGATAGTTGCCCGCCGCCACAATCATCACCACGCCCAGCGGCACACGTTCCATCTCCGCCGTCACGCCCATCATCCACAACGCACGTCCGCGCCATCCCAGGTGCTGCGGCTTCAGCACGCCCTCGGCTTCACGCTCCAGAAATCGGCAGGCCGCAGCCAACGGCAAAACCTCCGCCACCAGCGTCTCGGCCTCTGTTCGGTGCAGCGCTCCCGGCAGCTCATGCGGAACCAGCCGCGCCACTGCCTCCGGCTCCTGGGCCAATCCTGCGCGCAGGCTGCGCACCACGCGCAGCCGCTCCTGGATCGCCACACGCGCCCACTGCCGTTGCGCTTCTCGCATCTGCTCAAAACACGCCGGATTCATTCCCGTCCTGATTCATCGCGCCTCATCCTTGCACCCATCGCTCCACCCGCCGCGTGGCGCTGGTTTCAGTGTGCCACTTCATACGCGGCGCGGCGATCCAGCGTGCGCGACTCGTTCCACCGCGGCTCCATCTTCAGGTCTTCCAGCAGCAGCCGCGCGCTGATCCGCGCCGACTCGAAGATCACCGGCAAACCGCTTCCCGGGTGCGTTCCGCCACCCACCAGGTACACCCCGTCCACATCCTCAAACCGATTGTGCGGTCGCAGATGCAGCATCTGATCCAGCGAATGGGCCATGCTGAACGTTGCGCCCAGATGCAGCCCGAACTCACTCTTCCAGCTTTGCGGTGTCAGGCTTCGCTCCACCCGTATCCGCTTCTCCACATCATGCAGGCCCAGCTTCTCCAACTGCCTCAGCGCCGCCTGGCGCAGTTGCGGTTCCTGCTCTTTCCAGCTCACGTTGCTGCTTTCGTGTGTCACAGGAACCAGCACATACAGCGTGCTCATCCCCTTCGGCGCCAGCGTTTCATCCGTCACACAGGCATTCTGCACATAGAAGCTCGGGTCCTCCAACGTCAGCCGATGATCCCGCTCAATATCGTTCAGATTCTCGCGATACTTCGCCGAAAGATAAATCGTGTGGTGCGGCAGATCGTCAAACCGTCCATCCATTCCCAGATACAGCATGTAGGTCGAGCAGGAGTACCGCTTGCTGGCAATCTTCGCATCGCTCCACTTCCGTCGCATAGGATTCGGAATCAGCCGCTGCATCGCCTGAGCAAAGTCCGCATTCACCACCACGGCATCGGCCGCAAGCGTCTCGCGTTCCGTCTTCACGCCTACCGCCCGCCTGCCCTCGGTCACAATCTCTTTCACCGCGCACTCACGCAGGATCGTCACGCCCATCTGCTCGGCAATCCGCGCCATCGCGCGCGTCACCGCGCCGCAGCCGCCCGTCGGATGAAAGACACCATGCTCATACTCCAGAAACGACAGAATGCTGAACAGGCTCGGACAACTGAACGGCGACATACCCAGATACTTCGACTGAAAGCTGAAACCAAGCCGAATCCGCTCATCCTTGAAGTGCTTGCGCAGATCGCTGTCCAGCGAGCGCCACGGACGCATCAGCGGCAGCAACTTCAGCATCTCCACCCGTGCCAGGTCTGTCCAGCTTTCAAACGGCGTCTGCAGAATCGGCGCAAACCGCTCCAGCTTTTTGCGGTTATCGCGAAAGTAATTCTCCAGCCGCGTCGCATCGTCCGGACTGATCGCCGCAATCGCCTGCTTCATCCGCTCTACATCCGCCGTCGCGTCCAGATGCGTCGTCGCGTTGCCCTCTCGTCCGCCAAACACCAACCGATATTGCGGGTCCAGCCGCTCCATCGGCAACTCTTCATCCAGCGAGTATCCACAAGCTGTGAATATCTCTCGGAGCACCCGCGGATACAGAAAAAACGTTGGCCCGATATCGAAGCGGAATCCATCCGTCTCCATCGTCGATGTGCGTCCGCCCACCGTCGCGCGCCTTTCCACCACCGTCACCTGCGCGCCCGCCTTGGCCAGCAACATCGCCGAGGCCAGCCCACCCGGCCCCGCTCCCACAATCACAACCCTGCCTGCCCTATCGCTTCCGCTCATCTTCCCTCAAGTTCAACATAACTTGGCCCATCCGCGCTGCGTGCACGCACGTTGTCGTTGCAGCACATTCGATAACCATGAACTAAATGATTCCAGCTTTTCGGTCACGATTCCGTCTCGTCACAGAAGATTTCTGCCCAATCAAAAAATCTCCCGCTCAACCTTGGCCCGATGCACACCCGGGAGTTCTCCATTCCATACGACCTCCCGCCACAAACACCAGACCGACCCCACAGCGTTCCACTGCCGCGCCTCTGCGCAGCAGCGCGGTCTCCGGTCGATTCCTGAAGATTGATCCCTTTTCCGGAAATGCTGTTGACTTGATCATCCTCCCGAAGCAATCGCTGCGCTGGAGCATGGAATCGACCGCGCCTCAGAACAGGCCACGGGAACTGCATCCGACCGCCGTCATCCAGGGAAACCGCCTGACCATAGCTCCCCGTTCCGGCTCATTCGCTTTTGGATGTGGCAGGTCATCGGTGGAACGGGCGATACGTGAAATCAAGCGACACGCCGGGCCGGGGATGGAGCCATCGAACGGTGGCTCAACAGCCCATCTCGCTCAACACCCCATCTCATTGTGCAGCGGCATATTTTCCTGCGCCCATTGCAACGCTTCCAGATATTGCTGCGCCACCCATGCCGCATCCACTTCCAGCAGAGCGGCGATCCGGTCGCAGTGCGCCCACTCACCCTGCTCATGACACTCCATCCAGCAGAGCGCAGCTCGTTCAGGATTCCTGGCTCCCAGCAGCGCCTGCCGCACCGCTTTGCTCAACGGCAGAGACTCCACCAGAGTCTCCATCGAGATATTCAGCAGCGCCGGCACCAGGCTCAGCATCCCCAGCATGTATTGCTCGGATGTGTCCTTCCCTCGCGCTCGCGCCACCAGTTCGCACAGCCGTGCCCGATGCAGCGCAAGCTGCAAAAGCACCGGCGGACTTCCCCGCAGCATCTCGCCGGCAATTGCCAGCGTCGCCATTCGCCGAAACGTTGCGTCGCCCACCAGTTGCAGCGCCATCTGGATCGAGTGAATCTCGTTCCGCATTCCATACGCCGGCGAATTCACCAGCTTCAGCAATCGCAGCATCAGCGCGGGATCTCGCTTCAGCAGCTCGCTCAGTTGATGCTGATCGAGCGGCTCCTCCAGCAACGCGCGCAGCAGATCCAGATGCAGCATCCGATTCGTGGGAATTGTCTTGCTCTCCACGATCATCGGTCGCGAAAAGTAGTACCCCTGAAACAGGTCAAATCCTTCGCGGCGCAGTTGCTGAAAGTCGTCCTCGCTTTCAATGCGCTCAGCGATCCGTTGCGCTTTGCTGCGATGTGCCTGCAAATGCGCTGCCAGCTCCGTGCGGGCGACCACATCGAGCTGTTCAATATCCACCTTCACATAGTCCACCAGCGGCAAAAACGGAACCCACGCTTCCCGCCAGGAAAAATCATCCAGCGCAAATCGATACCCATCCCGGTGCAGCCGCGTGCACGCCAGCAGCAGCTCGACATCCGGCTCCAATGTCTCCAGCAACTCCAGCACCGTCTTTTCCTGCGGCAGCACACGCACCTGCTCTTCCAGAATCGCCTCGCGCGTGCAGTTGATAAACGCCGTATGCTCGTCGACAATCTTCTGCATCCCGTGCATCACCGTCTGGTCCAGCACACTGCGCGTAGCCATCACGTGGTCGCCGCGAAAACTCGACTCGCGCCCGGCCCGAAACAGCAGCTCATACCCATGCACCTTCCCATGGACATCCAGAATCGGCTGCCGCGCCAGATACTGGATTGCGGACCGCTCCGCTCCAACTATTCCGTTCACCGGCAGCGAATCCAACCCCACCCCGGTCACGTTCACACCGTTTGGATGAGCCTCAAGATCCATACCAATTCCCTCAGAACGGTCATCGGCAAAACCGTATGAAACATGAAACGCAAATCGTCGGATGCAACGCGCTAACGCACCATCGCTGCTATCGTCAATGCATTCCAAACGTATCCATTCGAAGCGATCTTCGGTGTAATCCGTGAAAGACGCTCAGCCGCCCATGTACATGCCGCCGTTCACGTCCAAAACATGACCGGTCACATACCCTGCGCCTTCGCTCGCCAGGAACGCCACAGCATGTGCAATTTCCGCATCCGTCCCGGGTCGCCCCAGCGGAATCGTCGTCATCATCGCCGCCCGCTGCGCTTCGTTCAGCACCGCCGTCATTGGAGTCTCAATATAGCCCGGCGCAACCGCATTCACGGTAATCCCCCGACTGGCCACCTCGCGCGCCAGCGAACGCGTCATCCCGATCATCGCTGCCTTGCTCGCCGCGTAATTCACCTGGCCCGCCTGTCCCGTCCGTCCCACCACGCTCGTCAGGTTGATGATCCGGCCCCAGCGATTCTTCAGCATCGCGCTCAGCAGCGCCTGCGTCAGCAGAAACGCTCCCGTCAGATTCGTCGTCAGCACATCGTCCCAGTCCGCACGCTTCATTCGCAACACAAGCCCGTCCCGCGTAATCCCGGCATTGTTCACCAGAATCGAAACCGTGCCCATCTGCTCCAGCACAGTCTTCGCACACGCGCGAATCGAATCTTCATTCGCAATATCCAGCGCAAACGCCTCGGCCCTGCCGCCAGCGGCAACAATCTCCGCGCGCACCGCCGCCAGATTTGCTTCGTTCCGCGCAGCCAGCGCCACCGTCGCGCCCTCAGCCGCCAGCGCCAGCGCACACGCGCGCCCGATTCCCTGCGAAGCTCCCGTCACCAGCGCCACGCGCCCTGTCAATCCGCTCATCGTCCGTCCTCAATCCGTTGGTCAGAAAATCATTCGCCCTGCCGCATGCGCAGAGCCAACCCTGCTGATTATAAAAGCCAGATCGATTCTCGCACCCATGCCCATCAATGACTCTCCGCCACCAGCCGATGCGGGCTTTCCGGCGGACCCAGATAACTCGGCTTCTCGCTGCCCGGCTTCGCCAGCACCAGCCGCTCCACCACCAGCCCAGGATCGACCATCGCCACGTGCAGCGTGTGATACCCGGCCTGCGCCGTTTCGAGCGGCACCATCACATGCCGCGCCTCATCGCTCACCACTTTGCCCCACGTTTTGTCTGAGAGATCCGCCAGCGCATCCACTACCTGCGGCTTCTCGTCGTCCAGCCACACCGCAAAACGCAATCCGCGCCCCGGCACAAAGTTCAGCGAGGGCCCCACCGTCACATCCAGATTCAACTTCCCCGCGTCCACCAGATACATCCTGTAATCCAGTCGCGGCGCCGACTCCGGCGTCAGCACACTGGCCGCCGTCACCGGAAAAACCGTCATCCCGGATCGCGTCAATCCATAATCCGGAATGCGTCCCCAATGCGCAGCGCCGATTGCTGTTCGCGCCGTGGCATCCTCGGCTTCCATCGCCACCACGCCATCGCTTTCCATGAAGCCATGCAGCGTCTCCGGCGTCACGCCAGCGGCCACGCTCGCCCTCACGCCAATCCGATACACCGGCCCACGCGCTCCAGTCTGCCTCACCGTAATCATCCCCGTCGCGTCCCCCGCGGGCACGTGTGACCAGTCGATCGTCACCGTCACGCGCTCGTCCAGTTCCGTGCCAGTTGGTCCAGTGCCACGCAGTCCCGCACCACCCGCCTTCACGCTGCCCTGCGTCTCGCTCAGGTGTATCCACGGCTGGTCCGCCGACGCAGCAAAATCAAACCCTTCGCTGCCGCGATTAAAAACTTCAAAGTACCGCGTCTGCCGCGCAAAATTATCAAACTGCAAAATCTGCTTCTGATACGCCGAAACCGTTCCCTGCGCCAGAACGCTCATCCGCGCATCCGGCCAAAGCTGAATCTCGCTCACCGCCGGCATCACGTTCACAGGCGGCTCCTGCCACCACGTATAGCCCAGATGCGTCTGGTCCATCATGTGCGCCCACTTACCGCCAGCCGTCTCGTGATTGTAGCGATGTCGAATCGCCGCGTCTTCAGCAAACAGCGCACGCGCTTCGTCTGCCAGTGCATTCGTGCTCGCGCGACCCTCCACCGCGTAGAGATGATTTTTCCCCGCCGCGATGTACAGCCGCGTCACCGTGCCCGAAGCCAGAATCGGATGCAGCACCAGCTCAAAATACGCATCCTGCTCGTCCGCCGGAAGCTCCTTGCCCACTGCCGTTGCCTCCTGCTCCAGCGCCGTCCACTGCGCCTCCACGCGATCCGCTTCGCCATAGTTCGTCAGGCTGAACGTCGTCGGGTCGATCAGCTCCGGCTTCCGCCATCCATTCATCTTCGTGTACTCAGCCACCATCGCCGCAATCTCGCTCGCGTGCTCCGGCGCAAACTCGCGCTCGGCCCACTCCCGCGTGTACTCCTGCAAACTGTCCTTGCCCCAGCGCTTCGGATCGCGCGCATAGCTCAGGAAAAAATCAATCGGAAACTCCATCGGCTTCAGGTCGCCCACATTCACCACCCAGATGCGTGTCGCGCCATACTCCACCGCCAGATGCATCTGCTCCCACACCTTCGGAATCGGATTCGTATTCAGCCATTTGTAATTGCGCGGATCGCCCACATAATCGAAGTGGTAGTAAATCCCCGCTCCGCCCGACCGCGCGCGTTCCGCCGCCGTCGGCAGCCTGCGAATATTCCCCCAGTTATCGTCGCTCCACAGCAGCGTCACATCGTCCGGCACGCGCATCCCGCTCTCGTAGTATCCCTGCACTTCCTTGTAGAGCGCCCACACCTTCGGATCGGCCTCGAGCGTCGGCGTGCTGTGCGCCGCCAGAATCGCGCGCTGCGCCGCCACAATCTTTTCCAGCAGCGCAATGTTCTGTCCGCCCGTCATCGGCATATCTCCATCGCCGCGCATCCCCAGCGTCACCGTGCTCTCGTAGTTCCCGTTGCGTTCAATCCCTTCCGTCCAGAACTTTTCCAGCTCCGGCGCATTGGTCGTAAAATTCCACGCGCCCACCCCATGCCGCTTCCACTCCTGCTGCGCGCGCAACATCGGTTCATGATGCGACGTGCCCATCACGATTCCATACATATCCGCCAGCTTCGGATTCTCCGGATCGTCCTCGTTGAACGCGCTGCCCCACATCGCCGGCCACAGGTAATTCGCATGAAGCCGCAGCAGCAGCTCAAACACATGGACATAAAACTTATGGTTGTACCCGCCATACCGCTCATTCACCCAGCCCGTCAGCGCCGGAGCTTCGTCATTCAGAAAAATTCCACGATACTTCACCGCAGGCTCGCCGGAGACATGCTCGCCCGCGAGCACAAACAGCGCGTCCTGATGCCGCACCGGAACATCCGCCCACCAGTACCACGGTGAAACCCCGATCTGCTCCGACAGATCGTACATCCCGTAGATCGTCCCGCGCTTGTCGCTGCCCACAATCACCAGCGCGCGCCGCACGCCCGGCATCGGATGCTCCACCACCACCGTCAGCGTCGCCTCCCACTTGCCCTCAATCGCGAACACGTCGATCCTGTGCCGCCGCACAAGCCCATCGATCAGCGCGCTATGCCCCAGCGTGCCTACAATCACGGCGTCCTCGTAGTGCCCTGTCTGATTCTTGCCTGGAACAGTCACCAGCGTCGGCGTCACTCCCGTCACGCGGTGAATATCCTCGCGAAAATCCCCCGCCGCCCGCACCACGCCTGCGTAATCGTCGGCATCCAGCAGCAGCACCGGAGTCTTCCCCGCGCTGGCCAGCGGAAACGCTCCCGCAGTCGGCTCAAAGGCCACCATCTTCGGCTGGCCCAATCCATAGGCAGCCGGAACACAGGCAAGCGTCGCGGAGACTCCGCACGCAATCAGGGCGCAAACAGAAGCAATCTTCATCGCGCACTCTTTCTATCAGCTAAATCGATTGATTGCAACCCGCCGCAACCCTCGCCACCTCGCTGAAGGAGACGCGCGATCCGCCTCAGCCCGCCTGCGCATCCAGATGGCTGATCTGCCTCAGTTGCTCAAACCGTGCGTCGATCTCGGCGCGGCTCAGCTTTTGCAGTCGCTCTGTGCCAAACCGCTCCACAGTGAACGACCCCATCACGCTGCCATAGAACAACGCGCGCCGAAAAACCGCCGGCGTCAACTCCGCCTGCGACGCAATATAGCCATAGAATCCGCCGGCAAAGCTGTCTCCCGCTCCCGTCGGATCCACTACCTCTGACAGCGGCAGCGCCGGAGAGCGGAACGGAAGCCGCGCCGTGCCGTCAAAGATTCCTTCTCCAAAGTAGGCCGTGGCTCCGTATTCGCCATGCTTCACAATCAGCGCTCGCGGCCCAAGCTCCAGCACCTTGCGCGCCGCGCGCAGCGGATTCGACTCACCGGAGAGCAGGCGTGCCTCCGTGTCATTGATCAGCAGCACATCCATCTGCGGCAACACCCGCAGCAACGCCTCGCGATGATCGTTGATCCAGTAGTTCATCGTGTCGCCACACACCAGCCGCGCAGCGGGCAACGCCTGTCGCACGCGAAGCTGGAGCACCGGGTCGATATTGGCAAGAAACAGAAACTCCGTGTCCAGATACTCGTGCGGAATCTGCGGATTAAAGTCGGCAAAGACGTTCAGGTCCGTCTGCTCCGTCTTCGCCTCGCTCAGGCTGTTCAGATAATTGCCCGCCCAGAAAAACGACTTCCCCGCGGCTCGCTCCACACCGTTCAGGTCAATAAATCGCGCAGCAAAGACGGCTTCTTCCGCTGCCGTGAAGTCTTCTCCCACAACGGCCACCACGCGCACCGGAGTAAAGTAGCTGGCCGCCAGCGCAAAGTACGTGGCCGCGCCGCCCAGGCAGCGCTCGCGGCTGCCCGAGGGAGTGGTGATCGAATCAAACGCAACAGAACCGACAACAGTGATCGACATAAAGTGTGTTTTTCCCGTGTGTGTAAGATGGCCCGAAATACGGCATCTGCCGCTCAATCCAGATACTTGCCAAAGATCAGCCGCAAACGCTCGCGCGTCTCGGCGGGAATCAGGTCGCGCTGCGTCAGAATGGCGAACCGGGCAGCGGTCGCGCAACCACAGACGCGCTCCGCTCCGGTCGGCGGCAGAGCCGCAACTGCGGCCCGCACCACGCGCGCTGCATTCGTCGCATTCTGGTGCAGCACGGCCACAATCTGATCCACCGTCACCGCGTCGTGCTCCGGATGCCAGCAGTCATAGTCCGTGACCATCGCAACAGTCGTGTAGCAGATTTCCGCCTCGCGCGCCAGCTTCGCCTCCTGCAGATTGGTCATGCCGATCACGTCCGCTCCCCACGAGCGATAGAGATTCGATTCCGCTTTGGTCGAGAACTGCGGACCCTCCATGCATACATACACGCCGCCGCGTTTGCCCACCACGCCTGCGCTCTCACACGCCTTCGCCGCAGCCTCGGCAACCACCGGGCACACCGGATCGCCAAAGGCGACATGACCCACCACCCCATCGCCAAAAAACGTGCTCTCGCGATGAAATGTCCGGTCGATAAACTGATCTGGAATCACAAAATCCGTCGGCTTGTGTTCCTGCTTCAGTGACCCGACAGCCGAAACCGAAAGAATCCGCTCCACTCCAAGCAACTTCAGCGCGTAGATGTTGGCTCGAAAGTTCAGCTCCGACGGCAGCAGCTTATGCCCGCGCCCATGACGCGCCAGAAACACCACCTTGCGCCCCTCCAGTTCGCCCAGCACAAAGCTGTCCGAAGGCGCGCCAAACGGCGTTTCCACCGTCGTTTCGCGAATGTTGGTGAGGCCGGGCATGGAGTAGAGCCCACTGCCGCCGATGATGCCGATCTCTGCCTGATGCACGAGCATTCTCCCCGCTCGGCGCAGAAAGATGCCGTTGCGCCGCAGAGACTTCAGTATATCGGGCACCCGCGAAGCGGAGCATCGCGATTCCTGCTCAGCAGGCCGGTATGCATCCTCCAGCCCGGCACTCGCCAGGCCCGCCCCTCATGCGCCCGGCGGCGGCGGCGGCGCTTGTGGCGGCACCGGATGCAGGAAGTGGCGATAGCCATTGCGGAAGGCTCGGCGATAGTCCACCACGGCCTCCGGCGGCACCGGTGGATTGCGGAATCTTGGGTGTCGTCGCGGCATCGGTGGACGCCCGTGGGCAACATCCTGACGCGCAGCCTCCATCCCGTCATGGAAGCCCATCTGCCTCACCTGCGCCAGGGTGAGCGGCGGCGGCGGTGGCGGCACAGGCCGCGGCTGAGCGCAGCCGACAAGAACAATCGGCGCAAGTACGCAACCAGCCAGTGCTTTCGCCAGCAGTTTGGTCTGTACCCTGGCCCGAAGTTGCAGAAGAGCTTTTTTACCTGATTCCATCGTGTCGAATCCCTCAGTCACGTTGGACGACAAACGCTTCGCCGCGCTGACACCCGCGCAGAAATTCCCCCTGCGCCTCGAATTCACGACCCGCAGCGCGGACATACGCAGCCGAGCGCAGCCCAGTGTTCCTCCAGAAACCGCGCAATGCCCGCTCCAGGACGATAGCGCGGATCAAGCCTCAGATACTCCGCTCGCGCCGCGGCAAACGACTCCTGCGCCAGCACACCCACGTGGCGAGCCAGCAGCAGCAGAGCCAGCGACGCCGACCGGGATTCGCCCTGGTTGCAGTGAATCGTCACCGTCGCGCCGCCATCCAGACGCTGCGCCGCAAAGGCTAGAAACCGCGTGAACGACTCCATCTGAAAAAGCGGCACCGGCGGATCGATCAGGTTCAGCCACAGGTCATGATCCCGAGCCAGCGCCAGATAGTGCGGATCGTCCACCGGCAGGCTGCCGCGATACCCCAGCGCGCTTTGATGGCACGGCGATTTGCACGCATGTACCACCGCATGACCGATGCTCCCCGCTCGGCACGCCGACTGGCCCCCGACAAAAATCCGTGGATACACTTCGCGCAAATCGCTGCCAGGCTCAACCACTTCCATCACCGCGCTCCGACGCGCGGCATGGCCGCTTTCATCCATCCGCAGGAAGCAAAAAAATGCGCAAACGGAGCGCTCAGCGTGGAGGCCGTCACGGCGTGGGCCGGAATCGCACCCGTCGTCGAACCAGCGCCCCCCGGCGCAACCTCGCCTGCCATTCGCATCTCGCCCTCGCCCTGGGCTCCCAGCAGCAGCTCCGCCAGCTTGCGAGCCGTATCCAGCTCAAAGCTCTCCGCCACAAATACCATTCGATTCTGAATCCGGATCAGCACCATCCCTTCGCTGGTCGAGTAGACGCGATCCTCGCCATCCTGCTGCGGAATCGGCCGCACATTGTCATATTTCAGTGCCAGTTCTCGCGCCTCCAGCGAGGCAAACATGCGCGCCGCCGCCGCGCTCGTCCAGGCTGAAAGATACAGCAGCGCAACCGAGCCAGTCTGGCTCTGCTGCTGCGCCGTGGCCGAGCGCAGCTGACCCGCCCAGTAGATGCCTCCGTCCCACGCCGGCGTCAGCTTCCGCGCCGCCGACGGACCGCCATACAGCGTCGCCAGAATCCGCAGATCAAGCTGCCCAATCTGCCCAATATCGATCGGGCGATAGCGTGCATCCACCAGCGGATGGATATTCGGCATCAGCAGCACCGGAGCCTGCCGATGCTGCTCATAGTACCGCGGGTTCATCACCTCCCAGCTCGAAGACGGCGGATGATCCAGCGCTCCGGCAAACGCGGCATCGCGCCCCTTGTCCATCCACAGGTCCTGCGTAAAGCCAAGACCCTCCTGATACGGAAAGATCAGCGACTGACTCAGCAGCAGCGGCGCGCGCGCCAGCACCGGAGAATCCGCCGTCGAATTCATTTGGTCCTCCATCTTCTGCACAATCTCCGGAGCCGTCAGCAGCGTCTGCCCACTCGGTCGCAGCGCATAGTTCACAAACACCGCCATCGCCTGGCCTTCCGTCACCGCGTCCCGCGCCGTATCCATCTCGTCGCGCGCCAGGTGCTCGTTGTCTTCGCTCGCGTTGTGGCTCATGTCTTCCGGCGTCTGGTCGCTCCAGGTCTCCAGATGCACGCGCTGGTCCTGCAACGCATGGGTCAGTTCATGCACCAGCACCGGCTTCTGTGTCTCCGTATCAACCCAGTTCAAAATGTAGACCGTCTTCGTCTTGGGGTCGTAGTAACCCGCAATCTGCTCCTTCAGCAGCTCCATCAGAAAGGGACGCAGTTGAAAGTCGCGGTCGAGCAGCCCAAACTTCTTCAGCACCACCTCGCTTTGCTCCATCCGCTTCGCGTCCTTGTCATCGTTCAGCTTGTCCCGCAGATACGCTTCCACCTCCGCGCGGCTGCTCAACGCCCGCTTCACCGGCGACTGAATCGCGAGGCCCGTCGTTGACGAAGCAAAGTGCAGCAGCGCATCCACGCTTTTGAAAAGCTCCTGCGCCTGATCCGGCGTAATCCGCTTCTCCGGCGTCTGCGCACCTTGTGGCGGCGGCGCGGGGCTGGATGGCGCAACCGCTGCGCATACCGGAATCGTCATCGCCAGCACCAGCAGGCATGTCAGGGAACAGAGACTGAAGCAGGGCAAGGCGCGAGCCATGAATTCCTTTCGAGAGCAAGGTCACAAGGATTTGCGCCAGCGTTCGTGCGGCGTGCGGAAAGCCTGCTGGAGTGTATGGTACCGCGTTTGTCTCGCCCGGCTGCGCCCAACCCGCACCGGCCCGCACCCGGCCATCCGTCACCCAGCCGCGGCTGACACCTGCCGGCGAAACCGCACGGCGATGGATGCAACACGCTCTATAATCAAAGATGATCAGACTGGTGTCGAACGCTGCGCAAAGTCGCTGCTTTGCTCCTCTTCTGCCTCCGTTTTCCGCCACCGTTTTCCGGCTTCGTCCAGCAGTCACACAGCGCTTGTCGGAGTCACCATGAGCCAGACGATGACCACAGAAACTCCACTCCAGCTCGCGCCCACTCCGCTCGCCCAAACGCCTGCGTCCGTTGGCGCGCCTCTGGCCAGCTATCGCGGCGTGCTCACCGTCGCTGCCTTTGCCGACGAAGCTTCGGAGATTGCTGCAGCCCTGGAATCGGCAGTCGTCCACGATCTGGGCTGGCAGCAGCGCGTCGCCGTCACCGGCGAAGACCGCGTGCGCTGGCTCAACGGCATAGTCACACACAACGTCGCCGCGCTATGCGCGCATCCGCCGGAGGCAACCACCTCCGGGGTTGGCAATTACAACTTCGTCCTCAACGCGCAGGGCCGCATCCAGGGCGATTGCCGCGTGTGGCGTATCTGGAGCGATGGCCAGGACCGGCTCGAAATCGAGCTTGCCGCCAACCAGTCCGCCCGTTTGATCGCCCATCTCGAACGCTTCATCATCATGGACGATGTCGAGCTGACCCCGCTTGCCGGATGGACTGCGCTCGGCCTCACCGGACCAAAGGCCGCCGCTGTCCTTCAGGCCGCCACGCAGAACGTCTCTGACCCGGCTTTCGACCCAGCGTCCATCTCCCCGGGCGCTATCTCCCCGGGCACCGCACAGTCCTGTCACCTCCGCGCAACCCCCAGCGGCGATCCCATTCCCGTGCTCGTGCGCCGCAACACCGGCAGACAGGCCAACCATCTCACCCTCTGGTGCCGCAGCGAAGATGCCCACCCCGCCTGGCTCGCCCTGCTCCACTCCGGCGCAACCGCCATCGGCGCTCACACCGTCGAGCGGCTCCGCATCGTTCAGGGCACTCCGGCCTTCGGCGTGGACTTCGCCGATGACACGCTCCCGCAGGAAACGGGCATCGACGACGCCCTGCACTTCACCAAAGGCTGCTACCTCGGTCAGGAGATCGTCGAGCGCATCCACTCCCGTGGTCAGGTCCACCGGCACATCCGCTCCCTTGAACTCTTTCCCGCTCAGCAGCCGCCAGCCCCCGGCCAGGAACTCTGCACCGACGACTCCAGGCCCATCGGCAAGCTGACCAGCGTCACCTGCGTCCCACTCGACGGGGCGCAGCGCTGGTTTGCCCTCGCGCTCGTCCGCGCTGAAGCCGAGGCCTCCGCTCGTGTCTGGACCTACCCCGGCGGACAGGCCCGTTTACGATCCGCACTCTCTGAGATAACCACCCCCTGAACCCAACGAAAGAAGACCATGAGCGAGACACAGGATACGCCCAAATTCACCGTCATCAACCGCAGGAAGCTGAACGACGACGAGGCTCCGGCATCGGAGACCGCCGAGGAGTCTTCGCCCGATACCGCTGCTGAAGCCGCGCCTTCAGAGCCTGCCGAAGCGCCCCGGCTCCGACTCGTGGAGATGCCCGAGCCAAAGACGCCTCCACCGGCAGCAACCCCCGAAGCCGCTGAAGCTGCCGACCCGGAAGCGCCCGGCGATCTGCCACCCGGACCCACCTCCGAAGAATCGCGCTTCCAGAAATTGCAGTACGACCAGTCCGCCGAGAGGCTGGAAACGCTTGTCCGCGCCCAGAATCCCGGCGCTCCCGCCATGGAGAAGATCGGCTTCGAGCATCTCGTGCAGCAGTTGTATCTCTCGGCCATGATGCAGATGGGCGCCGGCACGCCCGAGGGTCAGCGCCCGCGCATCGATATTCTCGGCGCGCGACAGACCATCGACCTCATGGGCGTGCTGCACGAGAAAACCGAAGGCAACCTGACGCCGACCGAAACGCAGATCCTCGATACCGTCCTCTACGAGCTGCGCATGACCTTCCTTGAGCTGACGCGCATGATCTCCATGCAGCCGCCCACTCCAGGCGGAGCCAAGCACTGACGATGCGCCCTCAGGCCGACCAGTCCGCAATCCCTCCATCACGGGCGGCTCGGCGCCGGGCCACGCTGCGTTTTCTGGGCACTGGCACCTCCATGGGCGTGCCCACTCTCGGGTGCGACTGCCCGGTCTGCCACAGCACCGATCCGCGCGACCGCAGGCTGCGGCCCTCCATTCTGCTGCGCTGGTCCAACCCTGCGCCTGCCTCGAACTCCGCCACACATTCCCGCGATCAGGCACTCGCGCAGGCAGACGAACACAGCGTGCTCATCGACACCGGCCCCGATTTTCGCGAACAGGCTCTTGCCTGCGACCTGCGCACTCTGGATGCCGTCCTCTACACCCACTCCCACGCCGATCACATCCTCGGGCTGGACGATCTGCGCCCGCTCAGCTATCTCCATCAGGATCGCACCGGCGAGCCGATTCCGCTCTTCGTCAGCGCGGAGACACGCGCCGTCATGGAGCATGTCTTCTCCTACACCTTTTCCCAGGCATCCACCTACTCGCATCGCGCTCGCGTCGCGCTGCGCGAGATCGGCACCGGAGTCACCCTCGGCCATCTCCGCTTCCAGCCCATTCGTCTGCTGCACGGCGCGCTGGAGATCGTCGGCTGGCGCTTCGGTCCGGTCGCCTATCTCACCGACGTCAGCGCTATTCCCGAAGCCAGCTTTGACCAGTTGCACGGGCTGGACGTGCTCATCCTCTCCGCCCTGCGACACAAGCCCCATCCCAGCCACGCCACCGTCGCTCAGGCCGTCCAGTGGGCACAGCGCATCGGCGCGCGCCAAACCTGGCTTACCCACATCTCCCACGATCTCGGACATCAGCAAACCAACTCGATGCTCCCGTCCGGGATCCAGCTTGCCTGGGATGGTCTGACCCTCGAACTGGATCTCGACACCCAACCGATCCGGCAGGCAGTGTGAGGGGCGCGATGCGAGTCTTTCACGGAATCGACGCGATTCCCTCCGACTTCGGACCCTCTGTCGCCAGCATTGGCAACTTCGACGGCGTCCACCTCGGCCATCAAAAGATTCTGGACGCGGTCATCACACAGGCTCGCTCCACCGGCGCGCAGGCCGTCGCCATCACCTTTGACCCGCATCCGCTCCGCCTGCTCAAACCCGCCTCTGCGCCCCAGGCGCTCACGCCCACCGAAGAAAAGCTGCGGCTGCTTGCTCAGGCCGGCATCGACGCCGTCCTCGTGCTGCCTTTCACGGAAGCGCTCAGCCAGCTCTCCGCGCGCCAGTTTGTCCGCAGCATCCTCGTCGATCGCCTCTCGATCACTGCCCTGCACGAGGGCTCCAACTTCCGTTGCGGCCATCGCGCCGAAGCGGGCGTCGCCGAGCTGAGCCACCTCGGCACACTCTTCGGATTCTCCCTCATCGCGCACCCGCCCGTCCTGGTCCGCGGACTCCCCGTCTCCAGCTCGCTCATTCGCACCCGGCTTCAGGCCGGAGCCGTCCACTCCGCCCGGCACCTGCTTGGACGATGGTTTTCCGTGCGCTCTCATCCGGCTCGCGGACGCGGCATCGGCAGCCGACTTCTGGCTCCCACCGTCAACCTCGCCGACTATGCCGCCCTTCTGCCCGCCGCTGGAGTTTACGCCACGCGGCTCGCCGTCGGCGATGGCTCTGCCCGCCGAGGCTTCGACGCCGTCACCAACGTCGGCTGGCGGCCCACCGTCGGCGAGCCATCCTTCGCGGTAGAAACCCACATTCTTGACTTTGAGCCCGTCGAACTCGCCGAAGAGACGCCCCTCGAACTCGAATTCCGCCTCTGGCTCCGGCCCGAGATCAAATGGCCGGACCTGGCGAGCCTGCGGGCACAGATTGCCCGGGACGTGCAGCGGGCGCGGCGCTATGTTTCCCGGGTAAAGCTGCTGGCTCCGGCAACGGAAGACCCGACCGACGACGATCCCCCACCGGAACCCCAACCGGCATCCTGACCGGCACCGCAATCGGCCCGGCTCGTCGCTTCCCCTCTCCGCCCGGCGAAGATTTCCGCGATCCAGCCACTTTCTCCGCCGCACTTCCATCCCCAGGAAAGCTCTCCACCGGATGCTCGGCAATCGCCGCCCTCATGAAACCAGCCCAGATCGGCAGTGCTGCGCGCGCTCCCGTCTCCTTGTCGCCCAGCGACTGCCGGCTATCGAAACCCACCCACACGCCACAGGTCACCGATGGTGAAAATCCCATGAACCACGCATCCGTAAAGTTGCTCGTCGTGCCCGTCTTGCCGCCCAGCGGATGGTTCAGCGCAGCCGCTGCCGCTGCCGTTCCCTCCCGCGTCACCGCGCGCAGCAGCTCCATCATCGAACGCGCCGTCTGCTGGCTGATCACCTGCGAGATCGTCGGCGAAGGCTGCCACAGCGGAACCCCATCGGCGCTTGTCACCGACCGCACCAGATGCGCCTGCACCCGTATCCCATCGTTCGGAAACACAGCATACGACTGCATCTGCTCGGCCAGCGTAATCTCCACCGCGCCCAGCGCTATCGGCAGATACGGCGGAATCTCCGACGTCACCCCAAACCGATGCGCCGTCTCGATCACCGTGCGGATGCCCACGCGGTTCGCCAGCCGCAGCGCCGGAATATTCCGCGAATCCGCAAAAGCTTCCAGCAGGCTCATCCGCCCTTTGTAGTTGTTTTCATAGTCGTGCGGACGATAACTCCCAAAGCTCACCGGCGAATCCATCACCGTGTCCTCCGGCGTCATCCCGCTTTCGATCGCCGCCGTATACACATACGGCTTGAAGCTCGATCCGGTCTGACGCTCCGCCTGCGTCGCTCGATTGAACTGCGAAAGCGCGTAATCCCGCCCGCCCACCATCGCCAGCACGTCGCCTGTCGTATTATCCATCGCCATCAGCGCGCCCTGTGCGCCCGAGTCCTGCTCCAGCGTCGCCCGCTCCGCATTACCCTCCATCGCACCCGACAGATGCACATAGATCACGTCGCCCGGCTTCACCAGCACATCGCCATGTGCCTGCCCGGTCCACTGCCAGTCTGCCGGCGTCATCACAATCCGCCGCTCGCCCACGCGTGCGCGAATCTCCAGCGGCAGCACCCGCGTCACCAGCGCATGGGTATAGTCGCCCGACACCGCATGTGTGGCCCAGTCCGGATGTTTGTAGCTCTCCGGATCCACTCCCTGCGTCAGCACATTCACCGCCGCCCCGCGCCATCCACGCCTTCGCTCATAAGCCGCCAGCCCATCCAGCACGGCATGGTTGGCCGCCCGTTGCAAATCCAGATCCAGCGTCGTATCCACGCGCAGACCCGATTCCAGCACCACATCCGCGCCAAAGTGCTGGTTCAGCTCTCGCCTCACCTCTTCCACAAACCACGGCGCCACCGGGACCTCCGGCTGCGAGATATGCAGCCCCAGCGGTGAGTTCCGTGCCGCCTCGGCCTCGGCGTGCGAAATCACATGATCCGACTCCATCTCCGTCAACACCAGATTGCGCCGCCGCAGCGCCTTCTCCGGATTCAGCAGCGGCGAATACGCCACCGGACCCTTCGGCAAACCCGCCAGCAGCGCCGCCTCGGTCAGCGTCAGGTCACGCGCATGACACGAAAAGTAGTACTCCGAGGCCGCTTCAAACCCGTAGTTCCCATGACCCAGATAGATCTGATTCCCATACAGCGTAAAGATCTGCTCCTTGGTAAACGAGCGCTCGATCTGGATCGCCAGGAATGCCTCCTGAATCTTTCGCCCATACGTCCGCTCCGAAGACAGAAAAAGATTCCGCGCCAACTGCATCGTCAGCGTCGATGCGCCCTGCGAGCGACCATGCGAGCGAAGATCGTGCACCAGCGCGCCCGCTATGCGAAATACATTGATGCCCCAGTGCGACTCGAAGTTCTTGTCCTCAATCGAGATCACCGCCTGCCGCAGCACCGGAGCAAAGTCGTTGTATCCCACATCCACCCGATGCTCCAGCGCAATCGATCCAATCAAATGACCCTTGCGATCGTAAAGATCCGTCATCGACGATGGACGATACCGCTCCAGATCGTTGATCTGCGGCAGATTCACCGAATACACCAGCATCAGCCCGGTCAGCGATCCGAAGACCGCGGCCAGCGCAAACAGAACCATCAGCGTGAACCGCCCGGCCAGCTTTCGCCGCGGCTTCAGCGCATACGGTGAAGGCGATGCGCGTCGGGTTGAAGGCGGCTGAAAGCCACCACTTGCGCCAGATTTTGCGTTGGGGGACACAGACGATTCCTCGGGCCAGGCCCTCAGCCTGAGGCTAACACGATTCCAGACAGCGATTGCGCCGGAGATGACGCCACTGCGACGGCGCGTTCCTCATTCGGCACCCCGGACAAGCTCCCCAGACAAGCTCTCGGGACAAGTGATCGGGCAAGCCCGCAACTCAGGCCGATTTCGCGCGCAGCACAGCCAGCCCTTTGTCCAGAATCGCGTCGCCCTTCGGCGCCGTTGCCGCCGCACTCCCGCCATCCAGACCCTGATCGCTTTCCACATCCACTGCGACCGTCGGCGTCACCGCGCTTTGCATGATCTTCTTTCCCGACGGCGTCTCATACTCGGCCACCGTCAGAATCACCGCCGCTCCATCCGGCAACACCATCGTCTTCTGCACCGACTCATCGCCAAAGGTCCGTTCGCCTACCACATCGGCGCGCTTATTATCCTCCAGCGCCGCCGCCGTCAGCTCCGCCGCACCCGCCGTTCCCCGATTCACCAGCACCGTCAGTGGTGCCGCCGTCACGTCCAGCTTCGGGTCCGCGCTGAAGGTCTGCGTCGCAAAGTGCTGTCCGCTCAGCGTGGCCAGCGTCCCTTTGTCCAGAAACAGATTCGCCAGCCGCAGGCCGTCCGCCGGTGTCCCCGTCGTCACATCGCGCAGATCCAGCAGAATCTTCTTCTCCGATGTTCCCTTCATCGCGCGAATCCGCGCCGCCATCGCATCCACGCGCGCTGCCGAAAGCGTCATCGGCTTCAGGTACACAATTCCATCCGACGCATACGCCTGCACAAACAGATTCGGCGTCGCCACCTCGGCCCGTGTCAGCGGCACCTTGTCCGGATCACTCTTCCCCGGTCGAATCACCGAAAGCGTCACCACCGTCCCCGGCTTACCCTCCAGCATCAGGTTCAGCAACGCCGCCGGCAACTCGCGCGTCGAGTGTCCGTCGATGGCGATAATCACGTCGCCATCCTTGAAGTTTCCCTTCGCCGCCGGTGAGTCGGGCTCCGTGCTGACCACCGTGGCATAGCCAAACCGCTTGGCCAGCGTCATCCCCACCTGTGCGCTGCCACCCGTCGGCCGCTCGGTATAAATTTTGTACTCCGCAGGACTCAGGTAGCTTGACTCCGAATCCAGCGAATCCAGCAGCCCATGCAGCGCCCCGTCCGTAACGTCCGGAATGCTTGGAACCGTCACATAGTCAGTCTGAATCTTGCGCAGTACCTCGGAGTAGACCTCAATCTGCCGATACGCGCCATCTTTGCCTGAGTCGGCTCCCAGCACACGCAGCCCATATTCGCCGCCCAGCAGAACCAGAAGCAGACAAAGGGAAAATCCAAAAACCAAGCGCCGAAAGATTGGATGCATGCATTCTCCGAGGCAAAAGCCGAAAGCTCCCAGGCAACTGCCATTATTGGCAATCATAGCGCACAGGGCGCGTGGCAGGGGGCCAGAACCGAGCGCCGAAGATGCCGCGCCAGGGCAGAAAATCTCCGCCCCGGCGTGATCAGGGACCGGCTACTGCCCGGAAGCGGCAGTGCTCGCCGCCGGGTTCAGCGCGTTGAAGTTCAGGATTGCATTGAACACCAGCGGATACGTCCCGATCGTCTCCCCGCGATAGATCGGATCGTTGCCAAACAGCATTACATTCCCCGAGCCGTAGTGCGCATCCACCACAATCGCACGTTGCGCAATCGATCCCGACTTGCTCAGCAGACCATCCAGCAGCAGGTTGTTCCCATCCGCAAAGCGCAACACCACATCCGGCCGCAGATTCGCCGGAATCACCATCAGGTTGTTACGCATCTGCTCCTCGTTCAGCGGACGCGCCTGCCACGGCTTGACCATCGGAAGCGGGTCTGCCGGCGTAATCGGTCGCGCCACCGGCTCATCGCTGTCGGCCAGCGTTCCGCGACCCGTTGGACGCTCCGAATAGGGATCCATCAGCGTCCTGAATCCCGCTCGACCCAGCGTATTGCTCACGTTGAACGCCATCCCGCTCGCGCTGTACACCGGCACCGTCGCGCCAAATCCCCACGCCACCGGCGAGCTGCGATCCACAAACACGCTTTGGAGCACCGTGCCCACCACCCGCGCATCCGAGTGGGGCGCAACGCTGACGCCCGGCGCCAGACCCGTATCAATCGCAAACTGCGCCGTATCTTCCGACGTAATCAGCAAACCGCCCCGCTCCACAAACTGCCGCAGATGCTCCAGCCCCGCATACCCCAGCCCGGGACGCATATCCGGCGTCGAGTCAATCCGTCCCAGATTCGGCGTCAGCTCCGATTTCTGCCACGGCATCGCGTTGTTCCACATCGGGTAGCCGTCCACAATCATCTGCGTGCTGGCCCGGCCCACCGGCGCAAAGACAATCACATCGTACTTCGCCCGCAGATCCGCTTCCTTCGCTGCCGTCTGCGTGCTGATGTAGTCAAACGGAATCCCCAGATCGTCCAGCGCATACCGCCACCAGCCTTCGCTTTGCGTCGAAAGCCACGTGTGCATCACCGCAATCCGCGGTGCCGTGACCGGATGCATCGCAACCGTCGGCGCGGCATCCACCATCGCCGCGTTCAGCGCCAGCTTGTGCAGCGACACATGCAGCGCATCGGCATCCGCTCCACGGATTACCAGTGATCCTGCCGGATAGCTGTGGCCACCCGCCTCAAAGGATTTCTCCGCCACCTCCATCGTCGCCGACTTCAGCGAATACACCAGCGACAGCAGCGTCACCTGCCCCGTATTCGGCACAATTGCAACCGAACCGCTGCCCGTCGCCGTCGGCAGAATCGTGCTCGCGTCCGTCAGCGGCTTCATCGGAGCCTTCAGAATCGCCGCATCCGTCACCCGATCCACCTTCAGATTGAACAGATCGGTGAACGACCACCCCGTATCGTCATAGGGATGCTTCTGCGGATCATCCGGCGCCCAGAACTGATGATCCAGCAGTGCGTCCGCGATCCGCGAGTACGGCTGATCCATGCGCACCACCAGGCTGCCCGCCGGCAACGTCACAGCCACCGGCTTGTCGCCGCGCTTCGCACCGGGAATCGTTGTCGTCACCGCGCCCGTCAGCGTCTCGACCTCCACATGCTGTCGCGCCAGTGAGCGCAGCAACTCCGTCTGCCGATTCACCTGCGCCGCATCCGTCGGCAGCACATACGCCGCCGGACCCTCCAGCGATGGCTTGTTCACCGCGTCCTTGCTCTTGATGTAGTAGTTCTCCAGGAAGTGATGCGTGTGCCGCGAAAAATAGCTCAGCGTCGTCAGCAGCGCCGTCTGCTCATAGTTGTTGTTGTCCCGCTGCGACCACATCACCTGCGGCAGCGGCGGATTCTGCCGGTACCACGTGCGCGAATACTCTTCCGGCGACAGAATCCGTTTCTCCGTGTCCGCGCCGCCGTTGCCAAACGTCTCATACAATCGGCTGATGCCATTGTGCATCGCCGCCAGAAACATCAGATAGCCAGGGTTCCACGTATCGAAATCCCCGTGCGTAAACACCCCCGGCATCCCCAGCGACTGCATCTGCGAGATGTTGTTCCATCCCAGCTCCGCCCACTCGTCGGCCAGCGTCGGATCCACCCACGAGTTATACGGACCATCGCCCACCGTATTGTCATACAGAAACGGCACAGACTCATGCAGATCGTGCAGCACCTGCGCATGCCAGCCCACGAAGGTATTCAGTACATTGCGTGACAGGTCCAGCGTCATACCCATCGCGTCGCGATTATTGTCATGCGCCACATAGTGGCCCCAATACAGCAGTCGCGGATACTTCTCGTTCAGGTGCGCCCGATGCCAGCGATAGAGATCCACCATCCTGTCGCGACCATCCACCTCCACCACCGGCGTAATCAGCGTAATCATGTGCGTGCGAATCTGCTGGATATAGGGCGCATCATCCACGGCCAGCCGATACGCCAGCTCCATCAGCGCCGTCGGTGCGCCCGTCTCCGGCGAGTGAATCGTCCCCGTAATGTAGTACACCGGCCAGGACTCGTCCACCAGTTTGCGCGCCGCCGCGTCGTCCATGTGTATCGTGCGCGGATCGGCAAGCTGCGCCAGGCGAGCGTCGTTGGTCGCCTGCTGATCCAGCAGCTTCTCGTCGGCAATCGCCACCGCGATCATCTCGCGGCCTTCTTCCGTATGGCCAATCGTCACCACGCGAACACGCGGCGAAGCCGCTGCCAGCATCCGGAAATATCTGTACACATCCTCGGCATAGGGCAGCATGTCCGGCGCGCCCGAAACATCGCCCAGCACCTTCTCCGGCGTCGGCACCGTCTTCGACGCCGGCAGATAGCTCACCAGCGGCGATAGAAACTCCGGCTCCGTCGTGTACTTGTGAATCTGGTCGGTGTAGTGCTGGTCTATGGGCTGGCTCTGGCTGCGCGCATACGTCGAATCCAGCGGCGTCTGCGCGGCAAGCGCAAGACTGAAAGGCAGTATCGCCAGAAATGGCAATATCAGAGATCTTCGCGTAAACAACCTGGGCATGGTGGACCAATCCTGAAGAGAGACAATTGCGCGCGCAGAGATGAGGCCGCGCGGCGTGAGTGCCAGTGTAGCGCAGCTCATCCGGCACGCAAAAGGAAATTTCGTTCCGGCGCTCGCTCCCGCTTCGCTCTACTTTACTTGTCCATGCAGACAGGGGAAATCGCGCGATTGGCCAGTGTTCGCAAAGCATTGAAATCGGGCTCTGCGTTCAGAGCCTCACTGGAGTCCCGTTTGGCTTGGATCGCCTCCCTTGTTCGGAGACGAAACGGGAGGCACATCACCTGGTAGAGCCGATGATGTTGGAAGGCGGAAACCGGTGTCTTTTCAGCACCCTCGCTAGCACTCTCAACCTGAATTCGGAGTTGTAACTGTGCCACTAAATCATTGATTTTCTTCGAATCAATGGCGGGGACGACGGGGCTCGAACCCGCGACCTCTGCCGTGACAGGGCAGCGCTCTGACCAACTGAGCTACGTCCCCACGAGTCTTTTCAGACACTTGGATATATGTCACATAGAATCAGAGAGTTCGCAGCTTTCGCTATTTTCGCTCTGTTCTACCATTTCGCTGCTGTGGACTCAATTTTGGGCTTCTATAGACACCAAACAGACACCAAAACCACCACGGCAACAATAAATCAAGTCTACCAGATCAATGCCGGTTTTGGCGTCGATGCCACCCTCACCGGAGGAAATTTATTCCTCAGAAGTCGATACCGCTCCTCGCTGGCACGGAACGTGACGAACTCCGATGGTCCAACGGTCAGCAGCCCTATTCCTGGCGGACCGCACTTCAGCCCTATACTCCGGGCAGCTCAAAGCCAGCGAGCTGCTCCACCTGGCGCAGAAATACGGAAGGCTTCATCTGAAGTGAACCGCAGATGTCGAAGATGCTACGGAGTGAGGGGTTGGTCTTTCCCAATTCGATGAGGCTGATGAAGGCGCGCTCGTAACCGGACCTTGCAGCAAGCGCCTCCTGGCTCATCTTCTGCCGTAACCGATGCTTCCGCAGCAGTTGACCGAACGCTACGGACGGGTCGAGTTTCGGGTTGCCCTTTCCAGAAGATGCCACAACCTACTGTGGCACCGCAAGTATATTACGCGCCGCTTATGATACTTGCGGACATCAGAGTTTCAAGCTGGCGCTGTCCTTCAAAGCGGATCAGCATCTCAGATAGAGACCATACATTTGACCGGGCGTTGATGATGCACGAATAATCATTGGCTATTCTGGCTGTGGTGCGGCTAAGCTCAGAAGATTCTTCTTGGAGATCACTCGTGATGCAAATTTGGACGCAAACCGCGGGGAAGGCGAGGGACGTGGAGGTTCACGTATGATGCAGGTAAGGATGATTATCTTCCCGTGTGATGACGGCCTTGACGTGGTGATCTGGGGCAAGTGGACACAAGGGTCGATGCGCCATCGCCACTTCGACGATCGTACCTGCATGATTAACATGCTTGAAAGCCTGCATTTGCTCAGTTCAGAGGATGCGAAAAAGCTGGAGAACTTCGTCTTCATCGACGATTGCCCCATCTACTCATCTGAGATCGAAGAGGACGTACTTGCAATGCACGGCTTCGTGCAGGCTTGAGCGCTGCCGGGTTCCCTAGCAAGCCGACATAATTTCTTCCCGCTAGGACTTCCCGTCGGGCTTCTCGCTGGCATTTCGGTCATGCAGCGCTACCGACTCCCGAAAGGCTTTGACAAGGAATTGCCCCTCCTCTGTCAGCTCCACAATCTCTTCCGTTCCTCTGAAGACACGGAAGCATAGTTGCGTTTCGAGCGTAGCGATTTGCTTTTGCAACTCGGCGGAAGTCATGTTCAATCTCTTCGCTGCTTGCGCGTAATTCAACTCTTCCGCGAAGATAACAGCAATTCGTTTCAGGGCAATTGCGATAGACTCAGACACTTTCAACTCCTCAACATGGAACTGATCTGCCGCTCTAGAACTTTTACACCCACGCAATCTTTAGGACTTGCGTTTCACCGTATTCCAACCAAGAACCTTGAACGTTCCAAACTCGTTGTAGTCACACCGGCGGCTACAAGGAAAGCAGGAATGCGTAGTGCGAATAACACTTTTCGCATCAACATGATCGACACATAAACAGCGCCGAACATCTGGCCAAGCCCGAGGACAGATGTTATCTGTCCATCAAAGGCAGACTACGAATCCACGAGTAGCGAGAATAGGTCGAACTGTAATCATCCGAACCGCCCGGTGACGTAGTCCTCCGTCACCTTGTTCTCTGGATTCTGAAACACCGTCTTCGCAGGGCTGAATTCCACCAACTTGCCCTGCAAGAAGAACGCCACATAGTCTGAAATTCGGGCAGCCTGCAACATATTGTGTGTCACGATCACAATGGTGCAGGTACGGCGCAGCTCGAAGATGAGATCTTCAAT
>DAIDKP010000026.1 GCA_027449965.1 Acidobacteriaceae bacterium
GCCCAGGGGCGCTACCCGTACGCACAGAACGGCATAATCCCGTATCCATTGCAACCCTGCGACGAAAAGTTGCTGCCCACCTCGCCCGCTCGCTACCTCGCTGCCCCTGTTGCCTTCGTGACTTCTTATAACACAGTAGTAGTAGCAAGAAGCGGAAATTATAAGGGATGGTCTGGTCTACTCGCTTTCGGTTATGCTTCGAATGATACCTTTCGCGTCGGCACCACGGGCATTCCTACGTTCAATGCTCCATCTTCCGGATATGCCTCTTTAGCCAAAGTCGAGCACTACTTTGATCGAGGTAGCCTGAGCTTTGGGTTCTATCACGGCAGGAATACCGAGTATCGCCCCAACTTTCTCCCGATTGCACCTATCACTCCAACATTCAATAACAACACCGGCGACGCAGTTACCACGACAGGGTTATATGGGCCGGACTCGCAGCCAGGAACTCCTGTTCCAGCGAATGTCCAATACTACAGTCAGCAGACCAGCGGATTCTACTCGTCACTCGCGAAAAACACTTGGTTCAAGCAGATCAAGACACAAAGTGACATCGCCTATGCCAAGCTGGAACTGGAGCTGTCGCCGCGCATCACAATGCACAACTCGGAGTGGTATCGCCACGGCTATCGCCTCCATAATCGCGTGGTGAATTACTACGGTCCAGGTTATGCCGTTGGACATGAGTGGTACGATCCGTCCTCGAATGCTGTCGGTTCACAAACATCTGCCGACATTCAGGCTCCGCACGATCTTTTCACCGTCGGTGGCTACTGGATTCATCAGGAGTATCGCAATCCCGTCGCGCTCTTCAATCCAGCTCAGGGCACATCGAAAGAGGTACCGGCATTTTTCAACAGCGATCATCTCTACAACGACTATGGATTTCTCTTTCTCCAGGATCGCATTGATCTCTTTCATCAACGACTCATCATTACACCCGGCGTAGCTGAGCAGCTTTTCCGTACGCAATATTTCAATACCGGCCTTGTGGACTTTCCTCAGGGATCACCCGCAAATGATCCAGAGCAGGCTCCAAGCGCGAGCAAGAACTTTTCTCAGCAATCTCCTTCTGTCGGCGCGCAGTTTCGGTTATTGAATTGGTTCACCATGCACGGCAACTATGCCGTTACGTATGAGAACCCGACCGACTCTGCCTTCGGTGCAAATCTTCCCACCAAGGGAGTCAATATCGCACTTCTGAAGGCAGTGAAGAGCGACAATCGTGAGTTTGGATTCCTGGTAGCCAAGTGCCCGTTTGCATTCCTCGGTACTTGCTCACTCGATGCAACGTACTTCCACGATACACTCAGTCACGTCAACGTTGTTACCCAGGTTGCGCAACAGAGCACACCAGCAACCATTGCACTTGCATCCAGCGTCTATAATGGCGTGTCCGTTAACTTTGATGAATCGCCGGGAAGATATCTGCAGGTACACGGCAATGCGATTATTCAGCATGACTATTTCCTGTCGTATCTTCCGAGTGGCTCCACAGTGAACTACGGAAGTTATCCCATCTCTAACTCGCCACGTTACAGTACGAATCTAGGCCTGACTTCCGCGTGGGAATCCGGTGACAAACGTATGAAACTCACACCGGGCCTGTGGTGGCAATATGTTGGTCAGCGCTATCTCTTCAGTAACCTGATTGCAGCGCCTACTCAACAGGAAGTTCCAGGATACGGTGTCGTCAATTTCAACATGGACGGTACTCTTGGCAGTATTGGTCAACTCTTTCACATGCCTGGGGAGCGCGGCCGCGGAATTCCGGTTCAGTTTTCGCTCGGAGTTGAGAACCTTCTGAATCGCGAATATAACCCCACTTCATACATCACAAGCGGCGGCTATTTCGGCACCAGCTTCGGCGGATATACCCTCGTCGACCCCGGTGCTCCTCGCGAGTACATTGTCTCCATCAACTTCGGCAAAAAGTAGTTCACAGACAAGACGGCAAACAATTGGAGGATGCGATGGTTCATCGCATCCTCCAGGTGCTTTTATCTTCAGACAATATTAGCGGGTCTTTGCCACTTCCTCGACGGTCACAGGATCCAGAAACGGCATGGCTGAACGCAGTTTCTTGCCGACTTCTTCGATGGGATGCCTGGCTTCGGCTTCGCGGAACTCCTGAAATTCCTTGCGCCCACTGAGCTGATCTGCGATAAAGCGTTTGGCAAATGTACCGTCCTGAATATCCTTCAAAACTGCACGCATCGCTTTCTTGCTCTCATCGTTGATCACACGTGGGCCGCTCACGTAGTCTCCCCACTCGGCCGTATCGGAGATGGAATAGCGCATGTAAGCCAGTCCGCCGCGATAGATCAGATCGACGATGAGCTTCAGCTCGTGTAGTACCTCAAAATAAGCGATCTCCGGCTGATACCCTGCTTCCACCAGTGTTTCAAATCCAGCTTTGATCAAGTGGCTGACGCCGCCGCACAGCACGGCCTGTTCGCCAAAGAGATCGGTCTCAGTCTCCTCGGTAAACGTTGTTTCATGCACCCCGGCGCGCGTGTTGCCAATTGCCTTCGAGTAGCTCAGCGCCAGTGCATGGGCATGCCCTGTTGCATCCTGATGCACGGCGATAAGCCCCGGTACGCCACCGCCTTCCGTGAAGACTTCTCGTACACGATGTCCTGGAGCTTTCGGCGCTGCCAGCGTCACGTCGATATCCTTTGTGGGTGTGATCGTGCCATAGCGAATATTGAAGCCATGAGCAAACATCAGCATTTTGCCTGCGCTCAGATTCGGCGCAATCTCTTCCGCGTAGAGCTTTGCCTGGCTCTGATCTGGTGTCAGAATCATCACCACATCAGCCCAGCGTGTCACATCGGCCACTGTGCCCACCTGCAAGCCTGCGTTCTGCGCTTTCTGCACAGACTTCGAGTTGGCAGCCAGTCCCACGCGAACCTCCACTCCGGAGTCTTTCAAATTGAGCGCATGTGCATGACCCTGCGAACCGTAGCCAATAATCGCCACCTTCTTCGCCTGAATCAGCGAGAGATCTGCGTCGTGATCGTAATAAGTTTTTGCCATTGTCGTTGTTGTCCTTTGGTTTGCGGTTTGCGGTTGCTGGCTCGAATCGATCCTGATTTTGTTTGTGGCGAAGTTCGAACCGCGGATTTTGTATCCGTAAAAACGTTTGGTTGTGTCGCCTATTCAGGCTCTTCCACTGTTGGCAACACATTCCTGTCACTGTCGCTTGCAGAAGGCTCCGAGGAGACTCCCATCGCACGCAGCACGCGGCTGGTATGGTGGCCACGACGCATCGTCATTTTGCCACTGCGACAAACCTCCAGCACACGATTTTCGCGCTCGTTCAATACCTGAATCAGGCCTTCAATCTTGCTCTCTACGCCTGTAATCTCAATCATCATGGACTCAGGTGCCAGGTCCACAATTCGCGCACGGAAGACCTCGGCCAGTTCAAAAACGCCGGAGCGATTTTCCGCATTCGCCGCCACTTTAATCAGCGCCAACTCGCGCGTCACCGCAGAAATCCCGCTGATGTCGTCGACTTCGGCAACATCTTCCAATTTATATAGGCTTGCGCGAATGCGGTGCCCTGCCTGATCGGAAGCTTCGGCGACAATCGTCATCCGCGAATATCCGGTTCGCTCGCTGCGGCCCACCGTCAACGAGATGATATTGATATTCAGGCGGCGAAACAGGCTCGCCACGCGTGTCAGCACGCCTGGTTTGTCTTCGACATAAGCAACAAATGTATGCAGCATTGGGGTCCTTATCTTCGCTCTAGCTGTCTTGTGGCGTCTCGATCAGCGGATTCTGATCCGGACGTCGAATCATCTCATGTAGCGCGCTGCCAGCCGGAATCATCGGATACACCGAGTCTTCCTGCTCTACCATGAAGTTGATGAGGAACGGGCCATCATGCGCGCGCGCCTCATTCACAACGTTCTCCAGCTCCGCGCGTTTGCGCACCGCTGCTCCGCGAATTCCGTGCGCGTCGGCCAGCTTCACGAAATCTGGACTTACCAGTGGCGTGGACTGATAGTTGCGCTCATAGAAAAACTCCTGCCACTGGCGCACCATCCCCAGATAGCCATTGTTAATGACAGCAATATGGATCTTCAGCTTCTCCTGCGCAATCGTTGCCAATTCAGAGGCGGTCATCTGGAAGCCGCCATCGCCTGCGATCACCCACACCTCACGATCCGGACAGGCAAATTTCGCGCCAATACCGGCTGGCAGTGCAAAGCCCATCGTTCCCAGTCCGCCTGAGGTAATCAGTGTGCGTGGAAAGTCGTGGTGATAGTACTGCGCCTCCCACATCTGATGCTGCCCCACGTCGGTGGCTACAATCGCACGACCCTCGGTGATGCGCCAGAGGTCGTGCATGACGTGCGCGGCGTAAAGGTGGCCGGAGTCTGGCAGATTGCGAATGTCTCGCACTGCCGCCGTCCCCTTGCTCGCCTCAATCAAGCGTAGCCACGCAGAACCATCACGCCCCGGCAACAACGGCAGCAACTGTTCCAGCACCTCGCGCAAGTCGCCCACCAGTGCCACATCTACCGCAATGTTTTTGTTAATCTCCGCTGGGTCAATCTCAATGTGAATCTTCTTTGCCTTTGTGGCATAGGTTGCAGGCGTTCCAATCACTCGATCATCGAATCGCATCCCACAGGCGATCAGCAGATCAGCCTCCTGAATCGCTTGATTCACCCACGACTCGCCATGCATACCCATCATGCCCATATTGAGCGGATGAGAAGCGGGAAAAGCGCCAAGTCCAAGTAATGTCATTCCGATGGGAATCTGCATACGCTCAGCCAGGCTGCGAACCTGTTCGCCTGCTCGCGCCTGCAGAATTCCATGACCTGCCAGGATCACCGGACGCTCCGCCTTGCGGATCAACTCCGCTGCCTGGTGCAGCTTCTGATCATTACAGTGCAGCATCGGATGCGGTGCGTAGGCACGCGGTTTTGCTCCTGCAAAATCAAAGATCGCTGTCGCCTGCTGCGCATCTTTTGTGATGTCCACCAGCACCGGACCAGGCCGCCCCGACTGTGCTATTTGAAATGCCGCACGAATCGCAGGCGCAATTTCCTCGGCTCGACTGACCAGAAAATTATGCTTTGTCACAGGCAGCGTAATGCCGGTGATGTCGATCTCCTGAAACGCATCCGTACCCAGCACCTTGCTCGAAACCTGCCCGGTGATGCACACCATCGGGATCGAATCCATCATGGCTGTAGCTATGCCTGTCACCAGATTTGTCGCGCCTGGTCCAGAGGTAGCAATGGCAACCCCCACCTTGCCCGACGCGCGTGCGTAGCCATCGGCCATGTGTGCAGCACCCTGCTCATGCCGCACCAGAATATGCCGGATTGGAAACTTGCGAAGTGCATCGTAGGCTGGCAGAATCGCTCCACCAGGATAGCCAAAAACATCCGTCACGCTTTCGCCAACCAGCGTTGCCCACAGAATTTCTGCGCCCGTCAGCCGCGTCAAAACTTCAGGATGGAACTCGGATTGACCGTGTGTCATGATTGCCTCCTGCCGGTTACAGTTTGCCAGTCGTTGCACTCACAGCGTTGTTGCACCTTCGGATGCGGAGCGTACTCGATCCACATATTTTGCAAACACGCCTTTCGGCCAGCGCATCGGTCGTGCACTCCACTCTGCCCGGCGTCGCGCCAGTTCGTCTTCGGCAACTTCAAGCGTCAAGGTGCGCTTGGCAATGTCAAAGCGGATCATGTCACCCTCACGCACCAGCGCAATCGGTCCGCCTACCTGCGCCTCTGGAGCGACATGCCCAGCCGTGAATCCACGTGTCGCGCCCGAGAATCGCCCATCGGTCATCAGTGCCACCGTCGCGCTCAACTCCGCATTCGAACTCACCGCAGCCGTCACCTGGAGCATCTCGCGCATCCCCGGTCCGCCCTTTGGACCTTCGTAGCGGATCACCAGCACATCGCCTGGCCTGATCTGCTGCGCTTGCACAGCCGCAAAGCAGTCTTCTTCGCAATCGAAGACGCGCGCTGGCCCACGATGTTCCAGCCTGTCCGCTGCGGCCACCTTCATCACGCAGCCTTCAGGGGCAAGATTACCCTTCAGAATCACCAATCCACCGTGTGGTTTCAGTGGTTGTTCAAAGGTGCGAATCACCACCTGTCCCGGTGTTTCCACTGCTTCTGCCGCTTCTTCAGCAATTGTTTTGCCGCTGATCGTGATTGCATCGGGATGCAGGTGGCCCGCACCGAGCAATCGCTGCGCCAGCAGCCGAGATCCACCCGCTGCCTGATAATCCTTGGCCACATACTTGCCCGCCGGGGTCAGATCACAGATAAACGGCGTGCGATCACTGATGCGATCAAAGTCGTCAATCGAAAGCTCAATGCCCATCTCACGTGCAATGGCCAGGAAGTGCAGCACAGCATTCGTCGAGCCTCCTGAAGCGGCCACCGCTGCAATCGCGTTTTCCAGCGATGCGCGCGTGATGATTGCTGACGGCCTGCGATTGGCGCGCACTGCATCCATCAGAATCCGTCCAGCCTGCCGTGTCGCTTCGCGCTTGTCTACTGCTGTCGCCGGCACGCCAGAAAGCTGAATCGGGCTGATGCCCAGAATCTCCGCGCCCATCGCCATCGTATTCGCCGTGAACTGACCGCCGCACGCACCGGCGCCAGGACATGCCGCAGCCTCCAGTGCCTCCAGTCCCGCATCGTCAATCGCACCCCGTGCGTGTGCGCCAATGCCCTCAAAGACGTTTTGGATCGTGATGTCCACGCCATTCAACTTGCCCGGCGCAATCGAGCCGCCATACAGCATCATCCCCGGAATATCCAGTCGACACAGCGCCATGATGATTCCCGGCATATTTTTGTCACAGCCGCCAATGCCCACAATGCCATCGAACAGATTCCCACGCGCCACCAGTTCAATGGAGTCGGCAATCACTTCGCGGCTCACCAGCGAAGCCTTCATGCCCTGTGTACCCATCGTGATGCCATCGGAGATGGTGACGGTATTAAACTCCATCGGCGTGCCGCCTGCTTCGCGAATCCCTTCCTTCAGCGCCTCGGCAATCTCACGCAGATGCACATTGCATGTGCCAATCTCTGTCCACGTATTGGCGATTCCGATAATCGGCTTGTGCAGATCATCCTTGCTGTAGCCCACTCCTCGCAGATAACTGCGAGCCGCCGCGCGGCTTGGTCCCTCGGTCATTGGAATACTGTGGCGCTTGCCTTCGACTGTCATCGTGTCCCTTGATCTTTCTTGTGATCCTTGTTGTCTTGCAGAACGGGTTGTTTTGCCGTTTTCAACCGTCTCTCTATCTCTGAGACTCGTCCTCAACTCGCCCGTGGACGCAGCCACACAGCCCCGTCATGCATCGTCTCAAACGCATCCAACGACTGCGCATGGCGCATCGTCAACCCAATATCGTCCAGGCCTTCCATCAGGCAGTATTTGCGAAATGGATCAATCTCAAACTTTGCGGAAAATCCCTGCTCATCGGTCACCGTCTGCTCCGCCAAGGATACTGTGAGCTGGTAATCCGGAACCTGCGCGGCTCGCTGCAACAGCAGCGCCACCTCGTCTTCCGCCAGCCGTGCCAGCACAATGCCATTCTTGCCCGCATTCGAGAAGAAGATGTCCGCGAAGGTCGGCGCAATCACCACGCGAAAGCCGTAATCGGAGAGTGCCCACGCTGCGTGCTCGCGGCTGGATCCGCAGCCAAAGTTTTTTGCCGCGACTAGAACCTGAGCTCCCTGATAACGTGGATCATTCAATACAAACCCCGGCTGGTTTCGCCAGTCATAGAAGAGAAACTCGCCATAACCGGAGCGTTCTATGCGCTTCAGAAACTGCTTGGGAATAATCTGGTCGGTATCGACATTCACGCGGTCCAGCGGCACCGCGCGCGAAGTGATGGTTTGAAAGGGCTGCATCTCAGCGAACCTCCATTGTCGGTTTCGTCTTCCACTCCCGCACATCCACAAAATGCCCAGCAATGGCTGCTGCTGCGGCCATCTCCGGACTCACCAGATGAGTTCGTCCACCGCGTCCTTGTCGCCCTTCGAAGTTGCGATTGCTCGTCGACGCGCAGCGTTCTCCCGGGGCAAGAATATCCGGATTCATTCCCAGGCACATCGAGCAGCCAGGCTCGCGCCAGTCAAAGCCCGCTTCGCGAAAGATCGCATCCAGCCCTTCCCGCTCTGCCTGTGCCTTCACCGCCTCTGAGCCTGGCACCACCATCGCGCTCACACGTGTGCTCACCTTGTGCCCGGCGGCGATTCGAGCCGCAGCGCGCAGGTCTTCAATGCGCGAATTTGTGCACGACCCGATGAAGACGCGATCCACCGCAACTTCCTCCAGCCGCGTTCCCGCCTTCAGGTCCATATACTCCAGTGCGCGCGTGAACGCCTTACGCTCGTTCTCGTCCTCAGACTTCGCCGGATCCGGTATCGCGGACGTAATCGGCGCTACCATCCCTGGATTTGTACCCCAGCTTACATACGGAACAAGCGTCGCCGCGTCGATCACCAGTTCGCGATCAAACTTCGCCTCTGCGTCGCTTGGCAGCTTGCTCCATGCGGCCACAGCTTTGTCCCAGGCCGCACCCTGGGGCGAAAATCTACGCCCTTTCAGATACGCAAATGTTGTCTCGTCGGGCGCAATCATGCCAGCGCGTGCACCGGCTTCGATGCTCATGTTGCACACTGTCATGCGGCCCTCCATGGACAGTGCGCGAATCGCTGATCCCGCATACTCGATTACGCAACCTGTCGCGCCATCGGTACCGATCCGCCCAATGATTGCCAGCACAATATCTTTTGCTGTAACGCCCTGTGGCAGCTCGCCCTCGACGGCAATCCGAAACGTTTTTGGCTTGCTTTGGGGCAGCGTCTGCGTGGCAAGCACATGTTCCACCTCACTGGTCCCAATACCAAACGCCAGTGCGCCAAAGGCGCCGTGGGTCGATGTATGAGAATCCCCACAGACGATCGTCATCCCCGGCTTGGTCAAGCCCATCTCCGGCCCAATCACATGCACGATGCCCTGTTCGCGGCTGCCCACGTCAAAAAGCTCTACGCCGAAGTCCGCGCAGTTCTTTCGCAGCGTGGCAATCTGCGTCGCGGCAATCTGGTCCACAATGTTGAATCGCTCGGCCAGCGTCGTCGGCACATTGTGATCCACAGTCGCCACGCAACGATCCGGCCTTCGCACCTTCCGACCGGACAGGCGCAATCCTTCAAAAGCTTGCGGTGAAGTCACTTCGTGGAGCAGATGCAGATCGATATACAAAATCGTCGGCTCGCCCTGCGGCTCCACTACAACGTGCTGCTCCCACACTTTTTCAAACAATGTCTTCGGCGTGTTGCTCATCTTTCTCCCTCATGCATTCCGCTTCTACACGATTCACGCGTGCAGCATCTCGCGTACCTTTGTGCCCATCTCCGTCGTCGAGAGCACCTTGAATCCAGCAGCATCTCCACGCACCAGATCCGGCGTGCGAAAGCCCATCTCCAGTGTCTTGCGGACAGCCGTCTCCACCGCGGCTGCTTCGGCCTCCATGGCTGCAGAGTGGCGCAGCACCAGCGCTGCAGTCAGGATTGCTCCCAGCGGATTGGCCAGTCCTTTTCCTGCTATATCCGGGGCTGATCCGTGGATCGGCTCGTACAGATTGACATTGCCGCCAATCGTCGCCGACGGCAACATGCCAAGCGATCCGGTTATCACCGCTGATTCGTCGCTCAGAATGTCACCAAACAGATTTTCCGTCAGCACAACATCGTAGTTGCGAGGACTTGTCATCAGGAGCATCGCCATGGAGTCCACAAGCTGATGCTCCAGCGCCACGTCAGGAAATTCCGCTGCAACTTCGGCCACCGTTGCTCGCCAAAGCTGCGAAACTTCCAACACATTCGCCTTGTCTACGGAGGTAACTTTCTTTCTGCGCTTCGCTGCCAGCTCAAAGGCCACGCGAGCTACGCGAACAATCTCCTCGCGTGTATAGCGCATCGTGTTCCACGCTTCTCCGTTCGCACGATTCCACTCCCGAGGAGCGCCAAAATACAGCCCGCCCAGCAGCTCGCGCACAAACAGAATATCCGCGCCTGCGACAATCTCCAGCTTCAGCGGACTGTTCGCCGCCAGTTCCGCAATCGAAAAAGCCGGACGCAGATTGGCAAATCCTCCCAGCGCCGCGCGCAGTTGCAGCAGGCCCGCCTCCGGACGGGTGTTGGGCGGCAGCGCATTCCACTTTGTGCCACCTACTGCGCCCAGAAAAACCGCATCCGAGCCAAGAGCCGCATCCAGAGTTTCCTGCGGCAGCGGCGTGCCATCGGTGTCAATTGCGATGCCGCCAATACGCTTCTCGGTCACCTCCAGCGACTTGCCAGAACGCGAAAAAACTTGCTGCAACACGGTGACGGCTTCGCGTGTCACCTCCGGTCCGATCCCGTCACCTGCCGTCACTAAAAGTCGAAATGCCATGCTCTTCCTTTTCACTCCTGGTTCGTGATCTGAAACTGTAGCGGCAGAACGAATCCTAATCCACCGCCGCCATATTGCCCGACCTTTGCTCGCGTTGCCTTGCTGTCAAGAGTCCGATCAAGTCCTGGTCATAGATATTCTTCTTGCGATCGGCCAGCGCCACGAAGCGGTGATAAACCTCCAGCAACTCCTCCGCCGTCAACGCAAATCCCAATGCATCCAGGCGATGCCGCAGCGCCGCGCGCCCCGAGTGTTTCCCAAGAACCAGATGCGTGCTGTCGGCACCCACTGACTCCGGTGTCATAATCTCGTAGCAAAGTGGATTGGCCAGCATCCCATGCTGATGTATCCCCGATTCGTGCGCAAACGCATTCGCGCCCACGATAGCCTTGTTCGGCGACGGACCAAAGCTGATTCGTTCGCGCAGTGTCTGACTCACTGCATTCAGCTTCTTCATCTGAATGCCGGTGTGCAGTTGGAAGTAATCGGCACGTACAAAAAAGTTGGCCGCAATCTCTTCAAGAGCCGCATTGCCTGCTCTCTCACCGATTCCGTTGATTGTGCACTCCACCTGCCGCGCACCGGCCTGAACGGCTGCCAGAGAGTTCGCCACCGCCAACCCCAGATCGTCGTGACAATGGCTGGAGAGGATCACACCCTGCGCGTCAATCGCTGGAACCCGTTCTCGCACCTCACGAAAAAGCCGTCCATATTCCTCCGGAGTCGTATATCCCACCGTATCCGGCATATTGATGGTCGTTGCTCCTGCTTCCACAGCGACTCGCACCATCTCCACCAGAAAATTCCGGTCCGATCGCGTCGCATCTTCCGGAGAAAACTCCACATCGTCAGCCAGCGTCCGCGCATAACGCACAGCTTCGCCCGTCTGCTCCAGCGCCTGCTCGCGACCAATGCGGAGCTTGTACTCCAGATGCAGATCGCTCGACGCCAGAAAAACATGAATCCTTGCTCGATTCGCATGCTCGAGCGATCGCGCAGCCGCGTCGATATCTTCTCGTTTGGCGCGAGCAAGGGAAGCGATCCTTGGCCCTCGCACCGTCTGCGCAATAGAGGAAATCGCCGCAAAGTCGCCCTCCGAGGCGATGGCAAATCCTGCTTCCAGAATATCCACGCCCAGCTCTTCCAGCGCGCGCGCCATCGTCAGCTTTTCTTCTGTGGTCATGCTGCAGCCCGGCGATTGCTCGCCATCGCGCAGCGTCGTATCGAAGATCAAAACCTGCTCATTCTTTGCTTCAGACATGGTTCCTGACATCGGCGTCTTCCTCTCCGGACAACACCGGACTATATCAGTCTCGCGCATTGTCTGCATATAATGCAAAGTTATTATTATTTGACAATCAATAAAATAAACTTATAAGAGAAACAGGAGGATCCGTGGATCTCAGTCAGTTGGAAACCTTCCTAGCCGTCGCGGAAGAGCACAGCTTCTCCCGCGCCGCAATCCGCATGCGTCGCACACAGCCCGCCATCAGTCAGGTCATCCGTAAACTGGAAGAAGAAACCGGAGAGATACTCTTTGATCGCTCCGCGCGCGATGGCGCACTCACCAGCGCTGGCGAACTGCTCCAGAGTTACGCACTTCGCCTGCTTGCGCTGCGACGTGAAGCCAACAGCGCTCTGCGTGAGCTTCGTTCGCTTGAGCGTGGGCAGTTGACTCTTGCTGCCAATGAATACACCTGCCTCTATCTTCTTCCGCTGCTTGATGCCTTTCGCCGCCTTCATCCACACATCGATGTCACGGTGCAGCGCTCGCTTGCCAGTCGCATTCCAGAGGAACTTGCGCTGCGCACCTTTGAGATGGGAGTCGTCTCTTTCCGCCCCGATGCCAAGCGTTTTCGATCCATCGCCGTCTACTCTGACACGCTTGCTTTGGTCGTTCATCCGGGGCACCGTTTCGCCGGTCAATCCCGGGTTTCCATCGCCGATCTCGGTGAAGAGAGTTTTGTCGCACACAATGTCTCTTCTCCACTTCGTCGTCAGGTCATCGAAACCTTTGATCGTCATCGAAGACCGTTGAATATTCATGTCGAGATGCCGACCATCGAAGCGATCAAGCGCTTCGTCGCCATGGGCAACGGAGTCGCACTGCTACCGCGCCTCACCGTGCAGCGCGAACTGGATACGGGGGAATTGATTGCCGTACCTGTCGATGAACTGCATGTCCGTCGTGTGCTTCGTCTCACCCATCGCAAAGAGGCAACGCTCTCTCACGCTGCGATTGCCTTTCTTCGCATCGTCCGCGCACAGGCTCGGTCCCAGGGTGCTCCCTTTGCCTTTCAGGTTGAGCGTGGATAGTTTGAGCGTGGATAGGTTGAGCGTGGATAGTTTATTTGGATGCGGAACTTTCATTCGAGAATTCGTCGCGCTCCTGCTGGCCCGTTTCCTGCAGCCGTGCGCTGATAATCGCGATCCCCGCAATCACCGCAGTCTCTGCTCGCAGAATTCTCGCGCCCAGTGTTGCGGATATCCACCCACAGCTCGAGAAAAGCGCAACTTCATCTTCGGTCCATCCGCCTTCCGGACCAACTGCGAGCGTGACTCCGCCTTCTGCCATCGGTCCTTCGGCGTCTGTCACACATCGCGCCAGCGTGTGCTCACTCTCCTGCTCCCACAGCAGAATTCGTCGGCCATCCTGAGTGGTCGATTGCTTCAGCGCCGCCGACAACGTAATCGGTGTGGCAATCTCCGGAACCCCGCTGCCGCGGCTTTGTTTGGCGGCTTCCAGCGCAATCCGACGCCAGCGCTCCACCCGTGTCGTGGCTGCCTGCGCCAGATGCTTCTCCGTTCGTCGTGATATGACCGGCACAATCGCGGAGACTCCAAGCTCGGTTGCCTTTTCCACCGCCCACTCCATGCGATCAAACTTGAAGACCGCAAGCCACAATCGCAACGGCAGTGGCTCATCCCGTTCAATCTCGCGTTCCAGGCGAAAGCGCACCACGGTTTCTCCGACGTTTTCAATCACCGCTGCAAAGACGCTTTTGCCCGCCACCACATCGGCGCGCATTCCCGTCTCCGCGCGCAGCACGCGGATCAGGTGATTCGCCTGTTCGCCTTTCAGCGTTGCGAATCCATCGTCAAATTCGCTCGCGATCCATCGTCGTCGCGTCATTGTCTCCTGCCCATCGGTGACGGCGTTCGATACGTCGCCTCAGCACTCGATATTGCTCAGCGCCAGTCCGCCCAGCGAAGTTTCCTTATACCGCGACTGCATATCCATCCCAGTCAGATACATCGTGCGAATCACCTGGTCGAGCGAAACCTTATGCTCCTCCGGCTCCTGCATCGCAATGCGCGCCGCATGAACAGCCTTTGCCGACGCCATCGCGTTGCGCTCGATGCAGGGAATCTGCACCAGACCGCCAATCGGATCACACGTCATGCCCAGGTTGTGTTCCATTGCAATCTCCGCCGCGTGCTCCACCTCGCCATTGGTCCCGTTTTGTGCCGCCACCAGGCCTGCTGCCGCCATCGAACACGCCACTCCGACCTCACCCTGGCAACCCACCTCCGCGCCCGAGATCGAAGCATTTTCCTTGTATAAAATCCCGATCGCAGCCGAGGTAAGGAAGAATCGCAGTAACCCTGCCTCATCGGCCCCTGGAACAAACCGTAGGTAGTACTGCGCCACCGCGGGCACCACTCCCGCCGCTCCGTTTGTCGGAGCCGTCACCACCCGTCCGCCGGCTGCGTTCTCCTCGTTCACCGCCATCGCATACACCGTCAGCCAGTCCAACGCTGCCAGCGGATCGGGTGTCGATCCCTCATGCATCGCTTCCAGCTTCGCTGCCAGCCGATGCGCACGTCTCCTCACCTTCAACCCGCCCGGCAGGATTCCCTCCGTCACCATCCCGCGCTTCATGCAACTCTGCATCACGCTCCAGATATGCCGAATCCGCTGCTTGACCTGTGCCTCGGAGATTCCACTCAGTGCGCATTCATTGGCCAGCATCAACTCATGGATCCTCAGTCCGGCTTGTCGGGCATCTTCCAGCAATTCCACAGTGTTTGAAAAAGGGAAGGGAAGCGCCATCGCAGCCGCAGCCTTCTGCGTAGACGTCTCGCCATCTTCCATCAGAAAACCGCCGCCAATTGAAAACACAGTTTCCTGGTAAAGAGTCTCTCCGGCGCCGTTCCATGCGCGCAGCCGCATCCCGTTTGGATGTTGTGTCTTCGCCTCAGGTGGAATCAGCGTCTCACGTTGCCACAGCAGATCGCGTGCCTCAACAAAATCCATCTCTTGCTTGCCGTTCAGGCGCAAACATTGTGTCCGGCGAATCTCTTCCACCAGCCCATCGATCCGCTCTGGATCGACAGTCGCAGGTTCCTCGCCGCTCAAACCAAGCAGAATTGCCCGATCCGTTGCGTGACCCATTCCGGTCAGTGCCAGCGATCCGTACAATTCCACCGTCACACGCGACACCTGCTCCAGCAGACCGGCATCCTGCAACTTCTGGACAAACCGGCAAGCCGCTCGCATCGGTCCCATCGTGTGAGAACTTGATGGGCCAACCCCGATCTTGTACAAATCGAAAACGCTCGTCTTCACGACCCGATTCTATCGGAGTTGCCGCTCGTTGAGCCTCGCTTGTTCTTCGGTGCGGATTTTTTCTTCAAAAGCTTTTCGTCTTCCACATCATGCAGAATTCGTCGTGCCGCCTGTACCTCCGACGCCAGGATTCGCAGCGCATGGAAGTTCATCTCAGGATTTGCTCTCAGCATCGCCTGAAACGCCTCGCGCGGGATGATCTGAAACTGAGATCCAGCCACAGCGCGGGCCGTCAGGGAATAGGGTGTATTGCTGATCACACCGGGCAAGCCAAAGATCGAGTCTCGCTGATTCTCGCGCGCAAACACCCGCTCCCGGCCAGCCGCTTGAGCCGTCAACGTCACCTGTCCCTCTTTCAGCAGATATAGCGCTTCCGGCTTTTGCCCTTGAAAAAATAGTGTCTCGTCGCCGCTGCAGCGATGCGGATGTCCATATTGCTGCAAGGCTGCCGCCAAATCCGCGTCGGCAACAAATGTTGGAGTATTTTCCTTCATGCGCCTTTTGCCTTCATCTCGTTCCCTTGCCGCCAGATTCCTTTGTCGCGGATTTCTGGCAGTGCAAGCATCCAATTTGAATGCAAGAGTCGCACTCTTGAGTGCGATCAAGTTGTGACAGGCATCACGAAATCCTGTGTTCTCTCAGGAAACGAAAGCGGCTGCGCAGCCTTCTTCAGGCGCACAGCCGCTTCTATCCGAACCAAGATGGTTTGGCTTGACTGCCTTTACCGTTTAGTAGCGGTTTCCGCGTCCAGACTGAGACTTCTGCGCCTGGAAACAATCGCGGCAGTACACCGGGCGATCGCCCCGCGGCTCAAACGGAACGGTTGTCTGCTGTCCACAGCCAGAGCAGATCACTGAAGTGCCGTTCATCGACCGGCCACCGCCCGAATAGCCGCCACCACCACCGCCCTGCTGATCGGCCTTCTTGGCCTGTCGGCAGGATTTGCAGCGTTTGGGGGCGGAGTAGCCGCGCTCCTGGTAAAAGCTCTGGTCCGCAGCCGTAAATGTAAATTCCCGTCCGCAATCGCTACACGTTAGTTGAATATCGCCGGCCATTTCGATTGTTTCCTCGTTTCGTTCCTTAAATCCCGCGTTATACACAGGTTTATCCAGTCTACCCGCATTCTTGCTTCCCAGCGATGAATTCTCTCCGGAAATTCTCACAATTTACGCTTTCGGGTGCGACTCCGCTTCCCTACCAGCCGAATTTGCTGCTCTCGCTGCCTTCCTATTCCAGCGATTCTCGTGTACGTCGTCCATTCACCATCCGCTCCATTCCCAGCGGATTGCTCGATTGCAGTTCTTTCGGGAGCCATTCATCCGGCACATCCTGAAAGCAAACGGGGCGCGCAAACCGCAGGATCGACGCAGCTCCCACAGAGGTGAAGCGACTATCCGAAGTCGCCGGAAATGGTCCGCCATGCACCATCGCGTGGCAGACTTCCACCCCGGTCGGATAGCTGTTCCATACCACCCGACCCACGCGGTGCACCAGCACTGCAAGCAGCCTTGCCACAAACTCCCGGTCTGCTTCTTCAGCATGCATCGTTGCCGTCAGATGCCCTCGCAATCCTTGCGCCACCGGCGCCAGATCCTCCGCAGCGGCATACTCAACCACCAGCATCGTCGGGCCAAAAATCTCCTCTTCCAGCTCCGGCGTTGACAAGTAATGCTCCAGGGTAGTCTTCATCAGCGTGGGCGCGCCTGCCGCCACCTCGCTCTCGACCGTCCGCGCAGCTTCGGCAACAGTCTCCACGCCATGCGCGCCATGTTTCCGTGCAGCCACGCCCTGGCGATATCGCGCCGCAATCCCCGCCGTCAGCATCCCCATCGAAGCCATGCCGCCAACCGTTGCACGCAACGTCTCCCAGAAACCATCGGGCATCGATTTCGGTACGAATACCACTCCTGGTTTGGTGCAGAACTGACCCGATCCCAGTGTGAACGAAGCCGCCAGACCGCCTGCAATAGCCGCAGCCCTTGCCTGCATCGCCCCCGGCAACACAAACACAGGGTTGCTGCTGCCCATCTCTGCAAAGCAGGGAATCGGCTCGGGCCGCGACGCCGCAAGTTTCATCAGCGCCTGCCCTCCTGCCGTCGATCCGGTAAACGCCACTGCCTGCACCAACGGATGCTGCACCAGCGCCGTGCCCACATCCACTCCAGAGTCAAACAACAGCGCAAATGTGCCCTCAGGCCATCCCAGTTCGCTCGCCGCTTCGCAGATTGCGCGACCCACCAGCTCGCTGGTCCCGGGATGTGCCGGGTGGGCCTTCACGATCACCGGGCAACCCGCCGCCAGCGCTGCCGCTGTATCTCCACCCGCAACTGAAAATGCAAGCGGAAAATTGCTCGCTCCGAAAACCACCACCGGCCCCAGAGGACGCAGCATCGACCGCACCGCTGGCCGCGGCATCGGCGTACGTTCCGGCTGCGCCGTATCGATCCGCGCATCCACCCAGGAGCCTTCAGCGGCTACGTCGGCAAACAGCTGCAGTTGTCCCACTGTCCGCGCCATCTCGCCGTTCAGTCGCGCCAGCGGCAGCCCGGTTTCCAGATGCGCACGCTGCACAATCGCCTCCTGCGCACTCAACAGCTTTTCTGCGATCTTCCGCAACAGTTCTGCCCGCATCTTCCCGCTGGAGGCTGCCATCGTCCAGGCTGCTTCGCTGGCTTGCGTTGTCGTCTCGGCCACCTCGACCCCGCTTGCACAACCATATTTCGGCTCCAGCTTCTCGCCCGTCATCGGATTCACAGCCCAAAATCCACTCTCACCGCCGCGCTGAATGTTCGTTGCCGGCTTGCCCATTCCCACCACCGCTGCTCCGGTCATCCTCATCCCGCTCATCGAACTCTCCCTCGGCGCCCATCTGCGCGCTGTTGCGCTTGTTTTTCCGTTCGTGCTCCAGAATAGCGGAAAGACGCCCATCGCTATCCTTCGCTCCCCTCCGCCGTCCAAATCATCAACATCGCAGCCCGTCGGGTTGATATGCTTGCAGCAGAGATTCTTTTCCAGTGGATTCCCGGCTGGCTCGTCCACCAGTCATCCGGGCCATTTACAATTCAGAAAGCGGCGTGATCCACCGGCGCCATTCATAGACTCGCCCCTGATACTCAGGCAGGCGGTCAAGAGGTTCAGGAACGAATGAAGAAAATCGCCCTTTTTGCCCTCCTGCTCACCATCGGCACGGTTGTGGCCCACGCCCAGGAGAGCCGGCAGGATTTCAGCATCAGCGCATCGGGACTCATCGAGCCGTACGTGACCAGCACTACCGACGTCAAGGTCAGCGCCAAACGCGGCATCGGCGCGCTCTTCAGCTACCGCTTCATGCTCACTCCCCGCGGTGCCGTCGAGGCCAACTACCAGTACGTGCAAAACAACATCCACTACGTCGCTCCGTCCTACAACTACGTCGTCAATACGCAGTTGCAGGAGGGCAGCGTAGCCTATGTCTACAACCGTACCTACCACCGGTTCAATCCGTTTGTTGAGGCTGGCGGAGCCGCGTTGATCTTCTACAACGTTCGCAACCTGCAAACCACCTCGCTCGATGTCAAATCGCAGACGGTCATAGCCTTCCTGTACGGCGGTGGACTCGCCTACGAACTCAGCCCCAGCTTTGACATTCGCGCCGAATATCGTGCCTTTGTCTCCAAGGTGCCCAACTTTGGTGATCCGGCTCTCACCACCAATCAGTACTACAACATTTACAACCCCACCATTGGCATCGCCTACCACTTCTAGTCCGATTCGATATCAGACCTCAACAGCCCTCGATTCGTCGAGGGCTGTTTCATTTCACGCCGACGAGTGTCGTCTCCGCGACTGCTCCTGCACCACCGGCAAAATCTGCATCAACCTCCGCTGACGATAGGCAAAGGTCTCCCGCATCTGCCTGCCCACCATCCATGCATCCATCCACCTGCCCAGTACACCCAGGGGCAGCGCATACTCCACCGCATCCGTCACGCGCGTTCCCGGCTGCCCATCCTGAGTCTCTGACCTCATCGTGTGACGATGCTTCCAGTGCGCAAACGGACCATACGCCTGCACATCTTCAAAATATTCAAACCACACAAACTCCGTAATCACTGCCAGCCACTTCAGCCGCAGTGGAATCCCCACCACAGGACGAAAGCTGATCATCATCTCGGATCCAGCGCCAGCCGCCGTGCTTTGAAATCGCAACGCTGGATCGGAGCGCAACGGTCGCTCCGGTGGCGGCTGAATCCGCGAGCTTTCAATCCTTGCTCGCTGCCACGATGGCATCAGGTGCGGCAGGTTGCTCGGATTTGCAAAAAAAGCAAACACCATCTCCACCGGATATGGAACCCACTGGTTCATTTCCAGTCTTTGCGGTTCAAGTCGCTGCGATTCCAGCCTTCGCGTCATCGTTGCTTCCTTCCTGTGCTTCAGACTACCGCTTTCGTCCGACGCATTGCCCCAACCCCCGCAGCTCTTGCCCGCCTCACTTTCCATCCCAGCAAAAAAGAGCAGGCCTCCTTGCGGAGATCTGCTCTTGGTGTGGGTTCCATGCCGACCTTACTGCGGTAACAGCACGGCGTTGATCACGTGAATCACCCCGTTCGACTGGTAGACATTCGGAATCGTTACCGTCGCCATGCCGCCCTTTTCATCGGTCAGCATAATCTTGCCGTCGGCCATCGTTGCCGTCAATGTTCCGCCGGAGACAGTCTTCAGCATTGCCTTGCCGTGACCCGCTTTGATCTTCTTCATCAGGTCTTTGCTGCTGAGTCGGCCCGCTACCACATGATAGGTCAGAATCTTCACCAGCATCGCCTTGTTCTCCGGCTTCAGCAGCGTCGCCACCGTCCCCGCTGGCAGCTTGTCAAACGCTTCATTCGTCGGCGCAAACACCGTGAAAGGTCCTGCGCTTTCCAGGGTATCCACCAGCCCCGCAGCCTTTACTGCCGCCACCAGAGTCGTGTGGTCCTTTGAATTCACTGCGTTCTGCACAATGTTTTTCGTGGGAAACATCGGCGCTCCGCCCACATTCGGATCCTTCTTCTGTACCTGGGCAGCCACTGCCGAAATCGCCAGCGCAAAGCTCAGAACTGTACTTACAAACATCTCATTCTTGCGAAACATGTTCATCGTCCTCCAGGGAAATTGAACTTCACTCAAGGAACGCGCCAGCTTTGCGATTGGATGGGCCAGCTTCGGAACTTTCCGCACTTTGCACAACGCGTAGTCGATCCGGCTGGTTATCATTCGCTCCGGCCCACCTCGGTGCAGTAACTTGATATCAGGCATCTCCCACCGCGCTGCTCACGGTTGTGTTCGGTCGCCACCAGTACGCAATCCAACTGAACGCGTCTTTCTTCCCCCCAGGAGCCATCGTTCGTGCATTCCCAGCCCACTCATCCGAAGAACCGATGGCTCACCCTGATCGCCGCCTACAAGATTCTTCAGGCGCTGCTGCTAATAAGCGTAGGATTCGGCGCGCTTCGCCTCATGCACCGCGACATCGCCGATATTCTTGCCAATTTCATCTCCGAGATGCGCTTTCACACCGACGGTCGCCTCGTCAGCTTCCTGCTTGACAAGGCCGCATCCGTCGACGATCCCATGCTGCGCCGCATCACTGCCTTCGTCTTCGTTTACGCCGGCCTTGGACTCATCGAGGGCATTGGACTGTTCTTGGAAAAACTCTGGGCCGAATACTTCACGGCCATCATCACCGCTTCATTTCTGCCACTCGAAATCCTGGAGATTCTCCACCGCCTCACCTGGATTCGCATCAGCATCTTCGCCGCCAACTTCGCCGTCTTCCTTTACCTGATTGTCGATATTGGCCGGGCCAGCGAACAACGAAGAATTTCCCGCGCTGCAAGAGAATCCAGACAGTAAACACTACATCGTGTATGCATTCTTTAATCCGCTACATTCTGTAGACGGTCACCGCAGCACGTCCGACCTCATCCACGCAAATTGCCCTGAAATCCCTGTAATGGAGGTTGTCCTTCCGTACACGCAAAACTCTCGCTTCTGGAATTAAGTGGAATTTTTTGGCAAAAAGTGGGATATTTCATCTAGCTTCACGTAAGATGAAGTTCAGTTTCAGGGCTTAGTGGTTTGTTCTGCTTACGTCCAAAAAACCGAGGCGAATCATGTTTCGAGGTTCCTACGAGGCAAAAGTCGATGACAAAGGCCGCTTCAAGCTGCCTGCTGGATTCATGAAAGTCATCCAGCAGAAGCAGTATGGCGCGGAGTTTTTCATCACCTCGTTCGACGGGCAGATCGGTGAGATATGGCCGCTTCCTGAGTGGGAAAAGAAGGAAGCCGAATGGGCCTTGATCCCTGACGAATCGCGCGAGAAACAGCGCTTTCTCGATCAGGTCAACTTTTACGGCCAGCAGGTCGAAATCGACAGTCAGGATCGCCTGCTTGTTCCTCAGCGACTCCGCGCACGAGCCGCACTGGTCGGCGAGGTCGATATCCTCGGCTCCGGCCGTTCCATGAAGATTGCAAACCACCAGGTGATGCAGCGGCGCGTCGAGGCCGAGGCGGCTCTGGCGGCAGATTCCCTCCCCGTCATCTCCATGGCCGATGCCATGGACTTCATGGCCGGTCAGGGTAAAACAGGGCGGAGTTGATTTGACCCCCCAGGGGGAGCGCATGTTGCAAACGTCGCATGTGCCGGTTCTTACACAGCAGGTTTTGGAGTATCTCGCTCCCCGTCCCGGTGGCGTGTACGTCGACTGCACGCTTGGATTCGCCGGTCATGCCAGCGAAATCGCTCGATGTATCGGCGCACAGGGACATCTGATCGGCTTCGATCGTGACCCGCAGGCGCTCGCATTGGCTCAGCAAAAGCTCGACCTGCTGGCTGCCGAACTGGGTGCATCGATGCCGCGCATCACCTTGATCGGGGAGCCATTCAGCCGCATCGCGGCTCACCTCGCGCCGCTTTCCATCGATGGCATTCTGGCTGACTTCGGCGTCAGCAGCATGCAGCTCGATCAGCCCCAGCGAGGCTTCAGTTTTCAGGCGGACGGACCGCTGGACATGCGTCAGGATACGCGCCAGTCGCTCACCGCCGAACAGGTGGTAAATGAGATGGACGAAAAGCTTCTCGCCAATCTTATTTACGAATATGGAGAAGAGAGGAGGTCGTGGAGAATCGCCAGAGCTATTGTCCGGGCGCGTCCGATCGCTACCACCAGCCAATTGGCCAGGGTAGTCGCCGGATGCGTCCCGACAATAAAATCCGAGCGCATTCATCCCGCCACTCGCACCTTTCAGGCTCTCCGTATTTATGTCAATCGTGAGCTGGATGAGATTCGCGACCTGCTCCATGCAGTTCCGAAGCTGCTCCGGCCAGGGGGAAGAGTCGTGGCCATCAGCTTTCACTCGCTGGAAGACCGCATCGTCAAGGACGAGTTCCGAGACGGCGCCGCGCAGCAGATATGGTCCCTGCTCACGCGTAAGCCCGTCACGGCCAGTGACGATGAAATTGCCCTCAATCCCCGCGCACGCAGCGCAAAGTTACGAGCCGCACAGCGAATCGAACCCTCGCAAATCAGCAATCCGCAACACCGCAACAGCACCAGACATTCCACACGGGAGCAAATCCGATGGCCAGCTATGTAGCCGAGTATTTGGGTGCCGGGCGCAGTGCTTCCCGGCAAATTGAAGAACACAATGCGCAGCTTTTTGCTGCCCAGCAGCGACTCCGTCGCGGACCCACCATCGAGGTCTTTTTCCCTCGCCGCATCGACAACTCGCGCCTCGTCAAAGCGCCGGATATGGCGCGTCTGCACGAGATGCGTCTCTTCACGGCTGCCTGCGTCGTCTTTTTCACGCTGGTCATGGTCTACGGTTGGCAGCACTTCAGCTCCATCGAGCTTGGCTACCGCGTCGAGACGAAGAAGCAGCAACTGGAGCAGCTTCAGGAGCAGAATCGCCAGCTTCGACTCACCCAGGCTGAGCTTGCCCAGCCCCAGCGCATCGACGCTATCGCTCGCCAGATGGGCCTGGATGTTGTCCGTCCCGATCAGGTTGTACGCGTCAGTGACAGCCTTCCGGCATCCGCTCCTGTCCTGGCGCAAAGCGCTCCACCACCGCTGGTCGCCTCCGGTGGACGCTGAGCGCAGCCATTCCTCCTGTTCACTCACAGCAGTACATTTTTCGGAGCAGCCGCAGTGCCGGAGACCAACCCACGAGCCAATCGCAGTTTCAACATCCGAAGCGCCGCCGCCCCATTGCTTCGCTTTCGTTACTGGCTCATCTGTCTTTTTCTTCTCCTCTGGGTCACGCTCATCTTTCTTCGCCTCTTCACGCTTCAGGTCGTGCGCCATCATGAATTTGACGAACGCGCCCAGCGTCAGCAGCAGCACACCTTTGAGGTTGCCCCGCGCCGTGGTCTGCTCTATGACCGAAATCTCCACGAACTGGCCACCACCGTCCTCAGCGACTCCATCTACGCTGTTCCCTCGGATCTGGCCGACAAGCAGGCCCTTGCGCGGCAGCTCTCGGCCATCGTCCACACCGACCCCGACGACAGCTACACCTCGGAAAAGCAGATACTGGCTCGTCTCAACGCTTCGCGCAGCTTTGCCTGGATCGCTCGTCGTCTGCCGACCAATCTTTCCGCCCGCATTCTGGCTCTGAATCTCAAAGGCATCTACGTTCAGAAAGAATTTCAACGATCCTATCCCGATAGCCAGATGGCCGCGCAGGTGCTTGGCTACGTCGGCGTCGATGACAACGGCCTGGGCGGTCTGGAACAAAAATACAACCCCGGTCTTCACGGTCAGCCCGGACGCATGTACGCCGCTCTCGACGCGCGCCGTCGCGTGCTCGGTTCCACCGTCAAAGCTCCCGAACCCGGAGAAAACCTCGTCCTCACCCTCGATGAAAATATCCAGTACATCGCCGAGCGTGCTCTCGATCGCGCCATGGATCGCACCCATGCGGACAACGGAACCGTTGTCGTTCAAGACGTACACACAGGGCAGATTCTCGCTCTCGCGATCCGCCCGACCTTCGATCCCAATCACTTTCGCCACGCCACGCCGGCCTTGCTTCGCGACCACGCCGTCAGCGATGTCTACGAGCCGGGATCGATCTTCAAGCTGGTTACCTACTCTGCCGCAATGGACATGAAGGTGACGACGCCGGATGAGATTATCGACTGCCAGGGCGGCAAGATGACGCTAGCCGGACGCGTCATCCATGACGACAAATCGGATCACTACGGCAAGATTCCGGTCCGCGAAGCACTCGCTCATTCCAGCAACGTGGCTGCCATCAAGACCGCGCTCAAAGTTGGCCAGAATCAGTTTTACCAGTACATTCGCGCCTTCGGTTTCGGTCAGCGTTCCAACGTCGAGTTGCCCGGCGAAACACGAGGCCTGCTTCGTCCCGTCTCCAAGTGGGGACCATCTTCCATCGGCTCCATTGCCATGGGCCAGGAAGTTGCCGTAACCCCCGTCCAGCTTGTCACCATGGTCTCCACCATCGCCAACGGAGGTGTCTATCTGCCCCCGCACATCGTACTCCAGACTCACTCAAGCCAGACCGGCGATCCAGAGAGCGGTTTGACAGCGCACCCGGTTCGCTACGGCGAAGATTTGCCGGATCCACTCCCGGTTGGCGCGCACCGGGTCATCTCTACCCTTGCCGCCGCACAGATGCGCAGCATGATGCAGGATGTAATTCTGGAAGGCACAGGACGCCCGGCCCAGTTGAACGGCTACTCCGCCGGCGGCAAAACTGGCACGGCGCAAAAGATCGATCCCGCCACCCACCGTTACTCCAAAACGATGCACTTTGCTTCGTTCGTCGGCTTTGCTCCGGTCAATTCCCCCGTGATCTCCATCGCCATTGTCTTTGACGATCCACGCGGAGCCTACTATGGCACAACGGTTGCCGCGCCTGTCTTTGCGGAGGTCGCTCAGGATGTGCTCGAGTATCTGAACATCCCGCACGATCAGCCCGTCCACGCTTCACGCCCCAGCCCGCTGCCTGAGCGTGGCGTAGAGGTGGAGCACGAACAGACAGGTGACCCCGCCGCGCTGCTCCAGGCATTGCAGGAGTTGCCCAACGACGATCCCCTTCGTCAGCCCGTCTCTGCCGCTTCGCATCTGCCGGATTCCGTCTCTTCGGCTGCACCGGACTCGACCACTCTCAGCACCGCCGAGCCGGTCTCTGCATCTGCCAGCTCACCGCCGCCGTCTCCCACCGTTGCCATCGCGCATACCTTCGCCACCATCCCTACGCCATCCTTTGTCGGACTGCCTCTGCGAGCCGCCGTCGAACGCGCCGCGCAGGCAGGCCTGGTTCTTCATCTCGATGGCAGCGGCATTGCACGAATGCAGCAACCCGCCGCCGGCACTCCGCTCAATCCGGGCAGCACCGTCACCGTCCATTTTGCACCGTAAAATAGCAGTTCAAGGCACCCATGCAGCCATCTACCAAAACCTGGAGCGCCATCGCTGCCGAGGTCACAGCGCTCGCTCGCCGCGATGCTTCCGTTGCCTCGCTATCCATTACGGCCATCGAATACGACTCGCGCCGTCTTCAGCCCGGAGCCATCTTCGTCGCCATGCGCGGCGGCGTCACTGATGGCAACCGCTACCTCCAGGCCGCCATCGACGCCGGCGCCTCGGCCATCCTCACCGATTCGCAGGAGGCTTTTGCCGCGCTCGCTCTTTCAGCGCCGCAGCTCCCCTGTCTGCTTGTCCAGCATGGTCGTCAAGCGCTGGCTCAGGCTGCCTCTGCATTCTTCAGCCATCCTGAACAGCAGGTGCGCTCCACCGGCATCACCGGTACCAACGGCAAAACCACCACCGCATTCCTCACGGAATCCCTGCTTCGCGCCAACCACCGAAAAACCGTCATGATCGGCACCATCGAATATCACATCGTCGATCAGATTGTTCCCTCGCCACACACCACACCTGAATCCCGCGACCTCTTCGAGTGGATGGCCCTCGGCGTCGCTCGTGCCGCCACCGAACTCGTCACCGAAGTCTCCAGCCACGCGCTCGATCAGGGCCGTGTCGCCGGCATTCCCTTCGATGTCGCCGTCTTCACCAATCTCACCCAGGACCATCTCGACTATCACGGCACTATGGAAGCTTATCGGGATGCAAAAGCTCTGCTCTTTGACGGTACGCGCTATCCCGCGCCGCGCGTCGCCATCCTCAACGCGGATGATCCCGCGTCGCCTCACTTCGTTCAAGCTGCACTCGCTGCCGGTTCTCAGCTCGTTCTCTATGGTCTCGATGCCGGCGACTGGTGCGCGCAAAACATCGAGTTCACGCCAACCGGATCGCGCTTTCTGCTTCAATCACCCTTCGGTCTGGACGCAGTTCAGTCGCCGCTGATGGGACAGGTCAACATCCTCAATCTTCTGGCAGCGCTTGCCGCCGCCTCCGCGCGCGGCGTCGATTGGGACTCGCTGCTTGCCGCCATTCCTCACCTTCGTCCCGTTCCCGGCCGCTTCGAGCCAGTCCACTGCGGCCAGCCTTTCACCGTTCTCGTGGACTACGCTCACACCGACGATGCCCTGCGCAATCTGCTGCCCATCGCGCGCCGTGCTGCTCCCGGCGGACGCGTGCTCACTCTCTTCGGCTGCGGTGGTGATCGTGATCGCACCAAACGTCCGCGCATGGGTCGCGCCGCGGGTGAGGGAAGCGATCTCGTCATTCTCACCAGCGACAATCCCCGCTCAGAAGACCCGCTATCGATCCTCAGCGAAATTCTTCCCGGCCTTGAATCCACACATACTCCATTTCTCGTCGAGGTCGATCGTGCTCGCGCCATCGCACTTGCTCTCCGTCAGGCGCAGCCCGGCGATATCGTCGTGCTCGCCGGCAAAGGCCATGAGAAGGTACAGATTCTGCGTGACGGCGTGATACCGTTTGACGATGCGGAGATTGCCCGCTCCGCACTGCACTCTCTGGGTTGGAGCTGCCCCGCATGAAACTCACGCTCGCTGAGATCGCTCTCGCCTGTGCTGCCCGTCTTGAAGCGCCTGCCGCCATCGCCAATGCCGGGGCAATGGAAGCGCTCGGGTACGCCATTGACTCACGCACCCTGCTGCCCGGCCAGCTTTTCTTCGCCGTACGCGGTGAGCGACTCGATGGGCATGATTTTCTCGCCGCCGCTTTGGAGCGCGGCGCAGTCGGCGCGGTCGTCTCCATCGCTCGTCTCGCGCAATTGTCTGACGATGTTCTGGCCGCGCCACTGCTGATCGTCGAAGACCCGCTGGTCGCTCTTCAGGCCGTGGCGGCGCATGTCCGACGCCTCTGGGGTCGTCGTCTCGTCGGCATCACCGGCAGCGCCGGCAAAACCTCGACCAAGGAAGCAGTAGCTGCCGCTCTCGGCGCGCGCTTTCGAGTCCTCAAGACTCAGGGCAATCTCAACAACGGCTTCGGCCTGCCGCTTCAGTTGCTACAGCTTGAGCCGGAGCATGAGATTGCCGTGCTGGAGATGGGCATGAACCACGCCGGGGAGATCGCCCAACTCGCCCGCATCGCCGCTCCCGACTGGGGTCTCGTCACCAACGTCGGCATGGCCCACATCCAGAACTTTCCTGACGGCCAGGATGGCATCGCTCGCGCCAAATACGAACTTATTGCCTCTCTGCCAGCCACCGGCGTCGCTTTCCTCAACTGCTCCGATCCCTACGTCAGCCAGTTCGGACGCGACTTTATCGGCAAGGTCGTCTACTTCGGCGATGGACCCTGCGCAGACCCAGCGCTTACTTCGCTCAGCGAGCGCGACGATGGACTGCACCTTCAATTCACGCTCCACGGTCAGCAGGCACAGCTTTCCCTGCGCCTGCCTGGTCGTCATCAGGCCATCAATGCCATGGCCGCCATCGCGGTCGCCGTGGAAGCCGGTGTCCCGCTCGACGCCGCTCTTGCCGCTCTTGCCGCGCTCACGCCTTCTGATCGTCGTGGCCAGCTTGAAACCATCCACGGCGTCACCATTCTCAATGATTGCTACAACTCCAATCCGGAAGCGCTTCGCTCCATGATCGCCACGCTTGCCGCGCGTTCCTTGCCTCAGCCCAATGCAAGACGCATCCTCATCGCCGGTGAAATGCTGGAGCTTGGCACCTACGCCGCCGACGCTCACGCCGCCTGTGGACTGGCCGCGGCTCAGGTCGGCATCGATATCGTCGTTGGCGTCTCCGGCAACGCCGTCCACCTTGTGCGCGCCGCTGCGGAGGCCGGCACCATGTCCGTCTTCCTGCCCGATTCTGCCGCTGCCGGCCAGTGGATGCGTCGCCACCTTCGCCCCGGCGATCAGCTTCTGCTCAAAGGCTCCCGCGGCGTCCGCCTGGAGACTGCGCTGGCCGCCTTTGCCGCTTCGTCCACCGGATAAAGCACAACGCTCCCCGTCGGCGATACAATCACTTTCGATCCTTCACCTTCGCTCTCGCACGCAACACTGGAGGCCGCTTGCTCTACTGGCTGCTTTACGAAAAGCTCTTCCCCTACTTTCATCCGTTTCGCATCTTTCGCTATCTCACCTTTCGCACCGCCTTCGCCTCGCTCACCGCGCTGCTGATTGCACTGGTGATCGGCCCATTTGTGATTGACAAGCTTCGCGAATTCCAGATTGGCCAGTACATCCGCGAAGAGGGACCGGAATCGCACCGCAAGAAATCCGGCACTCCCACCATGGGTGGCGTTCTCATCGCCATAGCCATTCTGCTCCCGACGCTTCTCTGGTCCGATCTTTCCAATCCCTTCGTCTGGATCGTCATGCTCTCCACCCTTGCCTTCGGAGCCATCGGCTTTGCCGACGATTACATCAAAGTCGTCCAGCGTCGCAATCTCGGTCTCCGTGCTCGCGCCAAAACCCTGCTTCAGGTCGCCGTCTCCTGCGCCATCGCCGCCGCACTTGTTGTTCTCCAGCAGTTGCATCTTTTCACCACCAATCTCACCGTGCCGTTTCTCAAAAGCTGGCATCCCGCCATGACCTGGACCTGGCTTGGCGCAGTCACGCATCTGGGCTGGCTTGCTTTTCTCCCCTTCGTTCTCTTTGTCGTGCTGGTGCTGGTCGGCTCTTCCAACGCTGTCAACCTCACTGACGGTCTTGACGGGCTGGCCATCGGCTGCACCATCATCTCTGCCGGCGCACTCACCGTGCTCACCTACGTCAGCGGTCACGTCGTCTTTGCCGACTACCTTGAACTCCAGCGTATGCCACTCGTCGGAGAAATCACGGTCTTCTGCGGAGCCATGGTCGGAGCCTCCATCGGCTTCCTCTGGTACAACGCCCACCCCGCAGAGATATTCATGGGCGACGTCGGTTCACTCGCTCTCGGCGGAGCCATCGCCACCGTCGCCGTCATCATCCGCCAGGAACTGTTGCTGCCCTTTATCGGCGGCATCTTCGTCCTCGAAGCGCTCTCCGTCATGCTTCAGGTCGGCAGCTACAAGCTGCGCAAAAAGCGCATCTTCAAGATGGCTCCTCTGCATCATCATTTTGAGCTGCTGGGCTGGAAGGAATCCAAGGTCATCGCCCGTTTCTGGATCGCAGCACTCGTCTTCGCGCTCTTTGCTCTCACCACTCTCAAACTGCGTTAGACCGGTAATCGATCCCGATACTGACGCAAACCCCGTCCTGGTGAAACAATGGTCCTGTCACGCTTCAGGAGTCCGGAATGGAGTTGAAGAACAAACGCGTTCTTGTCGTCGGCATGGGCCGTTCTGGCCTGGCTGCGGCCAGGTTCCTACGTCTTCGCGGCGCTCAGGTCACCATCTCTGACGCACGCAGCGCCGCCGCCCTCGCCCAGGAGATACCCTCGCTCGTCGAGGCTGGCATCATGGTCGAGGCGGGCGGCCACGGCCTGCTCACCTTTCGCCGCCAGGATCTCATCGTCGTCAGCCCCGGCGTTCCGCTTCAAACTCCGGAGCTTGTTCAGAGCCGCGCCTTCGGTCTGCCCATCCTTGGCGAACTCGAGCTGGCCGCTCACTTCCTCCCAGGCAGCGTGCTTGCCATCACTGGCTCCAATGGCAAAACCACCACCACCACGCTCGTCGGCGAAATCCTCACCGCCGCCGGATTGCCCACCCTCGTCGGCGGCAATATCGGTGTGCCCGTCGTGGAACTCATCGACGCAGCCACACCCCACACCTGGTCGGTGCTGGAGGTCTCCAGCTTCCAGCTTGAAACCGTTCAGCGCTTCCATCCTCGCATCGCCGTCCTGCTCAACATCACCCCCGACCATCTCGACCGCCACGGCACATTTGAAAACTACGCCCTCGCCAAGGAACGTATCTTCCAGGCGCAGACCTCCAACGACAGCCTCATCCTCAACGCCGACAATCCTCGCGCCGCCGCCTGTGCGGAGCGTGCTCCTTCCGCTGTCTGGTGGTTTTCGCTCACTCAGCCCGTTACGCGCGGAGCCTGGGTTGCCGACAACCTCATTCATTTCCGCCCGGCTCAGAACGCTCCATCGGAAATGATTCTTCCGGTCGCAGACATCCCGCTCAAAGGCGAACACAACGTCGAAAACGTTCTGGCCGCTGTCTGCGCCGCTCGTCTCGCCGGAGTCTCGTCTGAGATAATCGCCACCGTCATTCGCGGCTTCCGCGCCGTCGAGCATCGCATCGAGTTTGTTGCCCGTCACAACGGCGTCGAATACTTCAACGACTCCAAAGCCACCAACGTCGATGCCACTGCCAAAGCCATCGCCGCCTTCCCCACTGGCATCCATCTCATCCTCGGCGGCCGCGACAAAAACTCCACCTACTCCGATCTGGAGCCGCTTCTCCGCCAGCGTGTCCGCGCTGTGTACACCATTGGCTCGGCAGCCGAGAAGATCCAATCCCAGCTTCGTGGCATCCTTCCCATACACTCCTGCGAAACGCTGGAAAACGCCGTCACCGCTGCCTCTGCTGCTTCGCTTCCTGGCGAAATCGTGCTGCTCTCACCTGCCTGTTCCAGCTTCGATCAGTTTGAGAACTACGAGCAGCGGGGCCACTTCTTCAAGCAATACGTCCGCCGAATCGCCGAAGTCACCGCACCCAATACATTCGCGGGGACCACACGCTGATGGCCCGTCGCGTTGGAGTCGATAAATGGCTCTTCTTTGTCACTCTCACACTCGTCGTCCTCGGCCTGGCCATGGTCTTTTCCGCCTCCGCCGTCGTTGCAGAGGCCCGTTACGGCTCGCCCTACACCTTTCTCGGCAAGCAAGCGGGCTGGGCCTTGCTCGGCATCGTACTCATGTTTCTGCTCATGCGTTTCGACTATCGCCGCTACAACTCCCGAGCTTTCATCTATTCCGTTTATGGCATCACCGTGCTACTCCTGCTGGTCGTCTTCGCCATGCACGGCTCTCACGCCACCCATCGCTGGATTCGTTTCGGCGGTTTCTTCACTTTTCAGCCCTCTGAGATCGCCAAACCCGTCCTTGCCCTTTATCTCGCCTGGTTTCTGCATACCCGCCTCCACACCATACGCGATTTTCGCCACACCCTGGCTCCGGCGCTTATTCCAGCCTTTGTCCTCATCGGGCTTGTCGTCAAAGAGCCGGATCTTGGCACTGCGCTGGTCCTTTTCGCCACCACCTGCTTGGTGCTCGTCCTCGCCGGCATGGAGTGGAAGTATCTCCTCGGAACCTTCGCCGTCGTCGCGCCTTTTATCGCGGGACTTCTCCTGCTCGTCCCCTGGCGTCGTGCACGCATGATGGTCTTCCTCAATCCAGAGGCTGATCCGCAGGGTGCCGGATTTCACATCAACCAGAGCCTCATCGCCGTCGGCACCGGCGGCTGGACCGGACGCGGCTACATGGAGGGTGTGCAGAAGCTCTTCTACCTGCCTGAGCCGCACACCGACTTCATCTTCGCCAACATCGCCGAAGAACTCGGTTTCCTTGGCGCCGCGCTCATCGTCGTGCTCTTCGTCATGCTTGGATGGCGTGGTCTTCGCGCTGTTTTTCTGCTCCAGGACCCCTTTGCGCGACTGCTCGCCTTCGGCATCACCATTACCATCCTCATCCAGGCTTTTTTCAACATCAGCGTCGTCATCGCCCTTCTGCCCACCAAAGGCATTCCCCTGCCTTTCATCTCCTCCGGCGGAACCTCGCTTTGCATCATGCTCATCAGCATGGGCATCCTGCTCAACCTCACGCGTGAGATCGACGGATGAACCCATCCATCCAGCCTCCGCGTATCCTCATCGTCGGCGGCGGCACCGGCGGACACATCATTCCTGCCCTTGCCGTTGCTCGCGAACTTGTCGCCCGCGCTCAGGCTCAAATCCTCTTCGTCGGCACCAGCCGCGGCCTCGAATCACGCCTCGTTCCCGATGCCGGTTTTCCGCTTGAACTTGTCGCTGCCGGTCCGCTCAATCAGGTCTCGCTCGCCACTCGCCTTCACACCGCCAGCCAGCTTCCGCTCGCGCTCTTTGACTGCATCCGCATCCTGCGCCGTTTCCGCGCCACGGCTGTCCTCGGCGTCGGAGGATACGCCTCCGGGCCCGGCATGGCTGCTGCGCTGCTGCTCCGTGTGCCCACCCTGGCCTTTGAGCCAAACGCTGTTCCCGGCCTCACCAACCGCCTGGTCGGGCGCTTTGTCTCCGCTGCTGCCGTCAACTTTCCACCCGCCGCTCGCTGGTTCCGTCATCCTCAGGTCACCGGCATCCCTGTCCGTCCGGAGTTCTTCTCCATCCCGCCCGTCGATCCTCAGCAACCACTGCATTTGCTTGTCTTCGGCGGTTCTCAGGGCGCGCGCATCCTCAACACCCTGCTCCCACCGCTCATGCCCGATCTTCTGCAAGCCTTCCCCTCGCTCAGCATCCTCCACCAGGCCGGCGCTCGTCACGCCGATGCCACGCGCGCAGCTTACTCGTCTGCCTGCGCCGCAGCAGGAGTCGCCGAAGATCGCTGGCGCGTCGAGCCTTTCCTCGACAACATGGCCGCTTGCTTTGCCCGCGCCCATCTCGTTCTCGCTCGCAGCGGAGCCTCCACCGTTGCCGAGCTTGCCGCCGCCGGTCGTCCCGCCTTGCTGGTTCCTTTTGCCGCCGCGGCGGACAATCACCAGATGCGCAACGCCGAGGTCATGCAACAGGCTCACTCCGCCGCCATGCTCACCGAAGACCAGCTGCGCCAGCAGCCTGCGCTGCTGCTCGAAACCCTCCGCAGCTTGCTCTCGGATCCCGCTCGCCTCGCGGCCATGGGCAAATCTGCCCGTTCACTCGCTCATCCCTGCGCTGCGACAGAGATTGCCGACCGTCTCCTCACGCTGGCCGCTCGGGTTCGATGAGACTCACCCGATCATCCTGAGGCTCGCCCGAGCTTCTTTGCTATAAGCAAAAGATCGGGAGCGGCCTGCGCCACTTCCGATCTTTCGTCTCTTTTCTGTCCAGCCGGTCCGGCTTGTTCCAACTGCGTGTTTATCGGTGACCGCCACCGCCGCCAAAGTGGCCTCCACCGCCAAAGTGGCCTCCACCGAACCCGCCACCGCCGAAGTGGCCGCCGCCGCCAAATCCGCCAAAGTGCGATCCGCCGCCAAAGTGCGAACCTCCACCGTAGCCGCCACCAAAGTGCGATCCGCCGCCAAAGCGAGAGACTCCGCCATAATGCGATCCGCCGCTGTAGCGACTCACGCCCAGTCCGCCACCATACGTCGGTCGGAATCCACCACCATAGCCGCTTGATCGGAATCCGTTGCCATAGCTGCCGTAGCTGCCCTGACGGGGTGCCAGGTGGTCATTCGTCACGTGCGGGCCGCTCAACCCGCCGCCATACGTCGGGCGAAATCCGCCTGTACTTCCCGTCGAACGGAGGCCATTGCTGCCGCCATATCCAGGCCGTGCGCCACCCAATCCCGCACCGGGAGAAGCATGTGGCGCCCCACCCTGGGCAATCGTATTATGTGCGCCATAGCCGCCGCGGTTCCCATAGCCGATTCCTGGTCGACCGCCATAACCATACCGCCCGCCATAGCCCCGGCCATAACGACCTCGCCAGCCATCACGGTCGCCCCAGCCGCCATAGCCCCAGCCACCGTAGCCCCAGCCGCCATAACCCCAGCCCGGATAGCCCCAGCCATACCACGGTCCGATCCCGATAAACGCACCCCCGTCAAACCAGTCCGCTCCGTAATATCCATACGGCGCGCAGGAATAGGGGAAAAACTGGTAAAACCCATAATCACAAAGCGGTGGTGCATACGCGTACGGCACCGGTGCCAGCACCGGGCCAAATCCTATGCCGACAAAAACGTTCGCCTTCGCCGGAATCATCGTCGCCACGGCCAGAATCAGCGTCACGCCAAGCATCCGAATCGTTCTCATGGGAACCTCCCGGAGATCCTCCAAACCAGCTTTCGGTTTCGAGCCGAGCAACCTGAGCTGCTCCCCAATCTCCTGCGCTTTTCAGCGCCTCTGATTTTATCGACCAACCTTCTTCAGAATAGTTGCGCTTCTTTTCCTCAAATGCAACTCATTTTGCCGACTATTCTGCGGTGAAGCCAATTTCAGCCCTCTTTCTTCGATGCCATCCACAGAACCAGCGGTTGTCGTCTGCCATCCGTCTGCATCTGCTCCCTGCCTCAGCCTGCTTCCATCAGCCCATATCGCCGTTGCCAGTTCTGTTTCAGGTGATCCCACACCCGACGCCGCTCCAGTTCCGTCACCTCAGGGTCAGGAGCCGTCACAAACTTCGCTGCCTCCTGCTTGGCCAGCTCCAGCAGCTCCTTATCCCGGATCAGGTTCACCACGCGAAACCCCGGCAAGCCCGCCTGCCGCGTTCCAAAAAACTCCCCCGGCCCACGCATCTTCAGGTCCAGCTCCGCTAGCTCAAATCCATTCTGCGTCGCCACCATCGCTTCCAGTCGCTGCTCTGCCTCGGCAGAGCAGCGCTCGCCCGTCATCAAAATGCAATAGCTCTTTGCGCTTCCGCGCCCCACCCGTCCTCGCAGCTGGTGCAGTTGCGCCAGCCCAAATCGCTCTGCGTGATCCACCACCATCACCGTCGCGTTCGGCACATCCACGCCCACCTCCACCACCGTCGTCGCCACCAGCACGTCCGTCTCTCCCCGCTGAAACCGTCGCATCACCACCTCTTTTTCGTCCGCATTCAGTCGTCCGTGCAGCAGTCCCACGCGCAACCCGGCAAATGGCCCCACCCGCAACTGCTCATACATCTCCGTCGCTGATCTCAGCTCCATCTTCGCTTCGGCCGTGGCCGCCGCTTTCGCTGCGGCAAACAGTGTCGTCGCTCGTCTGCCCTTTGCCGGTTTCACCGCTGCTTCCCGCTTCGGTTCGGCAGCGCTTTCGTCTCGCGCAAAATCCAGTTCCTGCTGGTCGTCCTTTGTCCCTTCAATCACCGGATACACCAGGTATGCCTGTCTGCCTGCGGTCACCTGTCCGCGCACAAACTCCCATACTTCGTCGGCTCGGTCGCTACCCACGCGTCGCGTCGTAATCGGAGTCCGCCCCGGCGGCAGATCGTCCAGCACACTCGTATCCAGGTCGCCATACAGCGTCAGCGCCAGCGTCCGCGGAATCGGCGTGGCCGTCATCACCAGCACATCCGGCTCCGCTTCGTTGGGCTTTTTCATCAGCCGAAATCGTTGCATCACTCCAAATCGATGCTGCTCATCGACCACCACCAGGCCCAGCCGCGCAAACTCCACATTCTCTTCAATCAACGCATGGGTGCCAATCACCAGTTGCAACTCACCCTGCTCCATCTGCCGACGCAGCGCCCGCTTCGCATCCGCCTCCACCGATCCCGTCAGCAACGCGATCCGATAGCTTCGCTTGCCCAGCAGCTTCCGCGCCGCCAGATAGTGCTGCGTCGCCAGAATCTCGGTCGGAGCCATCATCGCCGTCTGGTAGCCGTTCTCCATCGCCACCACCATCGCCTGCAGCGCAACAATCGTCTTCCCGGAACCCACATCTCCCTGCAACAGCCGCCGCATCGGATGTGCCTCGCGCATATCCGACACAATCTCTCCCAGCGCCCGCTTCTGCGCCGCCGTCGGATGAAAGGGCAGAATCTCGCGAATCGCCTCACGGGCCGCATCCGTCGCCTGGAACGCAATCCCGCGCTGCTCCCGGCTCCGTCGTCGTTTCAGCTCCAGCCCCAGCTCCAGAAAAAACAGCTCTTCAAAGATCAGCCGCCGCTGCGCCGCGGTTCGCGCAGACTCCAGCTCATTGGTCGACGTTCCTTCCGGTGGAAAGTGCGTCTCCGCCAGCGCTCGTTCGCGCTCCGGCCAGCCGTACCGCCTCAGCAGAGCCTGCGGCAGACACTCCGGCACATTTCCGCGAATCCCTTCCAGCAGTTGAAAGATCACCTTCCGTTGCCATCGCGAAGCAAGCTGCGCCCCACCCAGAGACTCATACACCGGCGTGATCCGACCCACCTCCAGCAGCCGCGTCACCTCATCGCCGCCTGCCTCCGGCAGCAGTTCAAACTGCGGTTGAATCATCTTCAGGTTGCGCGTCGAGCGCGACGCTTCCATCCGCCCAAACAGCGCGATCGTCTGCCCCGCTCGCAGTCGTCCCTGCAGATATCCGCCGTTGAACCACATGCACTTGATCGAGAATGCGCCTTGCCCCAGCACAATCTCAAAGATCGGCTGTCGCTTCGTCTGCACCAGCGCCGCGCTTCGAATTTCCCCAATCACGGAAGCCGTCTCGCCCGCCTTCAGCTCGTCCAGCGCACGCGGATGCTGCCTGTCCTCATAGCGAAAGGGAAGGTGATACAGCAGGTCCTCGGCCGTGCGAATTCCCTTCGCTTCCAGCAGCGCCGCTACGCGCGGACCTACGCCGCGCACATACATCACAGAAGTATCCAGGGAAGCCACACATCGGATGCTACAACCCACGGCATATCGCTTGCCACTGCCGCACTCACTGCAACGGCTTCCTCAGCAGCTCTACTACCCCGAAGCCAATCACCGCCGCCACCAACCCAATCAACAGATTTTCCGGTGTCATCACATCGCGCATCGCCCACGCCAGTCTGTGCCCGTGCTCTTCGCCTGACCGCGAAAATTCTCCCATCTACAAGTTCGCATAAAACAGAAACAGGATGAACCCAATCTCGACTGACGCACGCGCCCATGCCTGACTCATCCTGGTGCTCGTTCGCTTCATTTCCTTATGCTATCCTTGCCTCACTCAAAACCTATCGCTCGGAGCCGCTGCATGCCTGTTGTTGAACTCTCCGCTGTCACCAAGGCATATCAGGATAAAGTCGCCGTCAACCAATTGAGTTTCCGCATTGAGCCGGGCCAGATGTTCGGTCTTCTCGGTCCCAACGGCTCCGGCAAAACCAGCTCCATCCGCATGATGATCGGCATCACAGCGCCGGATTCCGGCTCCATCACGCTCTTCGACCAGCCCTTCTCCCGCAGCAGCCTCACTCGCGTCGGTTACCTACCTGAAGAGCGCGGCCTTTACAAAAAGATGAAAGTCCTCGATCAGCTCATTTTTATGGGCAGCCTCCGCGGTCTTTCGGCCGACGAAGCCCAGAAACGCGCCATCGCCTGGGCCAAAAAGCTCGACATCGCCCACGCCATCCTCAAGAAGACCGATGAGCTTTCCAAGGGTATGCAGCAGAAGATTCAGTTCATCTCCGCTCTCATTCACGAGCCGGAACTCATCATCATGGACGAGCCATTCAGCGGCCTCGATCCCGTCAACGCAACTCTGCTTCAGGACACCCTCCTCGAGCAGAAGGCGCAAGGAAAAACCATCCTGTTCTCCACCCACCGCATGGATCAGGTCGAGAAACTCTGCGACTCCATCGCACTCATCCATCAGGGCAATCTCGTCCTCTCCGGCCGCGTCCGCGAGATCAAAAGCCGCTACAAACGGGATCGCGTCATCGTCGAATTTCAAGGTGACGACAGCTTCCTTCGCAGTCCGGAGATCGCACAGGCCAAAAACTACTCCGGCCACGTCGAAATCCAGCTCAAGGACGATGGCGACGCTCAGAAACTGCTCGCCGAGGCCGCGTCCAAAGCCACCATCTTCCGCTTCGAACTGATGGAGCCATCGCTCGAAGAAATCTTCATTCAGACCGTCGGAGGCAAAGTTGATGCGTAATATCCTGCTGATTGCCCAGCGCGAATACAAGGAGCAGGTCCGCGGCAGAACCTTCCTCATCACCACCATCCTGCTGCCGGCCGTTTTTATCGGCGTTTTCTATCTTTCGTTCCTCTCCAGCAAGCACTCCGGCACTGACAAGCACATCGCTGTCGCCTGTTCCGATCCCGCGCTCGCCTCTGCAATTCGCACAGAAATCCTCTCTGATGCCGACGCTCACTCCACCGTCGATCTCTTCGCGCCCGAGATGCCCGGCATGCTCATGGACTCCGATCGCGCCAGGCTTGTGTCCGAGGTCAATAACAAATCCATCGATGGCTTTTTCTGGGTCGATGTCCCCGCAACTGGCCCCATACAGGCTACCTATGAAGCCCAGACCGCCGGCGATTTCGTCACCAGCGAGCGTCTCCAGTCCGCCCTCAATCACGCTCTCCTCCGCGGTCGCCTCGTCGAACACGGCATCTCCGCCTCGGCTGCGGATGCACTCCTCCAAACCGTCAAAGTGGATACCCGGCAGATCAAGAACGGCAAGGAGGTCACCAGCAACGCCATCTCCAGCTTCTACTCCGCCTACATCATGGCGCTTCTGCTCACCATGACCACCATGATCTACGGACTTAACGTCGGTCGATCCGTCATTCAGGAAAAAACCTCGCGCATCTTCGAGGTCATGCTGGCCACCGTCAAGGCCGGTGACATGCTCACAGGAAAACTCATTGGCATCGGCGCTGTCGGCCTCACACAGATTTTCATCTGGATCGCCGCCGGTGCCATCTTCGCCAGCTCGGCTCTGGGAGCGCAATATCTCACCGGCAACCTCAAGATTCACATCTCCCTGCTCCAGATCGTCCTCTTCGCCGTCTACTTCCTGCTTGGTTACACGCTCAACTCCGCGCTCTTTGCCGGCCTTGGAGCCACGCTTGAAACCGAACAGGAACTTCAGCAGTATTCTCCCCTTGCCGCTTTGCCGGTCTGGCTCAGCTTCAGCATGATCCTGCTCATCTCCACCAATCCCAACTCCATCTGGGTCGTTGCCGCTTCGCTCTTTCCACCCTGCACGCCCATCGTCATGTTCCTGCGCATGGGATCCCAGATGCCTCCACTCTGGCAGATCGGCGCTTCCATCGTGCTCATGCTTCTCGCCATCGCAGCCGTTCTCTGGTTCTCCACGCGTCTTTATCGCATTGGCATCCTCATGTACGGCAAACGCGCCACCCTGCCGGAGATGATGCGCTGGCTCCGCTACAGCTAAATCGACTGACGCTGCAAACCCAATCCCGCCGCGGGTACAATCCATCTTGTGCCCCGGCGTACTTCCAGCCCATTCACCCTCCGCCAGCGATTCCTCCTGGCAGTCATCCCGCGTCTGGTCTGGCTCCTGCTCCACGCACTCGGTCGCACCTGGCGATTCCAGGTCATTGCCGACAAAGGTGTCACTCCGGCTTTCCACGGTTTTGCACCGGGTCGACACATTTTCTGCTTCTGGCATCAGTGCGTCCTCGCCTGCGCTTACTATTACCGTTCCACCCAGGCCACCATCATCATCAGCCAGAGTTTCGACGGAGAACTCATCACCCGCGTCCTTCAGCTTTTCGGCTACTCCGCCGTACGTGGCTCCAGCTCGCGCGGAGGCCCGCAGGCTTTGCTCGGCCTCCAGTCTGTCCTTGACGCCGGTCGCCCCGCCATCTTCACCGCCGATGGACCACGCGGCCCCATCCACCGCGCCAAATCCGGCCCCATCCAGCTTGCCCGGCTCACCGGCGCGCCCGTTGGCTGTTTTCACCTCCACCCCGAGCGCTGCTGGACCCTCCGCTCCTGGGATCGCTTCCAGATTCCTCGTCCGTTCACCCGCATCGTCGTCAGCTGGGGACCATGGCTGATCGTTCCCTCCGACGACGACATTCCTGTCGGCGAATTCACCGCCTCCGTCGCAGAAGACTACCGCCAGCGCCTCGATCAAAACCTTGAACTCGCCCGCCACCGCGCTGAAGAGCACGTTTCACTCCCGCTGGAGAACTCGTCTGACCATGCCTGAAGACCGCGCCAATCTGCTCGTCTCCGACTTCGACTTCCATCTCCCCGAGGAACTCATCGCCCAGCAGCCGCCCGCCGAGCGCGGCTCCAGTCGTATGCTTCACCTCGACCGCGCCTCCGGCTTGCTGGCTGACCGCGCCTTCGCCGATCTTCCCAACCTGCTTCAGCCCGGCGACCTGCTCATCCTCAACAACAGCCGCGTCATTCCCGCACGCCTCTTTGCTCGCCGCATCAATTCGCGCGACCGCCAACCCGCCACCGGCCTCGTCGAAGTTCTCCTCACCGAAGTCCATGACAACGGTGACTGGAGCGCGCTCGTCCGTCCCGGTCGCAAAATCCGCACCGGCGACCAGCTTGCCTTCCACTCTCCGGAAGCCAGCCCCGATGTCGCCAACTCGCCCATCCTCCACGCCGAGGTCGTCGCGGTTGGTGAATTTGGCATGCGTCGCCTGCGTTTTGCCGCGGTTCCAGACTTCTTCCAGGCTCTCGACCGCATCGGACACATGCCCCTGCCGCCCTACATTCATCGCGCCGACTCGCCCACCGACCGCGACCGCTACCAGACCGTCTACGCCCAGCCGAGCGGCTCGGTCGCCGCGCCCACTGCTGGCCTTCACTTCACCCCGCAAATCCTGGAATCTCTCGCCGCGCACGGCGTGGAGCGTGCCTTTATTACCCTCCACGTCGGCCTCGGCACCTTTGCTCCGCTCCGCGTCCAGCGTCTCGCCGACATTCACCTCCACCGCGAGCCGTACACCCTCCCGCATGAGACCGTCGAGGCCATCCTCGCCGCTCGCCGTGATGGTCGCCGCATCGTCGCCGTCGGCACCACCGTCGTCCGCACGCTCGAGCACTGCGCCCTTGCCGCCGAACCCTCTTTGCCGCAGCCCCACTCCGGCAGCACACAAATCTTTCTCGCGCCCGGCCATCGTTTCCGCCTCGTCGACGTTATGCTCACCAACTTCCATCTCCCGCAATCCAGTCTGCTCATGCTTGTCAGCGCCTTTGCCGGCCGCGAGCGCGTTCTCGACGCCTACCGCCACGCCGTCCTCGAGCGCTACCGCTTCTTCAGCTACGGCGACTGCATGCTCCTCACCTGATCGTTTCAACCCCGCATTCATTCCACCACCTTTGCTTTCGCACTTGCTGTTGCTTTTGTATTTCTTGCTCTTGCTTTTCTGGTTGTCATTCCCGCAGGGAATCCGCTTTTGCTGTTTCCAGCGTCTTCGGCCATCTCCCGCGACCCAGGCGAGCACCACCCAAACCGCGCCGCACCACCCGAGCTGCGCGTCTACTGCATCCAATGCCCTCCGCTGCTACACTCGCATACGATGCCTGACCCAAACCCAGCCTCATCTGCGCCCATCTACCTGCTCGACACCATGTCGTTCATCTTCCGCGCCTACCATGCCATGCAGCGCTCGCGGCCCATGACCACGCGCTCCGGCCAGCCCACCGCCGCCATTTACGTCTTCGTCAACATGCTCGAGCGCCTGCGCCGCGACTTCGTCCCCGTCCATCTCGCCGCCGTCTTCGATCTCTCCGGCGAAGTCTTCCGTGACTCCACCGCCCGCCAACTCACCACCCTCCGCAAGTGGAACGCCGCCGAGCAGGCCTTCGTCGATGTCGATTACGCCGGCTACAAAGCCCATCGCGAAGCCATGCCCGACGACCTCGCCAGCCAGATTCCCTTCATCCGCCGTGCCATTGAAGCCATGCGCATTCCTGTCCTCGCCGCCGAGGGCTACGAGGCCGATGATGTTCTCGGCACTCTCGCCGCGCAGGCCGCCGCGCTTGGCCATCCCGTCCGCATCGTCTCTCCGGACAAGGACATGATGCAGCTTGTCACCGACCGCGTCCACATCCTCAATCCGCAGAAAGACAATCTCATCCTCGATCCCGCCAAGGTTGAAGAGGTGCTCGGTGTCCCGCCCCATCGCGTCATCGACGTCATGGCTCTCCGCGGCGATGCCGTCGATAACGTTCCCGGCGCGCCCGGCATCGGCGACAAAGGCTCGGTCGATCTCATCCGGCAGTTCGGTTCGCTCGACGAGCTGCTCGCTCGCGCCTCCGAGGTCACTCGCAAAACCTACCGCGAATCCCTCCAGGAAAACCGCGAAGCCGTCCTGCTCTCTCGTGAACTTGTCACCATCCACACGGCCGTTCCCATCACGCTTGATCTCGACTCCATGCGACTCGGCCCGCCCGACACCGACGCTCTTCGTGCTCTCTACACCGAGCTGGAGTTCACCTCCATGCTCCGCGATCTCGCCCCTGCCGCCTCCACTGCAGCTCATCCCATCGTTCCTACCATCGAGGAACCCACCGCCGACGATCTCGCCCACTTTCTCGCCCGCGCCTCCCACGGATTCGCCCTCGCGCTCGATGCCGCTCCCGTCCTTCCCGCCGCCGACGATCCTGAAACCCTCCCCACGCCCACTCTGCTTGACTTCGCCGCTGCCTCGCCCGCCGCTTCACCCGCGCCTCTGCGCCTCGGTCTTGCCATCGCCGACGCTCCGGCGCTCACCGTCCCGCTCAACGAATCCATCCGCGCCCTGCTCGTCAACCCGGCCATCCCCAGGACCACCCACGACGCCAAATCCCTGCTCCATCGACTCACCGCTGCCGACTCCACGCTCGCCGACGCCCTGCTCGCCGAGGCCATGCTCGCCCAGCCCATCGAAGACACCATGCTGCTCTCCTGGCTCCTCAACCCCACCCACGCCACCCAGTCCCTGGCCGACGTCGCGGCGCGGAATGCGGCTCCGCCCATCACCACTCCTGCTACCGCTGCCCGCGCCATCGCCGCTCTTCATCCCGCCCTGCTTGCCGAAGCACAGCGCAACGGACTGCTTTCCGTCTACCGCGAGATGGACCTTCCCCTCACGCCTGTCCTCTTTGCCATGGAGCGCGCAGGCATTCGCGTCGATCTCCCCGCTCTCGCCGCGCTCTCCACCCACTTCGCCTCAGAGATTCACTCCACCGCCGAGCAGATCTTCGCGCTCGCCGGCTCCCGGTTCAACATCAACTCGCCCAAACAACTCAGCGAAGTCCTCTTCGTCCAGCTTGCTTTGCCTCATCCCGCCGCGCGCGGCAAAAAATCTCTCTCCACCGCCCAGGATGTCCTCGAAACCCTCGCCGAATCCCATCCCATCGCCCGGCTCGTCCTTGATTACCGCCATCTCTCCAAGCTCAAGTCCACTTACATCGACATTCTTCCCACGCTCGTCGATGCCAATGCCCGCGTGCACACCACCTTTCAGGCCGCCGCCACCGCCACCGGTCGCCTCTCTTCCATCAACCCCAATCTCCAGAACATCCCCATCCGCACCGAGCTGGGCCGACAGATTCGCGCCGCATTTGTCGCCTCACCCGGTCATCTTCTGCTCTCTGCTGACTACTCCCAGATCGAGCTTCGTCTCCTCGCTCACTTCAGCCAGGATCCGCTTCTCCTCGACGCCTATCACTCCGGCCTCGACATCCACTCCCTCACCGCCAGCGAAGTCTTCGGCATCCCCATCGACCAGCTCGACAAAACCACGCGCAGCCGCGCCAAAGCCGTCAACTTCGGCATCGTCTACGGCATCTCGCCCTTTGGCCTCGCCGCGCAGCTTAGCATCCCTCAGCAGGAAGCTCGACAGTATATTGATCGCTATTTCGAGCGCTACCGCGGCGTTCGCACCTTCATCGACAGCACTCTCGAACAGGTCCGCCGCGACGGCTTCGTTCGCACCCTCTTTGGTCGGCTCCGCCCCATCCCCGACCTTGACAGCCGCAACCCCAATCAGCGCGGCTTCGCCGAACGCACCGCCATCAATACTCCGCTCCAGGGCACCGCAGCCGACCTCATCAAGCTCGCCATGATCGCACTCCACCGCGAACTCAACTCACGCAAACTCCGCGCCCGGCTTGTCCTTCAGGTCCACGACGAACTCCTGCTCGACGTCCCCACGGACGAACTGGCCGAAGTCTCCACCCTCGTTCGCCACGCCATGGAGTCCGTCGCCACGCTTCGCGTCCCGCTTGTCGCCGATCTCGCCACCGGAGCCAACTGGCGAGACCTCACCTGATCCCGCCGCTCGCTCGGGGAATCAGTTCCCGCTCAGTTCTCCGATCACGCTACCGGCTGCGCGCAGTGCGCACACCGCCGAGCCGCCAGCGGAATCTCGCTCAGGCACTCCCCGCACGGCTTCGTCTTCGGCGCCACCGGCGCCGCTGGCTTCAGCCGCGCCATCAGCCGGTTCATCGGCAACACCACGCCAAAGTAGATCACCGCCGCCACAATCAGAAAGTTCACCACCGCATTCATGAAATTTCCATAGCGGATATGCCCGCCATGCAGGTTCAGAATCAGCGAGCCAAAGTCCGGCTTCCCGCCCACCGCCGCAATCAGCGGCGTCAGCATATCGTTCACCAGCGACGTCACAATCCCATTGAATGCAGCGCCCAGAATCACCGCTACAGCCAGATCCATCACATTGCCGCGCAGAATAAAATCACGAAATCCCTTCAACATTTCAATCTCCTCACCTTTCTGTCCGCACTCAGGAATATCCCGGGCAACCCATCGGCCAGGCCCGCACATTCGTCAGCATCTCTCGGAAAGAGTTGCCTCATTCTAACTCGCCAGAATCCACGCTTCCCCAAAAATTCTGTCAAGCCCTGTCCCTGTGCAAAAAACACCCATCTCCTTGATTCCAAACAGAAAATAAACATCTCCAGAATGGCAGCGAATTTCGCCCATTCTGCCATACTTTCCTTGCGTTCAGTACGGTCATTCCCGCAGGGAATCTGCTTCTGTCGTTGCCTCTGCCCACCGCACCGCGCAAGGACGGCGTAGTTAACGAAAAGATAAACAAATTTATCGAAAGAAGTTAACCAGAAAAATAATATACCCCCCTAGGGGGATTACAGGTCAGTTATTAGCAGGCGTCTAATCCATTCGGACTTTGGCTGAAAACACCTGGCGCAGAGGCTCAGGCTGATTCGCTGACGCCAATCAACAGGCACGTAATATTGTCCTGCCCGCCGGCTCGGTTCGCAGCCTTCACCAGCGCATCGCATCGTGCGGCAAGCGATGCTTCCATGCGCAGAATCGCTTCGATCTCGGCATCGGAAATCTCGCGCGTAAGTCCATCGGAACAAAGAAGATAGACATCTCCATCCTCCGGCTCCAGCTCGAAGATATCGGGAGTCACCTGGCGCTGCGTACCCAACGCTCGGGTAATCACATGGCGCAACGGCGAGCGCGCGGCTTCGGCGCGTGTCATGCGACCAAACCGCACCTGCTCCTCGATCAGGGAATGATCCTCCGTGCAGGGGTGCAGAGTGCTGTGCCGCAGCCGATAGCATCGACTGTCTCCCACATTCACCACCCACATCTGCTGCTCACCCACAACTGCCGCCACCAGCGTCGTGCCCATGCCGCTCAGTCGCAGGCTGCGCTGTGCGCGCGAGTGGATCGCGGTGTTGGCTGCCTCTACGGCTTCGGCCACGATCGACGGCACTACGCCTCCATGCCTTCGATCTCCGTTCCGTCCGTGCGCTGCGTTTTCGCTTGATTGGCCACTATGCTCCGGCTGCGCCGCTTCGCGGAACCCCGTCAGCAGCCGCAGCAGCTCTTCCACTGCCAGCGAACTGGCAACCTCTCCGCCTGCCGCGCCGCCCATCCCGTCGCAGACCACAAAGACGCCATCCTCCAGCGAATAGCCAAAGGCATCTTCGTTGGAGGCTCGACGGCGTCCTCGATCCGTTACGGCGGCGGCGGTGTAGTGAAGAGTGGCAGTGGACACAGCGGCTCAAAACCCAACGGTAGTGTACATCTCCTGTCAACCTCTGCGGCAGTTTCCGCGCGCTCCGCCGTCACTTTGTGGAGGGAAGTTTGCCACTTGTTTCTCCGGTCGGCGGCTGTGGCAAAGGCGGCGGCGCAGGCAGATCAAAAACCTGAAGACTGCCCTGACGCAGCACCGCTACGCGACGAGCGGATGGCGACAGCGCGAAGTTGCCACCCGCATCGAGCGGTGGATCGGCATCGACCACAAACTCCATCACGCCGTCTGCCGTGTTGTAGACCGCCACCTTCTGTCCGCGGATATCTTCCGGATCGATCGGATTGCCCGCCGTCACCGGCTGGCTCAGCTCCAGCGTCGCTCGGGCAATGCGCAATCCGCTGGCGGACCGCGCCAGCACCGGCCACACGCTGGTCGCGGGAATATCCACATGCCACAACACACTTTTTGTAGCTCGCGACAGCATCACCAGCGCGCGCGATCCATCGTCGCCGCACGGTGTCGCCAGTACCAAACCTGGCGCAACCGGGTCCAGCGGCGGCATGCACACGGATTCAACCTGCCAGTAGGGCATGCCTTGCCCCTGCAAATCGGAGTAGCTCACCATCCAGTTCAACCCCTCCGAGCGCTGAATCTGGTAGTAGCCGTTTTCGCTCAAAGGCAGATGAATCACTCCCTCGGTATGGCTGAAGAGCACCACTTTGCGCGTTGCCAGATCAATCACGCGCACCAGAAAATCCGTCGGTGGCGGCTCTGTGGCGCTGCCCGTGGTGCTCAGCAGGCTGGGCCGCTTCTTCACCGGCAGCGTGGATTGTTCCTCGGTATCGGCCACCAGAAAATGATCGAACGGGTCGGTTTCAATCGTGTCAATCGGGCCGGGAAAACGCAGAAAAGGTTGCAGGCGCAGCGAAGCGTCCCCAATTCTCAGCAGATTGCCATCGCGCAGCAGAAAGTGACCATTGCCCAGCATCCACAGATAATGATCTGTATCATGCAGCGTCCACAGGTCTTCGGCCTGAGTCTGGCCGGTCGAAATCTGCACCACAACTGCGCGAATATGTCGCTCATACGGCGGAATCTGTCCGCCGGCGACGGGGCGGGGAATCAGCCCGGGAACACGGAAGGTAAACAGAAGGTGGTCTTCGTCCAGAAAGTCCAGGGACATCTGGGCAACGTGGTGTGTCAGATAGTGCGCGGCGGGTGGTGCAAAGCCAAGCGGCGCTGCTGGAATCGTGTGCCCGGCGAGCAGCAGTCCCCGATCCTGCGACTGCGCCCGCTTCTTCTTTTTCTTGTTCTTTTTTTGCAGTGTCGAGGCTTGCGATGCCTGCGGAACCAGCAGATTCGGATCCAGTTGCGGATACGACTGCGACTGTGACTGCGCGCCAAGCGCAGACCCGCTTCCGCAGGCAGCCGCAAGGCTCAGCAGTACAAGAATTTTTCGCAGCGTCAGTATCACAATCTGTATTCTCGCCGATTTTCTTCCGGTTTGTGCAGTTGGCCGATGCAAGCCAACGCACAGACGAATGGTAGAACTGAAAGTGCGACTCTCATTCGATACCACACTCACCCATGCAAAACCCACCTTTCGCCGACAAATTCGTCCCGCAGACACGCTGGCTTGGCTACTCCGCATGTGCTGCGGCGGGCTGTCTGTGGGGAACCGGCTTCTACTTTGGCAAAATCGCCCTGCGTGAAATGAGCGTCAGCCACATGGTGCTCTATCGCTTCCTCTTTGCCTGCCTGGGCATGTTGCCTGCGGCCTTTCTTGGGCGTCAACGCCACACCTGGCATTCGGCTGAACTTCGCATCCTGATGCTTTCTGCCATGCTTGGCATTCCGATCCAGTTTCTGCTTCAGTTCCACGGGCTTGCCCTGACCACCGTCAGCCACGCCGCTCTCATGGTCGGCACCATGCCGGTCCTGCTTGCCGTCGCCGCTGCCATCTTTCTCCATGAGCGGCTGGACTGGATTGGCTGGCTGGCGCTGTTCGCCTCGACGATTGGCGTCGGCTGCATCGTCCTCGGCGGTCATCCTGCCTCGGCTTCGGGTGCGCGGCCCACACTCACCGGAGACTTGCTTGTCGTCGTTTCGCTCACCATTGCGCTGGGCTGGGTGCTCATGAGCAAGCGCCTCATGCAGGTCCACAGCCCACTGGCCGTCAGCGCCTGGAGCATCCTTGCCGGCACCGCCATGCTCGCCGCATGGGTGATGACCGTGGACGGCCCGCCGCCGGTCCGCCATGTCAGCCTCACCGCCTGGTTGGCTTTGGCCGCCAGCGGATTGCTTTGCACCGCTACCACGACTTTTTTGTGGAACTGGGGCATTCACCACGTTCCCGCTTCACGCGCCGGCGTCTTCCTCAATATCGAACCCGCGCTCGGCTCGTACCTGGGTGTGCGTCTGCTCGGAGACCGTCTCGGACCGCTGGCCTGGCTGGGTGGAGCGCTCATCCTGGCCGCAGCCATCGCGCTCACCACGCTCGGCCATTCGGTTGAGCCGGAGATCCTGCTGGAATAGTCAGGCTCGTTGGCGCGTTTTTTCGATCCACTGCTCCACATGCGCGCATTCCCGGGCGCAGCTTGTGGGAAACGATTTAAGATCTTTTTTGATATAAAGAGTCGCGCAATCAATTTGTTTTGCCGATTCATTTTGATGAGCCGTCCACAAGCAGGCGGTTCCCCGGAGGCTCGGATTTGTCCCTGATGTGGAGTTACACCTGTTCCGTTGGCATTGAGGCCATGGATGACCAGCATGCAGCGCTGATGGATGCTTTGAATGAGCTGATCACAGCGCTTTCACGCGGAGCGGATCAAGCGACCGTCTCTTCCTGCCTGGCTCACCTGACCACGCTCACCGAGCAGCATTTTGCCAGCGAAGAGCGACTGATGGAGCGCTTTGAATTTCCCGGCCTCGAGCGTCATCGTCAGGAGCATCGGGCTTTGCTGGAGCGCCTGATGGACTGGCAGGGAAAGCGCCCGGTCGCCGGGTATCTCAGCTCCTGGCTGGAAGATCTGCGAAGCTGGTTCCACAGCCACACCGAGGGTGCCGATCGCGAATACGGACCCTGGCTGCGCGACCGCGGCGTCCGCTAAGTCATGGCTACTCGGGTGGATTGACCCCGCAATGAGCCAGGACAGTCAGGAAGACCGCGCCTCCGTCCGACGGTCTGGTCTGCATGGCATCTCCGCCGTGAACACAGCCCGCAGAGCATCCCGATGCCGCGAGCCGTGTTAAGTCCACGCAGGACTCGCGCTTCCGGAAGAACCGGACAAAGCATCGAGAGACACATTTTTACGTGTCTCATCAACACAAGCTTGATGTATTCTTCTCCTGCTTGCGAAACAGCCGCTCGCGGCCTCATCCAGCTCGACCGCTTGAAGCAGCCGCTGCCACGTCGGAGCCAACAGGATTTCACGAAGAGAGTGAGTTTCAGCCATGTTCGCTGAGCACATTGTCCGAAGCACGCAGCATCGCCCTTCAACCTCTGGAAGAACGCATCGCATGGCACAGGCAGCAGGTGCCATTTCGCTGGCGCTCTTCGTCGTCGGCTGCGGCGGCAGCGGAGCGCCAAAGATCGGCACCACCCCGCAAGCCATCACCTTCACTAATCCCGGCACCCAGACCGCCGGAACCTCGCAGACGCTTTCGGCCAAATCCAACTCCGGCCTCGCCGTCACCTTCACCTCGACCACGCCCGGAACCTGTACCGTCTCTGGCTCAACCGCCACCTTCACCGCCGCCGGCACCTGCACCCTCAACGCCAACATCGCCGCCAACACCAGCTATGCCGCGGCCTCGCCGGTCACGCAGAGCTTCACCGTCAACCCCGCCATTCCCGCCGGAACCACCATCAACATCGTCGGCTACGCATTCCTTAACTCATCCGTTGGCAACACGGCCGCCACGCTCTGGCAACTCGCCCCCGGTACTCCCACCGCCACAGCTACGCTCCTGCCCATGCCCGGCGGCATGACCAGCGCCATGGCCCAGTCCGTAGCCGTCTCCGGCAGCGATGTCTACGTCGCCGGCTGGGCAACCAACGCCTCGACCGGCATCGCCCTCTACTGGCTCAATGGCTCACCCATCGTCCTGCCCGCCAGCATTTCGTTTGCCCGCGCCTACGCCATCGCCGTCTCTGGCGGCAACGTCTATGCCGTCGGCTTCGAGTCGAACAATTCAGTGGATGGCAACGCCATGCTCTGGGTCAACGGCGTCGCCAACCCGCTGCCCCTGCCCAGCGGATTCACAGATGCCGGGGCCAGCGCCATCACAGTCTCCGGCGGAAATGTGTACATTGCCGGAACGGCCTGGGGAGGCACCAACGGCAACACCGCTGTCTACTGGGTCAACGGCACGCCGACGATTCTGGCCCCGCCCAGCGGCTACACCGGCGACTACAGCGCCACAGGAATCGGCGTCTCCGGCGGCAATGTCTACGTCGCCGGATTCACCCAACCCAGCTCCGGTGGCGGCTCCGCGATTCTTTGGCAGAACAGCGGTCCGGCCACCGCGCTGCCCTTGCCGTCGGGCGTTCTGCCCGAACAGTATGGAGCCAATCAGATCACCGTCTCCAATAACAATGTGTATGTTGCCGGAAGTGGCGCGACCGGCTCAGACACCGCTACAGCAGCCTACTGGCTCAATAGCGTGCCCACAGTGCTGACCCTGCCCAACAACCTGCAAAATACCCTCGCCGCCGCCTCAGCCGCCCAGATCGCGCTCGTCGGCACCGATCTCTACGCGGCCGGACCGTTCTACGATACCAATCTTGGGAACCTCCAGGCAGCAGCCTACTGGGTGGACAGCGGAGCGGTCACGCTCCTGCCCATGCCCACCGGCGCGAGCGAAGCCTGGGCCAACGGCATCGCCGTCACCATGCAGTAGGATGCGGGGGATGCAACAGCATGGCGTGGCCTCAGCACCGCTTGAGGCGTCAGAGGTTTCCGATCTCCAGTGAGGAAAACGCAAGTTGACTGGACGGTCGCGCACCGGCGCGCGGCTCAGTTGCCAGCGCGTATACCAGACGTTCCAGCACCAGACGCTTGTCGGGAGGGGAGCTGCGCAGTTCCAGATCGGCCTGAGCGATCAGCCGCAGGCCACGCGCCAGTTCGCGACGATTGCGGAAGCGCCGCGCCTGGCGGATCAGGTCGTCGGCGGCAAAGGGCGGCATCCGAAAGCCTTGCCAGAGTGCCTGCCAGATGGCCCTTGAATCGCGCACATTCTTCTCCAGAATCACCATCATCTGGCGATAGGTCCGTGCCAGCATATACAGGTGTCCGATGGCCGCATCCTCGCCCGCATCGGAGCTATTCAGCAACCCGTGCAGCAGCCCGATCGCCCGTGCCCGGTCGTGTGCGCTGATTGCATCCGTCAACTCATAGAGCGACCGCTGCCGCGCGCTCAGCACCATCGTTTCCACGTCGCCTAACGTGATGCGTCCACGACCGCTGGTAAAAAGCAGCAGCTTCTCCATCTCTGTGGCAATCAGCATCATGTCGTTGCCCAGCGAATCCACCAGTTCGCGCACTGCATCCGGTTCCATGCGCGTCTGCTGCTCCTGTGCCGTTGCGTTCACCCAGCGCATGGCGTCTGCCTCTTCCACGCGCGCCAGCTCCACCATGGAGTAATGGTCGCCCAGCGTCTCGCGCAGCCGCTCAAACTTGTTCTTGTCCTCCATGTCCATGCGACGCGGGTCACCGGGAATGGTGAAGTGATCTGCCACCAGAATAAGCAGTGCCTGAGGATTGGGGCTGCGGGCGTAGCGCTCCAGCTCGGCAAACTCTTCCTTTTTCGCGCCGCGCGTATAAAGCTGCCGCAGATTGCGCACCACCACCACCTGGAACGGCGCCATCAGGGATGGTGTCCGCAGCAAGTCCAGCGCCGCAAAGATCGTCTGCTCGGTCAGGTCAACCTCAGTCAGGCAAAATTCGCGCATTTCAACGGGAACGAAGGCACCCAGCACTGCTCGGCGGCAACGCTGCTGAAGAAAGACATCATCTCCGGCAAGCACATAGCCAGCGCGCAGAGCGCCCGGCGCAGGCACGCCGCCCTGCATTCCGGCTTGCGCCGCTTCCATCTCGCGGACAAATCGTTCTGCGGCGGAAAATCCGATTCCCTGCCTGCCCTGCATCATGGGTACGATTCCTCCGGCAGCATGATTGCGGCCTGCTACCAGCATAATCCGCATGACAGGGAAGGGCAGTGGGAAATTTGAATGGTCACAAGAATGAGCACCCCGATTCGCTGCCGTGCGCGCTGTGTCATGCTGGAGACAGGGTACAAAAAGTACACTCAACTGGACACGCCTATGCTCGAACAGCCAATCTCGACGAATCCTCTTGAACATGCCGCTTCCTCGTATCTACGCTCTGCCCGCCATCAGCCGGTGCAGTGGTATCCATGGGGCGAGGAAGCCTTTGCCCGCGCGGTTGCGGAGGACAAGCCGGTTCTGCTGGATATCGGCGCGGTGTGGTGTCACTGGTGCCACGTGATGGACCGCGAATCCTATGAAAATCCTGAGATTGCCGCCATCCTGAACGAGCACTTCATCGCCGTAAAGGTGGACCGCGACGAACGACCCGACGTGGACGCGCGCTACCAGGCCGCTGTCTCAGCCATCAGCGGGCAGGGCGGATGGCCACTGACTGCTTTTCTGACCCCGGATGGTCGACCATTCTTTGGCGGCACGTATTTTCCAGCGGAGGAGCGCTACGGACGGCCAGGCATGAAGCGCGTCTTGCTGACCATGGCGGACTCCTGGCGGACGCGTCGCGAGGAGGTGCTGGAATCAGCCGCGAGCGTGATGGCCGCCGTAGAGCAAAACGAAAACTTCTCCGGTCGCGGCACTGCGCTTTCCTTCGACCTGACGGACAAGATCGTCGCTTCGATCCTGAAACAATTTGATGCGCGTCATGGCGGCTTTGGTTCGCAACCCAAGTTTCCTCATCCGGCGGCACTGGACCTGCTGTTGGATGTTGCTGTCCGTACGGGCAGTGAACAGGCTCGCGACGCAGCGCTGCTAACGCTTCGGCGGATGCGTGCCGGGGGTGTTTACGATCAGCTTGCGGGTGGATTTCATCGCTATTCCGTGGACGAGCGCTGGGTTGTGCCGCACTTTGAAAAGATGCTCTACGACAACTCCGAGCTGCTGCGTTGCTACATCCATGCCTACCAGAGCTTTGTGGAGCCGGAGTTTGCCCAGACTGCCCAGGAGATCATCGCCTGGCTTGATTGCACGATGACGGATCGTGCCCATGGAGGATTTTTCAGCTCTCAGGATGCAGACATCAATCTTGAGGATGACGGAGACTACTTCACCTGGACGCGCGATGAGGCGCGAGCTGTTCTGACCGACCGGGAGTTCTCTCTGGCTGCCCGCTACTGGGACATTGGCGAGCTGGGCGATATGCACCACAACCCGCGCAAGAATGTTCTCCACATGCGCTTCAGTCTGGAAGATGCGGCGCGGGAGTCCGGAGTGTCGCCGGAGGATGCACGTAAACTGCTTGTCGCTGCGCAGCAAAAGCTGCTGGCTGCGCGCGCCCAGCGCCCCACTCCGTTCATCGACCGCACGCTCTATACCGGTTGGAATGCAATGGCCATCACGGCGTATCTGGAAGCTGGGCGAGTGCTGCGTGTACCCGCTGCGCGCGACTTTGCGTTGAAGTCTCTGGATCGCCTGCTGGCTCAGGCATGGGATGGTGGGCAGGAGCTGGCGCATGTAATCGCCTATGCTGAGTCTTCGTCCGCTCCGCGCATTGCTGGAACGCTGGAGGACTACGCCTTCACGATTCACGCCTGCATCGATGCATGGCTGGCGACCGGCGCAATGGAGTACTACCGTTCTGCCTGCAAGCTGGCTGATGCCATGATTGCGCTCTTCCTGGATCGCACGGCGAGCGTCTTTCTGGATCTTCCCGTGGAACGCGCTCAGTCCGCATCCATCGGTGCCCTGGTGGCGCGTCGGCGTCCGCTGCAGGACGCGCCCACGCCTGCAGGGAATCCTGTTGCGGTGGCTGCGCTGCTGCGCCTGGAACCGCTGAGTGGCCGTGCTGAATATCGAGAAATCGCCGAAGATGTTCTGGAAGCCTTTGCTGGAATTGTCGAGCATTTTGGGCTTTATGTCGGCACCTACGCGTTGACGCTGAACCGCTTCCTGCTGGATCCTTTGCAGGTGGTCGTGGTGGGCGACGAAGAGAGCGCGAGTCGGCTTGAAGCGCTTGCGACAGCACGATTTGCCGTGAACAAAACCGTCATTCGCCTGCAGGCGCGACAGTTGCTTGCCGAGACCTTGCCGGAGGCGCTTGCCCAGACTATTCCGCAGGTCGCTCTGCCATCCTCAGGCGCTGCCTGGGCGCTGGTCTGTCGTGGACGCACCTGCCTGCCTCCGATCGACAACCCCGATCAGTTGCTGGATGCGCTGGAGATGAATCCTGAAGCCTGATTGACGGTACAGATTCATTGGCTTGTTTATTCATCCATGGATCGTGCCAGCGCAGCATCGTGTGCAGCTATCCGCCAAAAGGATCATGCTCCTGTGGCGGCAAGGCCGTAATGTCCACCGGCTTCGTTGCACTCGTCGAAGAAGCCTCCAACCGACGAGCACTACCTTCCGGGCCGCGATCGACTCCGCCGTATTCGTGGAAGGTACGATAGGGATCGCCCGGAAGCATCCTGCGCTCTTCCAGGGCCAATCGGATGAGGCGACGAAATTCGCGCACGGGCGCATTGGTTTTGCCGGCACGTGTGCGAAAGAGCACCGGGTATACCATCTCCGATCCGTGCATCGCATCGACACCAAGCACCTGCGGATCGGCCAGGAAATCCGCAGCAAAACGTGCATCGTTTCGCACTGCCATTGCTGTGGAGCGTAGCAACTCCAGAATCTCATCCGGTGGCGCGGAAAAGTCCACCGACACATTGACCGTAGCCTGCGAAAATTCTCGACTGAGGTTGGCGACCGTTGTGATCTGCGAGTTGGGAATCACGTAGAGCGTTCCGTCTCCATCGCGAACTTCCGTTCGTCGCAGAGTCATCGCCTCGACGACGCCGTTCATGCCGCTGATGCGCACGGTGTCACCGATGTTGAACTGATCCTCGAGCAGGATCAGTGTTCCGTTCAGAATATCTTTTACGATGGTCTGCGCCGCCAGTCCCACGGCGATTCCGGCTACGCCGGCTGACGCCAGCAGCGGTCCCAGATTGACGCCAAGAATCGACAGGGCCTGTAATGTGGTCAAAGTCCACAGGGCGGCGTGCAGCGTGGTGCGCAGAATGGCGGAGAATGTCTTCACCTGCGACAGCCGCATCGGGCTGGCGTTTTTCTGCTCAGCCACAGAGACCATGCGCCGCGTGGCCAGCGCAATGAGCCTGCTGATCACCAGCGCAATCAGCGTGACGGCAATCAGGTTTGGCAGTTTGACGTGAAGAAATTCCTGGCCGTCGGTAGCCCACTCATCGAGCAAACGGCTGAAGAATCCCGGTTGCATCATGGGAGCAGAAAATAGAAAGAATGCAGCAGTCACCCTGGAACCTCTGCATTCTTTCTATATCAGAGCTGTTCTCATCGGCCAGGTTTGAAGGTAAAACCGCTTGCTGTCGATTTGACCGAGAACGGGGAGGCTGATTGTGGCGGACTTATCCGCAATATCTCCTTTCTTTTTGATTGCCCTGCCATTACGTCGTCACAATCTTCCATCTTCAGAAATTGCTCCATTGAGATGATTTCCTCGGTGGGTGCCTGCTGACGCAACTTCATCCGCTCATAGGCCTGCTCATACTGCTGTTCGATTTTCTCCTTTCGGACCTGCACATAGACCTGAAGTGTTGCCAGACAAAGCCACCCGCCCAGCTTCTGCAATACTGTGAGATCCATGCCGGAGTTGTAGAGTCTGGAGGCCCATGTGTGCCGCAGCCGGTGATAGACAAATCCACCGCCTGTCATTTGCACTCCGGTGAACAGGCGATTGAGACGTTCGGCAAGGGCATGATTCGTCAACGGGGCACCGCGTGGCCCGTGAAGCAGGTAGTCATGCCCGCACTCGGAGTTCCGCAGTTGCTTCCAAAGAGCCAGGTAGTGCGCGACCTTATCGTGAAAGGGAACCGTGCGTTCTACGCCGTTCTTGGTGGGCAGACGAACGAGGATCGTACGACGAACGGCATCGACATACTCTTCGCGGATGTTGCACGTTTCGCCACCGCGCAACCCGCACTCCTCCCCGATTGCGACGGCCAGCATCAAAGCCACGTTTCCGCTGTTGACGAGAGTCCTCCACACCAGAGCCAAATCTTCGGCTTCCAGCGGACGCGGATCGTTTTTACGGGACTTCTGTTTGTGTATCTCGCGGATCACTGGGTTCGAGATCGGTAGGTTCTTCACGCCAATCAACCAGTGAAAGAAGGTCGAGAGTTGACCGACATGGCTTGTCGATTTGACGCCCCGCTTCTTCTCTGCGCTGATAAACTCTCCGATCGAAGTCGGACGCACATCTTCCCACCACTCGATCCCCAGCGTCCCATGGAGAATCGTGTTGCGCGAGAGAGGTTGGCCTTGGCGGAAGTCACTGTCGAATCGGCGTAGTTCGGCTTCAGCCTGATGTATTCGAGCAGAGCGTCCTGAAGCGGACCAGCCCTTAGCATCAACCGCTCAAACTGAGCCAGACGATAATGCTCCATGGAACAGTAACGGGGATTGTTTCCTCGGTCTGCAGATGTTCCGATGATAGGCAGCGTACAGTCTGTCCCAAACTCCAAAAACTAAGCCAGCTTGAGGTTGAGAGATTTCGGAGCTCCGTGATTCTCTGAAGAAGGAGAGGAGGCCGGGAGATGGCGAAGAAGGGGCATTCAGAAGAGGAGATTCTGCGTGTGCTGCGCGAGGCAGAGTCTGGTACGACGGTGGTAGATGTGTGTCGTAAGTACGGCATCAGTCAGCAGAGTTTCTGTCTTTGGAAATGCCGTGCCCGCAGTTCAACGCAGCCTTGAAGGCGATGTTTTTGCATGGTTTCAGGTGGTGCGCATCCGGCTGCTCGCCGTCATAATTGGGCCTCTTCGGGTGCGGCTTTGTCGGAAACACAAGCTGGCGGACACGTTTCCCTTGCTCGTTTCGGTAGTCCAGGTAGAACTTCCCGCCTCCTGGGTCTTTCCCAAAAATGGGGTTTTCGCCGATCAGAACCGTGCGCGGGTCAGGCCTGCCATTCACCACCAGCACGGGGAGCAATTGCCAGCGACCGCCGTGTGTGCGATGCTGCTTGAGAGAGGCTTTACGCATGGTGTTGTTGTCCGGTTATTGTCCAAACTCGAATTTCCTTATCGGTCGCGCCTTCAAAAATTCGTCGGCAAACAATCTGATTTAGCCGATTTGGATAACAAGCTGGACAATAAACTCAATTCCTCTCCATACGTTGTTGAAAATAAATGGCGGGAGTAGTTCAGTGGCAGAACGTCAGCTTCCCAAGCTGAATGTCGCCGGTTCGATCCCGGTCTCCCGCTCCATGAGTTTTCAGATTCGATTGACGGAACCCGTTCTCAGTCGTCATACTGTATCCGATGAGAAAGATGAGCCAGTCCGCGACCCTCTGTTGCATGTGCATGTGCATGTGTACCAGGTTCGCGCCGCTGGCGGAACGCTGCTGACTTCCTCGTAGCAGCCCCACCCGATTGGCCCGGACCCGGAAGCGGTTCGGGCCATCTGTTTTTGCCCGGGCCGCGGCGGATTTCCAGGCCAATCTCAACCAGAACCGGAGCCATATCATGAGTCAGAATGAAGCGCCGCAGCAGCATCTTGCCACCCTCGCCGTCCACGCCGGTCAGTCGCCTGACCCGACTACCGGCTCGCGCGCCGTGCCCATCTACCAGACCACCTCCTACGTTTTTCAGGACGCCGACCACGCCGGTCGTCTCTTCGGCCTTCAGGAGTTTGGCAACATATACACGCGCATCATGAACCCGACCACCGATGTTCTGGAGAAGCGCGTGGCAGCACTCGAAGGCGGCGCGGCTGCGCTGGCCACGGCCTCGGGGCAGGCGGCCATCACGCTCGCGATCACGACTCTGGCCGCCGGCGGCGACGAGATCATCTCCTCTACTTCGCTCTACGGCGGAACCTATAACCTGTTTCACCACACGCTGCCGCGCCTCGGCATCACGGTCAAGTTCGTCGATGCTGACGACTTCGACGCTCTTCGCGCAGCCATCACGCCGCGCACGCGTGCCATCTACACGGAAACGCTCGGCAACCCCAAGCTGGATGTCGTCGATCTGGAGACGATTGCAGCGATTGCTCACGCCAACGGCCTGCCGCTCATCGTGGATAACACCTGTGCTTCGCCGGCCCTGCTGCGGCCCATCGAATGGGGTGCCGATATCGTGATTCACTCCGCGACGAAGTTTCTCGGCGGCCACGGAACTTCCATCGGCGGTGTCATCGTCGATGCCGGCAAATTCGACTGGACCTCGGGACGATTCGCCGAGTTTACCGAGCCGGATCCGTCCTATCATGGCCTCTCGTTCGCCCAGGCCTTCGGCGCGCTTGCCTTCATTCTGAAGGCGCGTGTCCAGGGACTGCGCGACACCGGCGCCGCACTTTCGCCCTTCAATGCGTTCCTCATCCTTCAGGGCATCGAGACGCTGGCCCTGCGCATGGAGCGTCACTCGACCAATGCGCTCGCCGTCGCCCATCATCTGGAGCAGCATCCGAACGTCGAGTGGGTCAACTATCCGGGATTGAGTTCCAGCCACTACCATGCGCGTGCACAGAAGTATTTGGCCGCCGGTAGCAGTGCCTTGCTCACCTTCGGCATCCGTGGCGGATACGACGCGGGCAAGACATTCATTGACTCGCTGAAGCTTTTCTCGCTCGTGGCCAACATCGGCGATGCCAAGTCGCTCGTCATTCACCCGGCTTCGACGACGCACCAGCAGCTCACCGCCGAGGAGCAGGCCGCCACCGGCGTCACCCCGGAGCTGGTACGGCTTTCCATTGGCATCGAAGACATTCGCGATATCCTCGCTGACATTGATCAGGCGCTCACGCAGGCCTGTACGGCAGACAGCCGGGCGGCTGTTGTCGCACAATGAGCAGAATGGCTTCTTCAAAAACTCGGCCTGCGGAGGACACTCGCCCGGAGGCTCCCGCAGGTTCTGTCCGCACGCCTCGCCCCGCGCCAGAGCCAATCTACGAGGGAGATTTTGTCCTCGGCGAACCACTGGCTCTGGACTGCGGCCAGACGCTCCCCAATCCGACGCTGCACTACGCCGTTTATGGGCGTCTGGACGCGGCGCGCAGTAATGCTGTGCTGGTCTGCCACGCGCTCTCCGGATCGGCGCTGGTCGGCTCCTGGTGGCCGGAGCTGTTCGCGCCGGAGATCGAGGACCGTCTCGTTGACACGCGCCGCGACTGCATCGTCTGCATCAACCTGCTCGGCTCCTGCTATGGATCCACCGGGCCATCGTCCGTTGATCCGCGCACGGGTCGCGTCTACGGCCCCGATTTTCCACTGCTCTCCATCCGGGACAACGTCCGCGCTCAGGCCCGCCTGCTGGATTCGCTGGGCATCCATCGCCTGCGTCTGGCCATCGGCGGCTCCATCGGCGGCATGCAGGCACTTCAGTGGTCGATCGATTTTCCGGATCGCGTCGAGCGCGCCGTGGTTATCGGCGTCGCCCCGCTCGGCGCCATGGGCCTCGCGCTCAACCACACCCAGCGCATGGCCATCGTCAACGACCCGGACTGGAACGGCGGCAACTACCTGACCCATCGTCAGCCGCGCCGCGGGTTGTCCCTCGCCCGTCAGATTGCGACCTTCAGCTACAAATCGCCGGAGCTGTTCGAAGAGCGATTCGCGCGCCGCCCGAACCGCAACGGCGAGCAGCCCTGGCTTCACCAGCCCAAGGCAAACGGCCTGCTTGGAGGTCGGTATGACATTGCCGGATATCTGGATTATCAGGGAGCGAAATTCCCGGACCGTTTTGACGCCAACTCCTATCTGGCGATTCTGCGCATGATGGACAACTGGGATCCGCTGCGCGACGCAGGCACTCCGGAAGCCGCTTTTTCCGCGATTCGGGCGCGTCTGTTGCTGGTGGGCATCAGCTCTGACCTGCTCTTTCCCGCTCGCGATGTCCAGAAGCTGACGGAAATCATGCAATCGGTCGGCGTCCATGCGGATTATCGTGAGATGATCACAGCACACGGACACGACGCCTTTCTTGCAGAACAGGTCGAGTTGGTTCGTCTGCTTCATTCGCTGGAATAAATCTTCCCTTGTCAGAGATGGCTTCAGTTTCTATAATCCGAGAATCACCGCATCTCGCCCCGGAAGCGGAAGAAATCTTTCAGCGCATGCAGGCATTCCAGGCTGCGCGCCAACAAACGGGTCAAAACATCTTCGAAATTTGCACTCTCAGGAGCCTTGAATGAAGAAGTATCTCCTCACATCCGTGGTGATTCTAGTCGGATTTTGCATGGTCGCGGCGCCGATTGCTCAGGCGCAGGATGCCTCCGGCCAGATCACTATCAAGAACCCTGCCGAGTACAACTCGTACCAGAATGCCGTTTCCCAGACCACCCCGCAGGCCAAAGCCGCAGCTTGCGAGGCCTTTCTTTCCGCATATCCACAAAGCGTGGTCAAGCTGGCGATTCTGAACCAGCTGCTGGATGCATACACACAGTTTGACGCTTCAAAGGCAGTGGATGCGGCGAATCGACTCCTTCAGGTCGATCCTTCCAATCTGAAGGCGCTCTATCTCATCGCATTCATCAAAAAGCAGCAGGCCGCGCAGGTCGCAGCTTCCAATCCTGCCCAGCAGGCACAGCTTCTCGACGATGCCGCCGCTGCAGCGCAGAAAGGCCTTGCGCTGGCCAAGCCTGATGGCGTTACGGAAGATGCTTTCAAAAAGCAGAAGTCAACCACCGATCCGTTCTTCCACTCGGTCATTGCCTATGACGATATCTACTCCAAGAAGGATCTTCAGGGCGCAATTACGGAGTTTCGCACCGAACTCGAGATGCTGAGTACTGCCAATCCGGCAGCCACGCAGGTTGCTCCGGCGCTGAACGACACGCTGGTTCTTGGCCAGACCTACACGCAGCTCAAGCCAGCCGACATGATCAACGGTGTCTGGTATTTGAGCCGAGCGGAAAACTTCGCCCCAGCCCAGTTCAAGCCCGCAATCGACAAGCAGGCCAAGTACTGGTACAAGCGTTTCCACGGCAGCGCGGATGGCTATGATGCTGTGATGGCGGAGTCAGCCAAGAGCGTTTTCCCGCCACAGGACTTCAAGATTGCTCCAGCCCCCACATCGAAGGAGATTGCCGACAAGTTTGTCGCCGACAATCCGGATTTCAGCACCTATGCTATGGGTGACAGCGAGTACGTGCTCGCTAATGCTTCCCCGGACAATGCCGAGAAGCTTTTTGCTACCCTCAAGGATAAGGTTGTCATCATTCCAGGCACGGTTATCTCCGCCGATGCCAATCAGATCAAGCTGGCGGTCACGGATGACGCCAAGGCGGACAAAGTGGCTGACTTCACCATCAACATGAAGAAGCCACTCGCGGACAAGGATATCCCTGCTGTCGGTACCGACATGAAAAACCTTGTCGGAACCTATGATTCGTACACGCAGACTCCGCCGCAGATCATCATGCGTGACGGTGAGATCCAGGTTGAAAAGAAGCCGGTAACCCATCACAAGCCAGCGGCGGGTCATCACACCCACAGCTAAACATCTCGTTCCTCCTTTCTTCAATGGCGCTTCCATCGTGAAGCGCCATTGCTGTTTTGGGGCCGATTCGGCGGATGATACTCTGGCTATGACGTGAAGAATCCCCTGACGATTTCGCTTGCGTGCCTGCTTGTCGGCTTCCTGCAAGTCGCTACATTCTCCTACGCACAATCGTCTGCGCCGCCTGCCTGTGCGCTCGACAGCAGCACAGGCAAAGCCTGTGGTCTACGGGTTACCTCTGCGCTCTCCAAGCCGCTTGTCAGCCCATTCCAGATGCAGAGTCAACCACCAGAAACTACCGCGCTCAGATATGTATCTGCTGACCAGCTCGGCGCAAGTGACCGCACTTTGCTTCAGCGTAGCCTGCCGCGTATCGCTTCTCTAGCTCAGGAGCAAGGGTTTGATTTTCATAGCCAGGAGGATGGAGCGCCCTCCGGCTGGAGTGCTCGTCAGGCGGACTGTACTGCTCTTCCTGACTATTTGCTTCTCGGCTATCAGCAGGCCGCGGGCACTCACAGCGAAGCCGGTTTCACTGTGGCCATTCCGCGCACCGGCAAAGCTCGCATCCACCTTGTTCCGGTCCAGCGCCGTGGATTCACGCTGTACACGTCATCCCGCCGCAATCGCATCACCATCGTCGTCTTCAATGACCTGCTGAAAGACGATGCGCGCGCCGTGCGTTCTGACTGGCTGGGACTGGGTCTTTGCTACGCCGCGCTGGCGGGTGACCAGGTTCAGGCTGCGACGACGCTCCATCCATCCTCACCGCCCTCCACCAGCATTCCACAACCCACCTACACCACGGCTTCGCTGTCGCTTTCCTGGAAGCAGCCACCCACCATCACCTTTGTCGGCTTGCCGCCGGGAGGTTCAGCACCCCGTCAGTGGACCCTGATCTTCACTCCGGCCGGATCGTTGCACAAGGTTCTGACCAGGCGCGCACATGCTCTTGCCATCACTCCAGCGCGAGAAGATGCACACATGGAAACCCCGGTTGTGGCCAAGGGGCAGGTGGTTGATTGGAAGTAGCCAGATCGGCCTCAAACCTGGAAGGGATAGAGCCTGCTTGGCATTCGCGCCGATCTCTGTCACTGGACCACTTGTTCTCGATTCACCCTGCCTGCGACTGCCCCTACGGAGCAAACTCAAAGCCAGCGATATTCTGAAAACCTGGGAAACTCGATTCCACCCTCTACTCTGTCGTGGCCGCCGGATTCGGAGCAATTTCATGCAGTTCTTTTCCGGGCTTGAAGCGGATCGCTTTGCCTGGAGCAATGCTGACTTCGCTGCCGGTTCGCGGATTGCGGCCAATTCCGGTCTTTCGGGGTCGGACGCTGAAAACGCCGAAGCCGCGCAGCTCAATCCGATCGCCGGACGCCAGAGCCTTTTTCAGCCCTTCAAAGACACAATCCACGGCTGCTTCTGCCTTGATGCGGGGCAATCCGGTACGCTCGATCACTTGATGAACGATGTGCTGTTTGATCAACGTTCCTGTCCTTTTCTTCAGATTCTAAAGCGTCGCGTGATCCGCGTCGCTGGCGTGAGCATATTCATTCATGACGTCATTGTCAATTGCGACCATCAGCCCATAGGATAAGCATCAAGCGCACCTGTCGCGCCATAATTCATCTGCCTGTTCCTCAGGCTTCGGAGTCTCATGCCAATTCTCAGTGATCGCTGGATTCGAGAACAAGCCCTGAATCAGGGAATGATTGAGCCATTTAGCGAAAAACAGGTTCGCGAAGGGGTCATCTCCTACGGACTCTCTTCCTATGGATATGATCTCAGGGTCTCCGACGAATTCAAAATCTTCACCAATGTAAACAGCGCGGTTATCGACCCTAAAAATTTTGACGAGCGGTCCTTTGTCACTGTCCAGGCCGATTCCGTCATCGTTCCGCCCAACAGCTTTGCCCTCGCCCGTTCCGTCGAGTATTTTCGCATTCCACGCAACGTTCTCACCATCTGCGTCGGCAAATCTACCTATGCGCGCTGCGGAATCATCGTCAATGTCACTCCCTTTGAGCCGGAGTGGGAAGGGTTCGTTACCCTTGAAATCTCGAATACCACGCCACTTCCCGCTCGTGTCTACGCGAATGAAGGTCTTTGCCAGATTCTCTTTTTTCAGGGGAACGAACCCTGCGAAGTCAGCTATGCTGATCGCAAAGGGAAGTATCAGAAGCAGCAGGGCATTGTTCTCCCACGCCTTTGAACGAGCGGAACAGCAGGCGGAATATTCTCGCTTGTCCCCATTGTGCGCTGCCCATGATTCAGCTACAGTGCAGGTATTTTGGCTCTCCTTCAAACAGTGTGGCTGGAATCCAATGGTTAAGGAGTCTATGGGTGAACGCTACCGCCGTTGATAAGCGTATACCGCTTGGCGTCGTCTCTACCGATCCCATTCGTACCGAGGGGCTGCTCGGCATCTTTGACGCGCATCCGCGTATCCACGCGTACAGTGCGGAGTTGCGGGCTCTTCTTGAGGGCGACACGCTTCGCTTTATTCTCCTTGACGTCTCCACAACGGATTCATGGATCGACACGCTTTTTTTTGTGCGCAGACTCCGCCCCGATATTCGTCAGATTGTCATCGGTCCCTCGACCGATGAAGAGATTGTCCAGCGTTCGATCATCGCCGGTGGTCGTGCCTATCTTGATGTTTGCTGCGAGCCGGAGCAGGTGAGGATGGCTCTGGAGGCTGTTCTTCAAGGTTCCATCTGGGCACCCCGCCGCACGCTCTCCAAGCTGATTGATCGCCTGCTCGCGGGTTCCACCACGCATCGGAAGGATCAATTCGGAAAGCTCAGTCGCCGTGAACGTCAGGTTCTTGACCGCATTCTTGAAGCTCGTTCCAATCGTGAGATTGCTGAAGACCTGGGTATTGAAGAACGCACCGTCAAGGCGTACGTCTCCAGTCTGATGCGCAAGACCGGCGTCCAAAACCGAGTCGCGCTCTCCATGCTCGCCGTCCACGATGCTTCGACGCGGAACCAAGAGTTCCACTCTCTGTGAATTGCACTGGAAATGTATCGAAAGTAATGCCTGATATGTGCTTTTTATTGCATGAATGTTAATTTGTAAAATGAACAACTGAAACAGTTTGTGGGACGAATTGGTTACTAAATGACACTGCCCTTTCGTTACCTTGCGAACATTGTTCCCGATTGGCAATATGGGTTTAGTAACAACGCAGATCTGGGGAAGGACTTCTCTGGCCGCACAGTTTTTGTGCATCCCGGGAAGTCCTATTTTTTGCTCGTGCAAAGCGGCCATCCTCGTCTCTCTTCAGAGACAACTCTTTCACTTCCCGAAACATCCAACTGATATAAGGGATAAGTCTGCGAATTCCGAATTGGCAGAGATTCGTTCGGTTTGTAATTTTGCGTTTTCTGGCTTCATCGATTCCTTGCCTTGAGTCAACGCTTGCAGCCGAAAAATCACTTCGCTGATTCTTCGCCATAAAACCTAAGCTTGAAAGGGAAGCAAGGCAATGAAAAAACTGATTACTCCGATCCTGTGTTGTGTTGTCCTGCTGGCTTCGTCCGGCATCGCCCAGGCCGCCTCGTCCAAAGGCGATCTGCAGCAGCGTGTCGATGCCGCCAAAGTCGTTCTTGACCAGATCATGGGAACCTCTGACCGCACCATCCCGCTGAATATCCTTCAAATGGCCACCTGTGTCGGCGTTGTTCCCGGCATGAAGAAAGCAGCTTTCCTCTTCGGTGCGCAATACGGCCAGGGTGTGGTCACCTGCCGCACCGGCCACGGCTGGAGTGCGCCTGTCTTCATCCGTATGGCGGGTGGCTCATTCGGCTTTCAGATCGGCGGCCAGTCCACCGATCTCATCCTCGTTGCCGTCAACAGCAGAGGCTTCCAGGATCTGCTGAAGAGCAAGTTCCAGATTGGCGGAGACGCCAGCGCCGCTGCCGGTCCTGTCGGACGTGACTCCCAGGCCGCCACCGACTGGAAGATGAACGCTGAACTGCTCACCTACTCCCGCAGCAAGGGCCTCTTTGCCGGCATCGATCTGGATGGCACCTCCGTCAGCCAGAACACTGCTGACACCACCACCTACTTTGGTGCCAGCCACAGCTTCGGCTCCATTCTCAAGGGTTCGGTTCCGGTTCCCTCCGGAGCGGTCCCGTTTGTGCGCACCGTAGCCAAGGACTTCGTCGACTCCAAGGATCGCAAGTAGCGCGGATTCGCGCTGTTTTCACCATCCACGATCCGTCCCCGCATGGCGCAGGACTTTGCCTTCGGGCCCGTCCCGCGCCATGCTTTGTTTCTGTGCACGAACTCGCCGACGGTTACACTATCTGTTGTGCCGCAATCGCCCATTCGCAGCCTCGCCGAGTATCTTCCGGTCCGCTGCTTCGTCTTTCTCGTCGGCCTCATGCCTCGTCGGCTGGCTCGTCGTCTGTGCGCAGCCTTGGGCCTGCTTCTTTTCCGTCTGCACTCTCGTCTGCGGCGGGTTGGCCTGCGCAATCTGGCCATGGCCCTGCCTGAGCTTGGCTCCGGCGAGCACCAGCGCATTCTTCGCCAGCTCTTTGTCCACATTGGATGGCATTTCGCCGAATTCTGTCGGATGTCTCGCTACACGCGGGAAAACGCCGCTGGCTGGATACGCTGCGCAGGCATGGAGCACTACGAGCAGGCAAAGGCTCGCGGCAACGGGGTTCTCGTGCTCACCGGTCACTTGGGTGCCTGGGAGCTGTCCAGCTTCTATCACTCACTCCAGGGCCACCCCATGGGCCTGGTTGCGCGTCCACTCGACAATCCCCGCCTCGACGCTTTCGTCCGCTCCATTCGCTGCCGCCACGGCAACTGGATTATTCCTCGCAATGACTTTGCCCGTGGCCTGTTGCAAGCCATGCATCAGGGGCGCAGCGTCGGCATCCTCATGGACACCAACATGACGCCGCCCGAAGGCATCTTCGTTCCTTTCTTCGGCATTCCCGCCTGCACCGCCAGCGGCCTGGCGCGCATCGCCCTGCGCACCGGCGCAGCCATCGTTCCCGGCTTCCTGCTCTGGGAACAGGCCGAATCCCGCTACGTCCTCCACTTCGCCCCGCCCATCCATCCCGTGGTCACAGACAATCGTACTCAGGACATTGCCATGCTGACCGCTCAATGCACGGCTGTCCTGGAGTCCTGGATTCGCCGTTATCCTGATCAGTGGCTGTGGATTCATCGCCGCTGGAAGACGCGTCCGGTCGGAGATCCGCCTCTTTATGGCAACCCAGCAGGCGGCAACCCCGCAGGCGGCAACCACGCAGGATTGCCAGCCGAACGCCATGCTCAGCAGCAGCACGAAGAGCCATCCCGCGCACAGGAGTAGCCTATGAAAATCGCTCACAGGACGATCGCCGAACTCATCGCCCAGCTTGGCGGCACTCTGGTCGCCGGGGATCCCGCATCGACGATCCACTCGCCAGCGTTGCCCCACACGGCCACCGCGCACTCCATGCTCTTTGCCGAGTCCGAGGCTACGCTGGCTCAGGCTCTTGCCGCGCGGCCAGGAGTCGTGGTCACCACGCAGCGCCTGGCTGACTCGCTGACGGAGGCTGACTCCACGGCCGTCGAACCCGCGGCTGTCGTTCCAGCGGTTGTCGTCACTGACCAGCCGCGGCTCTGGTTCGCCCTGGCAGCTCAACGGCTTGCGTCGTCCAACCAGCCTTCCGGCATTCATCCAACCGCAGTCGTCCCCTCCGATGCCGTCCTCGCCCCGGACGTCACGATCGGTGCTTGCGCCGTCCTCGGCGAAGCCGTCCAGATCGGCCCACGTTCGCGCATCGACGCGGGAGTCGTCCTCCAGCCCGGCGTCCGCATCGGTGCAGACTGTCATCTATGGCCGCGCGTCGTCGTCTACTCCGGCACCACGCTGGCAGATCGAGTCATCGTCCACGCCGGAGCTGTTCTCGGTGCCGACGGTTTCGGGTACGTCCGCGACCGTAAGACCGGTCGCTACACACAATTTCCGCAGCAGGGAACTCTCGTCATCGAAGACGATGTTGAGATCGGAGCCAACACCACCATCGACCGCGGCGCGCTGGCAGAGACGCGCATACGCCGTGGCGTCAAACTCGATAACCTCGTTCACATCGGCCACAACTGCACCATCGGCGAAGATGTCGTCATGGCCTCGCTTTGCGGCATCTCCGGCTCGTCCTCGATCGGTGACGGAGCTATCCTTGCCGGTCAGGTGGGCGTCGGCGACCACGCCTCCATCGGCCCGGGTGTCATCCTCGGCGGCCAGGCCGGTGTGCTTTCCGGCAAAACGATCACAACCACAGGAACCGTCCTCTGGGGCACGCCTGCGCGTCCGCTCCGTCAATATCTGCGTGAACTCGCCACCCTCGCGCGTCTCAGCCGAAGGCCGTCGAGGACACCGGAAGAATGAGGATTGTTCAGATCTTCGGCAGCGGACGCGACTCCGGCAAGACCACGCTTGGCTGCGCGATTCTGACCGCATTTCCAGCCCTGCATTGGATCGCCGTCAAGGTCACGCCTCACAGCCACAGCCGCGATGCCGACTCCGCGCTCACAGGCAAAGACACCGACCGCTTTCGTCACGCCGGAGCCATCGAGTCACACCTGTTGAGTGCGCCCATCACTCCGGCGTCGTTTCACCCATTCGTCCGTCGAGCCGACGCCGTTCTCGTCGAATCCGGTCAGGCGCTCGCCGGCCTTTGCTGGCCTTTGCTGCGTTTGGCCATCGCGCCTGCGGATGCTTCTCTCTGGAAGCCCGGTTTTGCGCAGCGTGCGATGCATGTGGATGCGCTGCTTCTCATCGGCTCAGCCTCGGCAGCGCCTGATGCGATCCTCCAGCCATCCGCGTCGCAGCCATTCGCGGAGTATCCGCCGCTGGTCTTTCACGCGTCCAATCCGATAATACTTCCGTCGCCGCTTCATGCCTGCCTCGCCGATTTTCTCAATCAAGATTAGAGACTCAACAGCTTTTCCAGCGGAACCATTCGCATCAGTCGCTTCCATGCATGGCGCAGTACAGCAAACTCCGCGCTGCGAGCAAAGACCGCGCGCGAGAGTGACTGGACGCAAAGCGCGGCGGCTTCCAGATCGAAAACTGCGTCGCCGGCGACACCGATCCAATACAGCCGGATCCACGCCCACTGCAACGAGAGGCCCGCAAACGCATCCTCGTTTTGTTCGTGCTCCGCCGTCCCGCACGCATCGAACGTCGCAGTGCCCAAAGGATACAGCCCGCGAATCAATTCATTGCAGAGATAGTTCTCCATCCACTGCGGATGATTGGTCAGCACAGGTTCCAGCACCTCGTCGCGCAGCTGCTGGCAGCGTGGGAGCAGTTCCACTACAGCTTGATGCCCAGCCTGATGCCTATTTTGATAGGCCATGCCGCGCAAAACGCGTGCGGTCAGTTCACGAAATCGCCGGTTTCCCCCTGCGAATCCCAAAGCGGTGTTCATCGCCGACAGCAGAAACTCCAGCGGTTCAGGGGCAATCGTGCCCGACGCTGCGCCAGGCATCTTCCCTTGATCCAGCAGCACCCGGCATATCTCTCGCAAAGCCGCAGCAGCGTTGCCGTCGCGCCGCGCATCGAGCGACCGGGCCAGGGAACCGAGAAGTAGCAGTCGATCCGCCATCGGCCACTGTCGCGAGCGCAGAATCGCCTCGTGGAAGCCTTGCCATGACCAGAACATTTCCGTCACGGTCGCAGCTTCCGGAAGCGATGCAAGCGTCTCCTCCAGCACGGTCTGGGGCGCAGGCCGCGCGCTCTCGTCGGTTGAGCACAACACCAGCCGGGCTGCCTCCGGGCAGGAAAGACTCAACGAACTGTGGACTTCGCCATCAATGCGATGGTGAACGCGCGGATAGACCTTGCAGCCCAGCGGCATCGGATCTTCACCATGCCGAGCCTGGATTCCGCACAAGCCTTCCGGCTCCAGAAACGGACAGCTTCCATCGTGCTTCAGTCCGAGCCATCCCATCTGCGTTGGCTTGGAACTGGTATCAAACCGTCGAAGATGGGTCGTCAATACAGTCTGCACGCGAGCATCGTTCAGGCCACTCAGCGCAACCAGAGCCGGCTCATCCATCGTGATCTGCCAACCGCCACAGCAGCTCTCTTCGCACTCAGGGCCGATGCAGCGAAATCTCTCCACGCACCCATGAAGCCAGCCGGATTGCCTCCGGTTGTTCTCGATTGCCGACATTCGCTCCCCTGTCCGTGCGGTCTTCCGTTCAGTCCGCGTGCGTCGAGGGCAAATGATGTGCCGCGAAATGGAGAGCAGATGGGAAAAAACTCAGCAACCGGCCCGCGTCTGCAACCAGCCCGCGTCAGCAGCGCACAATCTTCTCCGACCGTATTCCCCTGGTCGCGTTCCGTGTGTCGATCACCAGCTTCGCCTCGGCCACAATCTTTTCGTAGTCGTAGCTGGTGTGGTCGGTCACAATCACTACCGCGTCAAACTCCGCCAGATTTTCAAGCGGCGTATTCGTCATATTCAGCGCATAGTGCCGACCTTGACCCACCCGCGGGAAGAACGGATCGTTGTAGGCAACCTCAGCTCCGCGCTGGCGCAGCAGCTCGATGATCGTCAGCGAAGGAGATTCGCGCAGATCGTCGATATCGCGCTTGTACGCCAATCCCAACACCAGGATGCGCGAACCTTTGATCGGCTTTGAGTGCTCGTTCAGCCCCGCCGCAATCTGTTCGATCACAAAATAGGGCATCGCCGTATTCACCTCGCCGGCAAGCTCGATGAAGCGCGTGTGGAAATCGAACTGCCTGGCCTTCCACGACAGATAGAACGGATCGATCGGAATGCAATGCCCACCCAGTCCAGGCCCCGGATAAAACGCCTGAAAGCCAAACGGCTTGGTCTTTGCCGCTTCGATCACTTCATGAATATCAATGCCCATCCGTATTGCCAGTTGCTTCAGCTCATTCACCAGCGCAATGTTCACGCAGCGATAGATATTTTCAAGCAGCTTGGTCATCTCCGCCGCCGCCGGTGAACTCACCGGCACCACGCGCCGAAAGATGCTGCCATAGAGCGCCTTGCCCAACTCCAGCGCCGCCGGTCCGCAGCCGCCAATCACCTTGGGAATGTCGGCGCGCGCCACCGTTTCGTTGCCCGGGTCTTCGCGCTCCGGTGAAAACGCAACATGCACGCACGGACTGCTCAAATCCTCTCCAGTCCGCGCCACACGCAGCCCGTTGCGGTTGCCGCTTTCCAGCCGCGGAGCCACCACCTCGTCCGTCGTTCCCGGATACGTCGTGCTTTCCAGTACCACCAGTTGATGGGCTTGCAGATACGGCGCCAGTGCATCCACCGTCCCCGTCACATAGCTCAGGTCCGGTTCGTGGTACTCGTTCAGCGGCGTTGGCACACACAGGATCATCGCATCCATCTTCGCCACTTCGGAGTAGTCCGTCGTCGCGCGAAATCCCGCCTGTTGCGCTCGCCGGATCGACTCGGCTGGAATCCGCACAATGTAGGATTCCCCGCGATTGAGCGCCGCAACCCTGCTTTCCTCAATGTCAAATCCCGTCACCGCAAAGCCCTGCTCGCTAAAGAGCAGCATCAGCGGCAATCCCACATAGCCCATGCCCACAATACCGATTCTTGCTTCGCGGCGACCGATCTTTTCCACCAGCGCGGCCACCGTCGGATGCAGCGTCGCCTGTCTTGTTTCGTCGTGTGTCATCTCTTCGATTGTAACTTCCGCGCCGCGCCGTTATCGTCGCAGGTCACCGCTTCGCCGTCTCACCGCCGCTTGAGCTGTATTCTGAAACAGGCCCTCGCGCTGCCGATCTTACCCCTTCAGGAGATCTTCGTTGCCTCGCTATCTCGTCACCGGCGCTGCCGGGTTCATCGGACGCTCGCTTGCCGCCGCTCTTCTTGCCCGTGGAGAATCCGTGCGCGGCGTGGATAACTTTGCCACCGGCAAACGCGACAATCTCCGCGGCCTTGAAGCGATGGAGTTCCTCGAAGGCGACCTGGCCGATCCGGCCATCGCTGCCCGCGCCTGCCACGGTGTTGAGGTGATCCTGCATCAGGCGGCTCTGCCCTCGGTCCCACGCTCGGTCGCTGATCCGCTCAGCACCAACGTCGCCTGCGTCGATGCCACGCTTCAGTTGCTCATCGCCGCCCGCGCCGCCGCTGTACGCCGCGTCGTCTACGCGGCCTCGTCTTCGGCCTACGGCGACACGCCCACACTGCCCAAGCACGAGCAGATGCCGCCCAATCCCATCTCTCCCTATGCCGTCGCCAAGCTCACCGGCGAGTACTACATGCGCTCCTTTGCTCGTGTCTACGGCCTTGAAACCGTCTGCCTGCGCTACTTCAACGTCTTCGGGCCGTATCAGGATCCCACCTCGCAGTACTCCGGTGTGCTGGCCGTCTTCTGCCGCCGCATGCTCGCCGGCCAGGTGCCCGTGATTCACGGCGACGGCGAACAAAGCCGCGACTTCACCTTCATCCAAAACACCGTCGAGGGCAACCTGCTTGCGGCACATGCCGAGGGCGTCAGCGGCCAGGTCATAAACCTCGCCACCGGCCATCGCATCACGCTCAACCAGGTCGTCACGCTGCTGCGCGAACTCACCGGCTACGACGGCCCGGTCGAGCACGCCGAGCCGCGCTCCGGCGACATTCGCCACTCCCTTGCCGACATCACGCTTGCCCGCAATCTTCTCGGCTACCAGCCCAGCGTCGATTTCCGCGAGGGCCTGCGCCGCACCGTCCAGTGGTATCGCACGCAGACCCCGTAGAGCAGCACATCCGTATGCGATCTGCGTCGCCGGGCTTTCTTTCCATCTGCGCGAATTCCCGTTCTTCCTCGCGCACGATTCCGTCAGAGCGATGTATGCTAAGCAGCAAGGATTTCATTCATCCGCCAGAGGTTCCCCGGCCGTGACGGAGTATTCTTCCGATCCTGCACAGCATCCCGTTCCCACCACCTCAGCGCCCGCCGATTCGCTGCGCGGTATCGTCGCTTTGCTGCGCCGCCGCCGCCGCTTCTGTGCCCTCACGCTTGGCTCGCTGCTTGCTCTGTGCCTGGTCTACTGTCTTGTCGCGCCCAGCCAGTATGAAGCGCAGGCGCTGGTCTCGCTTGGAATGCAAAGCAGCCCGTCCGTCAGTCTCGCCGCCGTCGAGGCCGTCGCACCAGCCTCCATCCTTAGCGCGCCGCTTCAGCTTGAAACCATTGTCGATATCCTGCGCAGCCAGCGCCTTGCCTGGCGCGTCATTCGCGAGCTGCGCCTCGATCAGAATCCGGCATTCTGCCCGCACTGCGCCACGCGTTTTCCCCATCTCAATCTCGACGCTCCCGGCACTGAAGCGGAAAGCTATCTCATTGACCGCTTCCACGCTGACCTGCACGCCCGCGCGCTGCCGCGCACGCTGCTCATCCAGATCGGTTTCCGCTGCCGCAGCGCATCGCTCTCCGCTCAGGTCGTCAATCGACTCATTGCCGACGAGATGGACGCAGAAACCAGCAGCCGCCTGGATACGACCGCGCGCGCCGCCGACTGGCTTCAGACACAGCTTGACGCGCTCAATCGCGAAGCCGCCGCCAACGAAAAAATCCTTGCCGAGTTCGAGCGCACACACAGCATCCTCACCTCGGAGCAGACGCTGGCCAGCGGCGTCTCCGTCGAAATCGCGCGCGATCCCGCCGTGCAGCAGGTCGATGATCTTGGCCGACAGCTTGCACTCGCCGAAGGTGACCGCATCGAGCGCCAGGCGCTCTACAACGAAGCGAAGCAGGGCGACCCCGAGCAGGTGCTTGCCGCCAATCCCGCCTATCAGGCCGTCATGGCCTCCAGCGGTTCTTCGCTCGCGCTCCAGTTGCAGACTCGCCGCAGCGACCTCGTCACCGAGCTTGCGCAGTGGCGCGCCGAGCACGGACCCAACTTCCCGCAGGTCGTCCAGTTGCAGCGCGCCATCGACGACATCGATCGCCAGCTTGCCGCCACTCAGGCCAATCTGCTCTCCGGGTTTCACCGTCTCGCACAGGAGTCGGCGGATCGCGAAAAACTTCTCCGCGCACAGTGGCAGGCGGCCACGGACCAGAGCCTCCAGCGCAACAGCCTCACGCTTCAGGATGCAGTCCTTCGCTCGCGTGTGCTCGCCAACCATGAGCTGATCGCGCGGCTCGATGCCAAGATCCGCGAAGCCCGACTCAACGCCGGCGCCCACGCCGCCTCCATCGTCGTCGTCGATCCGGCTCGCGTTCCCTTCAAGCCCGCAGCGCCCAATCTTCCGCTCTACATGGCGATCACTTTTGTCTGCGGCCTGTGGCTCGCTCTTGGCGGAGCCTATCTGCTCGACCAGCTCTCACCCTCCGCGGCTCGCGCTCATCCGGTCCTGCTGCTTTGCGCGCTCATTCTTTTCGGCGTGCCGCTCGGTCGCGCTCAGGCTCCGTTACCCAGCACCTCCGGCGTTCCCACGGGAGTCGTTCCCTCCATCCCGCAGTCTGGTCCATCCATTCCGCCGCCCAATCCCAAGACCGCACCCTCCGTCTGGAATTCAGAGTCCAATGCGCCCTCCGCGCAAGGCAATGCGCTGCCGCCCTTTGCCTCGGCTTCCACCGTCCTCGGCATGCCCATCGCCTTGCCCATCCACGCCGGTGATTTCCTCGACGTCAGCGAGTTTCACGATCCGGAGTTCCACTCCGTCGTTCGAGTCGCCGACGATGGCTCCGTTCTGCTTCCTCTCATCGGAACCATTCATCTCGGCGGACTCAGCGAATCGCAGGCAGCCGCCGCCATCGACAAAGCGCTCATCACCGAAGGAATGCTCGTTCATCCCCAGGCCAGCGTCCTCGTCACCAATGCAGCCGGTCAGGATGTCAGCGTTCTCGGCGAGGTCGCTCGCCCTGGCGTCTATCCGTATGCCACGCATCATCGCCTGCTCGATCTCATCTCCGCCGCCTCCGGCCTCACGCCCACAGCCGGGCGACTCGTCAGCATCTATCACCGCGACGCTCCGCAAACGCCGCACAACGTCATCCTCGATCCTTCCGGCACCGACGCAAAGACCGACCACAATCCTGAACTGGAACCAGGCGACACCGTTCAGGTCAGCCGCGCCGGACTCGTCTACGTCATTGGCGATGTCGTTCGTCCCGGCGGCTTTGCCGTCGATCCCACACAGGGCCTCACCGTCGTTCAGGCGCTTTCGCTTGCCTGGGGAGCCACTCCAAACGCCGTCTCCACCAAAGCCATCCTCATTCGCAATCAGAAGGGTGGACGCACCCTCACCACACTCAATCTCAAACGCATGATCCACGGCCAGGATCCGGATGTTCCCATCCGCGATCGCGACATCCTTTTCGTTCCCGACAGCACCGCCAAGAATCTCATCAACAAAAGCCTCGAAGCTGCCATTCAATCCGTCATCGGCGTCTCGCTCTACGCCGGCCTCGTATACTCGCAGAGGTTCTAACCATGGCTCGTCTAGTCGCAGCGCTCCTGGTTCTCTACGCCTTTGCCGTTCCCTGGCAATATGCGCTGGATCTGGGCGAGCCGCTAGGCAACGTCGCCCGTGTCACCGGCGTACTGCTGCTGGTCGTCGCCATTCCTGCTGTGCTCGCGCGTCGCCGCTGGCACTCCCCCGGCCTTCTGCCTGCGCTCATCTTCCTGCTTTTTCTTCTGCTCTCCGCTTCGTATCTCTGGTCCATCGATCCACTTACAACACTCGATAAAATCCGCGCTTACTTCCAGGTCATGATGATCGTCTGGATCGCCTGGGAGTTTCTGGAAACTCCCGCGCAGTGGCGTCAACTGCTGCGTGCCATCGTACTCGGCTCCATCGTTCTGGCCGTGCTCACCCTGCTTGGTTTCACCTCAGCCGCTGTTGTCGCAGCGGCTGAGCAGGCGCGCTTCACCGCCTCCGGACAGGACCCCAACGACGTCGCGCGCTTCCTCGATCTGGTCTTTCCCATCGCCGCTCTGCTCATTGCAGAGGACTCCAATCGTCTCTTCCGGTTTCTCGCCGCCGCCTATCTGCCGCTCGGCCTGCTCGCCGTCGTGCTCACTGCCTCGCGCGGAGGCTTTGTCGGCGCGGTCATCGCCCTGGTCTCCGCGCTTGTCCTGCTGGCTCGCTGGCGGCCATCGTCGGCTGCCTCGGCGGCGCTCATTCTCGCCGCGCTTTCCACTCTCGCCACGTTTCTTGTTCCAGCGGAAACCTTCGCTCGCCTCGCCACCATTCCCGCTCAGTTTCAGGCTTTGGACTTCAACGACCGTTTCGGCATCTGGACCTCCGGTGCGCAGGCGTTTGCTCATGCGCCCTGGCTTGGCTACGGGGCAGGGAACTACTCGCTCGCCGCAGGCCTTGCCACGGAAGACACCGCGCACAACACCTTCATGGCGCTGCTCGTCATGGGTGGACTCGTCGCCGTCACGCTGCTGCTGGTCATTCTCATCGCCGCGCTGCGCTCCATTCTGCGCGCCCGCGGCCTCACGCGCTTCGCCTTCCTCGGCGTCTTCCTCGTCTGGATCGTCACGGCCAGCGTCGGCTCAGTGGAAGAGAACCGTATGACCTGGCTGCTCTTCGCCTGTTGCGCGCTGCTGCCACGCCTGGCCCGTCATCCCGCAGCTTGTTCCGGCTCCCCTGCGCCACCCGCTGCCTTGTCTGCTGTTCGTTCACAGCCATTCGCTCCGCCTGCTCCGGAGTCCGCTTGAGCAGCTCGGCCATTGCGCGTCCCTCTGCGCATGCGCGCATCCTTCGCGCTGCCTCCGGCATCACTGCCGCCACGCTCCTCGTCAAGCTCGCAGCCACCGGCAAGGAGCTGCTCGTCGCCGCCGTCTTTGGTCGCGGCGCGCTCATCGACGCCTTCATGCTCGCCGTCCTCATCCCCGGCCTGCTCGTCAATCTCTTCGCTGAATCCATGAACCAGGCCCTGGTTCCCGAACTCATCCGTCTTCGCGCCGCGCAGGGCGAGGCTGCCGCCGAGCGCCTGCTTTCCTCCGCGTTCACCTTCAGCTTTCTGCTGCTCGCCGCGCTCGCCGCGCTGCTGGCTCTCGCCGCGCCAGCTTTTTTCCCCATCCTCTTTCATCTGCCGCCTGCCACGCTTCCGCTGGCCATTCGACTCTTTCGCGCGCTGCTGCCCTTTGCTTTGCTCAGCGCCCTTGCCTCGAACGGCGCGGCCATACTCAACGCATCTGAGCGTTTCCTCGCGCCTGCGCTTGCTCCCATCCTCACGCCGCTCGCCACCATCGCCCTGCTTCTGTTCCTTCCGCGCGCATGGGGTGTCTGGTCGCTCGTCGGCGGTAACCTGCTCGGTTCCTCGCTGTGGGCGCTCGCCATTCTCGTGCTCGTCTTTCACAGTGGCCAGCGCTTCGGCGCCATCGTCTTCACCCCGGAGCTTCGCCGCCTCTTCATCCAATACGGCACCATCCTGCTCAGTTGCGTCGTCGCCACCGGCGGCCTGCTAGCCGATCAGGTCATGGCCTCCTGGTTGCCCGTCGGCAGCGTCGCCGCTCTTACCTGGGCCAGCCGATTCTCCGCCGTCCTCATGGCCATCCTCGGTGGAGCCATCAGCACCGCCATCACTCCCTACTTCGCGCAGCGCATCGCCGCGTGCGACTGGCCCGGCTGCCGTGCCATCCTTCGCCGATACTCGCTGCTCGCCACCGCCATCACCCTTCCGTTTGCCGCGATTCTCGTCTTCGCTTCGCGCCCCATCATCGCGCTCGCCTTTCAGCACGGCGCCTTTCGCGCGCAGGACACCGCTCTCGTCGCCTTCGTTCAATCCATGTTTGCCCTGCAAATTCCCTTCTTCGTCGTCAGCCGCGTCTTCTACCGCTTCCTGCTGGCCATGCGCCGCAGCTCGCTCGTCCTCGCCTGCGGAATCATCAATCTCGCGCTCGACGTCATGCTCAATCTGCTGCTCATGCGCTGGATGGGCGTCGCCGGCATCGCGCTCGCCACCTCGCTCTGGATGGTCTCCACCTTCCTTTTTCTCGCCTACTGGGCGCGTCGCATCCTGCGCAGCGCCGACGCTTCTCCGGCCACAGCATGAGCGATTCCATCCATTCCGCTTCGCTAGTTCCATCGCCGGCCCAGGCCCAGTATCTGCTGCGCATCGACGACCTCACCCCAACCATGCCCACCGGAGTGTGGCCTGCGCTTCTGGCTCTCATCAATCGCTTCCACCTCCAGCCCATCCTCGCCATCGTTCCCGACAATCGCGATCCCGCACTGATGCACCCAGCACTCACACGCTCCGCCCGCGCGCATCCCGACCAGGTCTCTGCGCTCACCTCGGATGACCTCCATCCCGATTTCTGGCCACAGATGCGTGCCCTGCAATCCGCCGGAGCCGCCATCGCACTCCACGGCTATCGTCATCTCTGCACCGCGCGCGGCTGGGGACTCGTGCCGCTCCACCGCCGCAGCGAGTTTGTCCGCATTCCCGCCTCCATTCAGCGCCAATGGATCGGGCAGGGAATCGCCCTCCTGCGCGCGCATGGCCTTCAACCCACTCTTTGGGTAGCCCCGCGACATGGCTTCGATCACGCCACGCTGCTGGCTCTCCGACACCACGGCATCACCACCATCTCCGACGGATTTGCCCCGCGTCCGCACCTCACCTTCCACTGCGCCTGGATTCCGCAGCAGCTTTGGGAGCCGATGCCCATGCCGCCCGGACTTTGGACCATCTGCCTGCACCCGGCAACGGCAACACCCGCGCTTCTGGTCCGTCTGGAAGCTTTCCTCGAACTCCACCACGCGCAATTCACCTCGGTGGACCGCGTCCTTCGCGAGTGGCCCATCGCTCCACCGTCCGTCTCCGATCGCCTCTTCGCCCTGCGCGCCTATCTTCGCTTTCATGCTCGCCAGTTTTTCGGCTCGCGCTGAATCGCCAACCATCTCTGCCCGCACATCCCGCTCTGATCGATTCACGCCTCATCCTCCAGCCGCAGCGCCTCTCGATAGACGCGTTCATACCCAGCCACCATCCGCGCCCGCGTGAACTGCTCCAGCGCGTGTGCCCGCGCCGCTGCGCTCATCCGTTGGCGTTCATGCTCGTCCATCCTCATCACGCGCTCCATCGCTGCCGCCAGCGCCGCATCGTCTTCGCCAACCGCCACAACCCCCGTCGTCTCCGGAATCACCACCTCCAACGCGCCTGCCGTCGCCGTCGTCGCCACCGGCAAACCCGCCGCCGCAGCCTCCATCAGGCCAACCGGCAAACCCTCCCATCGCGACGCCAGCACCACGCCATCCGCACCGGCATACAGCGCGCGCGCATTCTCGCAAAAGCCATGCCATCGCACCTGTTCGCTCACGCCCAGCTCCCGCGCCATCGCTTCCAGTCGTTCGCGCTCCGCGCCATCGCCGGCAATCTCCAGCCGCGCGCTTCCACACCTCCCTCCACGTCCGTCACGCAACACCAGCGCAAAAGCGCGCAGCAGCCGCGGATAGTCCTTCACCGCCGCCAGCCGTCCCACGGCCAGCCACACAAACGTCTCTCCGCGCGGCCTGGTCTCAGTGGAAAACGCCTCCACCGCAATCCCGTTTCTCACCACGCGGATATCCTCCGCCAGTCCAGCTTCGAGCGCCGCCTGCCGCACCGCTTCACTCACCGCCGTCACACCGTCCGTCAGCCTGCTCGTCGCCCGATACAGCCACCGCGTCCACCGTCCACCCACGCGCGTCGAGTGCAGCGTATCTACAATCGCAGGACCACTTCCTCCGCGCGCTCCCAGCCACCGCGCCGCGCGCGCAAACCACGCTCCATGCGCCAGATGTCCATGCAGCACATCCGGCCGCTCCCGGCGCTGCCATTGCACAAAGACCCTCCACCCGCGCGGATCGATCCACGCCTTCCGCATCCCAAGCGTCACAAACCCGATCCCGCGTTCTCTCAGCCACGCCGCCTGCTGGTCCGTTGCCCCGCCGCTCAGCGCAATCAACGTCACCCGCCACTCTTTCCCGGCCAGTCCGGCCGCCAGCTCCAGCGTCATGCGCTCCGCTCCGCCCACTGCGGCAATCGTCGGAATCACCAGCGCAACGTGGCGGCTCATCGGCACGCTCCGGCTGCGCGCTCCAAACACTGTTCCCACGCCCTCAGCGCTGTTGCCTGCGCAAACGGCTCCAGAAATAGGTGCTCCAACCGTCCCACCCCGCCGCGTGCCTGCTGCACGGCTTCGCTCAGCGCTTCGGCCAGCGCTTCGCTGCTCGGCTCCCGCGCAATCCACGCTCCATCGCAGCCATCCAGCAGCCGCACAACCCCTTCGCTTGAGGGCGTCGTCACCAGCGCCAATCCCGCCGCCGCTGCTTCCAGCAGCGCATTCGGCATCCCCTCATACCGCGACGGCTGCACATACACATCCGCCCATCCCAGCCACCGCGCCACCTCCGGCTCAAACCCCACCATCTTCACCGTCGCCTCCAGGCCCAGCCGTCGACGCAGCGCCTCCAGGCGATCCCGCTCCGCCCCCTCACCCACAATCGTCAGCCGCGCGTGCTCGTCCACACTCGCCACCCGCGCCCATGCCTCCAGCAGCAGGTCCATGCCTTTCTCCTTCGCCAGCCGACCCACGCTCAACACCTGCACCGGCTCGCTCGTTCCCTCGCGTGCCCATCTTCTCGCCGCAGCGCGAATTCCCTCCACATCCACCGGATTCGCCGCCACCCACGTCTTCGCCCGCGCCACGCCCAGAACCGCCTGCACATCCTCGGCCATCGCCTCCGTCTGGCAGATCACCCCATCAGCCCGCCGCATCAGCCATCCATACACCTGCCGTTCCACGTCGCCCGTCAGCGCTCTGGAAACCGTCGTATTCACTCGCGGCGCAATGCGCATTCCGCGCGGCAGCAGCGGCCTCAGCGCCAGCACCAGCGCGCTCAGGTGCAGCATCATCGGCACCACCACCTCCGGACGGATGCGCTCCATCAGCCGCACCACTCCCGGTCCCGCTCGACGCACGCGTCCCGCCTCCAGCCGATGCACCGTCACCCACTCCGGCAACTGTACCGCCCCCGGCTCATCGTCCGTCACCACCGCCACATGCACCTCAAACCGCGCCCGATCCACACCCGCCGCCACGCGCGCCATCACCAGCTCTGCACCACCCCCACCCAGGTGCGGAGCCATCAGCAGAATCCGTCGTCGCCTTCCCGATTGCCTGATCTCCTGCTTTGCGATCTCCGGTTCCGACGCTTTTGTTTCCTCACCCATTCCGTCCTCGACTGCTTCTCAGCATACTTCGCCGCCGCCTGCTCTCACCGTCGCGCCACGCATTCCTCGTGGCAGAATGAGGATGACCCCTCATGAAGCCTCGCCCCTCATCGCGCCCCTCACCGTGCACCATCCTCTTCGGCGTCACCAGCGACCAGACGCTCCTCGTCCTGCGCGAGCGAATTCTCACTCTGCGTGATGCCGGTTTTGCCGTCACGGTCATCGCCTCGCCCGGCGTTCATCTCGATCGCCTTGCCGCCGAGCCGCAGGTCGCCATCCATCCCATCCCCATCCGCCGCGGCATCGCGCCCGTGGCCGATCTCGCGGCCTTCCTCCGCATCTTCGCGGTCCTTGCCCGACTTCGCCCTTCCATCGTCGATTTCAGCACGCCCAAGGCCGCTTTGCTCGGCCTGCTCGCCGCTCGTCTGCTGCGCATCCCTGCTCGCATCCACACGCTTCGCGGCCTCCGTCTGGAGTCTGCATCATCCCTTCAGCGCCGCTTGCTTCTCGCCGCCGAACGCCTCACCGCCGCCTGCGCACACTTCGTTCTCTGCAACAGCCCCAGCCTGCTCGATGCCGCTGTCGCGCTGGCCATTGCGCCCCGCTCAAAGATGCACATCCTGGCCCACGGCAGCAGCAACGGCGTCGATCTTGAACGCTTTCACCCCGACCACTCCGCATCGCGCAATCACGCTCTGCGCACCCAGCTCTCCATCCCCGCCGACGCACCGGTTCTCGGCTTCGTCGGGCGGCTCACCCGCCACAAGGGCATCCTCGAACTCCTCGATGCCTTCGACCGCATCTCCGCGGAGCTGCCGCAAACCTGGCTCCTGCTCGTCGGCTGGATCGACCATTCCGAAGACCGCCTCGATGCCTCGCTCATCGCGCGCATCCATCGCCACCCACAGATCGTCCTCACCGGCTTTGTCCACGACGTTGCCGGCTATTACCGCGCCATGAACGTCTTTGTCCTGCCCACCCATCGCGAAGGATTCTCCAACTCCGCCCTGGAGGCCGCGGCCACCGCTCTGCCCATCGTCACCACCCGCGCCACCGGCGCGCGCGACGCTGTTCATGACGGCCACACCGGGCTGCTCGTTCCCGTCGAAGACTCCGCCGCGCTTGCCGCCGCACTGCTCCAGCTTCTGCGCGATCCTGCGCTCTGTCATCGATTGGGCGCAGCAGCGCGCGCTCGGGCCGCGGAGAACTTCTCCCGGAAGCAGGTCATGGATGCAACACTCGGTTTTTTTCAGCAAGTCGCTCGTCAGCACGGACTCGGCCTGAGCCAGGTTCATCCATTCAGCAAAGACTAGCCAATCCGCACCAGTTGCTCGGCCTCATGTTTCGGACCCAGAATCGACACACGCGGAATCCGCCCTCGCACCATCGCTACCTCATCGCAGCGATGCAGCCGCGGACAGCTTTGGCAATCTTTGAAGATCTTGTCCGGCAACTCCGCCTTGTCTTCCACCACACGAAAACCGAACCGGAAAAAGAAATCCGGAATCCGCGTAAACAGGCACACTGACTGGATGCCATGCTCTTCCGCCTCGTCCAGCAGCGCGCGCAGCACCGCGCCGCCCGCACCCTTGCCCTTCGCGCCAGGCGTCATCACAATCGATCGCACCTCAGCCAGATGCGGACCATACAAATGCAGCGCTCCGCAGCCCAGAAACACGCCCGTCTCCGACTCCGCCACCGTAAAGTCGCGCACATTCTCGCAAATCTCCGCAAACTGCCGCTTCAGCAGCGTTCCATCTCCGCTCAGGCTGTTCACCAGCTCAAAGATGTTCGTCGCGTCCTGCAATCGCGCCTTACGCACACGCATCGCTCATCTCCGTCGTCGTGTTGGCCATGCGCAATCGCTCAACCTCCGCCGCTGCCGCTGCCAGCGCCGCCTGCACCCGTCTTCGCGCCGTGCCGCCCACCACATCATGGCAATCCACCGTCGCCATCAGCTCCACCGCGTCAAAGAAATCCGCATCAAACTCCGGTCCAAACTGCCGCAGCTCTTCCAGGCTCAGCTCATTCAGCTCCACGCCCCGGTCCAGCGCAAAACGCACCGCATGGCCGATCTTCTCGTGCGCCACGCGAAACGCCACACCTTTGCTCACCAGATACGTCGCCGCCGCCATCGCATTCAGATAGCCTGTCGCCGCCGCCTCGCGCATTCGCTCCAGGCGGAAGCTCGCCTCGCGCGTAAATCCCGCCAGCAGTCCAATCATCCGGCTCGTTCCGCTCAACGCAAAACATGGCTCCTGTGTCTCCTGCATGTCTTTATTGTAGGCAAGCGGCTGTCCTTTGATCGTGAGCGTCAACGCCGACGCCGCGCCAAAAATCCTGCCCACGCGCCCGCGCACCAGCTCCACCAGATCCGGATTCTTCTTCTGCGGCATCGCGCTCGAACCCGTCGAATAGCGCTCCGGCAATTCGACGAATCCATACTCGGCGCTCGAAAACAGCGCCATCTCCTCGGCAAAACGCGACGCGTGAAGCGCCACAGACGTCAGCGCCTGCGCATACTCCAGCGCAAAATCCCGATCGCTCGTCGCATCCATGCTGTTGGCCGTCGGCGCGTCAAATCCCAGCTCCCGCGCCGCAATCTCCCGGTCCAGCGCAAGCGTCGCTCCAGCCACCGCGCCCGACCCAAGCGGACAGCGATTCAGCCTTCGACGGCAATCTTCCAGCCGCGTTGCATCGCGCAGCAGCATCTCCGCATAGCCATGCAGCCAATGCGCCACCAACACCGGCTCCGCTCGCTGCATGTGCGTATACGATGGCATCACCGCCTCACCGGCTTCGCTCGCCCTGCTCAGCAATGCCTCGGCCCACTCCAGCAGCGCCGCCTGCACACGCGTGATCTCCTCGCGAACAAACAGCCGCAAATCTGTCGCAATCTGCTCATTCCGGCTCCGCCCCGTATGCAACTTCAGCGCCAGCGGACCAATCTCCGACGTCAACGCCAGCTCCACCAGATGATGAATATCCTCGGCAGAAGGATAATCGCGCAGCGCCGCTTCCACGCTGGCCCCAGCATAGCGCGCCGACACTGCGTCCAGACCCTCGCGAATCGCGCGCGTCTCCGCTTCGTTCAACACGCCCGCCGCGCACAGCGCCGAGCCATGCGCCTTGCTCGCGCGCGTCTCCTGCGGCAGCAGTTGAAAGTCAAACAGAATCGAGCGCTGCCAAGCCTCAAACTCCGGATCCAGCGGCTCTCGAAATCGCCCTGACCACATCTTCGCGGATTGTTGTTCGTTCGACATGCCTTCCTGCGCTAGTCCTTTTCGTTCGTACTGTTCAGCTTCAGCATTCGGCTGCCTTCGCTCAGCGTCACCAGCCCGGCCGCCGCATATTGCATCAGCTTCTCGCGCGTGTCCGCAATATCCAGATTGCGCATCGTCAATTGCCCAATGCGGTCACGCGGCGAAAACGCCGATTCCGTCTTCTCCATGCTCAGCCGCTCCGGATGAAACGTCAGGTTCGGCGACTCCGTATTCAGAATCGAGTAGTCGTTTCCGCGCCGCAACTCCACCGTCACTTCGCCTGTCAGCGGCTTTGCCACCCACCGTTGCGCCGCCTCGCGCAGCATGATCGCCTGCGAGTCGTACCACCGGCCCTGATAGAGCAGCCGTCCCAGCTTGCGCCCATTCTCGCGATACTGCTCGATCGTATCTTCATTGTGAATGCCCGTAATTAGTCGTTCGTAGGCGATGAAGAGCAGCGCCAGTCCCGGCGCTTCATAAATTCCGCGCGACTTCGCTTCGATGATCCGATTCTCAATCTGGTCCGACATGCCCAGCCCATGCCGCCCTCCAATGCGATTCGCCTCCAGCATCAGCTCCACCGGATCATCGTAGCTCCGCCCGTTGATCGCCACCGGAAATCCCTGCTCCAGCCGAATCACCACCTGCTCCGGCCGTATCTCCACATCCTCCCGCCAGAACGCCGCGCCCATGATCGGCGCAACAATCTTCATCGAACTCGACAGCAGTTCGAGGTCCTTCGCCTCATGCGTCGCGCCCAGAATATTCGAGTCCGTCGAGTACGCTTTTTCCGCCGACATCCTGTACGCAAAGCCCTGCCGCTGCATGAACGCCGACATCTCCGCGCGTCCGCCCAGTTCGTCAATGAACGCCGCGTCCAGCCACGGCTTGTAAACCCTCAGCGCGGGATTCACCAGCAGCCCGTAGCGATAAAAACGCTCAATGTCATTGCCCTTGAACGTCGATCCATCGCCCCATATCTCGACGCCATCCTCCTTCATCGCCCCCACCAGCATCGTGCCCGTCACCGCGCGCCCGATCGGCGTCGTATTGAAGTAGGTCACGCCCGCCGTCGAGATGTGAAACGCGCCCGCCTGAAGCGCCGCAATCCCTTCGCGAACCAGCGGGCCGCGACAATCGATCAGCCGCGCCTCTTCCGCGCCATACTCCAGCGCCTTGCGTGGAATCTCCTCATAATCCGCCTCATCCGGCTGCCCCAGGTTCGCCGTGTACGCATACGGCACAGCACCCTTCAGCCGCATCCAGCGCAGCGCGGCGGAAGTATCCAGCCCGCCGGAAAACGCAATCCCAACCTTCTCGCCAACCGGCAGCGATTCCAGAATGACCGACATCTCAGCAACCTTTCCTCAAAAACAAAAATGGAGCGGAGGAAGTGCCTGTCCGCCTTCCTCCATCGCAGCGGAAAATTAGCCGCGCGCGTCCGACAAACCGTCCAGCCCGCCCAGCAGCAGCAGCAGCAGCGCCTTCTGCGCATGCATCCGATTCTCCGCCTGGTCAAACACAATCGACTGCGGCCCATCCAGCACGGCATCCGTCACCTCCGCGCCACGCCGTGCCGGCAGGCAATGCATAAACACTGCATGGTTCCTCGCTCGCGCCATCATCGCGTCGTTTACCTGGAACGGTCGGAAGATCGGCGCGCGCTTCGTCGATTCATGCTCAAAGCCCATGCTCACGCACACATCTGTATACACCGCATCAGCATCTTCCGCGCCCGCCATCGGGTCCTGCGTCAGCCGGATCTCGCATTCGTTTTCCGCTGCAATCTCCCGCGCCCGCGTCACAATCTCGATATCCGGTGAATAGCCGCGCGGCGTCGCCACCGTCACATTCACGCCCAGTTGCGCGCCGGCCATCATCAGCGAATGGCACACATTGTTCCCATCGCCCACATACGTAAAGTTCAGCTTCTTCACCGTGCCAAAGTGCTCTTCCAGCGTCATGAAATCCGCCAGCGCCTGGCACGGATGTTCAAAGTCCGACAGCGCATTGATGACCGGCACGCGCGCATGTGCCGCCATCTCCGTAATCGTGTCGTGCGCATACGTGCGCAGCACAATCACGTCCACCCATCGCTCCACATTCCGCGCCACATCGGCAATCGACTCGCGCTCGCCCAGCGGCGAATTCGTCTGGTCGAAAAACACCGCATTCCCGCCCAGCGTATTGATTCCTGCCTCAAAGCTCAGCCGTGTGCGCAGGCTCGCCTTCTCAAACATCAGCACCATCTGCTTCGCGTCCAGCGCCTGCCGATACGCGCGCGGATTCCGCTTCACCTCATGGCCCAGCTTCAGGATTGCGCGCGTTTCGCCGCTCGTCAGGTCGCTGATCGAGCACAGGTCTTTCCCCGCCAGCCGCTTCATCGCCTCTGCAATATCCACATCTCCGCTCATATCCACCTCCGGCGCCAGATCGCGCACCAGCATCCCGCTAGCCATTGCTTTTTCCTCCCGCCGTCTGCGCTTCCTTCTTCACGTCTGCTTCGCTCAGCACAGCATCCAGCGCTTCCACAGCCTCATCAATCTGCGCGCGCGTCACCACCAGCGGCGGCAGGAAGCGCAACACCGTATCGCTGGTGCAGTTGATCAGAATTCTGCGCTCCAGCAGCCGCTTCACCACCTGCTTCGCCAGCGCTGCCGAATCCAGTTCTGCGGCCACCATCAGCCCCAGGCCGCGCACTTCCACCATCGCCGCATGACGCTGTTGCAACTCGCGCAACCGCTGCTGAAAATATCCACCCACCTCCGCTGCATGTGCCAGCAGCCCCTGGCGCTCCATCGTATCGATCACCGCAATCGCCACCGCGCACGCCAGCGGCCCGCCGCCAAACGTCGTCCCGTGCATCCCCGGATGAATCGCCCGCGCCACTTCATCCGTACACACAATCGCGCCCAGCGGAATTCCGCCCGCCAGCGGCTTGGCAATCGTCGTCACATCCGGCAGAATCCCCAGATGCTGATACCCAAACCACTTGCCCGTGCGTCCCATCCCTGCCTGAATCTCATCCACCACCAGCAGCGCGCCCGACTCCCGCGTCAGCTCGCGCGCCGCCGCGGCAAACTCCGCTGACAGTGGACGTATCCCGCCCTCGCCCTGAATCGACTCCACCAGCACCGCGCAAACATCCGTTGAAAACTTCGCCCTCAGGTCGTCCACATCATTGAAGCGCACAAACTCCACGCCCGGCATCACCGGCTCAAACGGCTCGCGATACTTCTTCTTGTGCGTCGTCGCCACCGAGCCGAACGTCCGCCCGTGAAAGCTCTGCTCGACGGCCAGAAACCTCGTTCCGATTTCCCTGCCTTCGCTGCGCAACAGCCCCGCATGTGCGCGTGCAAACTTCAGCGCACCCTCCCACGCTTCCGTGCCGGTATTGGCAAAGAACACGCGATCCAGCCCCGTGCGCTCCACCAGCCGCTCGGCCAGCTCCGCCTGTCCGCGATGAAAATACAGATTCGATGTGTGAATCAGCCTGCGGCTCTGCTCTACAATCGCGCGCTCAATCGCCGGATGCGCATACCCCAGCGCATTCACGCCAATCCCGCTCAGCAGGTCCAGATACCGCTCGCCGTGCTCATCGATCAGATGCACGCCTTCGCCGCGCTCAAACACGACTGCATTCCGCTCATACGTCGGCACCAGCAGCCTTGCCTCCGCAGCCTGCAACTCACCCAGCATCGACTTCGTTTCCACGCTCACGGTTTCCACACTCATGCCACCATCACCTCGGTTCCTTCCTCAATCCTCGCCGAGCAAAGCTCCGGCAGTCGAGCCGCCGCCGCCGCCGGCAGAATCCTCACCCGCTTCACCCCATGCAGCAGCGCCTCGCGACACGCTCCCAGCTTCGGCAGCATCCCGCCGGAGATCACCGCCGTCCGCGTCATCTCCGCAATCTGATCAATACTCAGCCAGCGCAACACCTCGCCATCGGCACCCCGCACTCCCGGCACATCCGTCAGATACACCAGCGCATCCGCCTTCACGCTGCGCGCACACGCCGCCGCCATCTCGTCGGCATTCACGTTGTAATACTCCCCGTCAAATCCCAGCGCCACCGGAGCCAGCACCGGAACGCCGCGCAACCCCCAGATCGCTTCCATCCATCGCGGATCGCTCGACGCAATCTCGCCCACAAATCCCAGGTCCGGCTCCATCCGTTTCCGCCGCGCGCGAAACTGCATTCCATCCCCGCCACACATCCCCACAGCCGCCTGTCCCACTCCCGCCAGCGCCGCCACCAGACGCTTGTTCACCTCACCGGCAAAAACCATCAGCGCCACATCGCGCGTCTTCGCGTCCGTCACGCGCAGTCCGTCGCGAAACTCGCTCCTGTGTCCCATCGCCTCCAGCGCGCGCGTCAACTGCACGCCTCCGCCATGCACCACCGCCACCTGATGTCCCGCGCTTCCCATCGCCGCAATCGCCCTGACGCTGCCCGCCAGCAGCGCATCGTCCACCAGACCAGCGCCGCCCAGCTTCACCACAAATCTCATTCCAGACCCTCCGACTCGCGCCAGCCCATCATCACATTCAGGTTCTGCACCGCCTGTCCTGACGCGCCCTTCAGCAGGTTGTCCAGGCAGCTCACGATCACCACGCGCCGCCCATCTGCTGCAACCCGCCAGCCCACGTCGCAGTAGTTTGTCCGCGCCACAAACTGAATCTCCGGCAGGCTCGCGCCACGCAGCCGCACCATCGGGCTGCCCGCGTAAAAATTCTCGTAAATCGCAGAGACCTTCTCCTGCGTCATCGCTTTCGTCAGCCGCACATAGCTCGTCGCCAGAATCCCGCGCGCAATCGGCAGCAGATGCGGCGTAAACGTCATCGACTCGCGCCCCATCCCCAACTGCTCCAGCAGCTCGCCCACATGCCGATGCGTAAACACTCCATACGCCGACAGATTCTCCGCCGCGTGCATGAAATGCGTCGTCGCCGTCGCAGCCTTGCCCGCGCCGCTCACGCCGCTCTTCGCGTCGCAGATCACGCCCGCATCCGCATCCACCACGCCTGCGGCCATCAGCGGCTTCAGCGCCAGAATCGCCGCCGTCGCATAGCAGCCCGGATTGGCCACAATCCTCGCGCCGCGAATCCGCTGCCGATGCAACTCCGGCATCCCGTACACAGCCTCGCGCTGCACCGCCGCCGCGCGCGCTTGATCCGCGTCCTCAAATCCATACACCGCGCGATTCTCCGCCTCGTCCAGACGCCACGCTCCGCTCAGATCGATCACGCGCAGCCCGCGCGCAGCAGCTTCCGGCACCAGTTCCCGAGCGCTCTCATGCGGCGTCGCCAGAAACAGAACCTCCACACCGCGCTCCGTCAGCGTCTCCCACAAAAACGGCTCGACAGGAATCAGGCCCGTTCCGCTCGCGTCTTCCAGCACCGGATGCAGCGCGCCAATCCTCCCGCCTGCGCTTTCCGCACGCGCCATCAGCACAGGCCGCGCGCCCTGCAACCGCGGATGCCGCGCAAGCAGGCGCACCAGCTCCGCGCCCGTGTATCCGCTCACACCCATCACTGCCGTCTTCACTGCCGCGCTCATCCTTCCAACATCCTCTTCAACCGCTTCGTCACTTCGCTCGCCAGTTGCGGCGTCGGACACACCAGCAGCACCGTGTCATCGCCCGCAATCGTGCCCACAATCTCCGCCCAGTCCTCGTAATCCAGCGACGCCGCCACCGGCTGCGCACCGCCCATCACCGTCCGGATCACCACCTGATTCATCGCCTGATCGCACCGCAGTCCGAAGCTGTCCAATACCTCTTCCACGCTCGGCGGGCGATCATCCAGCGCCACCGGCGCGGCTCCGTTCCCATTCGCAAACGTATACCCATCCGGACCTTTCATCAGGTGCAGCTCGTGCATATCGCGCGACAGCGTCGCCTGCGTCACCACCAGCCCGCGCCGCCTCAGCTTGCGCCTCAGCTCGTCCTGGCTCTGGATCGCCGTGCTGCTCACCAGCTCCCGAATCGCATTATGTCGTTCCAGCTTCATCTTCGCCTTGTCTTCGCTGCTCTCTGCTGGATTCTGTCGGCAAAGTGCACAAACACTTGCATAAATATACGCATCTTTGTATAAATATGCAAAGCGCTGCGCTTGTTTTCTCATCCTCCTTTCGTTCCGCCTTCCACCTGCTCGCGGCACGCGCCGGAGGTCTATCCCGTACTCTGCACCCGGCGCTGGAATTTTGTAGAGAAAAGGTCGTACCATCATTTATGGACTGGCATTCTTATCTGTCTTCTTCTGTTGCCGCACACACCTCGCCCTACGCGTTTCCCACGCTCATCGACCCGCGTTTTGACTCCGACTCCTGCGGCGTCGGCTTTATCGCGCAGCTCTCCGGCGACCCCTCTCATGCCATCCTTCGTCACGCACTGACCGCGCTTGCTCGCCTCGAGCATCGCGGAGCCGTCGCCGCCGACGGCAAATCCAGCGACGGTGTCGGACTCATGACCGCCATCCCGCGTGAACTTCTGCTGGCCTCTGTCGGCCTCACGCTCCAGCCGCAAAAACCCCTCGGCGTCGTCGTCGCCTTTCTGCCCGACGACGACTCCGCCCAGCGCAAGCTGCTCGACAACGCGCTCGCCGCCCAGCGCGCTACCGTCCTTGCCTGGCGCTCCGTCCCGGTCCGCAAAGAGGTGCTCGGACCCATCGCCGCATCCTCCATGCCACGCATCTGCCAGGTGCTCGTCACCACCGATGATCCGGCGGACTTCGACCGCCGCCTCTATCTCGCGCGCAAGCACTTCGAGCGCTCCCAGGCTTCTGGCTACGTCGTCAGCTCTTCTTCTTCGACCATCATCTACAAAGCGCTTTGCGCCGGTCGTCTCCTTGCCGACTGTTACCCCGACCTCGCGGATCCGGCCTTTGCCACGCCCTTTGCCATCTTCCATCAGCGCTACGCCACCAACGTTCTGCCCTCGTGGGATCGCGCGCAGCCTTTCCGCGCGCTGGCTCACAACGGCGAGATCAACACCATCTGGGGCAACCGTTCCCGCATGGAGGCCCGCGCCGCCACCATGCCGCTTGATCTTTATCCCATCCTCACCAGTGGCGGCTCAGATTCCACTTCGCTTGACGAAGTCGCCGAGCTGCTTTCGCAAAACGGGCGCACCCTCGCCGAAGCCATTCGTATGCTGGTCCCGCCCGCCAATCATGGCAACCGCTCCTCGTTCCTCCAGTACAGCGGCGACTGCATCGAGCCGTGGGACGGCCCTGCCGCGCTGGCCTTCGCCGACGGCCGCCAGGTCGGTGCCATCCTCGACCGCAACGGACTGCGTCCCTGCCGCTTCTCGCTCTCTGACGATGGCCTCGTCTACGCCGGCTCCGAAGTCGGCCTCGTCGACATCGATCCGGAGCGCGTCATCCACTCCGGTCGACTCGGTCCCGGCCAGATGATCCTCGCCGATCTCGAAACCCACGAGTTTCTTGAAAACGACGAACTGCTCGCTCGCTTCGATACTGCCGGTAATTATCAGGATCTCGTCCAGCGCGACACGCCCCTCGTCGCCGACAATCCCTGGCAGCCCATCGAAGCCGCCGAACTCAACCGCCTCCAGCATCGCTTCGGTTACAGCCGCGAAGACGTGCGCATGATCCTCGCGCCCATGGCCGCGGAGGGCAAGGATGCCGTCTGGTCCATGGGCGACGACACCCCGATCGCGCCGCTGGCCCGCGCCCCGCGCTCGCTGTACAGTTTCTTCCGCCAGCGCTTCGCTCAGGTCACCAATCCTCCCATCGATCCGCTCCGCGAGGCTGTCGTCCTCCAGATGCACACCCGTCTCGGGCCTTGGCCTCACATCCTCGAACGGCGCGAACCGCTACCCGGCCTCTCGCTGGCTTCGCCTTTGCTCACGCTGTCCCAGATGGATCGCCTCGGTCAGCGCCGTCACCCGCACGCCGCCGAGCTGCCTGTCGAAATCCTCGACTGCCTCTTTTCCGCCAATGATTCCCTGGAATCAGGTCTTGATCTGCTCACCCGTACCGCCGTCGAGCAGGTCGCGCAGGGCGCAAAGATTCTGCTGCTCACCGATCGCGCTGCCTCCGTCACCGCCATGCCCATCCCCATGGCCATGGCCGTCGGAGCTGTTCATCGCCGCCTCATTCAGGAGGGCGTCCGCGCGGAAGTCGGCCTCGCCGTCGAGGCCGGTGACTGCCGCGAGATTCATCACGTCGCCGTCCTGCTCGGCATGGGTGCCGGGGCCATCTGTCCCTGGCTCGCCATTGAAACCGCAAACGCCGTCCAGCCCCTCGACGGCGAGCGCAATCTCCTCCACGCGCTCGAACTCGGTCTTGCCAAAGTCATGTCCAAGATGGGCATCAGCGTCGTGGACAGCTACCGAGGCGCTCATCTCTTCGACATCCTCGGCCTCGCCGACGAGGTCACGCGCAAGTGTTTCTCCGGTGCGCCATCCCCGCTCTCTGGCCTCGGCTTTGCCCAGGTTGAGCAGCTCATCCGCTCCAACTGGCAGGATGACTCCGCCACACCGTCCGAGTCGTCACCGGAACCCGATTCCGGTTCCCTCGTCACCTCCATCGCTCGCCCGCCCGCCGCCGCCGCGCGCGATCTGCCCGACTACGGCTTCATCCGCTTCCGCAAGGCTGACGAAGCCGAATCCCACGCCTGGCAGCCGCAGACCGTTCGCGCGCTCCAGTCCGTCGTCGGCTCCACCAAACAAGGCGCGGCGCTCGCGCTCGCTCCGTGGTCGTCCTTCGCCGAGCAGGCCAGGGAAGCGCAGCCTGCCAACCTCCGCGACCTGCTCGAAATCCGTCCCGCCGGCCCGGAACTCGCCCTCGACGCCGTCGAGCCGACCGGCACCATCGTACGCACCTTCATCGCCTCGGCCATGAGCTTCGGCTCGCTCTCGCCAGAGGCGCACCAGACCATCACCCAGGGCATGAACCTCATCGGCGCGCGCTCCAACACCGGCGAAGGCGGCGAAGACCCTGCCGTCTACTCGCCCATCGACGGTGCGCCCTCGCTGCTCAACAACAAAATCAAACAGGTCGCCAGCGGACGCTTCGGCGTCACCGCCGAATACCTCATCCACGCCGAAGAGATCGAAATCAAAATCGCACAGGGTGCCAAGCCCGGCGAAGGCGGCCAGCTCCCCGGCCACAAAGTCACCGAGCTGATCGCACGCCTGCGCCACGCCCAGCCCGGCATGCAGCTCATCTCTCCGCCGCCGCATCACGACATCTACTCCATCGAAGACCTCGCGCAGCTCATCTACGATCTCAAGCGCGTCAACCCCGCAGCCGCCGTCGGCGTCAAGCTCGTCTCCGAGTGCGGCGTCGGCACCATCGCCGCCGGCGTCGCCAAGGCCTACGCCGACTACATCGTCATCGCCGGCCACTCCGGCGGCACCGGCGCATCGCCCCTGTCCAGCATCAAGTACGCTGGTGACCCCTGGGAACTCGGCCTCGCCGAAGCCCAGCAGGTGCTCGTCCACAACGGCCTGCGCGGTCGCGTCCGCCTGCGCACCGACGGCGGCCTGCGCACCGCCCGCGACATCCTCATCGCCGCCCTGCTCGGTGCCGATGAGTTCGCTTTCGGCACCGCCGTCCTCGTCGCGCTGGGCTGCGACATGGCTCGCCAGTGCCACCTCAACACCTGCCCCACCGGCATCGCCACTCAGCGCCCGGAACTCCGCGCCAAATTCCGCGGCAAGCCCGAGCACGTCGTCCGCTTCTGCGAAGAACTGGCCACAGAACTCCGCCAGTTGCTCGCCACGCTCGGCCTTCCCTCGCTCGCCTCGGCCACCGGACGCACCGACCTGCTTGAGCAGATCCGCTTCGACGGCGCGCTCGATCTCTCACCCGTCCTCGCCGCCGCGCGCATCGCCGCGGAAACCGGCACCGCCATACGCTGGATGGGCGCGCGCAACGACCGCCCCGAAGACCGTCCCGCCCTCGACGACGCCTGGGTCGAACCGGCACTCGCCGCCTGGCGCGCCAACCAGCCCTACTCGCTCACCACGCGCATCACCAACGAAGACCGCACCATCGGCGCGCGACTCGCCGGCAAACTCGCCCAGCTTCGCACCCAGAATCCCTCCGCCACCGGCGCACCGCTCAGCTTTTCCATGCACGGCGTCGCCGGCCAGTCCTTCGGAGCCTTCGCCGTCTCAGGCATGACCCTCTGCCTCGACGGCCTTGCCAACGACTTCGTCGGCAAGGGACTCAGCGGAGGTGAGCTGATCCTGCGTCCCCAGGGCCGCGCCGCGCGTGAGAGCACACGCCACGTCATCCTCGGCAACGTCGCCCTCTACGGCGCAACCTCCGGCTCGCTGTTCGCCGCCGGTCGCGCCGGCGAACGCTTCGCCGTCCGCAACTCCGGCGCGCTGGCCATCGTCGAGGGCTGCGGCGACCACGGCTGCGAATACATGACCGGCGGACTCGCCGTCATCCTCGGCGACACCGGCATCAACTTCGGCGCCGGCATGACCGGCGGCCTCGCCTGGATCTACGACGACAAAGCATCCTTCATCGAAGACGGCCTCTACCACCCGGATTTCCTCGTCGCCGAACGCTACCTCGACCTCGACTTCGCCGCCCAGCGATCCATCCGCGAACTCGTCGATCTCCACGTCGCCAAAACCGACAGCGCCTGCGGCAAAGTTCTGCTCACGCGCTGGGACGAACTAGCCCGCAACCTCATCCGCGTCACCCCCAAAGCCTGATTCACCAGGCCTGGGTCACGGAGCCTGACGCGCAAATCTCAATTCCTCAACCACTTTCCCTCAACGACAGAGGCGGCAACCCGCCGCCTCTGCAAATCCAGTCAAGCGCCTGCCTATGGAAAACCTCCATATCTTGCCGACAACAAACTGAATGGTATTCCATGGAAGCTGTTACAGCCCATCCACTTTTAGTAAAGTTTTACGCTGATATCGCCGCAGTCCATCGAACGTACCTCCAGGAATCTCGACTACTCTTCCTGTGAAACCGGAGCCTGTCGCCTCTTGCTCTTGCGTAACCCTGATTCTGAATCTGCTAACTCTATACAGGAGAAGAATAAGCACTTCCAGTGTCCGGCGCCGTGACGTCAAGGCGCACGTTACTGAAGCGCATATTTCTGACAATTTAGTAATCTGATAATTTTTATTTGCTTCATATATTCAGCGGTATGATATCTCTAACAATTTGAGTTAGCTTTCTCTATTGCCGAGCGACTCAGGCCCAATAGCATTAAGCGGATGCAGACCTCTGTTCTTACTCTCGGACTTCAGTGCTTTCGGCACTTTTCTGGATTCACGGCAGGCTCTCGAATCCTGCAGGGATCTATGGGAAGGGAGGTTGGATTGCCATGGCGACACCTGAACTTCATAAACCGATAGCTGCGAACAACCAGCCACCGACGAAACATCCTCGTCCAACCAGCCAAACCGGTCGTTATCAAACGGCGCGCGGCAGCATTCTCGGCTGGATGGCGCTGGATGCCATCACTGTTTTGCTCGCCGTCACCGCCGCCACAGTCATCGACCTTCACATTTCGCCTCTGAACGGCGCTCGAAGTTTTGTCCACAGTCAGCTCATTCAGGGTGAAACCGTCGGTGTGCTCACAGCGCTCCTGGTCGGCTTTATTGCTGTGCTCATCCTGGTCAACCGCAGCCTGCTTCTTTACAGCCCGGTCCGACTGGCGAGCCACTTGCATGAGCAGCGTCTCAGCCTTCAGGCTTGCCTCATCACCACACTCATGCTTATGGGGGCGCTCTATCTGCTCCATGCCGAAATGGTTCCGCGCCGCATCGTGCTCATCTCGGTGCTTTTGATTACTGTCGGCCTGGCGCTGCGCCGCGCGCTTTTCCGCACCGCCATGTATCACCGCTTTGAACGTGGCATCAACACCCGCAACGTCATCATCGTAGGTCTCGGCGCAGAAGCGCTCGCCTTGCGGCATCATCTGCAAAATATGCGCCAGCTTGGTTTTGTCTTCAAGGGTTTTGTCTATGTTCCGGGCGTGGATAACCTCCATGAATTCCGCACAGCAGACGAACTGCTTGGTCCACTCGACCAGCTCTTTGACTATGCCCGGCAGCACTTCGTGGATGAGATATTCTTCACCGCTGTCTGCGAGCGCAGCGTCATCAACCTGACCCTGGAACGCGCGCGGGAAAGTGGCATTGATCTCCGGGTTGTGCCGGATCTCTATGACGGGCTGGCCTGGAGCAACAATGTCGAGTACATCGGGCAGTTTCCCACGATTCCTCTGTACCGCAGCGAAATTCCCGAAGTTGCGCTCGTACTCAAGCGCATCTTTGATGTCTTCTTCTCGGTGCTCGTCTTCGCAATTCTTTCCCCGGTCATGCTGCTCATCGCCCTTGCCATACGGCTCGATTCCGAAGGCCCCATCTTTTATCTCTCCGAGCGCATCGGGCGCAAAGGCAATGTCTTCCGCTGCATCAAGTTCCGCACCATGGTTCAGGATGCGGAGCGTCGTCGTGCCGAACTCATGCACATGAACGAGCGAGAAGGCATTCTCTTCAAGTTGAAACGCGATCCACGCGTCACACGTGTGGGAGCGTTCCTTCGCAAATATTCCCTGGACGAGCTGCCCCAGTTCTTCAACGTTCTCAATGGCACCATGAGCATCGTTGGTCCGCGTCCGCCCATCGCCAGCGAAGTTCGCCAGTATCGGCTGGCTCATCTGCGCCGTCTGGACGTCACCCCAGGCATCACGGGACTCTGGCAGGTTCAGGCACGGCAGGATCCATCCTTTGACAGCTACATCTCGCTCGATGTCAGCTACATCGAAAACTGGAGCCTCTGGCTCGATCTCAAGATCATCCTTCGCACCATCGGCGTAGTCTTTGCCGGCACCGGCTCCTGATCGTCACTCCGGTTGGTCATGCTTCCATCGCGGCGTTGCGGCAAATCTGGTTTACGCCCCATCGGGTTCGCGGGCTCAGGTGTTGGCGCATCTCAGTTACACTAATACTGTGAAGATCGCTCTTGCCCAGACCAACCCCACTGTTGGGGACTTCGCGGCAAATTCCAAACAGATTGAAGACGCAGTCCGTCGCGCGGCGGCTGCACAGGCTCGTTTGATCGTCTTTCCGGAACTGGCCATCCCCGGCTATCCACCGGCGGATCTGCTCGACAAGGCTTCCTTTCTTGTCCGCTGCCAGGCTTCCGTTGAGTCGTTCCAGCAGATCACTGCCGAGCTTCCCATTGCAATCCTGCTCGGTGTTGCGCTGCCCGCACCCGACGGTAGCGGCAAGCCCGCCATCAACGTCGCACTGCTGCTCGATCACGGGTGCATCGTCTTCCAGCAGCAGAAGATGCTGCTGCCTTTCTACGATGTCTTCGATGAGCAGCGTTACTTTGCTCCCGCAAACGAACAGTCCATCTGCGCATGGGAAGGAGAGCGGCTGGCCATCACCATCTGTGAAGATGCCTGGAACGACAAGGATTTCTGGCCGCAGCGCCTCTATCCCGTCGATCCCATTGAACGCCTGGCTGCGGATCGCCCGACGCTGCTCATCAACCTCTCAGCCTCGCCATACTGGGTTGGCAAGCCCGCCATTCGCAGGCGCATGCTTCAGACCATCGCGACGCGTCACCGCCTGCCTGTCGTCTTTGTCAATCAGGTCGGCGGCAATGACAGTCTCGTCTTCGACGGCTCCTCGTTTGCCCTCGATGCTTCCGGTCAGTGTCTCGCACAAGCTGCCGCCTTCCAGCAAGACCTCGTCTATGTCGACTCCGCTGAACTATGCGGCCTCGCTCCTCTCGATTCCGGCATCGTCGAACGCGCAGCCGAGCCGCCTGCGACTCAGCCAGTGGCAGAGCAGGAGCTTTTCGACGCGCTCGTCCTTGGCACCCGCGACTATATTCACAAAACCGGCTTTCGCAAGGCAGTCATCGGCCTGAGCGGCGGCATCGATTCAGCTCTGGTCGCCGTGATTGCCACGCACGCTCTCGGTGCAGACAACGTGCTCACCCTCGGGATGCCAAGCCAGTATTCTTCTCCAGGATCCATCGAAGACAGCCAACAGCTTGCACATAATCTCGGGGTGCGCTTTGAGGTTGTTGGCATTCAGACCATCTTTCAGACCTTCACCCAGACACTCCAGTCACTGTTCGAGGGCTGCTCGCCGGATCTCACCGAAGAAAATCTCCAGTCGCGCATCCGTGGCACGCTGCTCATGGCCATCTCCAACAAGTTTTCCCGTCTGGTGCTCACCACAGGAAACAAATCGGAGATGTCGGTTGGATACTGCACGCTTTACGGCGATATGGTCGGCGCTCTTGCCGTGATCGGCGACTTGCTCAAGACGCGCGTCTATGATCTCTGTCGCTGGATCAATCGTGAGCAGGAGGTGATTCCGCAGGCCATCCTCACCAAATCTCCATCGGCTGAGTTACGCCCGGATCAGAAGGACAGCGACTCCCTGCCACCCTACGATGTGCTCGATCCCATTCTCGCCGCCTACATCGAGCGCGGCGAATCGACGGAGGAGATCATCCTGCGCTCCGGTTTCGCTCGGCCTCTTGTCGAGTCCGTGGTCGCGCTGGTGGAACGCAGCGAATACAAGCGTCAGCAGGCCGCGCCCGTGCTCAAAGTCACTCCCAAATCGTTCGGCAGCGGCCGCAGATTTCCCATAGCCGCTCACCGTCAGGTATAAACCAGTAGATGCCGCATTGCACGTTGCGTGCCTCTGTAAACAAAGGAGAATCGCCATTGAAGTTTCTGTCTTCCTCTCGTAACCTGCTGTTGCTGGCACTTTGCGCCACTGTTCTTGTCCCCGTCGCCTGCGCACAACAGAATATTCCTCCTGCTCCGGCTCAGGGTGCGGGTGCAATCGCAGGGCCGGTCTTCCCCAAGCCTGATCCGAAGGACTTCACCGCCACAACGCCCACAGTCGATCAGGTCAATGCATTTCTCAAGGCGACCTGGGGCTATGACTCCAGCCGATTGTTTCAGGTGCAGCGCATCGCCAGGACCCAGATCGATGGCGTCGCCAATGTGGTCGTTATTGTCGGCACACGCGACAAGCCTCAGCTCAGCGCGCTTCAGTTCTTCACCATGCCTGACGGAAAGCACATCATCGCCGGCGGCGAAATTCTTCCCTTTGGCGCGCGTCCCTATGACGAAAACCGCGCCACGCTGCTGAGCCGCGCAACGGGTCCGTGGGAAGGCGCGGCTCCGCGTGATCTCGTCCTGGTCGAGTTTGCTGATTTCCAGTGCCCGCACTGCAAAGCTGCTGAGCCGACCATGGAAAAGCTGGCCGCCGATTTTCCCAACGCGCACATCATCTTCCAGAACTTCCCGTTGACGCACGTGCATACGCAGGCATTCCGCGCTGCCGCCTACGGTGTCTGCGTGGCGCAACTGGGTGGAAATGCGGCCTTCTTCAAATATGACAAGGCCGTATTCGATGGGCAGGCTGGACTGACGACTGATGACAGCACCACGCTCACCCTCAACAGCGCCGTCACCGCCGCCGGTCTCAGCCCGGATAAGGTGCAGGCCTGCTCCACCACTGCGGCCACACAGGCAACCGTCCAAAGCCAGATCAAGCTGGCGGAGGATCTCGGCGTCAATCAGACTCCGTCGCTGGCGATCAACGGACGACTGATTCCGCTGGGCGGCGTCCCTTACGACGCGCTCAAGCAGATCATCGCCTATCAGGCGCAGATGGACGGTCCGGCACCCAAATAAACATCATTGAATCGTCACACCCGGCAGCGGACTGCATTGATGCAGTCCGCTGTTTGTTTTTGCCGGATTGCCCCGCCACCGGCTCCGCATTCGCTTCGCCGCGACGTGTGCCCGGTCGCGAATCATAGGAATACGAGCCAGGCCTGCGCGGCGAAGAACCGCGCTTCATTGCATGGAGTTTTTATCCACCATCAGCATCGGGCTGTGACCATTGGGCTGCGTCGAACGCGCCACGGTCGGTGTCACCAGCACAACCAGCCGCGCCACATTCTGGTTCAGCAGAATATCGCTGATGTCCTGCATCCCCGGAATATCGCCAAGGCCGGGCAAGCCGCTCAGCACGCGGCTTTCCTGCCGGGACAAATCGCTGAATAACACGGCTGTCTCGCCGGCGCGCAGCGTCAGCACTCCGTCAAACTGGCGATTGTCCAGAATCGGGATTCCATTCAGGCTTGGTCCTGCCAGTGCTTCGATCTTCAGGCTCAGCGTCAGGGCAACGTCACCCGAACGCATCACGCGAGGCCGTGAGCGAAGTGTCAGCCCCAGATCTTCATACTGAATCTGCGGAATATTCTGTGACTGCGCCAGCGCTCCGTAGCCAGCCGCGGTCGCTGCCGCGGAGATCGCAGGAGAAAGCTGCGCCGACGAGTACGAGGCCGTCTCGATCGGATATTTTTCGCCATCCTTGATCGTGCCTTCCTCATCGTCGCCCAATCTCAGGTGAACGTCATTGAGCGTGCGCGTGTCGCTGGAGTTCAGGCTGAGCGTCAGGGTCGCCGCGCCGGGCGTCACCAGGCTTTGCGTCAGCCCGTGGCCAAACGGAATAAATCCCTGATTGAACGGCGTACCCGTCAGCGCTCCCGATGCGGCAAGAATGGCGACAATCGCAATCTGGTTCGTCAGCGTATTGGCGTTGGGCACCAGTCCGGACGAGATGATCTGCTGGATGGCCGAAGCATTCTGCGTCAGGATGTTTTGAATCTCGGAGTAGGCGTTGTAGACCCCGGTCTGCTGCAAAAACGTCGCTCCGGTCTCCCGCGTGCTCACATGCGCAATCTCGATGATCTTCACTTCCAGGTCAATCTGGTTATGTCCATCGATCAGTTCCTGCACGGTCTGGTTAAAAGCGCCCAGTGTCTGCATCGGCGCCCGTACGGTAACCGTCTCCGCACCCGGCTGCGCAATGGCCTGCTTGACCCCGAAGACATTGTGAGCCAGATTGCTGACGTCCGTCAGTTCCTTGGCCGTCAGTCCGGGCATGAAGACCGTCTCCATCTCCTGACGGTCCAGGTTGGTGTGGTTCTCCCTGGTATCCTTGGCCACCAGCACGCGATAGGGATCAAGCGGCACAAAAAATGTATCGGTCGCCAGCCCCAGCGCCCGGGCCGCCTGCTCAAAGCTGGCATCGTCCATCGCGAACTGCACCGTTTGCACAGAGACGCTGGAGTGGATCTCCGCCGTCAATCCGTATGCGGCATAGACCTGTCGAATCAGCTCCGGCGCGTTCATCCGCAGGTGAAAGCTGTGTCGCCCGATCGACGGCTTCAGCGCGACCGTCTGCGCCGCGATTTGGGCGGAAGCATCCTGCAGCAACGGAGGCTGGTTCGGAGCCGCGTCGCCTGCGAGCAGTTGCAGCGTCCGAATCGTCACGTCGTTTTGCGGGTCCAGCTTGTATGCGCGCTCAACCAGAGACATCGCCGTGGCATGGTTGCCATTGGCCTCGGCGCGATTCGCGGCGTCGTCCAGTTGCGTCACTTCACTCTGGCGCGCCAGCCCTGCCGCACGCTGATACGTCAGGCTCTGCGGCACCAGCCTGGACGCCTCATCCAGCACGGGCAGCGCTGCTTCGGAGTGGTGCGCGGCCAGCAGCTTGACGCCGCGCAGATACAGTCTGGCCGCTTTGCGCTCGGCTCGCAGGCTGCCTTCGGTCTGCGGCTTGCCCTGCTCGATCCCGTCCGGATTCTCGCTCGGCTTCGGGGCATCCTTGCCCGGGCTTGCTGCTCCCCCGCTGGTGCTTGCGGGCTGGGCAGAATTCTGCTGCTTGCTCGCTGTCTGTTTCTGGTCCGCTGCCTGTTTCTGGGCCACTGCCTGGCTCGGATTCGCCGGTGTGCTGGCAGTGGTTGCCGTCGTCGGCTGCTGTGCTCGTCCCCGCTGCGCCAGCAGGAGCAGCAGACCACACAGACTCAGGCTCATCCAGCGCAGGCACCGGCTCATCGCGGCCACTCCATCAAAGCGCAAAACGACGAGCAGCAAACCTCTGGCTCCAGCCGATCCAGCTCGGCAAAGGAATAATTTCCAGTCGCCACGGCAATCACCGGCAGCCCGTTGCTGCGGGCCGCTTCGATGTCGCGTGGCGTATCGCCCACCACGCAGATGCTCGCCGTCTCACGCCCCAGACGGGATTGTGCCCGCGTTGCCGCATCGCCCACCAGATCAGCTCGAACCGGAAAATGATCGCTGAATCCGCCCAGAGCAAACCACCCGCGCAGTCGGCACATCTCCAGCTTCGCCCATCCAATGCGTTCCAGATTTCCCGTCGCAACCCCCAACAGCGTACCGCGTGCTCGCAGCCAATCCAGAATGGCCACAACCCCAGGCATTCTGCGGAAGCGCAGATCGTCGCGTCGCGACTCCACAATCTCTGCCATGCGCTGCAGAATGGCTTCGCGATGCACTTCCAGCCGGGCCGGAGGCACACCGCTGCGCTCCCATGCCTCCGCCAGAATCGCCGTATCCGTTCCGCCATGGAGCGTGACGCCGTCAAGAGATATCTGCTCGCCGGTGACCTGCTCGACCGCCTCTGAAAAGCTGTCCACGTGGATGCGATCCGCACTGCGAAGCAGGGTTCCATCCACGTCAAACAGGTAGGCGTCATGGGCATCCCACGCGCGAGCGCCTCGCATCGCCACACGATGTGGCTCCAGCGCCAATGCCTCTTCTATCGTTGGATGGAGAAGGGAATTCGTTGCTTCTGTCACCTGCGGAACGCCTTTCAGCGAGCCGACCTGCGCAGCTCACTGAGCACTGGACGTTCACTGCGCACAGGACGCTTGTAGCCGGCTCGTACCTCGGCCATGCCCAGCTCCAGCTCGCCCATCTTGCGGCCCAGAGTATTCCGGTGCATCCCAAGTTCCACACAGGCCTTGCACTGGTTCCCTCGATGCTTCACCAGCACCTGATAGATATACTGCCGCTCAAACTGTCGAACGGCTTCGTCCAGCGGAATGCCCGCCGCATACATCCTGTTTACCAGTGCGTCGATCTCGTGCTTCACGTCGTGTCCTCTGGATTCCACTTTGCTCTCTTGACCAGTCAGAAAGTCAATTCATGCAATCGTGCGTTGCATACCAGTTTACTTCGTCTGTTTTAGCAGGACTGCCGATTTTACGGCAGTTTTTTTACGGATTCTGAGTCGTGGATGGAATGGCGCCGGGTGGATTGGTGTCGGGAGCTGTAGCATCCGGATCCATTGATTCAATCCCGGTCATGATTTTCTTTTGCATTCCATACGATGTCAGATTGGAGAGCACCGCAGTTGTTCCGGCCAGGTACTTGGGCAGCATCGCATCGGACAACGTATCTGCGCCGGGAAAAAAAGCCGCGATCGACATGATGCAGATGGCACTCAGCAGTACTCCGCGCGCCAGGCCCAGCAGGCCGCCTCCGATTCCATCCACAATGGACGTCCCCAGCCACTCCACCAGATGATGCGATGTCAGTTCGTGCTGGATGGCGTGTCCGACAAAGCCAAATGCAACCACCACAATGAAAACCTGAAGCAGAAACCAGATCGCGTTGGCCGCATCCAGACTGTGCACCATGGGCGCAAGCTCTTTGGCAAAGCGTTGAAAGTTCCTGCTTGCAAACTCGACTCCAACGACCAGTCCGACAATCAGGATGGTCGAACGGATCATCCCTCCCCGATAGCCTGACCAGATGCTCAACCCAACCACGGCCAGGATTACGAAATCAATCCAACCCACCGATCACCTCCGCTGTTGAATTCGCGCCTGCCCGCCAGCAACACCGGCTGGGCAAAGCACACCCCGTACCTGCTTCAGCCGAGCCGCTCGCGACCCGTCAATGCACGAAAAGCTTCCAGATATTTAGCCCGGGTTCGCTCGGCGACATCCTCCGGCAAACCGGGTGCGGGAGCCTGCTTGTTCCAGCCAATCGCTTCCAGATAATCCCGCACAAACTGTTTGTCAAAGCTTGGCTGCGCACCTCCCGGCTTCCACTCGGCACGGCTCCAGAAGCGGGAAGAGTCCGGCGTCAGCGCCTCATCGGCCAGCAGGATGGGAGCGTGGGGCTGTGCCACGGCGCGCCCGAATTCAAACTTGGTATCGGCCAGAATCAGGCCTTTCGACTCCGCATGGGCCGCAGCCTTCCCATAGAGCGCAAGGGTCAGTCGTCGCAGCTCGGCGGCATCGGCTGCTCCCACCAGCTTCTCCATCTGCTCAAAGGAGATGTTTTCGTCGTGCTCGCCGTTTTGACTCTTGGTCGCCGGAGTAAAGATCGGCTCCGGGAGTCGCGATCCATCCAGCAGTCCTTCCGGCAGCGGAATGCCACACACCGTGCCGCGTTCGCGATATTCCTTCCAGCCCGATCCAGCCAGATAGCCGCGCGCCACGCACTCGACCGGAAACATCTGAGCCTTCCTGACCAGCATGGAACGCCCGGCAAGCTGCTCGGAAAATGGCCGCAACACCGCTGGATACGAATCCACATTCGCGCTCAGCAGGTGATTAGGCACGATGTCGGCCAGAAATTCAAACCAGAAAAGTGAAATCTGGGTCAGAATCCTGCCCTTGTCCGGAATTCCAGTGCCAAGCACATGGTCGAAGGCTGAGATGCGATCTGTCGCCACCAGCAAAAGATCACTGCCCACCGCATAAAGATCGCGCACCTTGCCCCGACCGATCAGGGGCACACTCGTAACATTGCTTTCCTGCAACGCTTTCAACTCTTCACTCCAAAGACTTTCCGCGCCTTACTCCGGCATTCCGGGGGTGCGTGCTGACTCTCTGAACGTATCATGTTCGGGTGACTCCGGGGTACCCACACGCCCATGTGATCCCTATCACAAACTGGTTCACTCCAACTCATGCATACTCAACTCGTCGCGTAGTTCTGGATTTGATTCGCGCACCCTCTGCCGGATTCAACTTCCAGACGCGCAGCAAGCGGCGTGGATACAGTGGGGAAGCTGTTCTCTGCGTCGTTTTTCCGGTTGATTGGCGGGCATGGTTCACTGACCTCCACCGTGCCTGCCGATCCCGGAGAAATTTCCCCCTGATCCATTCAAGCCGACGCGCGCTCCTGCTCTCGTCCACCGACATGCACACTGACCACACGTGAGACACCCGGCTCCTGCATCGTCACGCCATAGATCAGGTCTGAGGTCTGCATCATGCGCTTGGAGTGCGTGACCAGAAGGAACTGCGTATCGCCAGCTAACCCTCTCAGCAGATCCGCAAGACGGCCCACATTCGTCTCATCGAGCGCTGCATCCACCTCGTCCAGCACGCAGAAGGGAGCAGGCTGGTACTGGAAGATGCCCACCAGCAGGCTCAGTGCCGTCAAAGCCTTTTCACCACCGGAGAGCAGCAGCACATTCTGCAGCTTCTTTCCCGGCGGGGAAGCCACAATCTCCAGACCGCTTTCGACCTGATTCTCACCGTCCACCAGTCGCAGAAACGCCTGACCGCCCCCAAACAAACGGCTGAACACCGCGCCGAAGTTCTCGTTGATTCGCGCAAAAGCCTCATCGAACTTTGTCCGGGAGATCTGGTCGATTTCGCGAATCGTCTGCATCGTGTTCTCAATCGATTCCGTCAGATCCTTCCGCTGAGCCTCCAGGAATCCATGCCGTTCCGCGGTCTCCTTATACTCTTCGAGCGCCATCATATTCACCGGACCCATGGCTTCGAGCTTCTGTCGCAACTCTCGACACACCTCTTCCTCGGCGATCAGAGCGTCCTCTTCCAGACGCGCCAATCCCTCTTCCAGCCGCAGCGCGTTTGCTTCCACGCCAAGCTCGTGCAGGCAGTTTGTCTCCACATACTCCAGATCGCTTTTCAGCTTTGCCTGCTGGGTTCCCAGAGCGCTTCGCTGCTCGCGTAGCGTCTCCATTTGCGCGCGTTCCATCTTCAGCGCCTGCTCCATTTCCACCAGTTGCGCGCGCAGAGCCGTCATCTCAGTAGCGGCGTTCCTGGCTTCTTCCAAAGCGGCTTCCTTGCGCGCCCGCAGCTCGGTTTCATTCACGCTCAGCGTTTCATTTTCCCGACTTCGCTGCTCGCGCTCGGCCACTGTCGCGGCCTGCTGCTGTTCCAGTTGCAGCCGCCTGCGCTCCAGGTCCGCAAAGACTCGATCAATACGCTGATAGGTGCTCTCGGCATTGCGTCGGCGCTCATCCAGACCCGCCAGCTCTGCCGTTGCGCGCGCGGCCTCCTGCTGCGTGGCATCGCGCCGTTGACGGGACTCGGCCATCTGCTGCGCAAGCTGCTGCATCGCCGCCTCTGCCGCTTCCAGTTCGCTGCGGATCGCCGCCGCCTCGTTTTGTTTCTGCGCAATCTGCGCCTGTTTCTGCGCCTGTGCCTCGCGGTTCCGGCTTTTCTGTCCATCCAGTTCCGACAGCCTGCGCTCCAGCCGCTGGCGCTCCTGGTCGCTTTGCCGCAGCATGGCGCTCTGGTTGGCCACTTCGCGCTCGGCGTTGCGACGGCGTTCGTCCATCTGCTCCAGTGCGGCATTCATCTCGTCAATGCTGCGTACGGCGATCTGCACACGTTCTTCGGCGGATCGCAACTGCTCATCGAGTGCCTCCAGTTGCTTTTGCCGGCTGCGCAACTCGCGCTTCTGCAACAGCGGACCCTCGGACGCGGGCCGACCGCCACTGACCATCTGCCCGTGATAACACTCGCCGCCTGAGGCCAGAAAATACCCTTCCGGGTGCTGCTCGGCCAGGCGCTGCGCCGTGGCTCCGTCCGGGCACAGATATCCATTTCGCACCTTGGCCAGAATCCGCTCGATGGGCTGCTCCAGGCCATTCTGCGTCCTCAGTATCTCGCGCAGCGGCTTCACGCCTTCCGCGTCAACCCCAACCCTGGTCGGCTCATGCTGAGTCAAACCGTCCTCATGCTGCACCACAAATGTCGCGCGGCCATCGACGCCCGCCTTCAGCAGTTGCACACCGCTTTCAGCGTCCTTCCATCCGCGCACCACAAGGTAGCTGAGTTCCTCGCGGAGAAACTCATCCACCAGCACCTCATGCTCGCCGTCCACCTCAATAAAATCCGCCAGCGCTCCCAGCGGCGCACGACCATCGCCCAGGGAGTTGGCCTTCAGCAGCTTCCTGACCGTCTCCGTCGAGTAGCTGTGGTTGCGAATCTGCGCATCCAGCGCGGCAAGCTGCCCGCTGACCACTGCCTGTTCCCGACGCAGTTGATTGATCTGCGCTCGCGCCTCGCTCTCAGTGCGTCGCTCTGCGCTCAGCCGCTCGCGCACTCCGGCCAGTTCAGCCTGCACACGCGTCAGCGCTTCCGCGGCTTCGCTGGCGCGTGTCCGCGCATGCTCCAGTTGAGCCGTCATCTGATCGTTTTCGCTCGTGCTCCGGCGGGACTCTTCGTCCAGACGCTCGGCTTCGCGCAGCAGCGCGGCCAGCGATTCCTCGGCCTGCGCCACCTGTGTGCGCGTCATGCCGGCGCGGGACTCCAACTGCATGGCGCCGCGTCGGCTCGTCTCCAGACGCCGTTCCATCTCGGCCACGGCTTCAGCGGCCTGTCTGGCTTCACGCTGCCTGGCCTCGGTCTGTTCGCGAAAACTCCTGGCCTGCTCACCGATCATCTGCTGCTGTTGCAACTGCTGCGTGCGCTCCTCGCCAATGGTCGCGCTTTGTTCGCGAGTCTGTTCTGCTTCCGCGGCCAGAGTCGCCAGCCGCGTTTCCAACTCTGCAATGCGTTCGCGATTGGCCTGTTCGCGCGTCGTCGCGCGTTCCAGTTCCACGGCAGCTGCGTTGGCCTCGGTCTGTGCGGTGCGGCTGGCGCGTTCCAGCGCATAGCCTCGCTCGGTCAGTGTGTGTTGCTCGCCCTCGCGCAAGGTAACCCGCTCGGAGGCTGCTTCAATCTCCGCACCGAGCCGCGCAATCTCCGCCGTCATGCGATCCTGCTCGGCATCCATGGCCACCATGCGGCTCAACATGGTCACGCGCAACCGCGCACGCAGATCGTCCCGCACCGCTCCATAGCGCTCGGCCTTGGCCGCCTGCCGCTTCAGGCTGTTCATCTGCCGCGTGACTTCATCGAAAATATCGTCAACACGCGCCAGATTCTGCCGCGCAGACTCCAGCCGCAGTTCCGAGAGCCGCTTTTTGGTTTTGAAACGCGTAATCCCCGCAGCTTCTTCAATGATGGAACGACGATCATGCGGCTTGGCGCTGAGCAGTTGGCCAATCCGCTCCTGCCCGATGATCGCGTAGCTCTCCGGCCCCAGTCCCGTGCCCATGAAGATGTCCTGAATATCGCGCAGTCGGCAGAGCTTGCCGTTCAGCAGATATTCGCTTTCGCCGGTGCGAAAGAGCCGGCGCGTGATGACGATTTCACCTTTCTGAACGCGTGCGTGAAACTTTCGGCGTCGAATCTTCAGCACCACCGAGGGTTCGCCCGCGTGCTCGCCGGATGGCTCAGAGGATGACTCAGCACCCGGCGCTGCTTCGGCGCCCATCTCGGGCGCTTCGCCTGCCTGCTCGTCGGCTGCTTCCCCTGCGGGGTCGTCGCTGTCTTCGCCGGTCTCGCCGCCAGCCTCATTGGAAATCGGTCCGGGCTGGTTCTCCGCAGCCAAAGCTTCCGCCTCTGCCGCGCGCTCACGCTGGATCGCTTCTTCGTCCCAGTCCTCGGGCATCTCGCTGATGACTTCCACCTCGGGCACGGCAGAAATGGGCCCCTCGTACGCCGCAGGATCGACCAGCGTCAGAGAGACCTCAGCCATCCCCAGAGCTTTGCGCTCACGCGTTCCGCTGAAGATCACATCCATCATGTGCGTTCCACGCAACGATTTCGCGCTTTGCTCGCCCAGCACCCACGTCACGCCGTCCAGAATGTTGGACTTTCCACACCCATTCGGTCCAACTACCACCGCAATGCCCGTTCCCGGCAGCAGCAGCTCGGTTTTGTCACAAAAGCTCTTGAACCCCAGAATGTGAATCTTCTTCAGCTTTAGCATCGACGCTCCAGATACCCGTTTCATCCGCTGCCTGCGCAACAGGACTATCCTCCAAACTAAGCACCCACACCCTCACTTTCAACTGTCTGCGCAGCGGTTTTTGTGGATAACTGGTACCCAATTTCGTTCTTTGTTTCGACAGCCAGGTTCTGTTGAATTCCGGCCCGGTTTTCCACATTCCGGCGCGCAGACACGCCACTCTGCCGTGGCGAACCCGCGAGTGAACAGGGAAGGGAAGGCAACGGAATTGCCGTCGGAGTTGAAGAAAAATCAGAATCGGAGATCACTCAGTTCAGGCCGTCACAAGACGGGCACCGGGATGCGTGCCACCTTTGCGCCCATCAAATATGTCAGCCACACCGACCCGTGTCCCACGCGGATGCTGTCGCCGCCCTTGCCGGTCCACTGTGCGGTCACGCGGTTTGTCCGTGGAGCGATGCGCGTGATCGGAAAATCAAAGACGGTCGCCCACACCTGTCCTGCGCCAAAGGTGATCTCACCACCCAGCCCCGGAATTCCGGCCTGGATCGTTGCCAGAGCCTTGCCGGTCCGCGCATCCACGCGGGTCACCGTGCCATCACCCTGATTCAGAGTCCACACGCTTCCCGCTCCGAAGGTCAGGAATCGCGGCATCGCTCCCGTCGGTGTCGTTCCCGCAACCTGATTCGTTCGCGGGTCCACGCGCACCAGTTCGTTTCCGCGATTGCTCGTCACCCACACCATCCCGGCCGCAAAGAGCGGATTATACGAACCATCCGGCAGCGCGATCCGCGCCACCACAATGCCCTTGACCGGATCAATCCGATTCAGCACCACCTTCACAGGCACCGTGCGCCGCTTGCCCGCTGTTGCCGGCATCTCCGGCTCGGCTGCGCTCACCATCCAGACGCTGCCCGCGCCTGTCGTCACGCCGCCTTCAGAGTCTGCCGGACCCACGGCCACCTCACGCCATAGCTTGCCGCTCGTTGCATCCACCTCCACCAGCTTGTGGTCACCGCAGGACGGAATCCAAAGTCCACCGAAACCTGTTGCCAATCCCGAGCACGGCCGGTTGACCACCACCACGCGATCCAGGCGGTTTGTCCGCGCATTCAGCCGCACCACATGATTGGCACTCGAACTTGTCACCCAGACTCCATCCGAGGTCATCGCCATCCAATCCGGATGCCCTTCAACGGGAAACTCGGTGGACGGAACCAGAGCGTCGATGGGACGCTGAACCCCGGGAACACCCGTTTTGGCCGGAAACTTTGGGCCTGTCTGCGCGACGCATACCCCAGCCATGACCACGGCAACTGCCGAAGAAAATCGCGCCCACCGGAGCAGAGACTCTCCCATGGCCCGGGCTGCCGTCCATGTTGTCATCCGCCATGCTTTCGAGCCTGCCATCCGTAGCTTTACGATTTCCCTCAAGCCGTCCTCCTTGCCAAATATTCCGGACTCCTGTTCACGCACTCGCGCGTTTCGCCGTCGTCTCTTTGGCCGAACCCTTGCGCCGCAGCGCCACGGCGACCGAGTGCGGCGTTCCATGCGTGGCAACCTCCAGAAATGCCTGTGCCGCACGAGTCAGAATCTTGTCCTTCCGATAGATCAGCGCCAGCTCGCGCTGTACGCGCATGCCTTCGACGCGCATCGTCTTCAGCGTTCCCGCCTCCACATCTGCACGCACGTTGGACTCCGGCAGAAAACCGATGCCCACGCCTGCCTGAATCAGCCGCTTCAACAGCTCGCTGGATTCCAGCTCCATCGCCACGCGAGGCCGTACGTCGTGTGTGTGAAAAAAGTGATTGATCTTCTCCCGCAGCCGTCCATGCTTCATCAGCAGCAGCGGATACTGCAGAATCATATCCAGCTTCACCGTGTTCCGGCTTGCCAGCGCATGATGTGCCGACACCGTCAGCAGGACATCATCCTTGTATAAGGACATCGCTTCCAGCCGCGTATCCTGCACCGGAGTTGAAACCACGCCAAAGTCAACCTCGCGGCTGATGACGGCTTCCATCGTGCGCGACCGTTCCGCTCGCACGATGCTCAGGTTTACACGGGTATAGAGCTTCCTGAACTGTGCAAAGACCCCCGGCAGCAGATAGAGACTCGCCGCCTCGTTGGAACTGACGGTGATCTCGCCGCGTGGCGACTGGTACAGCTCGCTGACCCCGGCCAATATATGGCTGTAGCACTGGAGGCAATGCTCGGCGAATGGCTCAAACAAGCGTCCGGCCGCCGTCAGCAGAATCTTCCCGCCTTCCCGGTCAAAGAGCCGCGCGCCCACCTCGTTTTCAAGCGAACGAATCTGTGCCGAGATTGCTGGCTGCGTTACGCCCAGCTTTTCCGCGCACCGCGAGAAGCTTTTTACCTGACAGATGAGTTGAAATGTCTTGAGCTGTTCAAAGTCCATCGTGCGTCTCCTCCAAAAAACAGCGTTCCCGTCGTTGATTGCTTCGCTTGACTGTGCTCTCCGGATAAATCTTCCTTCTTCACCGCATCGATTCTTCTTCTTCCCGGAGTTTCCCCGAGCAATTGCCTGGCATCAGTGAGAAACTAACTCCAATCTATGCTCATGCGCGCCGTTTTCAGACCTTTTTCTTGCCTGCTTCTCGCGCTCTCGCTTCACTCCTTTGCGGCAGCTTTCGCCACTCACACAAACGATGCGGCGCTGACGGCCTGGGATTTCTCGGTCGTCATGCCCGGCGGCCAGCTTCAGCCGCTGTCGGCTTATCGGGGCAAGGTACTGCTGATCGTCAACCTTGCCAGCCAGTCGATTTACGCCTCTCAGCTTCCTGCGCTCAGCCAGCTTCAGAAGACCTACGCCGCCAAAGGTCTGGTCGTCCTCGGCATTCCCTCCGCAGACTTCGGCCACGAAGAGCTTTCCGATCCTGCCGCCGTTGCCGCTTGGTACGCAAAGCAGAATCTTGATTTCCCTGTTGCGGCGCTCGCCACGCTCACCGGAGTTCATGCCATCCCCCTGGTTGACTTCCTCACGCATTCTCCCAAGGCTCCCGCCGGCGGACCCATCCGTTGGAACTTCACCAAGTTCATTCTCGACCGTTCCGGCCATCCGGTTCAGCGCTTTGAAGCGCCAGACGATCCTGCAAGTCCTGACTTTGCCGTGCAGCTTGAAAAAATCCTCGATCAACCATTGCCGGATACGCAGCCGGCAGCTCCATCCAAACCGGCTCCGCGCCATTCTTCGCGTCATGCTGGTCACAGCGCGGCCCAGGCCGCCTAATTCGGAGCAGCCTGTGCCCGGTAAGCCCGCCATCCACCCAGGTGTGTAATCTCCTCGGCGTCCCCGATGCCAACCGGCTCACAGATAAAGCCCTTCACCGTTGATCCATCCTCCAGTTGCAGCGTTCCCAGTCCCAGCGGGGCGGGAATCCCGGCCAGAAAACTCCCGACCGTATCCTCGGGCATCGCCCATATTTCCACTTCGATTCCGGGTCCGGTCACTTTGGGGTCAAAGACCAGTCCGGGTTTGGCCGGAATCGTTCCCTTCAGCGCAAACAGCCGATAGCTCGGTGCTGTCCGGGTCGTTCGCACCAGTCGAGCCTGCCGCTCGGTCAGTTGCCAGTTCAGAGGCTGACCGTTCAAATGCGCGCCGACCACGGCGATCTCCATGACGCCGTGCAGCCCGGCTTTTGCCGGAATCGCTTCTGTCTGCCTGAGCCGCGTGGCTGTGGCGCCGAGGGTGCTCTCGCCACACAGCGTCCGATGGAGCCGATCGGCCACGTGCAGCAGGCCACCTTCGCTGAAGGCGGGCCCGATCAGCGAAACTCCGCTCGGCTTCCCATCCTCGCGCAATCCAGATGGCACGGCCACCGCAGCCATATCCAACAGATTCACAAAGTTGGTGTACCAGCCCAGTTGACTGTTTCGCAGCACCGGCTCCTGACGAATCTGCTCCAGCGTAAAGACGGTCGGCGTCGTCGGCAGCAGCAGAAAGTCCACCTGCTTCAGGAGCGCGTCAGCCACCTGTCTCAGCTCGCCCAGCCGATATTGTCCGCGAAAGGCATCGACCGCCGAGAGTGGCTCACCGCTCAGCACGCTTCCGCAAACCGTCTCATCCATCTCCGCGCCGTGCGCCCGCGCAAATTCCCCCACTGCCGCAGTCCGTTCGGCCACCCAGGGACCGCCATAAAGCAACCTGGCCGCCGCCGCCAAAGGCGCATACTCAAAAGCAACCGCCTCGCCACCCAGCTCTTTCAGTCCATCCACGGCCCGTGTGAATGCAGCTTCCGCCTGGACGTCACCGAAAAACTCCCGGCCGGACTCGTCGGGAACTCCGAAGTGGAAGCGGCTCATCGCCCACGGCGCTGCTCCCTGACCCGGAGCCGGCTTGCGGCTCATCCAGTCTTTCTCATCCGGCCCGCCCATCACTTCCAGCACAGCCAGGGCATCCTTGCAGGTCAACGCAAAGACGCTGACGCAGTCGAGGGTCCGGCAGGCAGGAACGACCCCGTGTGCGGAGACCACTCCGCGCGTCGGTTTCAGGCCCACAATTCCGTTCATCGCCGCCGGCACACGGCCCGATCCTGCCGTGTCCGTTCCCAGCGCAAAGCTCACCAGCCCTCGCGCGACGGCCACGGCCGAACCTGAACTCGATCCTCCGGAGATCACGCCCGGAGCGATCGCGCTCTCGCACGCTCCATACGGCGAACGGGTTCCCACCAGTCCGGTTGCAAACTGGTCCATATTCGTCTTGCCGATGAGCACGGCTCCGGCATCGAGCAGCCGCTTCACGGCCTCAGCCGTCGAACTGGCGGCATAGGCAAAGGCCGGGCAGCCCGCTGTCGTCTCCATTCCTGCCACGTCAAAGTTGTCTTTGACCGCAAAGGGAATTCCGAACAAAGGCAGTTTTTCCACATTCACTTTCTGACGTAAAGCATTCAATCGATGAATATTGTCTTGAATATCCACAAGCGATATCCACGCCGGTCGAAGTCCTTCCTCAGCGATCCGTTCATCGATGAAGCGCAGCACCGATTCCGGGGTGGTCCTGCCCGCTGCATAGGCTGCCTGGAGCGCGCCAATCTCCATTGGGAAGCAATCGTTCATTCGGCCTCCATCAAAACCAGGCGCTGACCGGCATGAACCAGCCTGCCTTCAGAGCAGAGAATCTCTCGCACAACCCCTGCCGTGGAGGTCGCAATCACAATCTCCGTCTTCATCGCATCCAGCACCACCACCCGCTCGCCGGCCTCGACGCGCTGGCCCACCTTCACGGCGACCCGGAAGACACTCGCCGTCATGGGAGCATCCACAGTCTTCATGCCGTGTGGTGTTTCCACAGGGTCTTCGGAGAGATTTTCCTCGTCGGCAACCGCCGGCAACTCCGCAACGCCCATCGCGCGCCACCGCTCGCGCTCTTCGTCAAATGCCGCTCGCTGCCGACTGCGGAAGCTTTCCGTAGAGGATTTTATGGAGTCAAGAAAGTCCATGTACTGGTTTAACTTGAACTCATTCTGTTCAATCTCAAGTTCATGTTTTCCATGGAGCAGGTCGCGCCGCAACTCCAGCAGTTCTCCGGCTGTGACGGGGTAGAAACGAATCCGGTCGAAGTTTCGCAACGCCCAGGGGCGGCCCGCTTCAAAGGTTCGCGTTACGCGATAGGTATTCCATACCGGAACCGTTCGTCCTACAAGCTGATAGCCACCCGGCCCCTCCATTCCATAGACGCAAAGATATGCTCCGCCAATTCCGACGGCATTTTCCGGTGTCCAGGTCCGCGCCGGATTGTATTTGGTGGTTACCAGTCGATGGCGCGGGTCAAGAGGCGTGGCAACGGGCGCGCCCAGATAGACATCGCCCAGGCCCAGAACCAGATATTCTGCACTATGGACAATATCATGTATATCAGTAATATCCGACAATCCATTAATGCGTCGAATAAACTCAATATTGTCCGGGCACCAGGGTGCATCCGGCCTGACCGACTGCGCATATTTGGCCTGAGCCAGCCGAGTTGCCGGATCATCCCACGACAACGGCAGATACACAGTTCGTGATTCGACCGTCACTTCAGCGTCCACGGGCAGCGCCTTGTCTGTGCGCTCCACAATCTCAAGGAGTCGGTCCCGGCTCAGCAACTCGCTGGAGTAGTGAATCTGCAACGACCGCACGCCGGGAGTCATCTCGATGATGCCGGTGACGCGCTCGGCTCGCAGCGCCTCTTCCAGCAGATGCACCCGGAAGCGCAATCTCAGGTCCAGCACGCGCTCGCCATACTCGACCAGCAGATATTTGTCGCCTGCCGCGCGACAGATGCGTTCCACTGCGCCGTGAACGGCCTTGCCCACCACCGCGGATTCCGAGGCTTGGACTGCCACCGGAAGCTCTGGAAGCTGCTCGGCCTCACCGCGCAGATACGCTTCCACGCCCTGCTCGATCGTGGCGGCATCCGGTTCTGTCACACGACGGAATCGCACCGAATCCCCGGCCTTGAGCTGGCCCAGCTTCCACAGTTCGCCGGCCACGACCACCCCCGGGCAGACAAATCCTCCCAGGCTCGGACCATCCGGCCCCAGCAGAATCGGCATATCTCCCGTGAAGTCGATGGCTCCAATGGCGTAGGCATTGTCGTGGATATTGGAGGGATGCAGCCCGGCTTCGCCGCCATCTCGCCGCGCCCACTCCGGCTTGGGACCGATCAGCCGCACGCCCGTCCGGTCGCTCTGGTAGTGAACTCGCCAATCCGTGGCGAAGATCATCTCGATATCGGCATCCGTAAAGAACTCAGGCGCGCCATGCGGGCCATAAAGAACGCCAATCTCCCACTCGCGCGTGTACTCCGGAGGCTGGGCAAACTCGATGGGCGTCTGCGCCGCTGACGAGCCAATGTGCAGGACGTCGCCGGCTCGCAGCGCCCGTCCAGCATGTCCGCCAAAGCCTCCCAGCAGAAATGTGCTGGCGCTGCCCAGAAAGCTCGTTTCCGCCAGTCCGCCGCGCACGGCCAGATAAGCCCGCGCGCCGCCCTGCCGCGTCGCGCCCATTCTGAGCACCTGGCCGGATCTGGCCTCGAATGGCTTCCATCGCGGCACCGGCACGTCGTCCAGCGTGGCTGCCATCTCTGCACCCGTCAGCGCCATCACCGTGTCGGCGTCCAGCCGCAGCACCGCGCCGATGCTGGTCATCTCCAGCGCCGGAGCACCCTCGACATTGCCCACCAGTCGATTGGCCATGCGCATCGCCAGTCCGTCCATCGGTCCGCTGGGCGGCACGCCCACAGGCCAGTAACCAACGCGGCCCGGCCAGTCCTGCACGGTTGTCTGCGTTCCGCCTTCGATCACCACCAGCGCCCGACGCTGATAAGCAAATTGCGCCAGAAATCCCGTCGTCATCCGGCCGGATCGAAAGGTATTGTCGGCAACGATCTGTCGCAGATATCCGAGATTCGTCTCCGTGCCCTCGATTCCGGTTGCGGCCAGCGCCTGCTCCAGCCTGACTACGGCCTCGGCACGGTTGCAGCCCGAGACGATGATCTTTGCCAGCATCGGGTCATAGTAGGGAGTGACCTCGCTGCCGCTTTCCACCCAGGTTTCGACTCGTGCATCGGCTGGAAACTCGACGCGGCTCAGTCGTCCCGGCGCCGGACGAAAGCCATCCGCGGGATCCTCGGCATAGAGCCGCGCCTGAATCGACCACCCCTTCGCCTGCACCGGCTCGATCGCGCTCAGCCGCAGCTCGCCGGCAGCCTCGCGCACCATCCACTCGACCAGGTCGATGCCGGTCACCTCCTCGGTGACGCCATGCTCCACCTGAAGCCGAGTATTCACCTCCAGAAAGAAGTAAGCCTCGGTCTCGGCATCGACCAGAAACTCCACCGTTCCCGCTGACCGGTACCCGACCGCCTCGCCCAGCGTGACCGCGGCGCCCAGCAGCCCATCGAGCGTCGCCTGGCTCAGCCCCGGTGGCGGCGTCTCCTCGATCACCTTCTGGTGTCTGCGTTGTGCCGAGCAGTCCCGCGCACCAAGAGCCACCACGCGCTCCCCGTCGCCAAAGATCTGCACCTCGACATGCCGTGCGCGGGCCACAAACCGCTCCAGAAAAACGCTTCCATCTCCAAAGCTGTTTTCGCTCAGCCGCACGACCGACTCATACGCCTCAGCCAGCGCCGCGGCATCCGCGCAGACGCGCATCCCGATTCCACCGCCTCCCGCTGAGCTTTTCAGCATCACGGGATATCCGATTTGCGCGGCTGCCGTCAGCGCTTCCGCCTGGCTGGCCAGCACGCCTGTGCCCACCAGCAGCGGCACGCCGCACTGCTCGGCAATGGCCCGCGCGGTATGCTTCCGCGCAAAGGCCTCCATCTGCGCCGCCGTTGGCCCGATGAACCGCACACCCGCCGCTTCGCAGGCCGCCACAAACCCCTGATTCTCGCTCAGAAATCCGTATCCCGGATGGATGGCCTCCGCTCCGGTCTGCCGCGCAGCGTCAAGGATTCGCTCGACCGAAAGATAGCTTTCCGCTGCCGCCGCCGCTCCGATTGCGACGGATTCATCGGCCTCCAGCACATGTCGCGAAAGCCGGTCGGCTTCCGAATGGACGGCCACCGAGCGGACTCCCATGTTGCGCAGCGTTCTCTCGATCCGGCAGGCTATCGCGCCCCGGTTGGCGATCAGCACTTTAGCGAACATTCGCCTCCCACACGAGCACCTCAATCGGCGTCGGATTGTATCCGTTGCATGGGTTGTTCAGTTGAGGACAGTTGCTGATCACCATCAGCACATCCATCGCGGCCACCAGCTCCACATATTTGCCCGGAGCCGAGACTCCGTCCTCAAACCGCAAACCACCCTCAGGCGTTACGGGCACGTTCATAAAAAAATTGATATTGCTGGTGAGGTCACGCTTGTCCAGCCCGTGCCACCCGGTCTGCACGGCCTTCAGAAAGCTCTGCCGACAGGCGTGCATGTGTCCGATCTCGAGGTCATACCGCACCCGATTGCTTTCCGCAGAACATGCGCCACCGAGTGTGTCGTGCCGCCCGCAGGTGTCGGCGGTAATCGTCAACAGCAGATGGCCGCGCGAGGAGATCAGCCGCGTTCCCGTCGTCAGATAGATGTTGCCCTGGGCGCAGATCGTATCCTGCGCGCTGTAGCGGTCTCGCGGATCGGCAGCGTTATAAAACAGTGTATCCACGGCCTGATTTCCGTTCAGGTCTACGATTCGCAGGGTCTGCCCCTGAGCAATCTCCAGTACAAACGGATCGCCTGCCTTCACCACTGTGCGCAATCTTGCCGTCTCCGGCGTCCGCTCACTCGTCGTTATCATTTCCATCGTCTGAATTTGCCCTCGCCGTTCCTGACTCTGCGGATAGCTGGATGTTCCGCCTGGCAGACTACAAAAAATACATCTCCGTCATCACAAACCCGCGTGCATTCTCCGGGCAGTGCCTGCGACAGGCGTCATCGGGTCCAGGCATCGGAACCCGGCTCACCGACAACTCCACCTTGCCCGGCGCATAGCGTGTGCTCTCGGCCAGCGGATGCGGGGAGTTGTTGAGCACGACCAGCACATTCATCTCCGCTCGCAGCTCCACAAAGCTGCCAGCCTTCGAATGATCCGGTTGATAACGCATGGCGCCGGTCTCCTCCACCACCACCTTGCTGAAGAAGTTGACGGTTGCCTGCAAATCGCGCTCGCCCAGCCCATACTTGGCCAGTTCGGTGATCATGCCGTCGCGTGCATTCTGGTGCCATGCGTTCCGGTGCTCCTGATAGCTGGTCTTGCCGTACTTGCCTTCGATCCATGCCGCGTTGGTCAGCCCAGCCAGCGGGTCGTGCCAGCCAACCGAGTCTTCCGTGATGGAGCAAAGCACACGGCCCATATCGCTGAAGAGCACATTGCCTGCGCGAAGCCGCGCCGTATGCTGCGCCTTCAGCGTATCCGGCACATTGAGCCGCTCGGCCGGATTCTCAAAGTTCAGCATGTAGGCCGCCACGTTGGCTCCGCCTTCCACGTCGACCATTCGCAGAGCCGTGCCCCGCTTCAGCACATGTGACCACGTCGCTCCGCCCATCAGCACACTTCGGAACAGCTCAGATCCATCCATAAATACACGTCTCCCACATGCACGGCTGGCTTCAGCCGTTCGGTTCGTTCGCCTGTCTGCTTCTCGTTCGCCTGCAGGATCTTGCAGCCCGTCGCAGGAACGCTTCGGAATGCGTTCCTGAACGTTTGGCGGGTGAGCGGCCCAGATTGATGGGTGCGTCATTCCGGCCATCCGGCGGCTAGCGTTCCAGGTGGATTTTTTGTGGGGTCGGCGGCCCGCAGCAGACATCCATAAAGGTCATGCGTAACTGAACCTTGATGGACGAACATCGATGCATTCTGCGGACTGTCATAGAGGCACAATAGCACGCAATCGAGCCTGCGCAAGCACAAATTTCTATCGGAAGATGCTGGCTTTAAGTCCTTTGCTGTTAAGCCTTTTGCTCTCAATCCGTATCAATAAATTTTATCCATGCGATGGACGGCGGCGCGTGTGAACCGTCGGTGCGGCGCCTCTTGACCGTGGTCGGAGTGCAGTCTGGATGATTTGGCTCGCTGTGCGGGTCCAGATGGATGAATTAGGTATTCGATTCGATGTAAGTATTTGATTTTATAATATTTATTTTTATTTCTGATGTTGGCGTTGAGGTTACCTGGGTGTTACCCCCCCCCATGGGGGGTATATTATTTTTCTCGCCAACGAAAATATGGCGAAATGTGTACTGAGTTGCAATTACGCCTGACTTTGTTTCGCTGCCCTGGCGTGGGCGCAGGCATCCAGCCAGAGCCAGTATGGCACAAACCCCAAGAATAGGATGCAGGCATTGCGTACAGCCGATGCGCGTGTGCGCGGTGGCGCTCTCGCTGGGTCGCCGGGCTGGGATGAGGATTGCCGGGAATAATTTTTCGGAAGTATGCACTTTACGCAAGGAGGGTCTGATCTATGATTAGGCCACTCCCGAAGCCGCACCCGTTCTTGCATCCTAAACCAGAGCGGCTTCCAAAACGAGGGTGCATGACAATTGCGTTAGGAATGCTCTGCCACGGGGGTGCCATTCTCGCCACGGATGGTCGTAGCACATTTCAGGATGGTTCGGCTGCGCGCGGTAGAAAACTTTGTGTGGTCAACGCAAAAAATATTTCCTTTGCTTTCGCAACTGCTGCTGATGATTTGGATGCCGCTGAAACGCTTGTGCGCAAAACTGCGGCCGCGCTTGGGAAAACAGCAACAGGCATCAAGGAATGGACGGATGTTGAGGAAGTCATTGCCAGGGAAATGGCAGAATGGGCCTCGGCTTATGGACAGCATTCTTTTCCGATTACTCGGTTGATTGCCGGAATCACGATTCCGAGTCAAGGTGTGCGACTGTATTTATGCGAACCTCCGACTACTGTTGTCCATAAAGAAGAAGGGTACATAGCAGTGGGAAGCGGGGCGATGGTCACTGATCCGCTATTTGCAGCGCTATTTACTCCGCTTTCTCCTACCTGCGGGGCGCAGTATGTTTGCCGTGAAATTGCGTATCTGATGTACAGGGCAAAGAAAGACAATATTTATTGCGGAGGACCGACGGACGCCGTGTATTTGAACAGCGTCGATGCATCGGCAACATGGATCAACCCGTGCGACTTCCATAATGCCGAAGCTGCCTCTTTTCAGCTAGATTTGATCCTTCAGCACACTGCTACGGCGGCATTGACTGATCCGGGGCAATTCTTGGAACACAATGCCGATTCCGTCAAAGGTGTAATTCTCCAATGCGAAAAGCTCAGAGAGACTATATTCCATACTATTTCAGGGGAAATAATTGGGAGGAAATAACTTTTTACTTGACACAACTTGCGCCAAGTCGCATAATTAAACCATGACAAAGAGAGACCGCAAACATCAGCTTTCCGATTCGCCAGTAGTCGAACAGATTCCCGTTGCGTGTGCCAATGAACTGGCAGCGGTTGAGTTTCTGGAGCAGATGCGCTGGGGCGCGAATCCCTGCTGCGTTCATTGTGGTAGCGTGGATGTCTACAAGATGGCCGACGCCAAGACGGGCGAGCGGAACAGTCGGTATCTGTGGCGTTGCCGGGACTGCAAACAGCAGTACACGGTTCGGATTGGTACGGTCTATGAAGAGTCAAGGATTGAGCTTCGCCATTGGTGCTATACGTTCTGGAGAGCGGCAACATCGAAGAAGGGCGTCTCGGCTCTCGAAATCAAGCGTCACTGCCAGATTTCCTACAAGTCGGCCCTGTTCCTGATGAACCGCATTCGCTTTGCGATGGCCCCTGATGGATCTCAGGAGCCTCTGACGGGCGTTGTGGAGTGTGATGAGGTCTACATCGGCGGCAAGCCCCGGAACAAGGGCAATAACCCGCGTGGACGCGGAACCCGCAAGACTCCGGTATTCGCAGCGGTCCAGCGGCATGGCGAAATCCGCCGTCGCGTTGTGGCGAACGTGACAGGTGAGACGCTGAAATCGGCCATCCGTGAAGTTGTAGCCCCATTCGCCCGGATCATGACTGACGAGAACGGCGCATACAACGGTATCGGCAAGGACTTTCTTGGCGGACATTCCAAGGTATGCCACAAGGCTGGAGAATATGCCCGTGGCGATGTTCACACGAACACGGCGGAAAGCAGCCATGCGCTGCTGAAGCGCAGCATTGTGGGCATCTATCACAACGTCAGCAGCGAATACCTGCATCGGTATCTCTGGCAGGCTGATTTTCTCTGGAACGCCCGTAAACTCAATGACGGAGAGCGGACCGTGACGGCAATCAAGGCAGCGGAAGGCAAGCGCATGATGTACCGGCAACCAGCCGCATAGGGGAGAGAATGGCAACTAAGAAGAAAGCGGCAAAGCGGACACCAGCGGCGCGTGCAGGAGCACGGCGCGGGCCTAAGCCCGATACGCTCAAGATCGAAGGCGACTGGAAAGAGGCGATGAAGAAATCGCTTCAGAAGAAGAAACCGCCCGAAGGATGGCCGAAATAGGCATGAAGGATGTTCGATGAAAGGTGCGCGTTATCTGATTTTCGGGGCTGTGGTCGCCTGTGCGTACTGTTCGGCATTTTCACAAAACAGTCCTTCATGTCAGGCCGATCTCCAAGACTTGAAGCTTCCATCGAGGGCCTTTATTGACGGTGCGATGGGAGAGAACGAGCCGCCAGTATCGCTGCTTTTCTCGCAAGGTGGCGTAGATGCTTATGCCGCCACAGATTACGAGGCGATCAAAGCCTTACGCGATAACGGCATATCATCCACCGATGAAGCCGTGACGGTTATCGTCGTCTTCCAAGATGAACAGGTGCGTTCGTCCATAGCAAAACTGCTTGAAGATGGCGGCGTTAGTCCGGAGAATGCCCAGAAAGTGAAGTTCAAGGTGTTCCAGTTCATGTTGACGCCAATCTGGGTAGATAACGTGCTCGAAAGAAAATGGATGATCTCTGGATACGAATATTATGAGCCGTACTCTTGCGTGCCGCCAAGTCAACGGAGGGAGTCACAGGCGCAATACGATTCCGAACTCTGCGCGGCTACAGATTATTGCCCGAATCAAATCTATGGGATTTTCCCTCTTGGCGGATTACCCCCAAGGATGCGCCTTGTTCCAGAGGACTCGAATGTTCTTAAGGCGCTTGAAATGATTCGGTCTAAACTGGCTGCCTATGGCCTTCCAAACTAAACAAACGAGAATGTGTTGCAACGCAAGCGTTCCGGTCTTACGATGCTCTTGAATAATCGGTGGGATGCATCGTCTGGAGCGGAGTGGATTAACATGGCATGGGAAGATGAAGAACTGGCCGCATATGAAAGAAAACGGACAGAAGCAAATGAACGGAACCTGCTTTCCGTACAGCGGAACAGGATGTTGGAAGAGCAGCACGAAAAACAATGGATAGCACTGCGTACTGAGATTTTAGAAACCTTTCAACTTCTAAACGAAAAGGCTGGCCGCATAATCACCCAATCTAGGACGCATCAAGTATATGAATTGCGAATTCAACGGGAAGACAGGGAAGAATTGCAAGCGGAATATGACGCAGAGACCAGGGCTGTCACGTTCACCAGCGAATCAAACTCATTTGATGAAATTTCCTTCGGGCTGACGGTTCACCCAGTTCAAGGAAACGACCGTCTAGTCTGGAGCACGATAGGGAAGAACTCAGAAGATTTAAGCAAGGAACAGGTATCGAAAAACATTGTCTCTAAATTCCTTCGCGTTGCAACATTCTAAGATTGCGTAAAGTGCATACTTCCCTAATTTTTTTGCAGGGTAGCTAACTAAATCTTTAGTTGGTGCGTCTGAGTGAGTGGAGGATGCGCTGATGCCGCCGAAGAAGTCTGCAACCTTGACCGAAGCCGAGCTTCGCCTGATGAAGATTCTGTGGCGACGGGGTGAATCCGGCGTCTCTGATCTGGTGGCGGCCTTGCCGGAGGAAGAGTCGCTGGCCTACAACTCCGTGCTGACGACGGTGCGCATCCTGGAACGGAAGGGCTATGTGACCCATCGGCAGGAGGGTCGCGCGTTTCTCTATGAGGCTGCGGTGGCCGAGCAGGAGGCCGGTCAGTCGGCGGTGCAGCATCTGGTGAGTCGTTTTTTTGGCAACTCGCGCGAGCAGCTCGTGTTATCACTGCTGGGGGATCGGTCGCTTTCGCCGGAGGAGATTGAGCGGTTGCGAGCGGTGCTGAATGAGGCGGCAGCCGAGAGGCTGGATGCGACCGGGAAGGCGGAGGAATAAGCGATGACCCATCTTTTGCTGACAGGCCTGCCGCTTTGGATCGTCTGGCTGGATGCATCGCCGCTGATGGGCTTTGCGCATACATTGACGCGGCTTGCGCTGGATGGAGTTGCGCTGAGCGTGGCGCTGGGTGGGATTTGCCTGCTGGCGCTGCCAGCGCTGCCGCTGATGCGCCGGTTGAGCGCGAGGCTGCGCTTCCGTGTGCTGGTGGCGGGATATTTGCTGGCCGCGCTGCTGCCGCTGGTGGTGATGGCCTGGCCGCATTCGGGGCTGGGCAGTCACGCTGCCGCTGCGGTCATCGGGCCGGTCGCCGACGCAGCCGTCACCGGAGCAGGGACTGCGATTCAGATCGGGTCCGGAGTGGCGCTGCTCGTTGGCTTGCTGTGGATGGGGCTTTCGCTGGCCTATGCGATGCGTCTGCTGGCGCAGTCGATGCGCATGAGCGCGGTGCGCCGGGCCGCTGAGCCACTGCCTTTGGAGTTAGTTCCGGCGATTTCCTGCCCGGTGGCGCTTGCGGATGGAATCGATACGCCGTGTCTGGTGGGCGTTCTGAGGCCGATGATCCTGATTCCGCGACGGCTGCCGGAGCAGATCGTCCCGCGCCAGCTGGCCGCGGTGCTGGCGCATGAGGCGGCTCATCTGCGCCGCCTGGATCTGTGGGTGAATCTGGCGCAGAAGCTGGTGCTGCTTGCGTTTCCGCTGCATCCGATGCTCTATCTGCTGGATCGCTGGCTGTGCCGCGAACGCGAGCTGGCCTGCGATGAGATGGTGCTTGGGCTGCGGCATGAGCCGATCGACTACGCTTCGAGTCTGGTGGATGTGGCGGCGTTTTCGCTGAATCGCCCGGCGGTCAGTCTGTCGTTTGGACTGGTGCGCTCGCGGTCGGAGCTGGCTGCCCGCATCGAGCGTATTCTGCGTCCTCAGCCCCGCCTGCATCCTGTCCTGGCAGTGCTGCTGACAGTGGCGTTGGCGGCGGGTGCCGGGACGCTTACGACGGAGGCGCTCAAGCATCTTCCGACGCTTGCGTTTGCGCCACTTCAGGCTGCGCCTGCTGGTCTGAGTGAGCCTACTCGTCTGGCTGCCGCCGGGCCGGTGGTGGGCGAGACGACGCTCCGCCCGGCTCAGAAGATCGAGACGGCGTATCGCATTCCGCCTGCCGAGCGCTTTCCGGCGCGCCTGCTTCGCGCGGCTTCTTCGATGCGTGGGACGGGCGTTGCCTCTGGCGCGCGGACGATGAAGGGATCGGTGGATCGCGGGCCTGCGTCGGCTGCCCTGGCGGCGATGCCGGTGGCTGCGCGACGGAACGCGCGCTGGGCACCGCAGATCGCAGAGCCGATGGCCGGGCAGATGGCCGAGGCAAGCACAGAGTACGCCGTGGTGGTGGTGATGACTGCGGTGACCACGACGACCGATGCTTCGCCGGATCGCTTGCTGGCGGGTGACGAAGAACGATCCGCGCCAACGGCAGAGGCTTTCGGCGAAGCTCCGATTACGCCGCAGCCGCCGTCCGGTGCGAGTCTGCGACGATCCGCGACAAGTTTCTACTTCACGGTTGTCACCACCACGCTTCGGCTGACTCCGGCGCAACGCGCGCGGATCTCGCCGCAGTGGTTGGCGCGACAGCTTTAATCCCCTTCAACCGAAGCATCCACAAAAGGAGAAGAACATCATGGAAACAAAAACTAATCGATTAGTTGAATCTCTCAGGCGATGGGCGCTTCCGGGCGCCGTGTCCGCAGTGATTGTCTCTGGTGCGAGTCTGGGCATGTGGAGCCATTTCACCGCCGTTCATGCGGCGAGCGCTGCGGTTTCGCCGATCGATGACAGCAGCGTCTCCGCGCTGGAGTCGCTGGACAACGCAGTGGAGGCGGTGGCTGCGCGTGTGACGCCGACGGTGGTCAACGTGTCGGTGACGGCGCGCCCGGGCAACGAGGGCGATGCGGAGGATGGGCAGGGTTCCGGTCCGCAGCCGGGCATGCCGCAGGGGATGCCGCCGGGCCAGTTGCCGCCGGGACTGCAACAGTTTTTCTTTGGCGGGCCGGGTATGCAGCAGCCGCCGCAGAATCCGGTGGAACATGCGGTGGGCAGCGGCGTCATCATCTCGCCGGACGGATACATTCTGACCAACAATCACGTGATCCACGGCGCGGTGAATATTCAGGTGACGCTGGATGACCGGCGCGTCTTTCCAGCGAAGCTGGTGGGAGCGGACAAGCTGACGGACCTGGCTGTGCTGAAGATCAACGCGACCCGCCTGCCGTTCATTGGCTGGGGCAACTCGGCGAATCTTCATCCGGGGCAGACGGTGCTGGCGTTCGGCAGTCCGTTTGGATATTTCCGATTCTCGGTGACGCGCGGCATTGTGAGCGCTGTGAACCGGCCCAATCCATTCACGGATGATCCGCGGAAGCCGGGCGGTTTCATTCAGACCGATGCGGCGATCAATCCGGGCAACTCCGGTGGGCCGCTGGTGAATGCGCGGGGTGAGCTGGTGGGCATCAACACGTTCATCATCTCGAACAGTGGATCGTTTGCCGGTGCAGGGTTTGCGATTCCGTCGCAGATTGCGCAATCGATCTCGCAGCAGATCATCGAACATGGCGCGGTGCATCATGGCTACCTGGGCATCTCGCTGAACGATGTGACGCCGCAGAATGCCAGCTTCTTCAACCTGCCGGATGCCTCTGGCGCGATCGTCAGCCAGGTTGTGCCGGCTTCGCCGGCGGCGAGTGCCGGACTGAAGCAGGGGGATGTGATTCGCACGCTGGATGGCCACCGCATCGACGATGGCAGCGCCTTGCAGGTGGCGGTGAGCGAGTTGACTCCGGGCAAGAGCATCCAGCTGGGCGTGATGCGCAATGGCAAGGACGTGACGGTGCCGGTGACCATTGGCGAGTATCACAAGAACTCGGAAGTGGCCGACAACAGCGGCGATGCGTCGGCGCACGGCGCGCGGCTGGGGCTGGCGGTCACGGATCTTTCACCGGACGTGCGCGGGCAGCTGAATCTGCCGGAGCAGGTGCACGGGGTGGCGGTGGAAGAGGTGAAGCCGGGCAGCCCGGCGGATAATGCCGGGATTGCGCCGGGCGATGTGATTGTGCAGCTCAATCGCAAGCCGGTGGAATCGGCGCAGCAGTTTGCGGGCGCGGTTCATGCCATGGCTGCGAATCAGGATGTTCTGCTGCTGGTCTGGTCACATGGCGGCGCGACGTATCGCGTGTTGCAGCCGTCGGTGGCTGTGCAAAGCGGAAACTGAAGCGACGTTGGAAGGATGGCCGTGCAGTCAGCCCGGGCAGTCGAGGTGCAAACTTCGGCTGCCCGGTGAGCGTTGTGACGGCGAAACAACTAGCGTTCATAGTGCAGGCGCAGGGCAAAGATGGCCGGAACCGGTCCGCGGTCGCGGTTGAAGGCCGGATGATCGACAAGCTGGTAATCAAGCGTGGCGTGGAAGCCTTTGGTGAACGGATGGTCGTAGTAGACTTCGACGTTTCTCTCCGCGCCGTAGTTGAGCGCGCCATCGCCGGTGAGAATGCCAATGCCACCGGCAGCCAGGTAAGCCTGATTGGCACTGGAAGCGCCGCTGGTGATGAAGGCCGCGCCGAGCACGTCTTCGGGCCGTTTCCACGCGGCGCCGTGAATGCTGGTGCCGAAGGTCGCTGTCCAGTTGGCGTCGGTGAACTCGAACGACTCGTTCTGGCCGGAGTTCCAGCCGATGCGTGAGAAGAGGCCGATGTTGTCGGTGAGGGCCTGATCCATGTTCAGGCCAAAGCCCCAGGTGTTGCGCAGCGCATGAGTGTCGTCGATGCCGCCGGTGACGCCGTTGGCGCTGGCCAGGAAATGCGCCGGCGTGCCCCAGACGGCCAGGGTAGCGGGCGAGTTGGCCAGCGCCAGCGCCGCGCGATAGCTGCCCATGTTGGCACGGTTGTCAAAGGCGAGCAGGCGCACGGCGCCGGTGTGACGGCCGATGGCGTGACGATGCTCCAGCTCGGTGATCATCGACCAGTCCTGAAAGATTTTGCCGTCGCCGGCTTCGGCTTCGGTGGGCAGGGTCAGGAAGAGGCTTTCAGCGGTGAACTGGTTGCGGTATTTCGACATCTGAAGCCATCCGTAGCGCAGCGTCCACTGGGGATGGTTCCAGGCGATGGTGATGCCGGTGGTGAAGCCGAGCGCGTCGGCTGGATAGTCCCATGCGGCGTTGGCCATCAAGGCCCAGTTCATAAACTGAGTTCGCGGGTCGTTGGAGTAGGGGTTGTTGTCAAAGATATCCTTGGCGCTGAACCTGCCCGCGGTGATGGTGATGCGATCCACATCTTCGGTGCCGCGTAGCGTGAGCTGGTCGTCGTCGACGGACTCATGGCCGCCCCCGAGATTGATGGTTTTGCGCAGAAAGAAGCGCACGACAGAAAAATGAGGATAGCGCACGCCAACCTTGAAGGCTTCTCCGTCGGGAAAATCGTTGATGCCGAAGGTGTTGTTGAGGCCATAGCCCTGCCAGAGCAGGGTGTCGAGGTGAAATTCGGTGTTGGACCCCAGTCGATAGCCGAAGTACTCGTCGAGCGATTGCGTCTCGCGCGCTTGTCCCTGGGTGGGCAGACTGCTGCCGGTTCCGCTCCAAAGATAGGAGGGATTGGTGTAGCGGGCGGAAAACGAGAGATATCCCATGCCGGTCAGGGTGTATTGCGCGTGAAAGTTGTATCTCTGCGGCGCGGCATCGGAGGATTCGCTGGCTGGGTTCGCGACGGAGTGTGCGGGTGCGGTGTTTCCGGGCGTAGCGCTCCGGGGCGGGATGTTTTGGTCTGCGACGGTGCCTGGTCGCGCGATCGCAGCCTGCAGCGGAGCGTCTGGCAGCGGAGCGTTTGTCTGCGGAGCGTTTGGCTGCTGCGCCGGGGCGGCCAGGCAGCAGAATAATGCGCAGCAGAAGAACGCAAGGGTGGGAATGAGTCGCATCTCTAACTCCGTTTTACTGTATGAGGCGCTTTCGGAATGCTGTGTGAAAATCCGGGAAAGATTCGCACGGGAAACCGCTGCGCCCTGGGAACCGCGCCTGCACTCATGCGCAGAGTCGTAATCCATCTTCGGGCGGCGCGGGAAACTCAACGACGTTGGTGGTGGTTCGTGGTTCCTGCTTCCAGACGCAGACCAGCGGAGTGCCCGGTTTGCCTGTGGAGCGCCAGAGGCAAATGAGTGGCGTCTTCGCTGAAGCGGGGATGCCTGGCGTAGTTTTGAAGGGCAGGGTCAATCTCTTCGTGTTCATCGTTCCTCCTTTGTGTGGTCGCGCATGGGCGGATGGATGGTGCTCATGAGAACGCGGTGGTTGTTCCGCAGGGTGCGAATCCCATGCGGAAACGGCTGGTGCGGGAAAGTTGGGAAGTTATGGCGTTCGTCAGTGTGGATGAGGAACGCACGTGCTGAAAATCACAGGTTGTATGCCGGGACAGGCGGTGAGCGATGGGCCGGAGCCTCGCTCCGTGCGATCGTCACAGCGATCTCCGCAACACCGGGAAGGGAAGCAAAGGCAGATAGGCTTTTGTGTTTTTTTCGAGGCAGACAGCCTGGTCGATTTGAAGGTTGCCTGTCGGTTTGCGCTTTTCATTTTGTACCATACCCCCCTAGGATATACAAGTGAGGTGTTTCGAAATGGAAAAGGCAAGCAAAACAGCTGTGACAGGCAAAGTGGGCACAGCTGCAAAATTGGGCAAGGTGGACAAAGCCCAGGTGGAGACAATGGGCAAATTGGAAAAGGAAAAACAGAAGCTCATCGCTCGCATTCGGCGCATCCGCGGGCAGGTGGAATCCATTGAGCGATCACTGACCGGCGGCGACGATTGCGCCGAGATTCTGATGCTGCTGGCGACGGTGCGTGGGGGCATCAACAGCCTGATGGCCGAGGTGCTGGAAGATCACATTCGCCTGCATCTGCTGGCACCGGAAAAATCGGTTGCCAATGCGCAGGAACTGGCCGAAGACATGATCGAGCTGGTGCGGTCGTATCTGAAGTGAGGGGCAGGCTGATTGTTGACGGTATGAACAAAAATGTCGATGATTTTGACTTTACCTGACATGCTCCGTATGCTGAGCAGGAAGGTTCCAACGATGAAGGTCGCGGGGAAGGTCGAGAGATTGACCCTTCGGCTCAACGCAACTGAAACCACCAGGATGCTCGGGAAGGCGGTGCAAATCCGCCACTGCCCCGCAACTGTAAGCGCACAAACTCAAGCGACGGGCTGTTGAAGTGCAACGACAGCCTGGCCGGGGTTTTCCTTTCGTCCATGCCACTGGATGCGATCCGGGAAGGCGACGAATCCGAGGAAGCGCAAGTCAGGAGACCGGTCCTCAGGTGAGACAAACGCTGACGTTCCGAGGGGAACGGAAGGAGAACGATGCTGACTTTTTTCTGGCGCCTGCGCCGGTATCTTGCCTGTGTGCTTTTTCTTTGCCTGCCAGTGGCGGCCTTTGCCGGTGTGATCCGCGGAACGGTGCGCGACACAACCGGGGCCACCATTCAGGGCGCAACCATCCTGCTGGGCCTCAACGGCACCTACATTCGACAGACGCGCTCGGCGGCTGACGGTACGTTTCAGTTTGTGACCGGTCACAGTGGCCGTTTCACGCTGGTCATTCAGGCGCATACCTTTCGCCAGCTCAATGTGCCGGCGTTTTATGCCGGACAATCGGCCAGCGTGGAGCGCACGCTGATTCTGGAGCCGGAGTGGGTGCATGAGTCGATGGTGGTCTCGGCGACGGGCACGCCGACGCCGCAGGATGAGACGAGCGAGCCGACCTCAGTGCTGACGCCGACCGACATCGACAGGCAGGAGGATTTTGTCGACGCACTGCGGATTGAGCCGGGTGTGAGCGTGGTGCAGACCGGGCAGCGAGGTGCGCAGACATCGCTGTTTCTGCGCGGGGGCGACTCGGACGCAAGCCTGACGCTGCTGGACGGCATTCCCATCGACGAGATTGGCGGCATCTTCGACTATGGCAACATGGCCAACACCGGCATCCAGAGCGTGGAGACCTATCGCGGACCGGACAGCAATCTGTATGGCGCGGATGCGGCTTCGGGGGTGGTGCAGTTTCACACGCCGGAGGGATTTACCAGCTCGCCCACGGTGACCTTTCGCGGCGATGTGGGCAACTTCCACACGGCGCGCAACGAACTGGATCTGGCGGGCAGCCACAATCGGCTGGATTACTACGGCGCATACTCCTGGCTGCAAACGGCCAATGCGTTGCCGATGGATCAGTATCACGAAGGCGCGGCAGCGGGAAATCTGGGCTGGCAGCCGACGGCCAACCTGGCGCTGCGCGGGACGGCGCACTACATTGTCTCCGCCGTGGGTGTGCCGAATGCATGGAACTTCTATTTCATTCCTGACGACCGCAAGCAGAGCGACCAGAATCTCTACGTGACGGGTTCGCTGGAGTATCAGTTGACGCCGGATTTTCATAACCGTGTGGAATACGGCGCGACACGCAAGCGCGAGCAGTCGCAGCAGTGGTATCCGGCAGGCATCTGCGAGCCGGTGAACAGCTGCAATCTCGCGTATCCGAACGCAGGCAACTTCTATGGCGAAGACGTGACGATTCGCGGAGCGAACGGCTATCAGGTGGTTGGCCAGGCGCTGCTGGACTACTCGACGGGCAACGGATCGGTGTATCCGAATCGGCTGGATCTGGTGTCGAACCGCGATCAGGTGCAGTATCAGGGCGACTACCACTTCACGCCGCACATTACCGGCCTGGTCGGCTTCCACTATGAGAACGAGCGCGGCGATGAACGTGAGCCCGTGTATGCGCTGAACGATCAGGTGGAGCGCAACAACTACGACTATCTGGCGGAGCTGACGGGCGACTTTCACAGTCGATTCTTCTACACGCTGGGCGGCAGCCTGGAGCGCTATCAGCTCTTCGGCACGCAGGTGACGCCGCGTTTTGGCCTGAGCTACTATCTGATTCGCCCGCGTCATGGCGTCTTCAACGGGACGCGCGTCAACTTCGACTTTGCCGAAGGCGTGCGTGAGCCAACCGTGGCCGACCAGGCTGGTTCGCTCTACACGTTTCTGCTGGCCAACGGCGGCGCGGCCACCATCCAGTCGCTGCACATTCCGCAACTGGAAGCGCCGACCTCGCGCACCTGGCAGGGCGGACTGGAGCAGGCGATGCTGGGCGAGAGGATGATCGTTCACCTGAATCTCTTCCACAACGAGTTTGGCCGGCAGATCGAGTCGGTGGGCGTGGGGCTGATTCCGCAACTGCTGCCTGGGCTGACCACAGCGCAGCAGCAGCAGCTTGAGTCTACGCTGAACAACGATGGCGCATTCTCGCTGACCGTCAACTCGGAAGCTTTTCGCGCGATGGGCCTGGAGTTTACCGTCGATGGCGGCGTAGGCCACGGCTTCCGCTACAAGGCCGGTTACACCTATCTGGATGCGGTGGTGCAGCGCTCGTTCAGCAGCGACAATCAGGCCCTGCTGGGTGGCTATGAGCCAACGCTGAACGGCATTCCGATTGGTATCTATTCACCGCTCGATGGCGCGCGACCTTTTCGGCGTCCGCCCAACAGCGGCTATTTCTCCGCCAGCTATGCGGGCACGCGGTGGACGGTGCTGGGTACGGGCGCGTTTGCCAGCCGCAGCGATGATTCGACCTTTCTTGGCTACATGGATATCAACCAGGGCAATTCGCTGCTGCTGCCCAACCGCAATCTCGACTTCGGATATGCGAATATCGATTTTGGCGGCAGTTTCCAGTTGTTCCAGCACATCGCCATCTATGGGCAGGCGGAGAATCTGCTGAGTGACCAGCACATGGCTCCGATCGGCTACCCGAGCCTGCCGTTCAACTTCCGTCTGGGGCTGCGGATTGCGGTTGGCAAACAGTCCGCGACGCCGCTGAAGTAGCTTCGGCCTTGTGGGCAGAGCATCAGCGAGGGGCATCAGCGAGGGGTTTCGGGCGGCAGAATCCATCCGCCGCCCAGCACCTCATCGCCATCATAGAAGACGGCCGAATGGCCCGGCGTGACGGCGCGCTGCGGCTCGTCGAAGTGAACGCGCACACGGTCTTCGCCAGCCGGTTCCAGCGTGGCCGGAGTAGGCTGCTGGCTGTGGCGAATGCGTACCTCGGCGCGGCGCGGCGCATTGAGCGAGGCGATGCCGATCCAGTTCAGCCGATCGACCAGGAGTGAGGGGCGATTCAGCTCCGGCTCGCCGCCAACGGTTACGCGGCGTGAGGCAGGATCGATCTGGAGCACGTAGAGCGGATTGGGCGCGAAGACGCCGAGACCTTTGCGCTGGCCGATGGTGAAGTTGTGAATGCCGCTGTGATGGCCGAGCGTTTCGCCGGTGGTGGTCACCAGTTCGCCGGCAGAGTCCGGCACGCGCTCGCCCTGCTCGTCGAGATAGTTGGCGATGAACTGCTTGTAATCGCTGCCGGGAATGAAGCAGATCTCCTGCGAATCGGGCTTGTCGGCCAGCGCGAGATGGCTTTCGCGGGCGATCTCGCGGACCTGTGGCTTGGTGAGATGACCGAGAGGAAAAAGCGTGTGCGCAAGCTGCTCCTGCGTCAGTCCAAAGAGGAACCAGGTCTGATCCTTGGTCAGGTCCGCAGGCCGCTTCAGAATCCAGCGCCCACGCGCGGGATCGTATTCGTTGCGGGCATAGTGGCCGGTGGCGATCCTGGTTGCGCCGATCTGTCGCGCGGTAAGCAGGAGCTGATCGAACTTCAGATGGTTGTTGCAAAGCGAGCAGGGAATCGGTGTTCGCCCGGCGAGGTAGTCGTTCACAAAGGGCTGCACCACGTCGCGCTCGAAGCGCTCCTGCTGATTGACGACGTAGTAGGGAATGCCCAGTGACTCGGCGACGCGCCGCGCGTCATAGACATCGTCAAGCGAGCAGCAGCGCCCGGTGGAGCGCGTGGGCACGCCGGGCTTGCCGGCCAGCCGATTCTGGTCCCACAGTTGCAGCGTGAGTCCGATGACCTCCGTGCCCTGCGCGCGCAGCATGGCGGCCACGGTGGAGGAATCGACGCCACCGGACATGGCGACGGCGATCAGCTCTCCGGTGGCAGGAGAAATCGGCACGGTGGTCTGTGTGCTCATGCGTTCACCCCGGCGAGGGCAGGCGCGAGCGCGCGCAGGCGTTCGACAGCCGTGGGCACAATCTCCAGCACTGCATCCACATCGTCCTGCGTCGTTGTCTTCAGCAGGCTGAAGCGCAGGCTGGCGCGCGCGTGCGCCTTGTCCACGCCCATCGCCAGCAGCACATGTGAGGGTTCGGTGGCGCCGGAGTGGCAGGCCGAACCGCCGGAAACGGACAGTCCCTTGAGATCCAGAGCGATCACCAGCGCTTCGCTGTCCACGGCGTCAAACCAGAGGTTGGTGGTGTTGGCCACGCGCGGCGCGGTTGCGCCATTGACGCCGCAGCCAGGAATGCGCGCGAGCAAACCGCTCTCCAGCCGATCGCGCAGCGCGGCCAGCCGGTCCATGGCACCGTCGGCCAGCGTCTTCTCTGCAATCTCGGCGGCCTGGCCGAAGCCGACGATGCCGGGAACGTTCTCTGTGCCGGCGCGTCGTCGGCGCTCGTGGCCACCGCCCAGCACCAGCGACTCGATCTGTGTGCCGCGGCGGACAAACAGCGCGCCGACACCTTTGGGTCCATGCATCTTGTGCGCACTGATCGAGAGTAACTGGCATCCGATCTCTTCGACGCGAATCGGCACTTTGCCCGCCGCCTGCACGGCGTCCAGATGCAGCGGAACGCCTGCGTCTGCTGCGATCTGGCCAATCGCCTCGACCGGCTGCACGACGCCGGTTTCGTTGTTGGCCATCATCACGCTGATCAGCCGCGTGGTGGGGCGCAGAGCGGCTTGAATGGCCGCTGGATCGATGCTTCCGTCCGGCTGCGGCGCCACGCGCGTGACGGCCACGCCGGACTGCTCCAGATGTGTGGCTGTGGTGAGTATGGCGGAGTGTTCGATGGCCGTGGTAATCAGGTGGTCGCCCGCGCGGAGGATGCCGCGCAGCGCGGTGTTGTCGCCCTCGGTGCCACCGGAGTTGAAGACCACCTCTGCCGTGCGGCAGCCCAGAAGCTGCGCTACCTGCTCGCGGGCATGGTCCACGCCGCGGCGTGCTTCCTGGCCCGGCTGGTGGATCGACGATGCATTGGCGAAGTGTGTGATCCAGTACGGCTCCATCGAAGCCAGCACCTCTGGCAGCAGCGGCGTGGTGGCGTTGGCGTCCATGTAGATCCTGCGCATCGGCTATCCTCAGGTCTTATTGTACCGGGGATTGATTTTGGCCTCTTTTCAGGCGGAAAAAATGCGGTGGGGATCTTCATCCCCACCGCATTTTTCTTGATCGTATTGCGTTTATCCGCGCTATGTCTATCCGCGTTGTGCGAGCGGGATGTAGGGCGCAGGATAGGCAGGTCCGATGTACTCGGCACGCGGACGGATCAGCCGGTTGTCGTCCAGTTGCTCGATCACGTGCGCCGACCAGCCGGCGATGCGGCTGACGGCGAAGATCGGCGTGAAGAGGTCCACGTCGATGCCCAGCGTCGTGTAGGTCGAAGCGGAGTAGAAATCGACGTTGGCATTCAGCTTCTTTTCCGCGTTGATGTACAGCTCGATCTGGCGCGACCAGTCATACCACTTCGTGATGCCGGAGTCCTTGGAAAGCTGTTCGCTCATGCGGCGCAGATGGGTGGCGCGCGGGTCTTCGGTCTTATACACGCGGTGGCCAAAACCGGAGACTTTCTTTTTGTCCGCCAGCATCTGCTTCACAAATTCGACCGGATCAGCTCCCGCCTTGTCGATGGCAAAGAGCATCCGCATCACGGCTTCATTGGCGCCGCCATGAAGCGGTCCTTTGAGCGCGCCGATGGCGCCGGTGACGGCGGAGTGAATGTCGGAGAGTGTGGCGGCGATGACGCGCGCGGCGAAGGTGGAGGCGTTCAGCTCGTGGTCGGCATGGAGGATGAGCGCAATGTCGAGCGTGCGCGTGGCGGTTTCGGAGGGTTTTTCGCCCGTCAGCATCCAGAGGAAATTGCCCGCGTGGGTCAGATTTTTATCCGCTTCGACGATCGGCTTGCCCTTGCGAATGCGATCGTAGATGGCCACGATCATGGCCACCTGCGCGGTCAGGCGGAAGGCCTTGCGCATGTTGGCGTCATGGGTGTTGTCGAGTTCGTCGGCGTCATAGAGGCTGAGCGCGGAGACGGCTGTCCGCAGCACTTCCATCGGCGTGCCGGTCCTGGGAAAGGACCGCAGCAGGTCGATGATTCTGCCGTCGAGCACACGCGCCTCGGCCAGCGACCGGGAGAAATCCTTCAGTTCGGCTGCATGGGGCAAATGACCGTTCCACAGAAGATATGAGGTCTCTTCAAAGGTCGAGTGGCTGGCCAGTTCGTGAATATCAATCCCGCGGTAGGAAAGAATGCCCGCATCGCCATCAATCCAGCAGATGCCGGAGTTGGCCGCAATAATTCCTTCAAGTCCTTTGCCAGCAGTCGCAGTCGACATAATCTTGTTTTGCTCCCAGTCTCAATTTGCCATCAGGTTAGAGCAGGATTCAGGGCAATTCGTTGCTTGCGTTTCCAGTTCGTCACCAGCCCTTTTATAGCGCAGCGATTCGGCAGTTGTCACTTTTGGCATCTCGTTTGTTTTGCTGTGTGAAACGCTTGCACCCCAAAATGCGGAAAACCGATTTGGGCATCGAGCAGATTTGGCCTCTTCAATTACACTTCCATTAAACCGATTGCCATCCCGAATGACGGTTCAAGCGTCTGACAGGATGGGGCAGCAGCCCTGCCAACCGGTAGAAGTGAACCGGCAAGTGAAAGGACGAATCCATGAGTGATTTTGACACAGCGCCGCCCCGCTCGGTCTCCGGCGCGTTGCTGGGGATTGTGGCGGCCAGCCTGTTGCTGGGCGTGGCCAGCCTGGGATGGAATTACGTGCTCTCCGGACGCATCAGCCGGGAGTCGGCAGCGTTGAGCGATGCTGACCAGCAGACGGCCAAGCTTGCCGCCGAACTGCGCGAAACCAATGCCCGGCTGAAGGTGACCAGCGAAGAGATGGGCCAGTCTCTGGGACTGACGCAGAAGCAGCTTGAAGCGCGCGCGCAGGATATTCTGCGGCGTGAACAGGCCGACAGCCAGCGGCTGGAGACGGCGCAGAAGCAGAACTCGCAGCAGATCAATGCGGTTTCGAGCGAAGTCTCCAACGTGAAGACTGACGTGGGCGGAGTGAAGACTGATGTGGCCAAGACGCAGAGCGACCTGGCGACGACCATCTCGCAGTTGCAGTCGATGAAGGGCGACATGGGGATGCAGTCCGGACTGATCGCTCGCAACGCGACGGAACTCGACGCGCTGAAGCATCGCGGCGACCGCAACTACTACGAGTTCAAGCTGACGCGCGGACGCAGGCAGCCGGTGGCGACTGTAAGCCTGGAGCTGCGCAAGGCCGACCTGAAGCACAATCGCTTCACGCTCGATGTCTTTGCCGACGATCGCAAGTATGAGAAGAAGGATCGCAACACGGACGAGCCGCTCCAGTTCTACACCGGACGCGACCCGATGCTCTATGAGATCGTCATCAACTCCATCGACAACAAGAACCAGGTGACCGGGTATCTCTCTACGCCGAAGAACGCGCCGACGCCGGTAAGCGTGACGAAATAGCTGTTCTCGATGACGGTTCCAGCGCAGCGCTTCAGAGAGTGACTGCGGCGACCGTGGGCTTCAGCATCAAAGCGGGATGCATCTTGAGATCAATCTCAAAGTTCATCCCGCTTTGCTGTTTCCAGCGCTCGGCAGAAAGCTGAAAGCTGGAGACGATCATGCCGTCGATGCTGGCTCCGGGCGCGATGATGGTATCCGGCACGAGTGGCTGTGTGCGCAGCGCGGCCAGCTCCGGATAGGCGACAAAGATGCGGTCATAGTCGGTGGCTGTGGCGGCATAGCTGGAGTCTTCGCCGTCGGGCAGTTGCAGATTGGTGAGCAGGTGGCTCAGGATCACCGCCTGGCTGCTTCGGTTGTGCAGGTGAATCTGCGCCAGCACCAGCACCTGATCGAAGGTCTCTGGGGCCTGCACGACGCCTGCCGCATCCTTGCGTGGAAAGGTGCCGTGCATGGGGTGAATCCAGAGCCGGGTCACGCTGCCCTCGACGACCGGCGGGCGATGCGCCACCAGCCACAGCGTAGCCGCCAGCAGGATGGCCACGCTGGCCACGATCACCGCTCCGCGCAGCACTCCGCGCGACTCTGACGCGGAATCGTTTTGTAACAAGGCCATGGGTTCCTCCATCAGTTTCGAGGGCGCAGCGCAGCCAGCAGTTCCTCGGCTGTCAGGGTGTTGAGCACCTGCTCCCGCGTTACCCAGGCGCGGCGCAATTGTCGAATGCCAAAGTGCATCTTGTCCAGATGGCGTGTGTCATGCGCGTCAGTATTGATGACCAGGCGGCATCCCAGTTCCAGAGCCAGCCTCAGGTCGCGATCACACAGGTCCAGCCGCTCCGGCGCTGCATTGTGTTCGATGGCCACACCCAGTTCGGCGCAGCGCCTGAGCACGGCAGGAAGGTCGAGTTCGTAGGGTTCGCGACGCAGCAGCAGGCGACCGGTGCCGTGGCCGAGAATGCGCACATAGGGGTTTTCAATCGCGCGCAGAATCCGCTCGGTCATGGCTTCGCGCGGCATCTGCAGGCCGGTGTGGACGCTGGCGATCACGATCTCCATCTCGGCCAGCACGGCGTCGGGCAGGTCGAGCGAGCCGTCGGCCAGAATGTCCACTTCAATTCCGGTGAAGACGCGAAAGCGTCTGTTTGCGTCGAGGTTTGGAGCATGGCCCAGGGCATGGTCTACGGCCCGGATGCGCGCCACATGCTCGAGCGCACGTTCTTCATTGAGGCCGTTGGTCATGGCCAGATTTTTGGAGTGGTCGGTGATGGCGATGTAGCTGTAGCCGCGCGCGCAGGCGGCTTCGGCCATCTCATGAATCGAGTTGTGTCCATCGGTGGCATGGGTGTGCATGTGCAGGTCGCCGCGCAGGTCTTCGAGCGTGATGAGCCGGGGCAGGGAATGCGTCTGCGCGGCTTCCAGCTCGCCCAGATTTTCCCGCAGCTCCGGCGGAATCCAGTCCAGCTCCAGCGCAGCGTAGATGGCCTCTTCGGTTTCCGAGGCCACCACGCTCCCGTCGTCCACGCGCGCCAGCGCCCATTCGTTGAGCGTGTAGCCCATGCGCAGCGCGCGCTGCCGCAGCGCCACATTGTGCATCTTCGATCCGGTGAAGTATTGCAGCGCCGCGCCGCGCGAGACGGCCGGCAGCAGACGCACGTCCACCTGAAGGCTGTTGTGCAGATAGAAGCTGATCTTGTTTTCGCCTCTGGCGATCAGGTCGCGGATGCCGGGGTAGGCAGCGACGGATTCGACCAGGGCCGTCGTCGCTCCCGGCTCGCAGGCAGAGCCTGTGACCAGAATGTCCAGGTCGCCCGCCGTCTCGCGCCCGCGTCGCAGAGAACCGGCAGCCGTCACCGTCTCCACACCGGGCTGCGCGGCCAGAAAGCTGCGCAGCGCCAACCATGCCTCTTCCACGTGGTCGATGCGAAAACGTCCGGAGCTTTTGCGATAGTCATCAATGCCTTTTTGCAGTTTGGCAAGCTGTTTTTCGCCCATCCGTGGCAGGCCGCTCAACGCGCCGGAGCGAATCGCGGCTTCCAGAGCGTCGATGCTGGCAATCTGCGCCGCGTCCCACAACAGCCGCACCGTCTTTGGACCCATTCCCGGCAGCTTCATCAGCTCCAGAATCTGTGGCGAGTAGCGCGCCAGCAGCTCATCGCGCAGCGGGATCGATTGCGTGCGCACCGCGGCCTGAAGATTGGCCGCCATACCTTTGCCGATGCCCGGAATCTCCAGCAGGCGCTCGGGCGTTTCGACCAGTTCGGCGATGGCCGCCGTGGACTGTTCCACAGCCTCGGCTGCACGGCGATAGCTGCGAATGCGAAACGAATCGCCGCCGTCAATCTCCAGCAGATCTGCCGTCTCCTCCAGCAGGCGCGCCACGCTTGGATTGTTCATGGGAAAAGGCTCCGACATGCCGAGGCGTCAACGTCGGCATCACTACCATGATAGTCGCGTCATGATAGCTGCGTCATGATAGCTGCGTACGGAACCAGTGCGCACAGAGTGAACGCGTATACGCGCGTCAACGCTTGCAGTCACCTCGGATGGCTCGTTTCACTCTGACTGTCGCGTTGCGGCCAACAGGCAGGTGCAGCTCAGGAGTGTTTCGTCAGGCAGCTTCATCCTTGGACGATGCTTTATACCGGACAACCGCATCGGCCTGCGGCCCCTTTTCGCCCACGATGATGTCAAACTCAACCGCGTCGCCCTCTTTCAGCGTCTTGTAGCCGTCAACCTGAATCGCCGTGTAATGCACAAAGACATCGGGACCCTCTTCGCGACCGATGAAACCGAAGCCTTTCGCGTTGTTAAACCACTTGACCGTGCCCTTATATTGCGCCACTGGTTCTGCACCATCCTTCATCCGGTGATCGCGACAGACGAGCGAGCCGCTACACACTATGACGCAGAAAGCTGGAGAAAGGTTGATTCACATGGAAAACCGAATCTGGAAATGTCACTCGATTTCTGCTCAATGGCCACACGATTTTGTCGTGTGCACGGTCCGGTCGTGGAGTCTGTGGACGTTCCGGGTCGAGCCAGGCCGAGCCGGGTCCAGTCAGGCGAAGGGATGCCATCGAAACCGCGCACGCACGCCAGAGAAACGCGCTAGCCGCGGCGGGCCTTGGCTTTGAGTTGTTGTGCCAGCAACAGTGCGCCCACCAGTGTCTTTCCATCCAGAATCTTGCCTTTTTCGATGCGCTCCAGCAGATCGGAGAGTCGCACGAGACGAAAATCAATCTCTTCGTCTTCCTCCGGATGGGCGTCGCCAGGAATGAGTCCTTCGGCCAGAAAGATATACATGCCTTCGCCCAGAAATCCCGGACTGGGATAGTAGTAGACGAGCTTCTTCCAGCGGTGGGCGGCATAGCCGGTCTCTTCGGACAACTCTCTCTGCGCGCCATGCAGCGGGTCTTCGCCGGCATCCAGTTTGCCGGCCGGCAACTCCCACAATTCCTGCCCCGTGGCGTAGCGGTACTGCCGTTCCAGCACGATCCAGGGATCTTTCCTGTCCCGGGCCTTGCCCTTGCCATAGTCCACGGCCAGAATCACCACCGATCCGTTGTGACGGATCACGTCGCGCCACGCTTGCTTGCCGTTGGGTTCCACAATGTGATCCCGATGAATGCGAAACAGCGGTCCCTGATAGGCAATCGTCGACTGGATCAGCTTTGCGCCTTTTTTGCCGGCATGTTTCTTCGCCGCTGTCTTCACGGCGGGCTTTGCGGTCGCCGTTTTGACCGAGGGCTTCTTTGCCGCAGCCTTTGATCTGGCTGCCGCAGCCGTCGGCTTGCTCTTCGCCGTTTTCGTTGTTGCTTTCGTCTTTGGATGCATCGGGCAAACCTCGTCAAAAACGTTGTCCGGGCCTCGTCCAGCTTTGTCCGGGCCTCGTGTGGAAAACCTTCCTTCCCTACGGTAACACCGGCTTTCATGTTTCGCTGGGTTTGGCGGATTCTCCAGGTCTGGCGCGCCTGCCGCTGCATCCGCAGTCCCTGTTCCGGCATCCAATGCGGGGGTTTGCAGGACATGGCTGCGCTTACGTCTGTAAACTCAGTACGAAACGCCAGCAGCGTGCATCCCTGAGAGTGAAGAGACCCTGAGCCTTGAAAACGGAATGTTTGTCCCCGGCCACTCTGCCGGGATCCCAGCGCATCTTTCTGGATTTTTGCAGCCGTCGCGCCTCCGTGGCTTCATGCCCTGAACCCGATGCTCCGTCTCCGCTTGCCGGCTGGTACGCGGATTGGAATCCCGCGCTCCCGCCAGCTTCCCGCTCCTCGATCACACCCTCCATGCTTGCGCTGCTTGCCGCGCAGAATCCTGAACCGGAACTGCAGGCGGCTCTTGATCGACTGCGCCACGGCGCGCGCACCGTTGTGACCGGGCAGCAGGTGGGTCTCTTTGGCGGAACCGCGCTCATCCCGTACAAAGCGGCCACAGCCATCGCTCACGCCGCTGAGGCTACGCGGCACGGCACCCTTCACCAGCCCATCTTCTGGCTGGCCACGGAAGATCATGACTTTGCCGAGATCGATCATCTCGTCCTGCCCGACCGCCGCGAGCTGGTCAGGCTTCACTACCAGGCAGCGCCGGAGCATCCTGTTCCCGTGGGCGGCATCGTGCTCACCGAGGCCATTCTGCCGCTGGTCGAGCAGGCGCAATCGCTGCTTGCCTGGTCCGAGTCGGCGGAGTGGCTGGCCGACGCCTATCGTCCCGGCGTCACGCTGGCTGCGGCCTTCCGCAGCTTCTATGCGCGCGCCTTTGCGCGGCACGGATTGCTGATTCTCGATCCCTCCGGACGTGAAGCGCATCGGGAAGGCGCTCCGGTATTGCGCGCAGCCATCGAGCGAGCCGACGAGTTGCACCAGGCCCTGCTGGTGCGTAACCGCGAACTGGAAGCGGCCGGATACCATGCGCAGGTGGCCGTCGGCGAGCGCTCCAGCCTGCTTTTCCTCATCGACTCCGTGACGGGCGCACGGATGGCTCTGCGCCGCATCGCCGCCAGTGCGGGGCCGGCCAGCGGCTTCTGGCAAGCCGGACGCCTGACGCTGACCACGGCTGAACTGCTGGCCATTCTGGACTCCGAGCCGGAGCGAATCTCGCCCTCCGCTTTGCTGCGGCCCGTCTTTCAGGATTTCATCCTGCCCAACTCCGCCTACGTGGGCGGCCCGGCAGAGATTGCCTATTTTGCGCAGACGAGTGTGCTCTTTGAGAAGATTCTGGGCCGCATCACGCCCATTCTGCCGCGCCTTTCGGCGACCGTGATCGATGCTTCGACGGCGGCCCTGCTCGCTCGGTATGACCTTGCTCCGGAGCGCGTGATCGGCGCAGACCCGGATGCCCTCACGCAGTCTCTTGCCGCGCGCTCCATGTCCATCGAGACCAAACAAAAACTGGCTGCCGCGGGCAACGCGCTGGATGGCGAACTGACCGCGCTGACCGAACATCTGACTGCGCTGGATGCCAACCTGGGCCGCTCTGCCAATATCTCGGCCAGCAAGATGCGCTATCAGATGAACCGCCTGCGGCGCATGGCGGCCAACTTTCAGTTGCAGCGCGAAGGCTCGATTGCGCGAGACGCCGGAGCGATCTGTCGCAGCATCTCTCCCAACCGCGTGCCGCAGGAGCGCCTGATGGCTGCGGCAACGTTGTTTTCACTGGCCGGCGTTGAGTTTGTCGATCGACTGGTGCGCGAAGCCGCCGATGCGCATTCACAACACAATCCAGATCGCAATTCAGGGCACAGACTGCTTTGGCTATAATCGGCTGCGCAAGCTTTCCTTTGCTGGAGGAACTCATGAACTCTGCTCTTCGCTGCATTCGTCTGCCATTTCTTATCGTTCTGCTTGGCTGCATCACCGCGCCGCTCGTGCGCGCCGCCTGTCCGGAGCTGGAGACGCACAGCCAGTATCTCGGCATCAGCACGGTGCGGCTTTGGGAAGGGAATGCACCACAGGCGAAGGGCGACACCTGCGACGATATTCCGTTCCTGACCGTCTTCAAGCCGCAGTACGCGCGCCCGAATGGAAACGCAGTGATTGTGATGCCGGGCGGGGCGTATCTGGGCCTGGCCTCCATTCTGGAGGGGCGCGAGGTGGCCGACTGGTTCACAGCGCGTGGCTTCACGGCTTTTGTGCTGCATTATCGCCTGGGGAAAAACTATCTGCTGCCGGTGCCGCTCTTCGATGCGCGCCGCGCCGTTCAAATGGTGCGCGCCGACGCAGCCACGTACAAGATCGCGCCTGACCACATCGCCGTCATCGGCTTCTCTGCCGGCGGACATCTGGCCGCGCTTTCTGCCACGCAGTTTGTTGCAGGCGATGCCACGGCAACCGACCCGATCAGCCAGGTTTCCAGTCGTCCGGACGCGCTCATTGTTGGCTACGGCTGGCTGGGCGGCGTGACGCCCGACACCTCGCACCTCACCTATTGCAAGCTGATGGACGTGATGGATCGCTGCGCCGAGCTGCAAAAAGAGTTCACGCCCGCGCTGTTCGTCACAGCGCAGACCCCGCCCACGTTTCTCTATCACACGACGGAAGACAAAACCGTTCCCGTGCAGCAGGCGCTTGGTTTCTATCAGGCGCTGCTGGATGCGCATGTCTCGGTGGAGATGCACATCTTTGCTCACGGTGGGCACGGCAGCGGGCTGGGCAAAGGCAACCCGGCTCTGGATCAATGGACGGTGTTGCTGGAGACCTGGCTGCGCGGCCTGGGATGGCTGCCGCAATAGCGCGTTTCCCGCTCACGGTGTTTGATCCCGATGGAGTAACGGGCGGGTCCGCAACGCGATCAGCGAAGTGCTCAGCGATACAGAATCATCCGCCTTCGCAGCATGTCGAGTGCCTTTTGCGTTGCCCACTGACGCACTTTCTGCCGATCCCCGCGAAAGTTGTTTTCGCTGTACTCGGTCCCATGCGCGTCGCTGAGGGCAATGTAGACGCGCCCCACGGGTTTCTCGTCACTTCCACCGCCCGGCCCTGCAACTCCGGTGATGCCCACGCCAAACGTGGCTCCGGTATGGCGGCGGATGCCATCGGCCATCGCTTCCGCCACCGGTGCGCTCACCGCGCCGTGCTCGGCCAGCAGCTCCGGCGCAACTCCGCAGAAGGCCGTCTTCAGCGCGTCGGAGTAGACCAGAGCACCGCCCAGAAACGAGCGTGAGCTGCCGCTGACGGAGGTGATGCGCTCTCCCAACATGCCACCGGTGCAGCTCTCGGCAACCGCCAGCGTAGCCTGCTTCAGTTCCAGATAGTAGAGGACAATCTGTTCCAGCGTCTCGCCCTGCGAGGCAAACACATACTCGTCCAGCGCTTCTTCCATTTTTCCCGCCAGCTCATCCACGCGCGCCTGCGCCGCTTCCCGCGTCGCCCTGGCACACGCAAGCTGAAGCTGAATCTCGCAGTTGCCGGCCAGAATCGTCGTCTCCACATCCGGATAGGTGGAGTAGATCGGCGCCAGCAAAGCATCGGCGCTCGATTCGCCAATCATTGTCGCCTTCAGCGTGCGTCGGGCAATGTGTCGCACCGGAATCACCTCGCGCAGGCGGGGCAGGCATTGCTCTTCAAACAGCGGCCTGCACTCGCCCGGCGGGCCGGGAATCAGCATCACCAATTTGCGAAATCCTTCAAAGGCTGTATCCAGCCATTGGCCGGGTGCAGTGCCGTTCGGGTTGGGCAAAACCACGGCGCCTTCGATGACGTCGGCCTGCTTCAGGTTGTTGTCGGTCATGGTCATGCGCCGCGCGGCAAAGCGCGCGCTGAGCGCTGCCACCAGGCTGCCGTCTCGTCGCAGACCCATCTCCAGCGCTTCGGCGACGGCCTCACGGCTCAGGTCGTCTTCGGTCGGCCCCAGCCCGCCCATGACGATCAAAATATCCGTCCGCCCCAGCGCCGTGCGCACGGCGCCTGCCAGATCTGCCCTGCGATCGCCGACAATCGTCTTGAATCGGACGGAGACGCCCACTGCATTCAGTTCTTCGGTCAGAAAGAGCGAGTTGGTATCCTGCCGCCAGGGGGTCAGCAACTCCGAACCCACCGCGATGATTTCACAGTTCATCGTTCATCCCTTGTCACGCGCTGCCCGTCCAGAGTACCCATTGCGTGCGCTTACTCTGAGGCGCTGCTCACGCCAAGCTCCACTTCATACACCGCATCATTCGTCGTCAGAATCGTCGATCCAAGCGGCGAAAACGCCACGCCGACCACCGAGTGGCCAGCCACCACAATCTCCGCGTGACCCTCCGCATCGATTCGCACCAACCCGCGTTGCCCAGCCAGCGAAGCGGTGACGTACACATGGGACTCGGCATCGACGGCCAGCCCCTGCGGCCGCCCCAGTCCCTTGTACCACGAGCGCACTGCGCCATCGCGGTCAATCGCCCACACCGAGTCATGCGAGGTCAGTGTCGGGGCGGTCACAAAGAGCGTTCCATCCGGTCCTGTCGCCAGGTGATACGCCGCCACACTCGGCTCCAGGGTGGCAAAGACAAAGACCTTCTTGTCTCGTTCACTGTGCCCCTGCGCAATCTTGAAGATGGTTCCGGAGCGATCACCCACAAACAGATTGCCGTCGTCGTCAAAGGCGATTCCGGTAGCCACGCCCATGCCGTCAGCATAGGTGACCGCATCGCCGCCCGCGTCAATGCGATAGATCGTGCCTTCGGCGCGCGAAGACACAAACAGGTCGCCGTCGGGATGAATCGCCAGCCCTGTCGCATTCAAAATGCCGCTGACAAACGGCGTTCCTTCGCCATCCGGGCTGATGCGAACGATGGACACGGGTGTCTGCTTGCCGCGCGGCCCGGAGATCGTGGTGTAGATCATTCCGGAGCGGCTCACCACCGGACTCGTCACCGGATGAAGCCCATCGGAGAGCAGCCGGGCCACAATCATCGGAATGGGATTGCTGCGCTCGCCATCGCGCAGTACCTCCAGCATCCCGGTTCGCGCCTGTTCGGGCATCCGGACTACGATGCGATCGGCGCGACACATGACCAGTTGCGCTTCCTGGCCATTCGTCATCACCGTCGGCAGATGGGATGCCGTTGCTCCCAGCGAAGCGCCCAGTAATGCGATCTCCGCTCCGGGCATCGCCACGGGGGGAAACACCTGTTCAATCGTTGGATGGCTTGGCAAGTGTGTGTGTGCAGTTGGCATGGCGTCTCGTCTTCCCCGTGTCAGCGAATCCAGTGCATCAGCACGAGAACGCAAATCCCAGCATACAGCCCGGCTGCAAGGTCATCGCATACGATTCCCCAACCCTCGGGCAGTTTTTCCAGTTGATGAACAGGAAACGGTTTCCACACATCGAATATGCGAAAGAAGATCAGCGCCGCGAGAATCGCTTTCCACCCCGGATGCGAGGCTGCCGGCAGCAGCGCAATCCACATTCCGGCAACCTCATCGATCACCACAAAACCCGGATCCTTGCTTCCGCTTTCGCGCGCGGCGACGGTGGCCGCCGGAATGCCCGCGGCCACCGTCGCCACCAGCGCCATCAGCGTGCCCGCCAGCAGCGGCGCAGCCGTCGGATGGAGCAGCGCCACCAGCGCCGCATACACGCCAGCCGTCGCCACCGATCCCCATGTGCCCGGTCCAGGACGCAGAAATCCGGCTCCGCAAAATGTCGCCACCGCCCACGCCCATCCGGTTGCATCCATCGCGCGCAGGTCGCGCAGCTTCACTCGTCCGCCGTCATTCACGCTCGTTTCCTTCCAGTCCTTCCAGCAGATCCGGGTCCATCACCGGCGAACTGATCCGATAGACACCCATCGACCACTTGCCCAGATCAATCTTTCGGCAGCGGTCGCTGCAAAATGGAAAATCCTCGCTCTTTACGGTCACGCGCTCGCCGCAGGTTGGGCAGCGCAACATCTTTGCAGTACTCTTCTTGGCTTCTGTCATCGCCTCGATTCCTGTTTCGTCGAAGATTGCCCGGGTCTGCCGCCGCTTGCTCAGGCAACAATGCGTGCCACCACGTCGTAGTGGTGCGATTCGGTAATTTCGCACTCATAGAAATCGCCCGGCTTCAGCGTTTCGTGCGGACCAAAATCATTGATGAGCACCTTGCCGTCGATCTCTGGCGCATGCAGCAGCGTGCGCCCCTGCCACAGCAGGTCAGATTCGTCGCTTACGCCCTCCACCAGCAGGCGCATCCGGCGACCGACCCACTTGGCCTGCCGTTCAGCGCTGATCGCCTGCTGCACCTTCATCAGCCGTCGGCGTCGCGCCTCGATGGTGCGTTTCGGCACCTTCGCTTCCAGCCGGTGCGCCGCCGAACCCTCCTCATCGGAGTAGCTGAAGGCTCCCATCCAGTCCAGCTTTGCCGCCCGCACAAACGCTTCCAGTTCGGCAAACTCTTCCGCCGTCTCGCCCGGAAATCCCACAATAAACGTGGTGCGCACCACGAGGTCCGGAACGATGCGTCGCGCCTTTTCGATCATCCGCAGAAAGATTTCGCCGCTTCCACCGCGCTTCATCCGTTTCAGCACGCTGGCCGAAGCATGTTGCAGCGGCACGTCCAGATACTTGGCAATGTTGTCGTGCCGCGCAATCGTCTCCAGCAGCCGGGCGGTCACCTTGTTGGGATAGGCGTAGAGAAAACGCAGCCACGTCAGGCCCTCGATGCGCGCCAGCGCATCCAGCAGGTCAGCCAGGCCATCCTTCATGCCCAGATCTTCGCCATAGCAGGTGGTGTCCTGGCCAATCAGCGTAATCTCGCGCACACCCTGTCGCACCAGTTGCTCGGCCTCGGCCACCACCGAGGCAAACCGCCGCGAGCGAAACTTGCCGCGAAGCTGCGGAATGATGCAGAAACCGCAGGGATGGTCGCAGCCCTCGGCAATCTTGATGTAAGCCGAGGAGCGCGGCGTCGTCAGCAGCCGCGGCGTCTCGTCGTTGTAAAGATAGTTGGGCAGCGCGGCAATCGCGCCGATCCACTCCGCGCGATCAAAACGCCCCTGCTGCTCGCGCAGATTTCCTTCCGGCCTGCTGTGCGTGCTCACAGCGCTCGGCACGCGCTCAATCAGCTCCGATTGCGAGAGAATCGGAAACAGCGTGTCCTTCTTAGGTTTCGGCGTCAGCCCGGCAGCCGCCAGAATCGCGTCCAGTTCGCCGGTGCCGACGACCGCATCGACTTCGGGAATGTTCTTCTGAATCTCGTCGCGATATCGCTCCACCAGGCATCCGGCCACGATCACGCGCTTCGCCGTCCCGGCCGTCTTGTGCCGCACCATCTCCAGAATCGTATCGACGGATTCCTGCTTGGCCGAATCGATGAACGAGCAGGTATTGACCACCAGCACCTCGGCCTCTTCCGGCGCATGGGTCAACTGCGCTCCAGCCTGGTCCAGCATTCCCATCATCACTTCGGAGTCCACCAGATTCTTTGGGCATCCGAGGGAGACGAAGCCGATCCGCGGTCCTGTTTTCATTGCAGTGTTGGTCACTTGCTTATTGTAATCTTTGCGCGACTCAGCAGGTGGGAAAGCGCTTAGCCGGAGTGGTATGATCAATCAGTGCCGGGTCCTACGCGACGCAATCCCGCCAATCCCGCCAGGTCCGGAAGGAAGCAACGGTAACGGGCTAGTGCGGGCGCAGTAGGTTTCCCGGTACTTTTTTGTGCGCCTGCGTTCTGTGCGCAGGTGAATCGGGGTTGGCCTGCGGGCCGCACTCAGTCGCTGTTGCGCTGAAGGAGAGTTTGTTTTGAGCCATTCATTTCGCTCGCCCGTTGCCACACGCGTCAAAATCAGCGCCCTCGGCACCTACGTTCCACCCAAAGTGCTGACCAACGCGGATCTGGAAAAGATGGTCGAGACCAACGACCAGTGGATCACCGAGCGCACCGGCATCAAGGAGCGTCACATTCTTGACCAGGGACTCGGCACCAGCGACATGGCCGCCGAAGCGGCGCGGCGTTGTCTGGCCCAGCGCGGCATCGATGCCACGGAGGTCGAGGCGATCCTCGTCGGGACGGTCACGCCGGATATGCTTTTCCCTTCGACCGCCTGTCTGGTTCAGAACAAGATCGGCGCCAACGGTGCGTGGGGATTTGATGTCTCGGCGGGTTGTTCGGGCTTTGTCTTTGCGCTTCAGGCCGGAGCCAAACTGGTGGAGAGCGGCGCGCACAAGAAAGTGCTGGTCATCGGCGGCGACGCCAACTCCCGCATGGTCGATTACACCGACCGCACCACCTGCATCCTCTTTGGCGACGGAGCCGGCGCCGTGCTGCTGGAGCCGTGCGAAGGCGACGAGATCGGACTCATCGACTTTGTGCACGAGATCGACGGCTCTGGCGGGCCTGCGCTCAACCTGGCCGCCGGTGGCAGCCTGCGCCCGGCCAGTGCGGAGACCGTGGCCGCCAAGCAACACTACATCCATCAGGACGGCCAGACCGTCTACAAATTTGCCGTGCGCAAGATGGCTGAGGCTACCACGCGCGTGCTGGAGCGCAACGGCGTCTCTGGCCAGGAGCTGGGCTGCTTCATTCCCCATCAGGCCAACAAGCGCATCATCACGGCAACGGCCGAGCGGCTGGGCATGGACGAGAGCCGGGTCATCGTCAACATTGAAAAGTACGGCAACACCTCCGGCGGCACCATTCCGCTGGCTATGGGAACGGCCATCGAACAGGGCAAGCTGCACAAGGGCGATCTGGTGCTGATCGCCGCTGCCGGAGCGGGTTTCACGGTTGGGGCTGCGCTGTTGCGCTGGGAGTTTTAGGGCATCCTTCGGATCAAAGTCCGGACCGGCTGCATTTTCCGGATGGGTGTAGACGGACATCGCGATCGCTGAGTGGATTTTCCTCAAGAAAATCCACTTTCGCCCCGGCCAGAAAGTTCATGGTATTCCGGAAAATGCCGATAGCGTATACGTGGGCAGAATTCCGTGCTTCCCCGCCAGCCGATAGAACAACCGCATCCCGTCCAGGCACGCTTGGTCCAGGTGATAGGAGATATTTTCCGTCAGATAGGTGCGAATCGTCTCTGCGCTGAGCGGCAGGCGCGCCGACCACTCCGCGACCAACGACTCAACGTTGGCCAGACCGCGATCCCGCGAAGCGCATGTGTCGGCAGCAATCGTCTCCAGCGTCACGCCTCGGCCTGGCAACTTGCCCGCGCCAACCGTCGATTGGCGAACCGCCCACACCGCGGAGACCCATGGCGTTCCAGTCAGACGGATCCACTCTTCGGCCAGGTCATGATAGACCAGCTCTTCGCCGGTACGCTCTTCGCGATTCTGTCGCTCTTCGAGTGCAAACAAGGCCGGATCGCCGATCACCAGCGCCGCGTCGGCCGACTCCAGCATTGCATCGGGATCGGGCCGGTGCGGCTGAAACTCCGGAGCGTTTTTCGCGGATGCACCCGGCTGCCACCACTCGCGAAAGAGAATCTGCGTATAGGCCAGCGTGGCGCGCGAAGAGGTATCGGCAGCGATGGTGCGAATCGCGCTCAGCGGCTGACGCGCTCGCCGAATCAACAGCAGCGAACGCACGCGCCGCGTGGCGGCAATGGCGCAGCCCGGAACCAGCGCAAGCTCAGGATTCGTGGCCAGTGCGGCAATCGGCACCAGTCCCAGATCCGCTGCCTGAGCCGCTTCTTCCGGCAGCGCCAGTCGCGCCGCGCACTCCGACGGCATCATCCACTCCAGCCGATAGCGCTGCGCCATCCTGCTGCTCCACGGTTCGTGTTCAAAGTCCCACATCAGCGGCGCAGGATTCAGAAACCGAATCGCTGCAACGCGAAGCTGCTCCACCGGATCATTCACTTCTTCAGAGTATCAATCCGACGCAGCGCTTCGTCTTCTCTGTGCCGCTTCTCGGTTTCGCCGCATCCACACAGCATCCAAATGCATTTGGGATTCGCCTTGCGGCAGGCTTGTTTAGCCGTCTCCGAGCCGTCGTCACACATCCTGCAAAACACTCTGCGTATAATCGGGAGCATTCGTCGGAGGCATCGCACATGCTTCCAGACGTTGAACCAGCTTTGCCATGCAGTTCCGATCGAAGGGAAGGGAAATGCCAATGACCACAAGCGACACAAGCGATCCAGCCATTGCCGAGGACTCGCTGGCATGGCTGGCGATGGCGCTCACGCCCACGCTTGGCCCACGCCGCATCCTGGACGCGATGCGTCAGTTGGAGCGCCCGGCGGCTTTGTTTTCGCTTTCGCTCACGGAGATGGAATCGCTTTCGATCTCCGCCTCCGCCGCGCAGTTTCTCTTTGAGGGCAAGGGCCGTCAGGCTGCCGAGCAGCAACGGTTGCGTGCCGCCGAGGCCGGTGCGCAGATTCTCAGCTTCGATGAGGAACTCTATCCGGAGCGCCTGCGCGAAATCTACGATCCGCCTCCCGTGCTTTGGTTTCGCGGCGATGCGTGCCTGCTCAGTGTGCCATCGATTGCCGTCGTCGGCACGCGCCATCCCACGCCCTATGGCAGCGGTATGGCGGAGATGTTGTCGCGCGATCTGGCGCTGCGCGGCATGCTCATTCTGAGTGGCATGGCCCGCGGCGTGGACACGTCCGCGCACAAAGGCGCGCTGGCCGCGCAGCGGCCCACAGCCGCCATCTGGGGCACGGGCGTCGATGTCGTCTATCCCAAGGAGAATCGCAAGCTCGCCGACGACATTCTGGCCGCCGGCGGCGTCATTGCCAGCGAGTTGCCGCTGGGCACGTTTCCAGCGCCGCAGAACTTTCCTCGTCGCAACCGCATCCTCTCCGGCATGAGCGTCGGCGTGCTGGTCGTCGAGGCCAGCGAACACTCCGGCACGCGCGTGACGGCGCGCTGCGCGCTCGAGCAGGGGCGCGATGTCTACGCGGTTCCGGGCAACGTCACCAGCAAAGGCTCGTGGACGCCGAATACGCTCATCAAGCAGGGAGCGCAACTGACGGCGACGTGGGAAGATGTGTGGGAAGCGCTGCCGTCGCAGGTGCGGCTCCAACTGGAATCGACGCAGGGTTCTGCATCCAATGCCGGCGCTGCCGCATCGTTACTACCGGACCCGGCTCTTGGCCCGCAGGAGGCGATGGTGTTGGAGGTGCTCCAGCCTGACTCTGCACTCCAACTTGACGAAATTCTGGAGAAGCTGGACACTCAGATGACTTCTTCGGAGGTTTTTACGGCTCTGTTTGAGCTGGAGATGGCAGGTCGTGTGCGGAAGCTTCCGGGCAGTTCCTATGTATTGTCTTTTTAGCGGCTTCCGATTTTGACTTGCCGATGCAACGCAAACCGAAACTGGCAACAGCGCCCCCATCCGTGTTAGCTTGCAGTGTTCTGCACCTCGTTTTTCGCTGTCCCAATGCAGGATCGAAACTCCAACGCTGCGCAGTGCCGATTGAGCAATAAAACGGAAACCCCTGAGACGAGTCCAAAGGGAGCAGTGGAAATCGCGTTACATTGGGGAACAGCGAGATTTTTAGAAGGAAGAAAATGAGCAAATCACTGGTTATCGTCGAGTCGCCCGCCAAGGCCAAGACGATTGGAAAATATCTCGGCAAAGACTTCGAGGTGCAGGCTTCGATCGGTCACATCATGGACCTGCCCAAAAACGATATCGGCGTTGAACTGAAAAAGCGAACCTTTGAGCCGACGCTCATTGTCTCCCCGGGCAAGGAAAAGCTGGTGCAGCAGCTCAAGCGAGCCGCCGCCAAAGCGGATCATATTTATCTGGCGCCTGACCCGGACCGCGAAGGCGAAGCGATTGCGTATCATCTGGCGCTGCAATTGGGCACCACCGCGGCGCTGCGCAAGAAAATCCAGCGCGTCACCTTCAATGAGATCACCAAGAAAGCCGTGAAGGATGCGTTTCAACATGCGCGGGACATCGATCAGGATCTGGTGGATGCGCAGCAGACGCGCCGCGTGCTGGATCGTCTGGTGGGCTATCAGGTTTCGCCGCTGCTGTGGGACAAAGTGCGTCGCGGACTCTCTGCCGGACGTGTGCAGACCGTGGCCGTGCGTCTGATCGTGGAGCGCGAGCGGGAGATCGCCGCCTTCAAGCCGGTCGAGTACTGGAATATCGCCGCCGAACTGCACCCGAGGGGCAAAGCCGAGCGCAGTTTCCGCGCCAGCCTGGTGGGCATCGATGGTGAGGCGATTCGCGTTGCCAACGGCGTGGATAAAGAAGGCAAGGCGCAGTTCCTGGCCAACGCATTGCCGGACAAAGCCACAGTGGACACGGTGCTGGCCGCGCTGGACAAGGCAGACTGGACGCTTGGCTCGGTGACCCAGACCGAGCAGCGACGCAAGCCGCTGGCTCCGTTCATCACCAGCCAGTTGCAACGCGATGCGGCCAGCAAGCTCGGCTTCAATGTGCGACGCACGATGGGTGTGGCGCAGCGGCTTTATGAAGGTGTGGACATTGGCGCCGAGGGCACGGTAGGCCTCATCACCTACATGCGTACCGATTCGCCGCGCGTCTCGCCGGAGGCCAAGGAGAGCGCGCGTCAATGGATCTCCGAGCGGCTTGGCCCGCAGTATCTGCCCGCCACGCCCAACTCGTTTCAAGGCAAAAAGGACGCGCAGGATGCGCACGAAGCCATTCGCCCCACCGATGCCACGCGCACGCCGGAGTTGATGGCGCAGTACCTGACCGACGAGCAGCTCAAGCTCTACCGGCTGATCTGGCAGCGTTTTGTCGCTTCCCAGATGACTCCGGCGATCTATGACGTGACCACGGCGAAGATCGATGCGCGTTCCAGGCTGGATGGCAGGAACTATGATTTTCGCGTCAGTGGCCGCGTGTTGCGCTTCGACGGTTTCCTCAAGGTCTATGAGATGTTTGAGGAGCGCAAGGATTCCGACGAAGAAGGCGACGATCAGCGTCTGCCTTCGCTTGAGGGTGTGCGCGAGCTGGTCTGTCGCGCGCTCGATCCGCAGCAGAAGTTTACCCAGCCTCCGCCGCGCTTCAATGAAGCTTCGCTGGTCAAGGTGCTGGAAGAGCGCGGCATCGGTCGCCCATCCACGTATGCCTCCATCATCAACACGATTCAGGATCGCGAGTACGTGACCAAAGTCTCGAATCGCTTCTATCCGACAGAGATTGGCGTTGTCGTCTGCGATCTGCTGGTGAAGAACTTCGGCTACATCTTTGACCCGGCCTATACCGCACGGCTCGAAGAGGAGCTGGATGACATTGAAGATGGCAAGGAGCGCTGGACCGATCTGCTCAAAGGCTTTTACGCGCACTTTGAAAAGGAGCTGACCGTCGCCGAAAAGGAGATGGAGTCCATCAAGGCGATGGAGATTCCGACCGATGAGAAGTGCGAGCGGTGCGGCTCTCCGCTGGTGCTCAAGTGGGGCAAATTCGGTACCTTCTACTCCTGCAGCGCGTACAACAAGAAGGACAAGAACAGTTGCACCTTTACCCGCGAAAACATTGCGGCCAAGCCGGATATGGTCTTCAAGGATGCGCTCGAATCCGAGCAAAGCGAGGAGTACTGCGACAACTGCGGTCGCGTCATGGTGCTGCGTCGCGGCATCTTCGGTCCATACATGGCCTGCCCGGGCTTCAATGAGGATCCGCCGTGCAAGACGATCCGCAAGCTGAGCCAGAAGCAGCAGCAGAAGCTGAACGCGCCCCAGCCCACCGGCGAAGCCTGTCCGCTTTGCGGCAAGGATCTGGTTCTGCGCCAGGGCGCTTACGGCGAATTTGTCTCCTGCTCCGGCTATCCCAAGTGCAAGTATGTGAAGCAGAACCTCATCGAAGGCATGAAGTGTCCGAAGTGCGGTGAGGGTGACCTGGCCGAGCGCAAGGCGCGCCGTGGAAACATCTTCTGGGGCTGCACGAACTATCCAAAGTGCGACTTCACCTCCAACTACAAGCCGGTGGCCAAAAAGTGTCCCAAGTGCCATAGCCCCTATCTGCTGGAAAAGACGCTCAAGACGGGTGTTTATCTTTTCTGCCCCAACAGCAAGGCGCAGGAAGAAGCCGCCGAGGAGACGGCCAAGCCTGCCGGCAAGCGCGGCAAGGCAAAGCTTCCGGAGAAAGCCGTCAAAAAGCCAGCCCGTCCCGTTGCCGTCTGCGAATATGAAAAGCGCATCGGCGATGCGCCACCGCCGCCGGCGGCTCCGACGGCAGAGACGCACGGCCCGGTGAAACTCAGCGCTCGCAGTGAACAGGAGCAACTGGAACCGGTTTCCTGAGCCTCACGCTCTGCCCTGCGGAACCCGCAGAGGGACCAGCCTCGTATCTGAAGTGAAGCAGGGAATGGGCGGAGAGGGTTTTCGTCGGTTCCCGATTCACTCCATCCAACGGAACATACAACTGAGCAAGAATTTCTGGAGGAACCATCATGGAAAAGGCACTGGCATCGCACGGCGATGCCGAACTGATTCTCAAGCTCTACGAACTTCGCACGGAGACCGTCATGCGTCAGGCGCGGGCCTGGTTTCTGGCTGATTTCTGGCCGGAGACGGCAGAAGAGTTCTTCACCGTCCTCAATGAATTCGGCTCCCAGCGCAATGCCTATCTGCGTCAGGTGGTGAGTTACTGGGAGATGGCCGCGGCGCTGGTTCTTCACGGCTCGCTCTCTGCCGATCTCTTTCTGGACACCAACGGCGAACCGTTCTTTTACGCGGCCAAGCTGGCTCACATCCTGCCGGAGATTCACGCGCAACGCCCTGGCTATATGGGCAAGGTGCTCAAGCTGGTCGAGTTGTATCCAGCTGCCTCGGCGATGTTCGAGGGCATGAAGAAGAACATCGCAAAGATGCGCGAAGCACGAAAAACTGCCTGAACTTGTTGATTCGACTGCAAACGTCCTCACAGAATGCTTGCCAAACCCCATCTGCCGGGAGCATCATAGTCCTGTCGCAGCCATCCAGGCGAAAGCGGCGTTCAAACCAGTTCCAACAGAAAAGGAAGAAACTTCATGAAGCGTATTCTCGCACTCACCTTCTCCGCAGCTGCGATGGCTTCGGTTGCCGCATTCGCCGCTGGCACCTCCACCAACATCACCGGCTACGTCTCCGACGCCATGTGCGGAGCCAAACATGCCGGTTCCGGCGCGGCCTGCGTCAAGAAGTGCATCGCGATGGGCGAAAAGCCGGTCTTCGTCGATGACGCCAAGAAGATGGTCTGGGCCATCGACAACCCGGATTCCGTCAAGGGCGTCTATGGCGATCACGTCAAGATCACCGCAACGGTGGACGCGGCCAAGAAGAGCGTTCACATCACCAGCGTCAAGCCCATGGCCTGAGCTTACCCGACTCTTCGGTCATACCGCTGGATAGCCTGCCTGGCATGGACACATCTGTGTCCATGCCAGCGGGCTTCTATCGTATACAATCAATCCTCAAGGTGCATCGATCGATATGGCTAAAGCCGTTTGGAATGGTCTTGTGATCGCTGAAAGCGACCAGTATGAGGTCGTCGAAGGCAATGTCTATTTCCCTGAATCTGCTTTGAAACGCGAGTATTTTCGTCCCAGCTCCACCACCTCCACCTGCCCCTGGAAGGGTCAGGCTCGTTACTACACCCTCATCTGGGGCGATCAGGAAAACCTGGATGCTGCCTGGTATTACCCGGACCCCAAGCCGGCGGCGCGTAAGATCAAGAACCATGTCGCGTTCTGGCGCGGCGTCGAGGTGGAAAAGTAGCGGATCGAGCAGCTCAGGTAACTCGACTCAGGCCCGCTTCTCGGGTCTGCTTCTCGGGTTCAGACGCGCAATGGTCCAAACGCTCAGACGCTCAATTGTCTGGAACGGATCTTCCCGCGATCTCGTATAAGCTGCTCAGGGACCGCAGGAGGCCCGCTCATCGGCTGGCGTTCCGCAATTTCACTCTTGCCCTCGATCTTCACTCCGGAGACCCATCATGAATCGATTCTTCGCTCGTACCGCGGCCTTGCTTGCCGTATGCCTGAGTTTGTCGGCTCTGGCCTTGCCAGCCCGGGCCACCGCGCCGCTCAAGGTGCCTGATCTCAAATACGAAAAGTACACGCTGCCCAACGGCCTGGTCGTGATTCTGCGTGAGGACCATCGTCTGCCGCTGGTTGCCGTCGATCTCTGGTACCACGTCGGCCCGGCCAACGAACGCGCCGGACGCACCGGCTTTGCCCATCTCTTCGAGCACATGATGTTTGAAGGCTCCGAGCATGTCGGGGAAAAAGCCCACTTCCGCTATCTGGAGGGTGCCGGAGCGACAGACATCAACGGCACCACCAGCTACGACCGGACAAATTATTTTGAAACCGTCCCCAGCAACCAGCTTGATCTTGCGCTGTGGCTGGAGAGCGACCGCATGGGCTTTCTGCTGGAGACGCTTGATCGCGCCAAGCTCACGAACCAGCGCGACGTCGTGCGCAACGAGCTGCGTCAGGATGAAGGCCAGCCCTATGATGTCGCCGATGAAGCCGTTGGCCATCTGCTCTTTCCCAAGACTCATCCCTACTACGGCAACGTGATCGGCTCTCATGCGGATGTGGAAGCCGCGCGCCTCAACGACGTGCGCGAGTTCTTCCACGAGTACTACACGCCCAACAACGCCAGCATCGCCATCGTCGGCGACTTCAACACGGCTGAGCTGAAGGCGGAGATCGCCAAATACTTTGGCCCCATTCCGCGCGGTCCTGCGATCGCCCCGGTCCATGTCGTCACCCCGCCCATCACCTCCGAGCGTCGTGAGGTCATCACAGACGCCGTGCAGCTTCCGCGCCTCAGCCTCGGCTGGCTCACACCCGCGGCCTTCACGTCCGGTGACCGCGCCTCGGAGATGTTTCTGGATATCCTCGGAGGTGGCAAGGTCAGCCGTCTCTACCAGCGACTGGTCTACAAGGATCAGGTGGCGCAAAGCGTCAGTTGCTCTGATGAGCAGGTCATGATCACTTCCATGGCGCAGTGCGACATCATCGCGCGGCCCGGCGTCAAGCTCGCAGACATCCAGACCCGGGTCGATGAAGAGATCGCCAACCTGCGCAAAAATGGCCCCACACAGGCGGAACTGGATCGCGCCCGCAACAGGACGCTCACCGGCATGATCGAGGGCCTGCAGCGTCTCGGCGGCTTCGGCGGCGTTGCGGATATGATGGACCGCTACAACCAGTACGAGCACGATCCCGGCTATCTGCCCAGGGACATTGCCGGCTACGAGGCTCTGACCACGGCCAGCATTCAGCAGGCAGGGATGAAGTACTTCGGCGATCACCAGCGCGTCGTCGTCGAGTGTGTTCCCGGCAAAAAGGTGACCGACGATGTGCCGCGCAGCCCGGCAGACACCGATCTCCACACCGTCGTCACGCCGCCGTACTCTCCGGCTTTTGAGACGGCACAGGCATGGCGCAAAGACGCGCCCAAGCCCGGTCCGGAGTCGAAGCTCCATCTGCCTTCGTCGGAGGAATTCACGCTCTCAAACGGTCTGAAGGTCTATCTCATTCAAGAGCATGAACTGCCTGTTCTCAGCGCCAATCTGGTGACGCGCGCCGGGGGCGAAAACAATCCCGCCAATCTGCCCGGTCTGGCTTCCTTCACCGCCAGTATGCTCACGCAGGGCACCAAAACCCGTTCGGCCACCCAGCTTGCCGACGATGTCGCGCAGATCGGCGCCAGCATCGGCTCATCGGCCGGCATGGACTCTGCCGGAGTCAGCATCGGCACGCTCACCAATAACATCAAGCCCGCCATGGAGCTGCTCTCGGACGTGGCTCTACATCCTGCCTTTGATCCGACAGAGGTCGAGCGAGTTCGCAAGCAGCGCATGATCGCCATCCTTCAGGAGTCCGATCAGCCGATTGCCTCCATGCTGCGCGTCGGCTCCAAACTGCTCTACGGTGACCAGCCCTACGGCTTCACGCCCGTCGGCACCATGGACTCGGTCAAGGCCACGACGCAGCAGCAGATTTCCTCTTTCTGGGCTGCGCACTACGCCCCGCAGGATTCAGCGCTGGTCCTGGCTGGTGACCTCACGCCCGCTCAGGCGCATGAACTGGCCCAGAAGTACTTCGGCGCATGGAGCAACCCGTCTGTCTCGGCCACGCCCCTGCAGCTTCCCGCGCCGCCGTCTGCGCCGCAGCGCAAGGTGGTTATCGTAGACAAGCCCGGCTCGCCCCAGACCGCGCTCTTCGCGCTCAGTCTTGGCGTTCGGCGCAACACGCCCGATCATCCCGCCATCGTCGAGATGAACAGCGTCCTCGGCGGGCTTTTCTCCAGCCGCATCAACATGAATCTGCGCGAGCAGCACGGCTACACCTACGGTGCATTCTCCGGATTCTTCTTTGATCGCGACGGTGGACCGTTCTATGCCGGCGCGCAGGTGCGCACCGACGTCACGGGACCGGCGGCCACGCAGCTTTTCAGCGAACTGAATCGCATTCGTACCGATCCGCCCACGCCCACCGAACTCACGCTCGCCAAAGACAACGCGCTGCGCTCTTTGCCCGGCAGCTTTGAAACCGTCAACAGTGAGTCCAGCCTGATGTCCACGCTGTTTGTCTACAACCTTCCGCAGGATTACTTTGCCACGCTTCCGGCTCGCTACGCCGCGGTCACTCCGCAGGATGTCGCACACGCCGCGCAGCAGTATATCCATCCGGAGAACATGATCGTGCTGGCTGTTGGCGACCGCGCCAGGATCGAGCCGCAGTTGCAAAAAGCCAACCTTGGCCCCATCGAACTGCGCGATACCAGCGGCAATCCCGTCGCTGCAACCGCAACACAGAGGTAGCGCACGACCGCAATCACGACGCCTGCGACAGCCCGGAAAGATCTCCGGTGTGTCGCAGGCGTTTTCCTTGTGGTGCAGAAGGGGTGGTCCCGGATTTGTGCTGCCGGATTTGTGGTCCTGGATTCGGGATCACTCCGCCTCGTCGAATCCTCAGTATGCCTGGAGCTGGTTCAGCGGCAGCAGCACCCAGAAGCACGTCGCGCCCGGCTCCGACCGTACACTCAGATGGCCGCGATGCTTCCGCACAATGCGCATCGCATTATCCAGTCCCAGTCCCAGTCCGTGGCCGGGAGCCTTTGTGGTGTAGAACGGCTCGAAGACGCGGTCCTTCAACTCCGCCGGAATTCCCGGTCCGTTGTCTTCCACCTCGATCCGCAGCATATCCCCTTCCATGCCGCAGCGTAGCCGCAATCTTGGCTGGTAGCCTTCGCGGTTCACCTGCTGCATCGCCTCCAGGGCATTCTCCATCAACGCGGTCCAAACCTGATTCAGCTCGCTCCCATAGGCGCTGATCGTGGGCATTCCCGGTGCAAAGGCACGTTCCACCTCCACCCCGGCCATGCGCGATTGCAGCATCCTCAGCGTCGCTTCGATTCCAGCCACCACGTCCACTTCCAGAATCGGAGCGCGGTCCATGTACGAGTAGCTTTTGATCGCACTGATCAGGTCAAAGATGCGCTCGGAGGAGTGCAGCATCGCCTGGGCAAAGTGTTCGGCGCGCAGCGAAGAGGCAAACTGATCGAGCACCACCTGCATCGCTGCGCGGCTCAAAAACTCCGGCAGCGCGCTCAGGTCTTCCACCGTCACGCCCAGCTCTGCCAGCTCCGGCGCCATCCGCCAACCTTCTTCCATCCGTTGCTCGCTCAGCCAGCGCAGAATCGCGTCTTCGCGGTCGGCAATCGCCGTCTGCGCGTCTCCGTGGGCATCGGCGGCGCGCGTCCTCGCCAGCCGCTCCCAGTTCTGAATTGCCAGCACCTGTTCTTCGCTCAGACACTGCGCCACCAGCGCATAACGACCGTCGGCAAAGTGGCGCAACTCGCTCAAAATGCCGCTGGCTGCCCGCTGCGCCGCCGCAGAGGGGTTATTCAGTTCGTGCGCCAGATTTCCCGCCAGCTTGCCCAGCGCCGTCAGCTTTTCCGCCTGCTGCTCAATCCGCGTCACCTCGCGCACGCGATCCAGCAGTGTATTCACCACACGCTGCCCGAAGCTGGGAATCCGCTGCATGATCTCCGGAAAAAGCGAGCGATGAAAGAGCAGCGCCCAGACATCCTGCACCGCAAAGCCGTGTCCGCCATAAGTGGTCATCCGAGAGAAGGGAAGCAGCCCCGTCATCTGCCCGGCGCGCCCGATAAACAGCGTCATCGGCCCCGTCCTGTGCCGTCGCACATGAATCTCACCCTTCAGGATCAGGATCATCCGCTCGGCAGGCATGCCTTCTTCAAACAGAGTCTCGCCCACCTTCAGGCGAATCTCCGTCCCGCATTGCGCCAGCCATTCGCGTTCCTCACAGCTCAGCCCTTGCAGTGGCGCGATCCGATCGATCGCCGCCGCAATCTCGTGGATTGGGGATGGTGTTTCAGGAGCCGATGGGGGAAGTTGGATCGACATACCGGAGACCCTCCGGGTCACCTTGCAGGCAATGCGGAACCCACATTCCGCAGTGGAAAAGAAACCGTCAATTCAAGGTTGATTCGGTTCGCGTTGCAACGTCCGGCAGCATGGAAACCGGAGTTCGTGTCACTCTCGTCGGGTTCACTCGCCTGGATTGACCCGGCGTCTGGCAATATACCCATGCTACGCCATGAAGAGTTCGTCATAGATGACCTTGAGCCTCACGTATGCGCCCATCCAGGCCGAAAACTACTACAGAAAGGAGTACTCCTATGAGTATCGCAGCAATCGGAGCCGTAACTCAAGCCTCACAGGTCGCGCAGGTGGTACAAACCAGCGTTGCCGCGGCGCAGCAAACGCAGCAGCAAAATGCCATGCTGCAGCAGGACACAGCCTCCATCAGCCAGGAAGGCCGCGCCTCGCTGGCCCATGATGGCGACAGCGACGGCCACTGAGCCGTCCCGCTGCACCGCATCCGTAACCGCAAATCCCTGAGCCATTTCCGCTCAGGGATTGCCATCGCGCTCTCCCGCGTCTTTGTCTGCGCCAGCAGGTGGCGCGTCTGCGCACGGCCTGCAGCGCCATTCCCGCAGTTTCAATCCACCGCAGTTCCCTGGCTACTTCCGCGGCTATTTCCGCCCTTGGCCGTCACATCCCTCCGCACCGGGCCAACAACGGTTTCTGTCCGCACCCCGTGGGTCATGGTTCGCTCCCGCGACCGCTCCCCGTCTACAATCATCTCGACGGCACAAGCGCTGTCCACGATCCCTGCCTGCTCTGGAGCCTCACTCGTGTCCGTCGTCTCGATCGAGTCCATTCTGCCGTCCAGCCTGAATGCGGCTCTGCACTCGGAAGCGCCCGTGGCTACCCACGCTGCCGGTCCCGTCGGCGCCTTGCCCATCACCCCGGAGATGCTGCTCACGCAACCCTCCGGCAATCTCTTTGGACTCAGCCAGGGCGCGGGCATGGGGTGGGAGCCATCCCGTCTGCTCGACCCGGAGTTTCTCATCCTCAGCACCCACGGCGGCCTGCGCGCCGACAGCGGCGAACCCATCGCGCTGGGCCTGCACACCGGCCACTGGGAGGTAGGCCTGCTCGTTGCCGAGGCTGCGCGCACCCTGCGCGACCACCACGCCATCCCCTACGCTGCGGCCTGCACAGACCCCTGCGACGGGCGCACACAGGGCACCACCGGCATGTTCGATTCGCTGCCGTTTCGCAACGATGCCGCCGTGGTCCTGCGCCGTCTCATCCGCTCGCTTCCCACGCGCAAGGGCGTTCTCGGCGTGGCCACCTGCGACAAGGGTCTGCCCGCCATGATGATGGCGCTGGCCGCGAGCGGAGACTCTCCAGCAATTCTGGTTCCCGGCGGCGTCACGCTGCTGCCCACCTCCGGCGAAGACGCCGGCAAGGTCCAGACCATCGGCGCGCGTTTTGCTCAGGGGCAGATCACCCTGGAAGCCGCTGCCGAAGCGGGCTGTCGCGCCTGTGCTTCGCCCGGCGGCGGATGCCAGTTCCTGGGCACGGCGGCCACCGCGCAGGTCGTCGGCGAAGCGCTCGGCATCGCGCTGCCTCACTCCGCGCTTGCGCCGTCCGGTCATGCGCTGTGGCTCAATGCCGCGGCACGCTCCGCTTTGGCTTTGCTCCGGATGCACCAGACCGGAGTCGGGATGCGCCACATCCTCACCGATGCCTCCGTGCGCAACGCCATGGTCGTCCACGCGGCCTTTGGAGGCTCCACCAACCTGCTGCTCCACGTGCCCGCCATCGCCTTTGCCGCCGGACTGCGCCGGCCCACCGCCGATGACTGGGCCGCCGTCAACCGCGCCGTGCCGCGCCTCGTCGATGCGCTGCCCAACGGCCCGCGCAACTTCGCCACGGTGCAGGTTTTTCTCGCCGGCGGCGTGCCGGAGGTCATGCTCCACCTGCGTCAGGCCGGCCTGCTCGACACCGCCGTCCGCACCGTCGCCGGGGTCACGCTTGGCGAATCTCTCGACTGGTGGCGCGACAGCGAGCGCCGCTCCACTCTGCGCCAGCGCCTGCGCGCACTCGATGGCATCGACCCGGACCACGTCCTTCACTCGCCCGCCGCGGCACGCTCCGCCGGTCTCAGCTCCACCGTCTGTTTTCCCACGGGCAATCTCGCGCCGCAGGGCGCGGTCATCAAGTGCACGGCCATCGATCCCACGCTTATCGACGCGGACAACATCTATCGGCACACCGGCCCGGCGCGTGTCTTCGTCACGGAAGAGGCGGCCATCGCTGCCATCAAATCCGGACAGATCGGCAGCGGCGATGTCGTCGTGCTCATCTGTGGCGGCCCGCTCGGCGCAGGCATGCAGGAGATCTATCAGATCACCGCCGCGCTGCGTCAGTTGCCCCACTGCAAGCACGTCGCCGTGCTCACCGATGCTCGTTTCAGCGGCGTCTCCACCGGAGCCTGCATCGGCCACATCAGCCCCGAGGCGCTTGCCGGCGGGCCGATCGGGCGCGTCCAGGACGGCGACCGCATCCGCATCGTCATTGATCGCAACCAGCTCACCGGCACCGTCGATCTGCTCGCTCCGGAGGATGCATCCCACGCAAGTGGTGCCGCGCTGCTGGCCGCGCGCCCGCCGAGGGTCGATCTTGAACCCCATCCGCAACTCCCCGACGACACCCGACTCTGGGCCGCTTTGGTCACGGCCTCCGGCGGCGTATGGGGAGGATGCGTCTACGACGCCGATGCCGTCATTGCGCGGCTCAACAGCACCGCCGAACCCGCTCTGGCATTCACGGCCACGCAGACCACGGCCACTCGGAAAGGACAGCCATGAAACTCTGGAACACCCGCAAAGGCCTCTTTCTCACCCAGGATCAGAAGGTGTACCCGGTGCCGGAAACCGGCCTCGACGCTTTGCTACGCCTCGACGATCTCTCTGGCTATCTTCAACAGGTTGTAGGGCAGGGAAGCGTCGCCGAGCAGCTTGCTCCGGAAGACCTGCTCGCACCCATCGAAAGCCAGGAGGTCTGGGCTGCGGGTGTCACCTATTACCGCAGCCGCGACGCGCGTATGGAAGAGTCGCGTGATGCCGGGGGAGGCAGTTTCTATGACCGCGTCTACTCGGCCGAGCGTCCGGAGCTGTTTTTCAAGGCCACAGCCAGCCGCGTCTCCGGTCCCGGTCAGCCGGTCCGCATCCGCCGCGACGCACACTGGTCCGTTCCGGAGCCGGAGTGGACGCTGCTCGTCAATCCGCGCGGGCAGATCATCGGCTCGACCATCGGCAACGACATGAGTTCGCGTGACATTGAAGGTGAAAACCCGCTGTATCTGCCGCAGGCCAAGGTCTACCAGGGCAGTTGCGCGCTGGGTCCGGCCATTTTGCTGGCCAACCAGCCACTGCCATCCTCCACAGCGATCAAGCTCGTCGTCGAGCGCGCAGGCGCGACAGTCTTCTCTGGCTCCACCACGCTTGCCGAACTCAAGCGCGACCCGGTCACGCTGGTCGAATATCTCTTCCGCGACAATCTCTTTCCCCACGGAGTCTTTCTCATGACCGGCACAGGCATCGTTCCACACGATGATTTCACGCTGGCTGAGGGCGATCTCGTTCGCATCCGCATCGACGGCCTGGGCGAGTTGGCCAACCCAGTCATCCGCGCCTGAGGGCCGCTTTATGCTCTGGGCGCTGCCGTGCTCTCGCGCACGACCAGCTTGGTCGTCACCTCAAAGCGGCGCTGCACGGGTGGTCCGCCCGGCTCCGCCATCGCTTCCACCTGCACGCGCAGCGCGTCAAATGCGGCGCGGGCCAGGTCGTGACGCGAAAGGCCGATCGTCGTCAGCGGCGGCAGCGTGAACTCCGTGAACGCAATATCGTCCAGTCCGATCACCGACAGCTCTTCCGGAACGCTCAGCCGCGCCTGATGCGCCGCATGAAGCACGCCAATCGCCGTCATATCGTTTGAGCAGATCACCGCCGTCGGACGCTCCTTCAGCCGCAGCAGCCGCTCCATCCCTGCCTCGCCGCCTTTCAGCGTGTGATCGGCGTCCACAATCCACTCCCTGCGAATGCGCAGACCCGAGACCGCCGTCGCGCTTTCAAAGCAGTGCAGGCGTGTCTCGGCCGAGTGCAGCGTGTGCGGTCCAGCCAGGTAGGCGATCTTTCTGTGTCCCAGTTGGACGAGATGCTCGACGGCCTCGCGAACGCCCGTCGCATAATCGATCAGGATCGTGCTCACGCGCGGATTGTTGACCTCAAACTCAGCCAGCACCAGCGGAATCCCGTGGTTCACCAGTTGATCCAGCACGGACTCTTCACTGCCAAAGGTCAGCACCGCCACGCCCTCGACCTTGCGCTCCAGCATCCGCCGCACAATCGTCTCAATCTGCGCCGCGCTTTGGATGTTGCCGGAACTCACCAGCAGCTCAAAGCCGTGCGTCACCGCGATCTCCTCAAAGCTGGCAATCAGCTCCGGAAAGAACGGATTCGTGATGTTTTCAACGATGATGCCCAGAATGCGGCTGCGCCCGGAGACCAGGCTGCGTGCATGGGTGTTGGGAAAGTAGTTCAGTTGTTCGATCGCCTGCCAGACGCGTTTCGACAGCTTGTCGCTTACCGCCGACGATCCGTTGATGGTGCGTGAAACGGTCGCAATCGAGACGCGTGCCAGCGACGCCACGGTGCGTATATCCGGCTTTCCAGTAGAAGTGCTGCGGGCAGTTCGAGGACTCACCCCGTCATCCTATCGCCTGCACACGCCCACGCGCCAGAAAAATCCTTAAACCGCTGCTCGATTCGCACTTGCCGTCGCGCATGGCATGGTTTCCACGGCCGTCATTTCCGCGCAAAATCCGCTTGCGGCTTCCGTCGTTCGCGGTGATTCCGCCCGCGATCCACGACAGCCGTCACCGCGTGAACGCGCCGTGGCGGCTGCCATGCCCTCAGGCCGTTGTTTTCGTGCAGAGTTCGTCAAAGGCGCGCGCCAGTTCTCCGGCAATCTGCGGCGCCGTCGCTGACTCGATCACGTACCGCTGCATCAGGTAGACCAGCTTGCCGTCGCGCAGAATCGCAATCGCCGGCGAGGTCGGCGGATGGCCCTCGAAGTAGGAGCGCGCCTTTTCGGTTGCTTCGCGGTCCTGCCCGGCAAAGACCGAGATCGAGCGATCCGGCAGTGTGCTGTGTCCCAGCGCCATCCGCACGCCCGGCCGCATCTTGCCCGCCGCGCAGCCACAGATCGAGTTGACCACTACCATCGTCGTTCCGGGTTGCGCGAGCGCCGCATCCACTTCCTCGGCGGTTCGTGCTTCCTGGATTCCGGCGCGGGTCAGTTCCTCGCGCATCGGGATCACCATAATCTCTGGGTACATCGTTCGCCTCCGGCAGAGAAAAATCTCCGCTGCCTCTAGTGTACCGGGGATGGCCGCTCGTTGTGTACCGCGGCCCGCGCATCTGGTTTAGCCTGACTGTAGCGATGACCCCAATCACCGGCCTGACATTTGAAGAAGATCGCCCGCTTGCACCCCTCACCACGCTTGGCATCGGCGGCCCGGCGCGCTGGTTTGCCCGCGTCGAAACCGAGTCCCAGCTTGTCGAAGCCTTCCTCTGGGCTGCGGAGCGCGGCCTGCGCATCTTTGTTCTCGGCGGCGGCAGCAATCTCGTCGTCTCCGACCGCGGCTTTGACGGCCTCGTCGTGCAGCCTGATCTGCGCGGCGTCACGCGTATGTTTCAGGACGATCTCTGCCTCTTCCACGCCGCCGCCGGTGAGCCGTGGGATGCCTTTGTCGCCCAGGCCATCGCGCTCGACTGCGCCGGCATTGAGTGCCTCGCCGGCATTCCCGGCACCGTCGGCGGCACTCCGGTACAAAACGTCGGTGCCTATGGTCAGGAGGTTGCAGAAACAATCCGCCGCGTGCGCGTCTTTGACCGCAGTTCGCTCCGCTTTCACGAGTTCACCGCCGCTGAGTGTCAGTTTGCCTATCGTCAAAGCCTCTTTAACTCGACGGCCCGAGACCGCTTCGTTGTCACCGCAGTCGAGTTTGCGCTCACGCCCGGCGGCGCGCCCACGCTTCGCTACGCTGATCTTCAGCGCGCCTTCGCCGATCAGACATCGCCTTCGCTGGCTCAGGTTGCCGACAAAGTTCGCGCCATCCGCCACAGCAAAGGCATGTTGCTCGTTCCCAATGACCCGGACGCGCGCAGCGCAGGCAGCTTCTTCCGTAATCCCGTCCTCACCACCGCGGAGTTTGCCGCGCTCTCTGCCAAACTTGGCGCGCCGCCGCCCAGCTATCCCTCCGGTGCGCTCCACGTCAAGCTTCCCGCCGCATGGCTCATCGAACAGGCCGGCTTTGCTCGCGGCTATCGCTTTGGCAACGTCGGCATCTCCTCGCGCCACACCCTGGCGCTCATCAACTGCGGCTCCGGCACGGCCGCCGAGCTGCTCGCCTTGCGCGACCAGATCATTGCCGCCATCTTTGCCCGCTTCGGCATTGCCCTGGAGATGGAACCGGTTCTGCTCGGCTTTTAGCCGCAATCACGGTGCCGCATCAGCAGTCGCTTGCGCTCAGCCGCATCAGCAGTCGCTTGCGCTCCTCGGCCAGCACGTCGATTGCCGCTCCCTGCGCCACCACGCGCCCCTCGCGCAGCCACACCACTTCGGCCTGCGCGCGCAGCGCATCGGCCGCATCATGCGTCACCACGATGGTCTGGATGCGATGTTCCCCAAGCCATTGCAGCAGCGCCGTCATCACCGCATCGCGCGCGGTTGTATCCAGGGCCGAAAGCGGTTCATCCAGCAGCAGCAGGCGGGGTCGCGGAGCCAGTGCCCGCGCCAGCGCCACGCGTTGCGCTTCGCCGCCAGAGAGTGTCGTCACGCGCCGTTGCGCCAACGCAGATGCGCCCACCACCTCCAGCGCTTCACGCATCCGCTCGTTCCGTGCCGCGCCCGCCAGTTCGCGCAATCCGAAGCCGACATTCTGCTCCACCGTCATCTGCGGAAACAGCGCCGCCTGCTGCCCGGCCAGCATCACGCCGCGCCTGCCCGGTCGGCGATGAATTCCGCTCTTCGTATCCGTCAGTGTCTGGCCATCGAGCCGCACCCATCCGCGCTGCGGCACGGTCGTACCGGCCATCATGCGCAGCAGCGTGCTTTTGCCCGCGCCGGATGGCCCAAAGATCACCGTCAGCGGCGCGTCCAGCACGCAGGCCACGTCCAGCAGGAATCCCCCCGCGCCGCTGCTCAGCTTCACTTCAACCACGCTGTCCCGCCTTGTCTCTCGCCGGTCGCGCATAAAGCACCACCAGCGCCGTCAGCGACAATCCGAGCAGCAGCAGGGAAGTCTGGTTCGCTGCCCGCTCATTGAAGTCCTGCACCTGATCGAAGAGCACAATCGACAGCGTGCGCGTAGCTCCCGGAATATCTCCGCCCAGCATCAGCACCACGCCAAACTCGCCCACCGTATGCAGAAAACTCAGCAGCGCCGCCGTCACCACAGACCGCGCCGCCAGCGGCAGCAGAATCCTGTGCGTCACACGCACCGGCCCCGCGCCCAGCATCTGCGCCGCCTCCAGCATCGCCGTGTCCACGCCGCTGAAGCCGGTCACCAGCGGCTGCACGGCAAACGGCAGACTGTAAATCGCCGAACCCACCACCAGCCCCGCAAAGGAAAACGCCAGCGGATGGCCCAGTATCGCGGCAATTCCGCGTCCCAACGAGGTGCGCGTGCCCAGCAGCACCAGCAGATAGTAGCCCAGCACCGTCGGCGGCAGCACCAGCGGCAGCGCGGTCAGCGCCTGCGCCACTCCGCGCATCCGCGACCCGCTCAGCGCGACCCACGCTGCAAACGGAACCGCAAACGCCAGCAGAATCGCCGTCGTCACCGCGGCCAGCCGAACCGTCAACGCCAGTGCCTGCCAGTCCATTCCGTTTACCATGCCGCCGCTTTCGCCGGGTTCAGACCACTTTTCTGCAACTGCTGCTGCATCTCCGCGCTCAGCAGAAAATCCAGCATCCGCTGCGCTGCTGCGCGCTGCGAAGAATGCCCGAGCACCACAGCGCCCTGCTCAATCACCGGATACAGCTTCTGCGGAACCACGACAAAACTTCCCGCTGCCCGCAGAGCAGGCGTCACCGCCGCCGTCTGCGAGATCAGTCCCGCATCCGCATTGCCCGTCTCGGCAAACTGCGCGGCCTGCGCAATGTTGGCCGCCGTCACCAGCTTCGGCTGCAACGCCGCGCTCAACCCCAGACCGGCGATCGCCGCCATCGCCGCGCGTCCATACGGCGCGCGCTTCGGGTCGGCTATCGCGAGCCGCTTCAGTTGTCCATCACGCAGCAGCTCCAGCGTTGGATGTGGCCAGCGCGAGTCATGCCGTGTGAACAGCACCAGCACTCCATGCGCATACGGCACAGGCTCAGCCGTCGTGCCCAGTCCCGCCGCAATGATCCTCTGCGGATAGCTCATATCCGCGGATAAAAACAGATCGAACGCCGCGCCATTCAGCATCTGCGCCGTCAGCGCTGCGGATGATTCATACGTCGCCGAGGCCGCAATTCCCGTTGCCTGCTGAAACGCGGCCAGCACCGGCGGCAGCACTGGCTGCAAGTCCGCAGCCGCTGCAATCCGCAGCGTTTGCGCGCCCGCTTCCAGCGCACCCGCCACCGACACCATCATTCCCACCAGCAGGACCAGCCATGCTGCTCCCCAGCAGCTTCGCAGGACTTTTTTCTGCCTGTTTTTTGCCATCGAAACTCCGCTTTTCCGCCGCCTGCTCTCCTGCACACGCGCCGCTTGCTGGTAGGCTAACACTTAAGATGAGCGACAATCTCCATCAGCTTCGCTGTTTTGGCTGCGGCCAGCGCATTCGCGGTGACCAGGCCGGCCCCAACTTCCGCTGCGCCGATTGCGGCGACCTCTTTGAAGTCGAATATCCAGGCTGGAGCCGCATCGGCGACCGTCCCAACGCGGGCGCGCTCAAGTGGCTCTGGCGCGAGCGTCGTCTCTCCAACGAACGGCTCGACCACTCCGGCGTCTGGCGCTTCCGCGAGCTGCTGCCGATCCTGGAAAACTTTGACCACGCCGTCACCCTGCGCGAAGGCAACACGCCGCTCTACCACCTTCCGCTGGCTGCGCGCTCGCTCGGCATCGACGCCGTCTTCGCCAAACATCAGGGGATGAATCCCACCGGCTCCTTCAAGGACACCGGCATGACCTCGGCCCTCAGCGTCGCCCGCGAACGCGGCTTTGAATGGGTTGCCTGCGCCTCCACCGGCAACACCTCGGCGGCGATGGCCGCCTACGCCGCGCGCGCCGGTATGCGCTCGCTTGTGCTCATCCCGCAGGGCAAGATCGCCTGGGGCAAGCTTTCTCAGGCCATGGATTACGGCGCTGTCACCTGCCAGTTGGATACTGATTTCGACGGCTGCGTCCGTGTGCTCACGCGCATCGTCGAAGAGGCTCCCATCTACCTGCTCAACTCTGTCAATCCCTATCGGCTGGAGGGCCAGAAGACGCCTGCGCTGGAACTCGCCGAAGCCATGGACTGGAACGTTCCCGACCACATCCTCGTTCCCGGCGGCAACCTCGCCAACAGCTCCGCGCTCGGCAAAGGTTTCCGTGAGATGAAGGAGCTTGGACTCATCACCCGCCTGCCGCGCATCACCGTCGTCCAGGCCGCTGGCTCCGCGCCTCTGGTGCACAGCTTCGCCGCCAACGGCGGTCAGGCGCTTGAACCGGTCGAAGCGCAGACCCGTGCCACGGCCATCCGCATCGGCAACCCCGCAAGCTGGCGCAAGGCTGCTCAGGTCATCCACGAAACGGGCGGCTGGTGTCTCGACGTCAGCGAAGGCGAGATTGCCGTTGCCAAAGCCGAACTGGGCCGCGAAGGCATCGGCTCCGAGCCAGCCTCTGCCGTCACGCTTGCCGGACTCAAGAAACTCGTCGCCGACGGTCGCATCGTCTCCAGCGAAACCGTCGTCCTGCTGCTCACCGGACACACCCTCAAAGACGCCGACTACACCATCGACTTCCACCGCGGCACCCTGCTCACCGAAGCTGAATCCGCCCCTGTCGAAGTCGCCATGCAGCCGCTGCGTCGCAATGCCGTCGCCGTTGAAGCTACGCCGGAGGCCGTGCTCAGCGCCCTGCGCTCGGTGGCTCAAAGTGCCGAGATCGCCACGCCGAAGCCTGCTTCAGCGCCGCAGCTTACTCCCGCTCCGCAGGCTCACTGAAATGACCGATCCTCAGCACCCGCTCCGCCTGCGCCTGCCGGCAACCTCGGCCAATCTTGGCGCAGCCTTTGACACCGCTGCCGTCGCGCTCGACTTTGCACTCGAGATCGACGCCACTCCGGCTGCGGAGTTTTCCATCCAGGCCACCGGACGCAATGTCGCCGACTGTTCCAGGCTCGACGGCAACCTCATCCTCGATACCTACCGCTCGCTGCTCGCGCGTAAGGGCCACACCGTGCCGCCGCTTGCCCTGCGCATGAACAACCAGATTCCACTCGGCATGGGCTGCGGCTCTTCCGCCGCCGGACTTCTCGCCGCCGTCGCTCTGGCGGCTCACTTTGGCGCGCTGGGCTGGTCCGGCGCGCGCGTCCTTGCGGAAGCTGTCGCGCTGGAGGGTCATCCGGACAACGCCGCCGCCTGCTGGCACGGTGGTCTCGTCGTCGCCTCCACGCCCACAGCCATCTCCACCGCAGCCGATCACGATCTGCCTCTGGCTGTCATCCAGCCACCGGCTCACTGGCGCGCCATCGTCGTCCTTCCTTCGCGTCCTCTGGCCACCCGTCACGCGCGCTCCGTGCTGCCCGATGCCTGGTCCCGCGCCGATGTCGTCGCCAATCTCCAGGCTGCGGCGCTGCTTGCCCCGGCCTTCGCCGCCGGAAGCTCCGACCTGCTCGCTGCCGCCACGCGCGACCGGCTTCACCAGCCCTTTCGCCGGGCCATCTGTCCTCTGCTCGATCCGCTGCTTCCGCTCGTCGGCCAACACGGCATCCACTCGGTCACCCTCAGCGGCGCCGGACCCTCCGTGCTGCTCATCACCCAGCAGGACCAGACGCCGGCTCTGGCCGCCGTGACCCGCGCCCTCGACTGCATTCAGCTTCAGCCGGGTCGTGATTTCGAGCTGCTCCCCGCCCATTTGGAAGCCGTCGGCGCTGCTTCTCATTGGCCCCCGCGCTGACCCCGACTTCGTTTCGAGGCTCATTCCCTCCATAGTCGGCAAACTTTCGCCCGATCATGTTCTCCCGCAGCAGGGAATGGGCCTCCGCGTTGGGGCTGTTGTGCGGGGGCGCGCCACCTGCGCACCACTATGTCCCATCGAATAAATCGATGTACTTTTGTAAAAAAGAGACTATCCTCCTGGAACCGCAGTCGTGTACGATGCGTGTGTTCTGGTAACGGGAGCATTGGCGCTGCGCTTTTTTCACATCGGAGTCAGGACCATGTCCGTCACTCCATCCCGAAAGGCACGTGACCGCAACGTCGTACTCTCGCAGAGGCTGTTTTTGCAAGGGATGGCGGATCGTTCAGGATTTCACTCGATGCAACACTTGAGGATCAATATGAAAACAATCACGAAGCAAGCGATGCTTGGATTCGTTGTGGCTGCGGGAGCGATGCTCAGCATTCTGCCCATTCCGACTGCGACAGCTCAGACCCCAGCAACGCCTCCGTATCTTGATACCCATCTCACCCCCGAACAGCGCGCCGCCGACCTGGTGCATCGCATGACGCTGGCCGAAAAAGCCTCGCAGATGCAGAACAACTCCGCGGCGGTTCCTCGGCTCAACATTCCCGCATACCAGTGGTGGAGCGAGGCGCTCCACGGCGTCATCAACGAGGGAGTCACCGAGTATCCCGAGCCGATCGGACTGGCCGCCACCTTCGATGCGCCGGGCATTCACACCATGGCCGCGCAGATCGGCGTCGAAGGTCGCATCAAGCATGTGCAGAACCAGCGTGAAGGGCACAAGGGGATTATGGGCGGGCTGGATTTCTGGTCGCCCAATCTCAACATCTTCCGCGATCCACGCTGGGGACGCGGTCAGGAAACCTATGGCGAAGACCCGTTCCTCACCGGGCGCATGGGCGTTGCCTATGTGACCGGATTGCAGGGCGACAATCCGAAGTATTACCTGGCTATTGCCACGCCCAAACACTTCGACGTTCACAGCGGACCGGAACCAACCCGTCACTTCGCCGACGTGGATGTGAGCAGGCACGATGAGATGGATACCTACGAGCCTGCCTTCCGCGCCGCCATCGTCGAGGGCAAGGCGGGGTCCATCATGTGTGCCTACAACGCCATCAACGGACAGCCCGCATGTGCCAATCAGTACCTGTTGCAGGACCAGCTGCGCGGCAAATGGGGATTTCAGGGCTATGTCGTCTCCGACTGTGACGCCGTCCGCGATATCGCCGCCAATCACCGCTATCGTCCCACACAGGCTCAGGGCGCGGCCATCTCCGTCATTCGCGGCATGGACAACGAATGTGTCACCTTCACCTCGCGCTTTGGCGAACCCGTCGACAAAGCCTATCTTGATGCGGTGCAGCAGGGATATCTCCCCGAAGATACGCTCGATCAGGCGCTGATTCGTCTCTTCACCGCGCGCATCAGGCTGGGCATGTTTGATCCGCCGGATATGGTTCCCTACACGAAGATTGATGAAAAGGAACTGGACAGCGCGGCCCATCGTGCGCAGGCCCTCAAGCTTGCCAACGAGTCGATGGTGCTGCTCAAGAACGATGGACTCCTGCCCTTGAAACCCGGCATACGCAACATCGCCGTCGTCGGTCCGCTGGCCGACCAGACCCGGCCACTCATTGGAAACTATGCCGGTCAACCCACGCACATTGTTTCGATCCTCGAAGGACTTCATGCGGAGTTTCCCAACGCGAAGATCACGTTTGTTCCGGGCACACAGTTTCTACGCACCGACGGAACACCGGTTCCTGACCAGCTTTTGACCACTCCTGACGGCAAGCCGGGTCTGAAGGCGGAGTACAACGAGGGAATGCGCCGAGGCCGACCCGAACCCGGAGTCAGGACCGCGGCGCTGGCCACCCGTGTTGAATCCAACGTGCAGCTCACCACCGCCAGCCTGCCGTCCGCCGTGGCCGGCAGAAAGACCTTTGGTGTGCAGTGGACCGGCTATCTGACGCCGGATGAGTCAGGCGACTTCATTCTGGGCGTTCGCGCAGAAGGTTTTGCCCGGCTCACCGTCGATGACAAACAGGTCGCCATGGCCTTTGGCGGCGGCAGCGGAATGGCTGCCGGCGTCGGTCGTGTTCATCTGGAAAAAGGGCACAAGGTGGCGCTGCAAATCAGCTACGGCAGCAACAACGGCAAGGCACACGCGGAACTGATCTGGGCCAAAGCCAACTCTGCGCCCTCGCCGGAGGCCATTGCAGCGGCGAAAAAGGCGGATGTCGTCCTCGCCGTCGTCGGCATCACCAGCCAGCTCGAAGGCGAAGAAATGCCCGTCAGCGAGCCGGGATTTCTGGGCGGTGATCGCACCAGCATCGATCTTCCCCAGCCCGAAGAAGACCTGGTGGAAGCTGTGGCGGCCACCGGCAAGCCCCTGGCCGTCGTGCTGATGAACGGCAGCGCGCTCGCCGTCAACTGGATCCACCAACATGCCAATGCCGTACTCGAAGCCTGGTATCCAGGAGAAGAAGGCGGAGCCGCAGTCGCCCAGACCCTGAGCGGAAAGAACAATCCCGCAGGTCGGCTGCCGGTCACCTTCTACACCGGCGTCAGCCAGTTGCCAAACTTCGAGGACTACGGAATGGCCAACCGGACCTATCGTTACTTCACCGGCAAGCCGCTCTTTCCCTTCGGATACGGCCTCAGCTACACCACGTTCCAGTACAGCGACCTCAGTCTGCCCACGCAGCCGGTGGCCGCTGGCCAGCCGGTTGCCGTCGATGCCACGGTGACCAACACAGGCAAAATCGCCGGCGATGAGGTGGTGCAGGTCTATCTCAAGTTTCCTCCCGTCAACGGCGCTCCCACAATCGCTCTTCGCGGTTTCCAACGCATTCACCTTGAAGCCGGCGCAAGCCAGAAGGTTCACTTTGAGCTGAAGGATCGCGACCTGAGCATGGTTACCGAGGACGGAAATCCCATCCTCGCTCAAGGGGATTACACGCTCACCCTCGGAGGCGGCCAGCCCGATACAGGCGCTCCCGGCGTAACCGGGAAGTTCCATGTCAACGGACAGGTGGATTTGCCGGAGTAGCGGGCAAATCCACGCGGTTGCAGGCCGTTGCACCGCAACAGCAACACGGCGAAATCACCGAGTCAAACCCGATGCGCCAAACCCAATGTCTCAGACCCGATGTTTCAGACCCGCTGCCCAGGCGGGTCTGAAGCCTCCTGACCCCATCGCCAGGGCATACAGCAGAGACGCTCTACAATAAACGCTGCATGTCGACACCCGAAACCAGGCCGAGCAGCGCCATCCCGACGACTCTGGCAAGTCCCGGCGCGCTGCGGTTCTGGCTGGCTGTTTGTCTCATCGGCCTCACCACAGGCCTGGCAGCCATCGCTCTCACCCGTCTGCTCGAATGGGTTCAGCACATCGTCTGGCAAGGCTCCGGCACAAACATCCTGGACGCCGCGCGCAGCGCCAGCGCGTGGAGACACGTGGCTGTTCTGCTTGCCGCAGCCATCCTCGTCGGTGTCGGCCAGGCCGTGCTCAAGCGTCTCTCCAGCGGCAACGGCATCGATACCACCTCGGCAATCTGGTTCTATGCCGGGCGCATGCCCGCGATACGAACCCTCGGCAGTGCCGTGCTCTCCATCTTCGCCGTGGCCATGGGCGTCTCCATGGGCCGTGAAGGCGCTCCCAAGCAGGCTGGAGCCGTCTTCGCCAACCTCTTCTCCGACGCCGGCAGGCTCTCGGACGAGCAGCGTCGTTTGCTCGTCGCCTGCGGTGCGGGAGCGGGCATGGGAGCCGCCTACGGCGTTCCCCTCGGCGGTGCGCTCTTTTCCCTCGAAGTCATGCGCGGCAAGCTCGCCCTGCGCTTCGTCCTGCCTGCTCTGCTGGCTTCGCTGATCGCCACCGGTGTCTCCTGGCTGGCCCTGCCCAATGCGCCGACCTACCGCATTGCGTCTTTTCCGCTTTCCGCCTCGGTCATCGTCTGGACGATTGCGACGGCTCCGCTCTTCGCCTTTGCCGCCATCCTCTACGTCCGGTTCGTCCGCTGGGCCGACCGGGGCAAGCCGACCGGCTGGCAGCGCTTCATCGCTCCCGGCATCGTTCTCGGACTGCTCGGGATCGTCTCCATTCCATATCCGCAGTTGCTCGGCAACGGCAAAGATCTCTCCCAACTGCTCTTCAACAACCAGGTGGGTCTTTCGTTACTTCTGGCTTTGCTGCTGCTCAAGCCGCTGGCCACCATCCTGTGCATGCGCAGCGGTGTGCCGGGCGGACTGTTCACGCCATCGCTTACCTTCGGTGCGCTGCTCGGTGCTGCCGCCGGTCATCTCTGGAGCACGATGTGGCCCGGCGTACCGTCCGGATACTTCGCCCTGCTTGGCGCGGGCGCTGTTCTCTCGGCCACCTCGCAGGGGCCGATCTCGACCGTCGTCCTTATGCTCGAGTTGACCGGCAGAGATCGATCCTTCATTCTGCCACTCATTTTGATCGCAACTCTCTCAGCTCTCATCTCCCGCTCCGTGGAGCCTCGTTCCATCTACGATGCTCGCCTCAGCGATGAGCAGATTCGCGCCAGGCAAGCGATGCGCGAGCAGGAATCCGACTCGATCGGGATTCCACCTTCGCTCCTCGTTCCCGAGGAACAGACTCACGCTTCAAAGTAGAGAGTCCGCTGTCAGAAATTGATTTTCCAGACGCATCCGCCCCGCTTCAAGAGCGGGGCGGATGCGCCATGCGGCATGGCACTTCGATTGCGAGACGCGTACTCGGGCGCTGCCCTAAAAGCTGTAGCGCAGCGAGAATTGCATCCTGCGTCCCTGCGTCAGCAGTGCCGTATATTCGCCATAGCTGGCCGGGCTGCCATACGGATTATTCGACACGCTCGCCGGGTCAAACCGCACCGAGTTCGTCGCGTTGAACGTCTCCCAGTCAAACTTCACCTGCTGGCCATGTGGCAGCATGAAGATCTTGAACATTCCCGTGTCGATGGTGAAGTATCCATCGCCGCGATAGTAGTTCCGTTCTCCTGTCTCTGCCGCATAGGGTGGACGAACATTCTTGATCGCCGTCGCCTGGCTGTGGAAGGCGTTCGGTTCGCCGTTCAGGTCGTGCCCATGCCCGCCGGAGGCAATCGCTCCCGTCGCCACGTTCCAGCTCTGGTCGGCCCAGTCCGTATTCCAGCCCAGTCCGTCGATCGAGCCAAACGGCAGCCCGCTTGTCCAGTGCGTCAGCGCCGTAATCGTCCATCCGCCAATCAGCGCATTCTCCCATCCGTTGGCGCTGCTGGCAAACCTCTTCCCTTGTCCAAACGGCAGGTTCCCGATCACATTGCCGGTAATCGCGTGGCGTACGTCAAAGTCCGACGGCCCTCGATTTCCCTTCGGGTTATACACGTTGATGATCTGGCTGAAGTATCCGCCGCTGCCGCTGTAGTAGCTGCCCGCGCCGCCAATCGTCTCCGTCGATGGACCGCTGCGCTCGGCATCCGATCCCAGGTCGATCGACTTTGACAACGTGTAGTACATGTCAAACTGCACCCCATGCGACTCCGGATGGTGCAGCGCCAGTTGCAGTCCGTGATAGCTGCTCGTGCCCATCGACGACCACACATACAGCGACGAATACTGCGGATCGAAGTAGCGATACAGCTCGTTGTTCGGTGTATACAGCCCCGGAATCGCATCCAGCACAAACAGCGCCGAGGCCTCGTTGCCGCGGAATGGCTGATAGTTCTCGTATGCCACCTGCGTCGCGCTCAGCCCGTTGCCGGCCAGCCACGGAAACATATTCTCCCAGTAGGGAATCGACTGCGCGTTCGCCACGCTTGTCCCGCTGTCCGTGTACTTGTCCAGCAGCTTCTCGGCGGCAAAGTAATCCATGCCGCTCTTCGGGTCCACCAGATCGTTCGGCGTGGCGATATCGCGCATCTGCAACAGGTGCCGTCCCAGCCGACCCGTGTAGATCGCCTCCATCGCAAACTGCCTGCCAAACTGATGCTGCACGGAAGCGTTGAAGACATACGAGTACGGCGTCGTCAGTCCCTGATCGACGCCCCACGACAGTGCCAGATCCGGTCCCGGCGTCACCGGTGTCGGTCCGGTCACCGTCAGCGTCGGCACAATGCTTGTCGGCACGGTCGTCGGGGTGGAGAAGCGCGGCGTCGTGTCCACATACTGGCCCACCGGCGCGCGATCCGCCGTCGTCAACCCAAACGAACCCTGCTGGTCAAACGAGTCCACGATCCCCTGTCCAAAGTGATCGAAGAACAAGCCAAATCCCGCATGCACCGTCGTCGTCGGCGTCGGCGAGTAGGCGATGGCAAACCGCGGTGCCAGGTCCAGCTTATCCATCGACCAGAAGCCCGGCGCGTTGTTCGCTCGCCCACCCGCCGTGAAGCCAAAGTTCGGCTGCACCACCTGACCTTTGCCGGCGCCGTCCCAGCGATTGTCAAACCACTGAGTCATATTCACCGTCGGCACAATCTCCTGCCCGTTTCGCTCATATGGCACCTGCAACAACATGTGCCGCAGTCCATAGGTGATGGTCAGGTTTGGCCGCGCCTTCCAGCTATCCTGCGCGTAGTACTCCACCTCGTTCGTCAGGAAGTGTCGGCTTACCCACTGCCCCGCCGGCAGTGCGCTCAACTGCCCGTTGCTGTATTCGTTGTTGTAGTAGACAGTCGAAGAGGTGATCAGTCCCGTAATATCCGAGATCGCCGTGTTGTATGCCGAAGAAAAGCCCGCTGCCACAGCCGGAAATCCAAATCCTCCTGGGTCCAGGCTCGCCGGCGGCTGCCCCTGCACGGACGTATTCGCAATCGCGCCCACGGCCAGCAACTGATACGTCACCGATGCACTGGGAAACAGTGTCGCATTCGACTGCCGGTTGTTGAAGATCAGTCTCCAGTTTCCACCAAACTGAAGGTTATGGTTGCCCTTTGTCCACGTCAGGTCATCCACAAAGTTATGCGTGGGCACCGAGATGATCTGCGACGTGAAACCGGATGCCTTCAGCGTCGATATACCCTGGAAAGTTACATACGGCCCGTTCGTCACACCGTTGTTTGTGTAGCCCTGGTGCACCAGCCCATAGCGGAAGTTATTCACCAGCGAAGGCGAGATTGTCCAGATATCGCCTGCTGCCAGTCCCTTTGTGTCGTCGGTCAGCAGATACGACGGCGGCTGCCCCGGAAACTGCTCCGTTCCGCTGATGTGATCCTCCTGATAGTTGCCGCGCGCATACAGCCTGTGCCGATCCGTGGGCGCATAATCAAACTTCAGAATCGCCGTATTGAAGCTCTGCGGCGAGGGCGACGCGAAGGTATATCCAAACAGGTTGTAGCCATCGCTCGGCGTCCGGCTGTTCGGCATCGGTAATTGCGCATAATAGGCCTCTGCCGCCGGATTCACGCCCGGCCCCAACGGACACGTCCCGTTTCCCGAGCAGTTTGGGTCCATCGATGCAATCTGCTGCGGGTCCAGTGTTTCGGTTCCGCTTCCCGTCACATACGTCAGGTCGCCGTTACGAAACGCCGCTCCCGGCACCGACTGCGTAATCTGCTGGCTCTCTGCCGACCGCTGCCCCTCGTAGGCAAAGAAGTAGAACAGCTTATCCCGCTTGATCGGTCCGCCAAACGAACCGCCAAAGGTATTCCGCAGATACTTCGGCGGAACATTCGGCAATCCCTCCGATGCCTGCGCCTGCTTGTTGAACCAGTCGTTCGCCACTGTATTCGTTGGGCGATAGTACTCATACGCGCTGCCGTGAATGTTATTCGTTCCGCTGCGCGTCACCAGCGCCACCTGCGCGCCCGACGACCGCCCCGAATCCGCATTTGCATTCGTCGTCACCACGCGAAATTCCTCCACCGAGTCGCGCGTCGAGCGCAGTACGCCGCTGAACGCATAGCCCTTGTTCTGGTCGTTGTCGTCCACGCCATCCAGCGTCACATTACTCTGGTCGCTGCGCGCTCCGTCCACCGCGCCGCTGCGGCTGTCCGTATCCTGCTGCGCTGGCGTCTTGTCGCCCAGGAACAGCACGCCCGCCTGCAAACTCAGCAGGTCCAGCACGTCGTTGCCTTCAAACGGCAACGCCTGAATCTGCGCCGTATCAAACGGCGTACCCACCGTCGCATCCGTCGTATTCAGCACCTCCGCCGCTCCATTCACTTCCACCGTGTCCACACTTGCATTCACGGCCATCTTCACATTCACCGTGCGCGGCTGGTTCACCAGCAGTTGCAGCTTCAGCTTCTGCTCACCAAACCCCGCCGCCTGCGCGTCGATCTCGTAGTTGCCGGGTGCAATCTGCTCAAAGTCATACTCGCCATGCGCGCTCGTCACACGTTTGGCCGTGTATCCGGTCTGCGGTTCGGTCAGCGTCACCGTCGCATTCGAAATCACCGCTCCGCTTGGATCATTCACCGCGCCTTTTACAGATGTAACCGCTGTCTGCGCCATCAGCACGGCAGGGAAGAGAATCATGCCGCTCGCGACGATGACCGCCAGAGCGAACCGCCAGATTGCAAGTACAGAAAACTGCCTCATCCAGTCGAGCCTCCAAAAGAAAATTCAGTAAATAGGAAAATTGGGTATGAGAATTCGCTGTGCCGCAGCAGCACATTTTCGCGGCGTCATCGGATGAATACACTTCCACTCAGCATCTTCAGTGGAAGAGGATGCAATGAATCCCCGCGATGGTTATCGTCTGGGACCACTGGTTTTTTGTGTTGAAACTACGGTGTGTGTATTGAGCGTTACATAGGCAGTGCAGTCGGTCTATAGGAATAAAGAATTCCGATACTCGTCACAACTCGGCTTTATATCCTGCCTCCACAATGGCCGCAAAGGCAGGCATCGCATCAGGGTTTCGTCGTTGCGCACGTTGGCGCTGCCATGTGATTCCACTTCAGTTTTTGCTCACAGGCTTGTGTTGCCTTGAAGATCGACTCTGTCTTCGCGCTCAGCGCCTGACTCGTCGGCGTGACGGGCCAGATCGTGAAATCCGCCATCGCCAGCCGCCGCGGCGTACCGTGCAGTGACTTCAAGCCATCCTCCAGCGCCAGCAGATCGCCAAAGCTCAGTTGCAGCCTGTGTTCCTGCGGATGCCAGATCGAGCCAATCGGATAATCCAGAAACGGCGTGCTCGATTCCTCAATGTGATTGCCCAGAATGTAAGCCACCGGCTTACCTTCGATATACGCAATCAGCCGCTCCGTGCTTGCCTGAAACTCCGCCAGATCGTGAACATAGAGTCGCCCCGGATACAGGCTGTCGCCGGTCAGCAGAATCCCCGTTCGCCGGTCATAAAGCGCAACGCTCACCACATCGTGCCCCGGGATCGGCACAATCTCTTCCACGCGTCCGCCCAGGTCAATGTGCCCCACGTCGGTCGGCCAGTGCGCAATCCCGAACGCCTTCTGCTCATCCGCCTGCGTCGCCGGGATAAACTCGATCGGCATCGCCGGATCATGCAGCGCTTGGACGGCCGCATCGCCCCACGTGTGGTCGTCATGCGAGTGCGAGTGCATCACCATCAGCGGAATGCTTGTGCGGTGATTTCGCTCCAGCCACTCGTGCACCACATGCGTCAGCGTCGGCGTCAGGTCGCCATTGCGTGACCCTGTATCCCACAAGAGCGCTTTGTCCTGCCCAAAGATCAGATACAAAAACGGCATCTCAAAGTCCGTACAGCCGGACTGCCGCAGAATGAAAAACTCCGGGTTATATTCGTGCACCTGCCACTCCGGCATCTCCATGCACTTCGGCCCACCCGTGGCCCAGTGCGCAGCCAGCGTTCCGCGCTCCAGGTCGCCGCCATTCGGCTCCGGAAACTGCGCTCGCGCCACCATCGTGCCAGCCCCCATCAGTGCTGCGCCCAGTGCCGCCATCCGCAGCAGGGCAGAAAATTGTCGCCTTCGCATCCCGCGTCTCTCCTCGTCTCCTGCTCGTCTTCCAGTCATTGCCGCAGCAAATCTGCCGTTTCCGTCAACCTCTGCCAAACTACACCCGCGACCAGCGGGAGCGGCCACGGCGCGAATGCGCGTCTGCTGCATACAATGCCATGTAATGCTTATGCGAGCAACTCGTGAATCACGTTCCCTGAGACATCCGTCAGCCGATAATCCCGTCCGCTGTAGCGATAGGTCAGCTTGGTGTGATCGATGCCAAGCTGATACAGAATCGTTGCGTGGATATCGTGGACATGCACCGGATTCTCGATTGCCTTCCACCCAAAGTCATCTGTCTTTCCATAGGTGAATCCGCGCTTGAATCCGCCTCCGGCAATCCACATCGTAAATCCATGCGGATTGTGGTCGCGTCCGTTGTGTGTCTGTCCGCCGTTGAATCCGCTGCCCATCTCCACCACCGGCGTTCGGCCAAACTCGCTGCCCGCCACAATGATCGTTTCGTCCAGCAGTCCGCGCTGTTTCAAATCCTGAATCAGTGCTGCAAACGGCTGGTCGGAATCCTTGCCCGTCTTCCGATGCAGCTCGATATCGAAATGATGATCCCACGGATCGCCCTTCGCGTAGTAGATCTGCACCACGCGCACGCCGCGCTCGATCAGCCGCGCAGCCGTCAGGCATCCACGCGCCGTGCTGCCCTCGCCATACATCTTCAGCACTGCCGCGCTTTCCTTGCGCACGTCAAAGACATCCGGCGCCTCGGTCTGCATCCGATACGCCGTCTCCATCGAGCCGATCGTCGCCTCCAGTTGCGCATCGTGCGCGCCATCCTCTGCCGATCGCATATTCATCTCGTCCAATTGCTTCAGCACATCCAGTTCCCTGCGCTGCGTCTTCAGGTCAAAGCGGTCGTTATGCACATTCGCGATCAGCTTCTGCGGATCGAAGCCCATCTTCTCCACGCGGTCCGAAACATACGTTCCCTGGTGCATCGCCGGCAGAAACGCCGCTCCCCACAGCGGCGGCCCCACCGTCGTCGGCACCTCCGGACACAACACCACAAATCCGGGCAGATTCTTGTTCTCCGTGCCCAGTCCATAGGTCATCCACGCGCCCATCGACGGCCTGCCGGCAAAGTTTGCGCCCGTATTCATCATGAGCAACGCAGGCTCGTGATTGGGAATCTCGGTGTAAACGGACTGGACGAAGCACATGTCGTCCACACATCCGCCCAGGTGCGGAAAAATCTCACTCACATACTTTCCGCTTTGCCCATAGCGCTTGAACTGGAACGGCGACTTCATCAGCGCGCCCGTCTTCCGCTCGTGTTGCAGTTCGCCACCCGGCATTGGCTTGCCGTCATACTTCTCCAGCATCGGCTTGTAATCGAAGCTGTCCACCTGCGACAGTCCACCGTTCATGAACAGGAAGATGACGTGCTTCGCCTTGGGCTTGACGCCCGGCAGCATCCACGATTTTTTGTCTTCCTCGGCGCGCGCCACGGTATCGCCCAGCAGGCTCGCCAGCGAAAGCATCCCGAAGCCCGCACCCATGCGACAGAGCGCCTCGCGTCGTGTCAATGGTTGTCCTGCTCGTCCGTGTACCGTATTCTTCTGCATCGCGCTCTCCTTCATCGTTGCTGCGTTGTCATTTCCGCGCCGCTCCACGTGCCTCGCGCAGCCTTCAGTCCACAAACAGGAACTCATTGGAACTCAACAGAATCCGCGCATACTGCTTCCACGCCGTGATCGGCTCGCCCACCACCGCATAGCCAGCCTTCTCCGGCGTCGTATGCAGAAACTCCAGCGCCAGTCTGATCTCCGCTTCGCTCGGCCTGCGCTGATACACATACTCGTACATCTTCACAATCTTCGTTCGCTCGTCCGGCTCGTTCTCCACGCGATCGGCCAATACACCAGCCTGCCTGAAGATGAACGGATTATTCATGAAATACAGCTGTTGCAGCGGCACGTTGCTGGCAAATCGCTGCTCCGCGGTAAAGCTTGGATTGGGAAAATCGAAGATCTGCAGATAGTTGTTCAGCCGGAACCGGCTCACCTTGCAGTAGACCGTTCGCTCCGTGTTCTCCGGACCAAACGCCTTTGACGGTCCGGAGTCCTTCTTCCAGTCCAGATCGCCCGCCACTTCCAGCGCCGCGTCGCGCAACTCCTCGGCATCCAGCCGCTGTCGGCTGAAGTGAGAGTAGAGTCGGTTCGCGCCATCCTTGTCCTTGGCTTCCGGAGATTCTTCCGCGCTCGTCTGATACACCGCCGAAAGCAGAATCTCCCGTTGCAGCTTCTTGATGGACTCTCCCTGCTGCACAAATTCATACGCAAGGTAGTTCAGCAGCGGCTCATCGCTCGGCGGGTCGCCCATCACCCCGAAGTTGTCCGGCGTATCCACAATCCCCGTTCCAAAGTGCCACTTCCACACGCGATTGACGATCACCCGCGCCGATAGCGGGCTGCTCACAATATCGTCCGCCAGGTCCAGCCGTCCGCTGCCATCCCTGTACGGCGTGGGATCATTGGTCGTCGTCAGCACGGCCAGGAATCGTCGCGGGACCGGCGCGCCCAGTGAGTGCGGATTCCCGCGCACATTCAACCGCACATCCATCGCCTTCGGCTTGTCGGCCATCCCATGCACATAGGGGTAACTCGCCGGATCAAGCTGTTTTTCCAGCGCGTCGATCTCTGCCTTCTGGCTCTCCATGTAGCTTTGGATCGCCGGTCCCAGTCTGCTCTCCAACTCCCACCCGCGAAAGACCAGCACACCCGGCTTGAATCGCGTCTCCTGGTCGCCCGAGCGCGTCACAAAGATATCCGAGTACACCTTCGCCTCATCGATCGGCAGCGCCTTCAGCTCCAGTTGGCATCCCGGGCAGAACTGGTCAAACGTCTCAAACTCATTCGGCTTCGCATCGCGCACAAACCTGTGCTTGGGCACATTGTTCTTCACGCGAATCGCTTCATTCTCGTCTTCGATCACGCGCTCCCGGTCGCGAATTCCCAGCAGCGTCTTCTGAAATCCCTCCGCCAGGATTTTTGCCTGCTCCTTCGTGCCGCCATCATCGGCAATCATCGCCTTCCAGTCCTTCAGATACGGATTCCGTACCGGATCGCCCAGATAGCCTGTCCACCGCCGCAGCACTTCCGTATCCAGCTTTGCTTCGCCCGCTGCCTGCTCCACGCTTTTCTGCGGCTTGCCCATCACCTGCCACGCTGCTTCCAGATACTGCGCCGTCTGCGCGGCCAGCGCGTCGGTCAGCGCCATCGATGCCGCCTTTGTGTAGTCCTGCATCGCGATGGTCTTCTGCTCCAGCTTCGTCTCCGTCGCCTGCCACTCCGCCGTCTCCGCCGCCGTTGCCACCGGATACTCACGGTACGTCGAGCTGGCGAAGATGCCCACCATCGCGTAGTAATCCTTCTGCGTAATCGGATCGTACTTGTGGTTGTGGCATCGCGCGCACGCCACCGTCATGCCAAGCAGACCGCGCGACACGGCGTCCACGCGCTCATTGCGCTCATCCGCGCGTCCCTGCACCGGCTCCGCCTGGTCCCACACCCACGGTCCCGCGCCCAGATACGTCGTCGCCGTCAGGTTTTCGTCGCGCTGCTCGGCTGTCTTCGTCGGCAACTGGTCGCCCGCCAGTTGCATCTTCACAAACTGGCCATACGGCACGTCCCGATTGAACGCCTCAATCACCCAGTCGCGATACCGATACGCACCCTCAAACGGCATATACCCGCGTCCCTTCGGGTCCAGCCCGCGCACGTCGTCCTCCGAATATCGAGCCACGTCCAGCCAGTGCCTGCCCCAGCGCTGCCCATAGCGCGGCGACGCCAGCAGCCGATCCACCACCTTCGTCCAGGCCTGCGGGGTGCGATCCTGTTCAAACGCTTCCACCTCGGCCTCCGTCGGTGGAATTCCCCACATATCAAACGTCGCCCGCCGTATCAGCGTTCGCCGATCCACCTGCGGAGCCGGATGCAGGCCCGCCGTAAGCAGCTTCGCCAGCACAAACCGATCAATCGGCGTCCGTGCCCAGCCTGCCCACTTCGCATCGTGAATCTCCGGCACGGCCACCGGCTTCAGCGGCTGGAACGACCAGAACTTCCGCTGCTCCGCAGTAATAATTCCCGTCGTCGCCGTCGAAGAAAACGTCAGTCCCGGCGCGCTCTTCGGCCACACCGCGCCGCGTCGCACCCACTCCTTCAGATCGGCAATCTGCTGCGCCGTCAGATGTCCACCCTTGGGCATCTTCAGCGCCGTCGTCTGCTCCACAGCGGTAATCATCAGACTCTTGTCCGGCTGCCCCGGCACCATCGCCGCGCCGTGAAATCCACCCTTCAGCGCTGCCTCGCGCGTATTCAGCGCCAGCCCGCCATTGTCTCCGTCCGTATGGCAGCTCAGGCAGTTGTCCGCCAGAATCGGACGCACCCGATTCTCAAAAAAATCCGCATCCGACATCGCCGCAGGCTCGTTCACTGTCACCAGCTTCGCTGGCACGCTCGCCGCCGTTGTCGCCGCACTCGCCGCCGCGGGCATGGCCTCGTCGTCTCCATCGTCCTGCGGCAGATCCTTGCCCTTTGCCCCGGCGCGAATCCACTCCACCAGCGTCGCCACCTGGTCGTCCGTCAGCGCGTGCCGCGGCGGCATCTTCAGCGTGCTCGTTCGCCGAATCGCCTTCACCAGCAGGCTCGCCTCCGCATCCCCGGCCACGATCACCTTCCCGTGTCGTCCGCCCTGGATCATCGCGCTGTAACTGTCCAGCCGCAGCCCGCCCGACGCTGAATCCGCATGGCATCCATTGCACTGGTCATCGAGCAGCGGCTGCACACGTTGCGTATAGAAGGCCATGGTCCCAGCCGCCGAGCCAGTGCTTGAGCCAGCACCCGCAGCCTGCTGCGCCTTCACTCCATGCACCGGCATCAGCGCAAAGACCGCTGCGCACGCCGCCGCTGTTCCGGCTGTCAGCATCGCCTGTGTCTTCATTCCGCCGCATCTCCTCGCCGTGGCATCTCCTGCACCAATCCTGTCGGCACCAGCTCTGTCCCTCCATCCGACTCGCGAAAAGCAAGCTGTTTCACATGCTCATGCAGTTGCTCAAACTCCCGCGTCCTGCGCCTCACGGAGAGAGGCTCATTCGTATGCGGCACCTGCATATCCACCAGCACATTGCTCTCCGTCTCGCCCTCAGCGTGCGGCCGCAGCACCAGCACCCGCGTCGCCAGCAGCAGCGCCTCGCTCGTGTTGTGCGTCACAAACAGCACCGTCGGCTTCGTCTCCTGCCACGCATCTTTCAGTTGCTGTTGCAGGCTGGCTCGCGTCGACGGGTCCAGCGCGCTGAACGCTTCATCCATCAGCAGCACTGGCGGCCGCATCATCAGCGCCTGCGCAATCGCCACCCGCTGCTGCATTCCGCCTGACAACTGCCCCGGATACTTCGAGAAATCCCCACTCTTCAGGCCCATGCGCAACAGCATCTGCGTCGCCTCGGCGCGCAGTTCGCGCCGGAACCGCCAGAACCGCGGCCTTGCCCGTCCCATCCATCCGCAGAACGCATTCTCCGGCCCATAGAGCACGTTCTGCATCACCGACCGATCCGGAAACAGGGCATATTTCTGCGGCACATATCCGCATCGCGCGTCGATCCGCCGCACCGGCTTCCCATCCACCACCACCGCGCCCTCGTTCGGAAACTCCTGCCCCAGCACCATCCGCAGCAGCGTGCTTTTTCCGCAGCCCGTCTCGCCCAGCACGGCCACAAACTCCCCGGCGCGAATCTCCACATTCAGCCTGTGCAGCACCGTCTTGCTGCCCCCGCCTGCCAGCTTGTAGCGCACCGTCACATCGCGCAGCGCAATCTCCGTCTCTGCCGCGGCGCGCACCGGCATCACGCGCTGTTTCGCCCGTCGCTCCATCGCTCTCAGTACCATGGATTGAGCCTCCGATTCACCAGCCGCAGCGTCCCATCCAGCACAAACAGCAGCAGCGCCACCCACAGCAGATACGGCAGAATAATATCCATCCCCATATGCCGCCGCATCAGCGCAATCCGATACGCGAGGCCATCGGTCGATGCAATCATCTCCCCGGCAAACAGAAACAGTGCCAGCGGCTTCAGGTTCAGCCGCACGCTGTTGATCACCTGCGGCAGAATCTGCTTCAGCACCACCCGATAGGCCACGTCCAGATTCGACGACTTCAGCGTGAACGCCTTCACCACCTGCTCTCTCGGCACAGCCTTCGCCAGGTTGTATGTGTCCAGCACCAGCGTCGGACCCACCCCAATCACCATCAGCATGATCTTCGACCACTGATCGATCCCGAAGACGATAAACAGAATCGGCAACAGAGACAGCGCCACAATCTTGTCAAAGAACAGGAAGAAGCGCAGAAACACCGACTCCGCCAGCGGAAACACTGCCATGTGCAGACCCAGCAGAATCGCGGGAATGAGCAGCAGCAGGCTGATCCCGAACCGCTCGCCGCTGGCCACGGTATCCTTCCACAACATCCCGTGCGTCACACGCTCCCACCGGCTCGCTCCATCCGCCAGCGGATCATCTTCCTCCGGCTGGTCCATCACCGCGCTGTGAACCCCGGCCATCAGTTGCGTCCCCGTCGGCATCACTCGGTCGTCGGGATTCTCCCGGTGTCGCGCAATCGAAAACTGCAGATACACCGCCACGCCCAGCGCAAACAGCACCCACGACAGCGACTGCGTCCACATTCGCTTCGGTCGCCCCTGAATATCGGCCAGCTCCAGCCATCCGCTCATCGCGCTCATCGTCAGCTCCTCACAGCTTGCCCGCCGCGGCCAGCTTCATATACGTGTCGTCCACCCTCAGCCTCACGCGATCCTTGCGCCCCTGCACCGTCCCGTCCGGATAGCGAATCGCCACCTCATCCACCGAGTGCGTTCCCTCGCCCAGCAACTGGTGCCGGAAGCAGAACTGCCGCACCAGATCCATCTTCTGTTTCAACCCCGCGCTCTCGGCATACTGCGCCGCCATCTGCGGCGTCGAAAACAGATACGTCGTCTTCAACTGATCCTTGTACGAGGCCACCGAATCCTCTGACGCCGCCGCACTGCCCGCAATCGCCGCCGCATTCCCCGCCGCCAGTTGCTTCACCGTCTCATACCACGCGCCCGTGATCGCCTTCGCAAACCGCACACCCGATCCATCCGGACGATTCAACACCTCCGTCCGCACCACCAGCAGGTCCAGAATCTCGCCGGGAATCCGCGACGAATCAAACACCGCCCGCACTCCGCGATCCTGCGCCAGAATCTCCGACACCAGCGGCTTCCAGGTCACTGCAACCTCGTTGCCCCTGTTGCCCAGAAACGCGCCCACCAGGTCCGAGTCGCTCGTATTCACCAGCCGCAACCGTCCCGCCTGCGCGCCCAGCCCATTCAACTCCATCGCCCGCTCCAGCAGATACTCCGAGACGGTCTTCTGCACCAGCAGAACCCGCTTGCCCGGCAACTGCGCCAGCGTCAGCCCATTCCTCACCAGCACAGCGTCGTTCCCATTGGAATAGTCGCCGACAATCATCGCCGTCGAATCCACGCCCGCCGCCGCTGGCATATCCAGTGCTTCCATATTTGTCATCGTGCAGGCGTCGATGTTCTTGCCCACAAAGGCATCGAGCGACGCTGCATAATCAAACCGCTCCACCTTGATGACGATGCCGTACTTGTCTGCCCACCGCTTCAGAATCCCCGACCGCGCCATATAAAAGTAGGGATTCCATCCCGCATAAACGCTCCAGCCGACAGTAAAGGTCGGCGCAGCTTCCATCTTCGGCCCGGCCGCGATCAACGCTCCGGCCAGCACCACCCAAACCGCTGCCCCAACCGCCGCTTGACCCACCGTTCGTGTTAACGACAGCGTTCGCGCCCCGCTCCAGTGCCTTTTGGGGTTGTCATTCCCGCAGGGAATCCGTTTTTCGCGTTCCCACACCCCGCTCTCGATCGCTTTCCCTTGTCGTTGCTGCCTGTTTCCCAACTCGCGCGCGAAAAAGAACCTCATGCACCCAAGATACCCGCAGGTCAACTCCGCTCAACCCGGTATCAAATTCATTGATGCCCTCAATAAACAAACCCCGATACTCCCACATCAACCTCCACCACGCCCCACCCGCGCGAACGCAGAGGGGCGGAATGCAATGCTGCAATGGATTTCGCGCGGTTGTGGCATACTGACGTCAACGCGGTCCGTCTGCCCAGCAGACGGACCGCTTCTTTTTGGAGGCAAGATCATGACAGAAGAGCAACTTGAAGCCGAACTGGAGCGCCTGAAGACCATCCTCCGCCGTCCCGGAGCCACCATTCACGACAAAAAGCGCTTCATCGATCTCATTCAGCGCATCCTGCAAAACCGCGGCGACAAGCACTGCATTGAGCTTCGTGGACTCGCCGCTGGCCATCCCGCACTCTACCTCTGCGCCGCCGAGTACAACACGACCTACTTTGAGGAGATGAACGCCAATACGCCCCGACCCGAGGCGCAGCGCCTCGGACAAACCGCCTGGCTCAGCGCTCTGCCGCCACTCAACTCGGCCCAATCCATCTCCGACTTCATCACCTGTGTCAGTTTTGGCATCGCCAGGGACATCATCACGTCCGACAAAGGCATGCGCCTGCTCTATGCCGCCCAGATCGCACAAGCCAACTACCGCATCGTCGAGCGTCAGAACGCGGAAAAGGCCGATCGCCGCCGAGGCCCCTACCGCAAAACCCAGGAATCTGACCCAGGACAAAGCGGCGAAGCGAAACCGACAGACAGTTCTAACCCGGAAATGGGTTCAGACTCAGGTACAGACCCAGCGACCGATCAGGCTCCGGTGGCAAATCCACACGTCACGCTGAAAAAGGGTCCGAATGTAATTCGCGAAAATTCCGCAAGCATAATGCAATCAATAGGATACAAAAAATGAAATTTCGCGAAAGTTGAGCAAGATGCATGGAATCAATAACATGCGCAAAAACACCCCACCCCCCCCCCGGGGGGTATCCGCAAAGTCAAAGCGGCGAGACGCAGGATTCTGCGAAATCGCCGCTTTGACTGTCGATGTTGGGCCTGAATACGAGGGGCCTGGCTAACGGGGGATGGATTCAGCGGGGATGGATTCAGCGGGGATTGATGCGAACACCCATGCCATTCAACCGGCTGCGCGCCTGCATCGCCTCCGGCGTCTGCGGATAGCGGTGGATCAGCGCGCGATACTCGCGAATCCCGGCCTCACGCTGGCCCAGCGTAATCAGGGCCTGCCCTTTGCGAAGCTGCGCCGCTGGAGCCTTCACATTGCCGCTGAAGTTATTCAGCACCGCGTTGTCATACCTGATGGTGCCCTTGTAATCATGTTGGCGAAAGGCGATCTCGCCCAGATAGTACTCGGCGTTGCCGGCCAGAGAATCGTTCGGGTAGTACTGCGCCACGGCGCCAAACTCCGACTGCGCCGCATCGTAGTGCGCTGCGTTGAAGTCGCGCAAACCGCCCAGATAGGTCTCACGCAGGGGGGGTGCCTGTGCGGTGGCTGGCTGGGATGCTGCGGGAGCAGCACCGGCTCCGGCAGCACCAGTTCCGGGAACACCAGCAACTCCAGCGCCAGCATCGTTCGCCGCATCGGGGGTAGCCGGAGCAGCGCCCGATGGAGTCATGCCCGGCTGCTGCGCCGGTTGCTGCGGCGCCGTCTGCGCCTGCACCGTCTGCATCTCCGACTGCAGCGTCTGCAACTGCGTCTCCAGCTTGCCCAGACGCGTCTTCAACTCGTCGATCGAGTCGTTCATCGTCTGCACCTGGCCGGAGACGGTGTCCACCTTGCCGTTGGTCGCCTCCGACTCAGCAGCCAGTTTTTGCTGCATGGCGTTCAGCGCCGTGCTCATCTGGCTCACGCTGGCCGTGCTTTGCTGCACCAGATTTTCCATCTGGCCAAAGTGCGAGTCCACTGTCGATTGCAGCCGCTGCACCATTTCCACGAGCTGCTGCACCTGCGTCTGGATCTGGATGATCTCCTTCGATGCAGCGTGGGCTGGAACCGAGGGCAGCGCCAGCAGCAATGTGCCGACAATCGCCCAGCGAAGCTGATGTGTGCGCGCCATGAACGTTCTCTCAATCCTTGGATTTGCGAACCGGCGGCGCGCAGGGTTCTACTCTGCGCGCCGCCGTCGCTGTTACCAGTATAGTTTCACGCGTCGACTTCAGTTGCCCGACGAGCTGTCCATCGAGAATCCAGCACGGCGATTCTGCTGCCAGCAGGATTCCGTCTCCTCGGTGCAGAACGGTCGCTCCTTGCCATAGCTGACCACGCGCAGACGATTCGGCGCCACGCCATCCTGCACCAGCATCTTCTTCGCGGCATTGGCTCGGTTCTCGCCCAGCGCCAGGTTGTACTCGTTCGATCCGCGATCGTCGCAGTAGCCGCCAATGACCACCTTGATCTCCGGGTGCGCCGCCAGATACGCCGCCGCCTTCGACAGCACGCTGTTGTCGCTCGTCCGCACGTCATAGCTGTCATAGTCAAAGAAGATGTCCTGCACATTGGCCTTGAACATCTGTTCGGCGGTCATCGTCTGGTTGTTCTCCGGCACAGCCACCGCGGCCTGCGCCGGGTTCACCGTCACGGTCGCCGTCGCGTCCGTCGATCCACCCTCGCCCCGCGCGGTCAGGTGATAGGTCGTGGTCATCGTCGGCGTCACGGTCTTCACGCCGCTGCTGGGCACGGTACCGATGCCGTCGATCGACACCGAGGTGGCGTCGGTCGTCTTCCAGCTCAGCACCACCTGGTCGCCTGCCGTAATCGTCGAGGGGGTCGCCGTCAGTTGGGCTACCGGCGAGGGGGCGGTTGCCACCGGCGCAGTGGCCGTCTGCGGCGCGGGTTTCTTCTTGCATCCGCTCACCACGGCAAGGGATGCGATCAAAACGAGGGACAAGGCAAAAGTCTTGCGAGTAATCAAGGGAATGCTCCTTTTCGAGATCGATTTTGTAGGGTGCGTTGCCATCTGCCTCAGGTTTTGGTGCATATTCATTTCCAGCTCCAGTTTGGCATGAAGTCTTTGCCGGTTCGAGTCAACTGCTGTTGTTCTGTACCATCGGCCAGCATCGTCCAGATGGACGTGTGACCGTTGATGCTTCGTTCAAAGACCAGGTGTCGGCTGTCTGGTGACCAGCTTGGAAAGTCATTGCTTCCCGAGTCATGCGTCAGTTGCAGCCAGCGCAGAGAGGCAATGTCCATCACGTAAATATCCTGACCGCCCGGCGCGCCAGGGCCGTATTTGCGATTCCAGCTGAAGGCCAGAAACTGTCCATTGGGCGACCATGAGGGCGAGATTGCGTAGCCACCGTCGGTCATCCGCTGCACATTGCCGCCGTCGGTATCCATGATGTAAATCTGCGGCAGCCCGGTCCGTCCGCTCACCCAGGCAATCTGCGCTCCGGTCCGTGGATTCCACACTGGCGAGACATCCGGCCCGCGAAACGCTGTCAGTCTCTTCAGATTGCCGCCGTTGGTGTCACAGGTCCATATCTCCGGATCGCCGGAGCGCGACGAGGAAAACGCGATATGGTTTCCATCTGCCGACCATGCCGGCGACAGATTGCTGCCGCCCTGTGTGCCGGGTGGAAACGCGACGAAACGTCCGAGGTCGAACGAGTACATACGAATAGCCCAGCCGGAGTTGCTCAGAGAAGCGAAGGCAAGACGGCTGTTATCTGGCGAGATGCGCGGTGAAAGTGAAAGGATGCCCGCGCGCGCCACCTGATGCTGGTTTTCTCCGTCGTAGTCCATCGCCCAGATCTGCTTGCTGCCGCCGCGCGCGCTCACAAAGTAGATCTTTGTCTCCGCGATGCCGCGGACGCCGCCACCCAGCGCGGCAATGATGTCGTCGGCAAACTGGTGCGCCAGCGTCCGCGCCTGGTCGTCGTTGGCATCGCCGGAGTACTGTTTGGTCAGGATCGGCGGCGTACCCGCATTGCGGTCATCCTGAAGCCAGCCGTAGACCACCAGATGCCCGCCCGTGGAAGACAGCGCGCCATAGGCCACAAAGGCTGCATTGGCCGGAGCCGCCGCCCACTGCGCCAGGTTGATCTCCTGCGGCGAACCGGGCATCGCGGTCGGGGCCATGCTTTTCGAAACCATTTCGAAGATGCCCGCATTGGCCAGGTCATGGAAGAGCGTCGTGTCGAAAGTGGCCTTCATCACCGGCGTCTGCGGGTCGTTGCCCACCGGCTTCATATCTGCCGCCGCCAGCCGAATGCGCTGCGTACCGACGGGAATATTGCTGCCAATGTGAACCCAGTCCTGCGCCTGGACCGGCAATGCCATGAGCGCACAGCAGGCAGCGCCGACCCACGCCAACCTTCGGAGGAAACGGAAATCAAAGATCATGACAATCCTTTTTTCTAATACTCACAATAATAGGAGACATGCAGCGGCCCATCGGTTACCGGAGAAGGCAATGGACCGAAAGAGTCAACTCGCTGCGCCGCGCGCAGACAAGCCTGATCAAGCGTGGGACTGCCACTCGAACGGTCCATGCGAATCTCCGTCGGCGCGCCGTTGCGTTGGATGGTAAACAGAATGTAAGCCTGCGCGCCTTTGGCGGTGCGCGGGTCAATCTCGCCGCGATAAAGGCTTTGCAGCATCCGCCGCTTGATGTTCTCGACGTAGAACGGATAGTTGAAGCCGCGCGTGCCAGAGGTCACCGACACCGGCCCGTCGCTGGTCGCCGTCACGGAGCGCTGCATCTGCGAGCTGGCCTGCTCGCCATAAGCGGCGCGGTTCTGCGGCACCGGCTTGCTGTAGGGGTTGGAGCGTTGCTGCGGCAGCGGCAGCGGCAAGGGCAGCCGCTGCGTCTCATGCTGCTGCTGTTTTGCCTGCTTCTTGGGCGGAGCCACTTGGGTGGCAATGGGAATCGCGTCCTGATCCTGCGTCGCCTTCACATGGGCGGCTGGCGGTGCCGGTGCCTGGCTTGGCGTCTCGGTGGCCAGCACATTGTCGTTCGGCTTCTGGTCGGCGGGCAGCGGAAGCGCGTTTGAGACAAGCTGCACGGCGACCGCACCACCTTCGTTGCTGCCCCAGTTGTTGTGGGACCACCAGCCGTGAATCAGCGCCCAGGCGACGATGCCACCGGCCAGCAGCAGATGTGCCGCAATTGCGGTGAGCATGGGCTTGCCCAGTGGCTCCGGGGCAAGGGGTGCGGTTCGGCTTGTGTAGAAGGTCGCGCTCATGGTTGGTTGTTCAGGGGCGGCTGTTCTGGGTCGGCTTTCAGGGCGCGTTCGTGCCGGTTGAGTTCACGGGTTGTGTCACAATGCTGATATTGGTGATGCCTGCCTGCTTGATCGCGTCCATGACCGTGGCAAACGCGCCAAAGGGCACGCGCTCATCGGCGCGGAGATAGATAATCTGCTTCGACGGGTCGGTGTTCTGCTCGTGGAGCCGCCCGGCCAGGTCGTGCAGGTTCACCGGCTGGTCGCCCAGATAAACCTCCTGATCGCGCGTGACGGTGACCACCAGCCGTGGCACGGTGATCTCGCGTACAGTGCGCGTCCTGGGCACGTTGACCTCGATGCCCGATTGCAGAACCGGCGCGGTAATCATGAAGATGACCAGCAACACCAGCACCACGTCCACCAGCGGCGTGATGTTGATCTCGGCCAGCGAGCTTTGGGTTCGTCCATTGGCTCCGGTAAACGCCATCGTTATACCTCGCGCTCAGGAGATCGCAGGTCCTGTGATCGAGCCGGTCCGGCAGCAACCGCCGCGCTGCCTCGAGCGGGAATCTCTTCGAGCGAGTTGAGCAGCTCGCGCGCGAAGTCGTCGATGCCGGAGGCGAAGACGCGCAGCCGCGCCGCGAACTGGTTATAGGCGATGCCGGCCGGCACGGCGACGAAGATGCCGGCGGCGGTGGTGATGAGCGCCTCCGAGATGCCCGGAGCCACGGCTCGCAGCGTGGCCGAGCCGGCCGTGCCCAACCCGTGAAAGGCATCGACGACGCCCATCACCGTGCCGAAGAGTCCAACAAAGGTGCTCATGGAGGCGATCGTCGCAAGCCACGTCAGACGCTGCTCCAGGCGTGTAAGGGCTTCGCTGCTGGCCGTCTGCGCGGCGCGTTCGAGCGGTGTGATGTTGCGCGGTGGGCCGTAGCCGCCTGTTTGCCGCTTGTAGGCTTCATAGACTTCATCGAAGACGGCGGCCAGCGGACTGGGCTGAAACTCGCTGGTGGCCGCGGCAATCTCCTGCAGGCGCGTGGCCTTGCGGAAGATGCGCAGGAAGCGGCGGCTCTGCTGCGTAGCCTTTTTGAAGCCGCTCATCTTGGAAAAGATGAGCGTCCAGGAGTAGATGCTGGCCAGCGCGAGCAGCACCAGCACGCCCAGCGCAATCGGGCCGCTGTTGCTGAGCATCTCGACAAAAACATTGGAACCGCTGGATGCACCGGCAGCAGCAGGCGCGGCGGCGTCGGCTTGAAGCATGAGTATCAGAATCGAGGGAAGAATCGGCGTATACCTCTCACTTTGAACGTAGCAGATGCTGGAATGTGGCTCCAAGTTGTCAATCAGGTACGTTCTGCGCGGAGCGAGCGTCGGAATCGGGATGCAAAGCTGGATTCCCATCCTGAACCGTGAGCCGACGGGTGCTGGCGCGAGAAGCCGTGAATATGCGCATAATGGGTTCATGCTGCTTGAATTGCGCGCAGAGAATTATGCGGTGATCGACCACGCGATCGTGCTGCTGGGTTCGGGACTGAACCTGCTGACCGGCGAGACGGGCGCGGGCAAGTCGATTCTGGTGGATGCGCTGGCGCTGCTGATGGGCGGCAAGGCTTCGGCGGAGGTGATTCGCCACGGCGCGGAGAAAGCGGTGGTGGCCTGCGTCTTTGAATCGACGCCGGGCGCTGAAGCTGTGCTTGAGGCGAACGGAATCGACGCAAGCGGCACGGAGATTATCCTGCGGCGCGAGGTGATGCTGAACGGCAAGGGTCGCGTCTTTGTGAATAATCAGCCCGCGACGGTGGCCGTGCTGCGGCAGCTTGCGCCGGAGCTTGCGCTGGTGCATGCGCAGAGTGAGACGCTGTCGAGTTTTGACCAGGCGCAGCAGCGGGTGCTGCTGGATCGCTTTGCCGCGTTGAGCACGGAAGATGTGGCTCGCGCGCATGGGCAGTGGCGGGCGGCTGCGGAAAAACTGGCGGAGATGGAGCGCGGCGAGCAGGAGCGTTTGCAGATGGCCGATCTGTGGAGCTATCAGAGCCGCGAGATTGCCGAAGCGCGGCTGAAGCCGCAGGAAGATGCGGAGCTGGAGAGCGAAAAACGGATTCTGGCCAATGCGGAAAAGCTGTATACGGCGGCGATGAGCGCCTTTGAACAGTTGTATGAAGGCAGCGCTTCGGCGGAGACGACGCTGCGCGCGGCGCTGCGCCATGTGGAGGAGCTGGCGCGGTACGATGCGCGGTTTGGCGCAGCCGTCGAGCAGCTTGGTTCGGCGCGCGCGATGGTGGATGACGTAGCGGAGTCGGTGCGGGATTATGCTGAGTCGATTCACGCCTCGCCCGAGCGGCTGGCGGAGATTGAGGACCGGCTGGCGCTGATCGACCGGCTGAAGCGGAAGTATGGCGCGACGGTGGATGAGGTGATGGCGCTGGGTGAAAGCGTGGCCCAGCGGCTGGCCGAGGTGGAGGATCGCGAGAGTCTTCTGCGCGGATTGCAGGCTGAGGTGGAGGCGGCGCAGGCGCGCTATGTCGTCGCGGCCAAAGCGCTGACCGACCGTCGGCAGAAGGCCGCCGAACGGCTGGCGAAGAACGCGGAAAAACAGATCAACGAACTGGCGATGAAGGTGCGTTTCGAGGTGGCCGTGGCCGCGCAGCCTGAGACTGCGCACTGGATGGCGCAGGGCTGGGACAGCGTGGAGTATCGCATTGCCACGAATGCGGGCGAGCCGCTGAAGCCGCTGGACGAAATCGCCTCTGGCGGCGAGATGAGCCGCGTGATGCTGGCGCTGAAGGTGACGGTGGAGGATGGGGCGCGAACCCACCATACGCGGGCGCTGGCGGCTCCGCGCACACTGGTCTTTGACGAGATCGATATTGGCATTGGCGGACGCGCGGCCGAGGCCGTGGGCAACAAGCTGAAGGCGCTGAGCCGCGGCCAGCAGGTGCTCTGCGTGACCCACCTGCCGCAGATTGCCGCCTTTGCCGACCAGCATTTCCTGATCGAAAAACAGGAAAGGCAAGGACGTACGCAGACGCAGGTGCGGCTGCTGGACGAAACCAGCCGCGTGCAGGAGGTGGCGCGGATGCTGAGCGGAGCCGTGGTGACCGAGGCCAGCGAACGCCACGCCAGCCAGATGATTGCCGCCAGCCGCTGAGGAAGTCGGCTTCAGCAGGCCGGACTGTCGAGATCGGGTCTATCGAGCGGCGGGGCGTGGCGCGCACCGCGAAACAGCAGCGCGGCGGAGACGACGAGCGTGGCGAGTGTGGCGGCGAGGCCGATGCGCAGGTTGCTGTGGTCGGAGATGGCTCCGATGATCTGCGGCGAAAAGGTATCGCCCAACATGTGAATCAGAAAGAGATTGAGCGCCAGCGCGCTGGAGCGGACCGAGGCGCTGACGGAGTTGCAGACGGCGGCGTTGAGCGGGCCGGTGTTCAGGAAGAGGCAGAACTCTGCGGCCAGCAAAGCGGGTAGCGACCAGCCAGCCGGGCCGAAGAAGACCAGCGCGGCCAGCGGCAGCGTGAGCAGCACGCTCCAGGCCGAGAGCAGATACAGCGCGCGCGGATTGGTGCGCAGCCAGCGCTCGGCGAGCCAGCCTCCGAACCAGGTTCCGGCCAGGCCATCGACGACGGTGATCGCGCCCAGCACGGTGCCTGCTGTGGCCACGCTCATGCCGCTGAAGCGATAGAGAAAGGTCGGCATCCAGGCTGAGATGCCGCCCATGGTGAAGACCATCATGGCCATGCCGAGCGTGGCCAGCATGTAGGCGGGATTGCTCAGCAGTGCGAGCATCTGCTGACGCTGCGGGCGTGAGTCGATGTGAGTTCTGAGCACAATTTCACTGGCTCCGCGCTCCGGTTCCACGCCAAGGAGCGCGTAGGCCAGTGCGAGCAGCAGGCCGGGAATGGCGCCGATGAGAAAGGGTGCGCGCCAGCCGAAGCGTGCTCCAAGCTGGCCGCCCAGCAGGTAGCCGAGCGCGGCGCCGAGGGGGATGGTGAGGTAGAAGATGGAGAGGATGCGATTGCGCGCGCGGGCCGGGAAGAAATCGGAGAGCACGGCGGGCGCGAAGATGCCAAAGGTGGCCTCGCCGACACCCACCAGCGCGTGGCGGAAGTAGAGTGAACCGTAGCTGTGGACGCTGAAGGTGAAGAGCGTGGTCAGGCTCCAGAGTGTGGCACCGGCGACGATCAGCGGTTTGCGACGGAAGCGGTCGCCGAGCCAGCCGGTGAGCGGCGCGGTGAGCATGTAGGTGACGAAAAGCGCGGTGGTGAGCGCGCCGAGCTTTTCATCGGAGAGATGGAATTCGCTTTGCACCAGTGGCTGTGTGCCGGGCAGCAGATAGCGGTCGATGTAGTTGAGCAGACTAAGCCCGAGCAGCAGCAGAAAGGTGATGAGCACAGGCCGCGCTCGAAGTCCGTCGCTCTGCGCCAGTGTGCTCATGAAGGCTCTTTCGATGGGGGCGGATTCAGACCTGCGGGCGGGGCCAGCGCGCTTCAACGATGGTGGAGATGCCGCCGCGGGGGCGGAAGTCGCCGCGAATGACGGCCCAGACCGGGTCGCAGGCTTTGACCACATCGTGCAGCACCTGGTTGACGATGTTTTCCTGAAAGATGCCGAGGTTGCGATAGCAGAAGAGATACTCTTTGAGGCTCTTCAGCTCGAGGCAGCGCTCGCGCGGCATGTAGCGGACGGTGAGTGCGCCAAAGTCGGGCAGGCCGGTCTTGGGACAGACGGAGGTGAACTCCGGATCGTCGATCAGAATTTCGTACGCAGGGAACTGGTTGGGCCAGGTCTCGATGGCGGGAAACGGGAAATCGAGGCCAGCCTTGGCGTGTTCATCGGTATAACGTGGTTCAAGTGCCATGCACATCATTCTAGCTGGTCGAAGTCATGCTGGCGTAGTCAAGGATGGGCGCAGTGGGTGAGGAAATTCATGGAGGGTTCATCTGGCGGGCTTGCGGTGGAGATTGTTGCATGGTTCTGAACCCTGAGCCGCCATCGATGCGTCCTATATACTGACGACTGGCCGAGGGGGCGCTCGCGCAGAGTTTTGCGGTGGCTCTGCTCAGCGATGCGCACGAGAACGAGCAGGCATGGCAGAGGAAGCAAAGCAGAAGCGACGGTACTGGTTGTGGGCGGGCATCGCGGTGATTTTGATCGCGGTCTTTGCGGTTTCACGGCAGTTGACACAGGACGAGATTCCGATTCATGCGGCGGTGGTGGCGCGGAGTACTCTGCGCAGCACGTTGAGCACGAACGGACTGGTGGAGCCGGTCAAAAACTATGAGTTTTACAGTCCGCTGGCGACCTCGGTGGTGCGGATTCCGGTCCACGAGGGAGACGCGGTAAAGGCGGGCCAGGTGCTGATGCAACTGGACGCGGTGAATGCGCGGGCGCGTGTGTCGTCCGCTTTGAGCGGTTTGCGCGCAGCCGAGGCTTCGCTGGAAGCTCTGCGGCAGGGTGGTTCACTGGCTGAGCAGCAGACGCTGGCCTCGAACCTGCGTCGGGCCAGGCTGGATCTGCAACAGGCGCAAAGCGAGTACAAGGCGCTGTCGATGCTGCTCTCAAGCGGCGCTTCGTCGCCGAGTGAGGTGGCGGCGAGCCGACAGCGAGTGCTGCTGGCCGAGGAAGCGGTGCAGTCGCTGGAGCAGCGGCAAAGCAAACCGTATTCGCCGACTGAACTGGAGCGGGCACAGGCCAGTGTGAGCGAAGCGCAGACGGCGCTCGATGCGGCGCGAGCGGTGCTGGCGCAGACGACGGTTGTGGCACCGATTGCGGGCACGGTCTATTCGGTGAATGTGGGCGTCTCGGATTTTGTGGAGCAGGGCAAGCTGCTGCTGGAGATGGCGGACCTGAAGAAGGTGCGCGTGGTGGCGTACTTTGACGAGCCGGAGATTGGTCGGCTGGCCGTCGGGCAGAAGATTCGCATTGTCTGGGATGCGCGTCCCGGGCAGGAGTGGCACGGGCATATTACGCAGCTGCCTTCGACGATTGTGAGCTATGGCACGCGGAATGTGGGCGAGGTGCAGGTGGCGATTGATGACTCGGACGAGGGCCTGCTGCCGGAGACGCACGTGACGGTGACGGTGACCACGGCGAGCCAGGTCAATGTCCTGACGGTGCCGCGCGAGGCACTGCACAGCGAAGCGGGCAAGCCGTATGTCTATCGAGTGGAAGATGGCAAGCTGGTGCATACGCAGGTGACGACGGGCACGATTAACCTGACCGATGTCGCGATTCTCTCCGGGTTGCACGAGGGCGATGTGGTGGCGACCGGATCGCTGAGTGGAATGGCGCTGGCGGACGGTGATCCGGTGAAGGTTGTGCGGTGACGAACAGGCTGCGGAGCGGAGTGGTAGCCGGATTTGCGGTGTTGGTGTGGCTGGCGGGGTACGGTCTTGCGCGGACGCCGTTGCAGCAGGCGCATCAGGAACTGGAAGCCGGCGAAGCCGATGCGGCGCGCGCTGATCTGCACACGCTGCTTGAGAGCGAGCCAGACAATGCCGAGGCGTGGAATCTGCTTGGGCGCGTTGCTTTTACGACGCAGGATTGGCGTGGCGCGGTGAACGATGATGAGCAGGCGGTGCGCCTTGCACCGCAGAATGGCGAGTATCATCTGTGGCTGGCGCGGGCGCTGGGCGAAGAGGCTGGCCATGTCTCCTTTCTGACCGCGTTTGGGTTGGCGCGGCGGGCGCGGGTGGAGTTTGAAGCAGCCGTGCGGCTGGCTCCGCGGAGTGCGCAGGCGCTGATGGATCTGGCGGAGTTTGACATGGAAGCGCCATCGGTGCTGGGTGGCGGATTGGACAAGGCCGAGGGTGTGGCGCGACAACTGGATGCGGTGGACGCTCGACGCGGCCATGAGCTGCGCGCCGAGCTGGCGGAAAAAGAGGGTGATCCGCGACGCGCCGCTCAACATCTGAAGCAGGCGATGGAGGGTGCTCCACATCCGGCGTTTGTGTGGCTGGCGATGGCGCGGCTGGAGATGCACCAGAAGCAGTGGACGGCGATGGGCGAAGCGCTGCACCACGCGGCGGATGCGGCAGCGCACGATCCTGGAGCGACGATTGTGCTTTACGATGCGGCTTCCCTGATGGCGCGAACACATCAGCAGACGGCGGAGTCGATCCAGTGGATGGAGACGTATGTAGCCTCGCCGACAAAGACGGAAGAGGGACCGGCGTTTGAGGCGCTGGTGCGGCTGGCGCGCTGGTACGATCAGACTGGGAATCCTGCAGCGGCGGCACGAGATCGAGCGGCGGCGCTGGCGCTGGCGCGGGATTACGCACCGGCGAAACAACACTAGAAGACGAAAGACGACGCAGGACGTATTCAAGCCGAGCAGATGATGGGACAGAGGTCAGGCAGAAAATTCGGGAAGCGATGGCGTGGCGTGGTCGCGCTGATGCTGGCGTGCGGATGGTGCGCGACGGGTGTTTCGGCACGGGCGCAGATTTCGCTTTCGACCGTGGTGGACCTGGCGCAGCGCAACAGCAGCAGCGTGAAGCTGGCCGAGGCGGACGTGCAGAAGACACGCGCAGTGTTGACGGAGATGAACGACGTCTATATCCCGAATCTGGATGTTGGTTCAAGCATTGGACCGCCCACGATTGGATTTCCCGCCGGACAGCCGTCCATTGCCAATGCGACGATGTCTTCGCTGGTCTTCAGCTTTTCGCAGCGTTCGTATACACAGGCAGCGGAGGCTGGATACCGGTCAGCGCAACTGGCGCTGAAGGATGCGGCGGAGCAGACGGCGCTGGATGCTTCAAGCGCGTATTTGGAACTGGACACGGTGACGCGCGAGATGGATGCGGCAGCGGCGCAGCAGCAGGATGCGCAGCGGCTGGAGTCGATTGAAGAGCAGCGCGTGACGGCAGGTGTGGATTCACACAGCGACCTGCTGGAGAGCAAGCTGACACTGGCGCAGCTTCACCTGAAGCAGATTCAGCTTGGAAACCGGGCGGCAATTCTGCGGGCACAACTGGCGACGATGACGGGTCTGCCGGCGGCTTCCGTTGCGACGCTGCATGATTCGATACCGCAGATTCCGGCGGTCAACACCCCGGTGCAGCCGATGGCTGGACTGGCGGCGGCGCAGGAACATGCTCGTTCGCTGCTGTTGCAGGCGCGAGGCGATGCGCAGGTGAATCATCTGCCGCTGATTACCTTTGGCGCGCAGTACAATCGCGACTCCAACTCGCTGAACAACTACAGCACGTATTATCAGCACTTCAAGGCGGACAACTTCAGCATTGGGGTGACGATTCAGATTCCACTGTTTGATCTGGTGCATCGGGACAAGGCTCGGGAGTCGGCCGCCGATGCCTTGCGCTCGCGCGTGGAGGCCGAGCAGGTGAGCCGACAAAACGATGTGCAGGTGGCGACGCTGAATGCGCAACTGGCCGAACTGGCGACGCTTGAAGAGATTGCCTCGCTGAAGCAGGAGATTGCGCAGGACCAGTTGCGGCAGGTGCAAAGCGAGTTGCAGTATGGCAATGGATCGGGCGCGGGCGCTGATGCTGCGCCGCAGGTGACGCCGAAAGCGCTGCAACTGGCCGAGATTGACGAGCAGACAAAAGTGATGGACGCCGAAGAGACGGAGTTCAACCTGAGCAAGGCGCGGCTGAGCCTGTTGCGAGCGCTGGGCCACATGCAGGATTGGCTGAGCACGCTGGGTGCAAAAGCCGGTGGAGCGGCCACAGATATTGCTGCGCCGGGCCGTGGACGGTGAGTCCAAGGGGACGCTGACTGGAAGATTCCTCACGCTGTGGCGTGAAAATTCGACGAAAATGCTAAACTGGAAGTGACTTATGCCATTGAAGACACTGTTTCTGAATCCGCCCTCGTTTGAAAACTTTGATGGTGGCGCCAGCTCCCGCTGGCCAGCCACACGCGAGATTGAGTCCTACTGGTATCCAGTGTGGCTGACGTATCCTGCGGGACTGCTGGAAGGCTCGCGTCTGCTGGATGCTCCGCCGCACCATGTGAGTGCCGACGAGACGATCCAAATCTGTAAGGACTACGAGTTTCTTGTGCTGTTTACCTCGACGGTGGGCTGGACGGGAGACCAGAAGCTGGCCGAGGCGATCAAGGCGGCGAATCCGTCGATCCGCATAGCGTTTGTGGGGCCGCCGGTGACGACTTCGCCGGATAAGGCACTGAATGAGTGCCCGGTGCTGGACTTTATCTGTCGCCGCGAGTTTGACTACTCCATCGTGGAGTATGCCAATGGCAAGCCGTTGAATGAGATTCTGGGCATCAGCTATCGCGAAAACGGGAAGGTGGTGCATAATCCTGACCGTCCGCAGATTGAAGATCTGGACGCGATGCCGTGGGCGACGAAGATCTACAAGCGCGACCTGGACGTGACGCGCTACAACGTGCCGTTTCTGCTGCATCCTTACATTTCGCTGTATTCGACACGTGGCTGCCCGGCGCAGTGTACCTTCTGCCTGTGGCCGCAGACGCTCTCGGGCCATGCGTGGCGGAAGCGCTCGACCGACGATGTGGCGGCGGAGCTGAAGTGGGCCAAGGAGAATTTCCCGGAGGTCAAGGAGTTCTTCTTTGACGACGATACGTTCAATATCCAGAAGGCGCGGACGATTGAACTGTGTGAGAAGCTGAAGCCGCTGAAGCTGACCTGGAGCTGCACCTCGCGTGTGACCACGGATCGCGAGACGCTGAAGGCGATGAAGGATGCCGGCTGCCGGCTGCTGATTGTCGGCTTTGAGTCGGGCGATCCGCAGATTCTGAAGAACATCAAAAAGGGCGCCACTGTCGAGCGTGCGCGCGCCTTCGCCAAGGACTGCAACGAGCTTGGTCTGACGATTCATGGCGACTTTATTCTGGGCCTGCCGGGCGAGACGAAAGAGTCGATCCAGAACACGATCCGGTTTGCCAAGTCGCTGGATGTGGAGACGATTCAGGTCTCGATCGCACATGCGTATCCGGGCACGGAGTTCTTTGATTACGCCGAGAAGAACGGCTTCATCACGAACGAAGATGCGATGAGCGATGCGGGCGGGCACCAGATGGCGCACATCGAGTATCCGGGGCTGCCGAAGGAGTATGTGCTGGAGATGGTGCATCGCTTCTATGATGCCTACTATTTCCGGCCCAAGGCTGCCTTCCGCGTGATCTGGAAAGCCGTGGTGAATCGTGACCTGCCGCGGCTGTATGTGGAGGCGAAGGCCTTTCTGAAGCTGCGTGGCGAGCGCAATCGCATGGTGAAGGAAGCAAAGAAATTGCAAGCGAAGACGCCGGATCCGGTGAGCGCGTAGATTGTCGAACAGGGCCGGGCGAGCCGCTGCCTGCCCGGCCTTCGATGTATTTTCCCCGCACGACATCCTGTTTTCATTTGACGGCTGAGGCCGAAGAGAAAGCTCCGGAGCATGTCCCATCGGCGACTGAAGGCCAGCCAGTACCTGATTCTGCTGCTGGTGGCGCTGTGTGCGCCGCTGGGCGATAGCTGCCTGTCGCGGGGCATGAGCATGATGCCTGCGATCTCGCTGGCGCATCCGCTGCTGCTGTTGCAGGCGGTGTTTACGCCATGGATTGCGGGCGGGATCCTGCTGCTGATCGCATTTTTTGCCTGTTATCTGACAGCGCTCTCCTGGGCTGACCTGACGTATGTATTGCCGACGACGGCCTTTGGCTATGTGCTGATTGCGCTGCTGGGGCGGTTCTGGCTGCATGAGCATATTTCGCCGATGCGATGGGCGGGAATCCTGCTGATTACGCTGGGTGTGGGATTTGTGGCGCAGGGACCATCCCGGACCGAGTCGGAAACGGCTTCGGGCGAAGGGGAACAGGCATGATGGCGGGGTGGGTGGCCGGTTTGCCGCCGGGGTTCTGGCCCGGCGCAGGAATGATTGTGGCTGTGTCGATTACCTCGACGATTGGCGAGGTGCTGACGGCGGCAGCGATGAAATCGATTGGCGACCTGGATGACATTCGCGCGCACAGCGGATTGACTGGGGCGATTCGTGCGGTGCTGACCTGCCCGCTGTTTTTTGTCGGAGTCAGTTTTCTGTCAATGGCGTTTTTCGCACTGCTGTTTGCCCTGAATCATCTGGACCTGAGCCTGGCGGCACCGGCTTCGGCTTCGCTGACGCTGGTGACAAATGCGATTGCGGCCAAGCTTTTTCTGCACGAGAATGTGGACCGGCGGCGGTGGCTGGCGGCGGGTTTGGTGTGCGTGGGCGTCTATCTGATTGCGCACTGAAGAGGACGTAGACCGCGACGCGAAAGCGACGGGTTACACTGCGAATATGCTTCATCTGCTGGTTGCATCGACCAATCCTGGGAAGTTGGAAGAGTTTCGGCTGGCCGCCGACGGTGTTGCGGTGCAGATTGATACGCTTCCTGCATTGAGGACGATTCCCGCGCCGGAAGAGGATGGGCAAAGTTTCGAGGAGAATGCCATCCGCAAGGCTGTTTACTATAGCCAGTTTGCGCCGGGCCAGTGGGTGATGGCCGATGATTCGGGATTGGAAGTGGATGCGCTGGAGGGCGCGCCGGGGATTCGTTCGGCGCGATTTGCCGCCGACAGCGGGCTGGTGGATTCGCCGGATGCCAATGACAACACCGATGTGTGGAACAACATTGTGCTGCTGCAGAAGCTGGAAGGCGTGGCGATGCGGGATCGGACGGCGCGCTATCGGTGCGCGCTGGGGCTGGCTCGGAATGGCGTGGTGATTACCACGGCCGAGGGCAGCGTGGAGGGCGTGATCCTGGAAGCGCCGCATGGGACAGGCGGATTTGGCTACGATCCGCTGTTTTATCTGCCGGAGCTGGACCAGACGATGGCCGACCTGGACCCGGCGGTGAAGCTTTCACTGAGCCATCGCGGACGAGCGCTGGATGAGCTGCTGGCGAAGCTGATGTAGGCCCCTAGAATGAGACGTCGGCTGGGACTGTGACTTTGAGTACGGATTGCTCACCGGTCATCTGCTTCCATGCGGAGCGGATGGCGTCGATTCGAGCCTCGTTCTGCGGGTTTTCCGGGTAGTCGATGATGAGCACCCTGGAGCGACCGCGATGGGGTGTGGCGTCGTGTGCGCCCTTCCACTGGCCATAGACGTTGAGCACACTGAGACCGTCGGGAAAGCGCGGCGTGACTTCGCGGTCGAGGAAGCGCATCCACTGCGCATCCGTGACGGGCTTGTGGTGAGGATGCCAGATGGCGTGAGGATCGGGATGTGTGCCGGGCGGCAGATATGGACCAAGTTCAAAGTAGAGATGCGTATCGACCCAGTGATCGGCGTGGGCCGGGTGCGCCGGATCACCGGCGAGCGTGGCGGAGGCTTGTGAAGAAGATGGCGCGGAAGTTTGTTCCGTGACCTGCCGGGCCGCTGCTCCTGCTGCTGCTCCAGAAGGGAGCAGCAGCAGGAGTGGAAGGATGGCTGGGAGTTTGCGGGTGTGGATCATCGTGCGAGGGAGTCCGCGTTATTTTGTTGGCCGTGTGGGCATGGCTGGCATGGCGGCAACCGGCGGCACATCGTAGGAGAGCGGCGTCTTCAGCAGATTGAGCGCATCGGGCGGCAGGGGCTTGTCGGCGTTGGCCAGCAGGACGCTGACCTGCCACATCTGCGTTTCGGTCAGAATGTGATCGTAGGCGGGCATTCCGGTAAGGCGGATGCCGTTGGCGACCTTCCAGTATGTTTCTCCGGCGGGGTCGTCACTGACGCCGACGACGCCATCACGATGTTTCTCCCAAAGCTGCGGCACGTGAGGGAACATGTTGGCACCGACTGCGGACGGGTTGCTGTGGACGCCATGACAGAAAGCGCACTGCTCGCGGTAGATGTGCGCTCCGGCGATGAGGTTATCGGCGGAGGGCTGGATGGGCACGGTTTTGGGCATGTCGCGGTGAATGCGCGCGTGGAGGGGAATATGCGTAATCTGGCGTTCGAAGGGAAGCGGCGCATCGGCAACGGCCACGGGCGGGTTGCCGCGCGTGAACCAGAGGTAGACCAGAACGGGGCAAAGCAGGACACCGACGACAATTCCAAAGAGCAAACGAAACATAGAACCTCCGTCTGGCTATTCTACGCGCGGGATCGACGAGTGGTTATTGCGCCGCGAAGAAAAAACTTTACGGTGCATCGAGTGGCTTGGTCGCGATATGCTGGGGAGCAAAGCAGGGGGATGGAACGATGGCCGATCATTCGCAGATGAAACTGGGGCGGCGCGGGGTGAAGACGGACAGCCGCACGCTGAAGCTGTCCAACTATGTGAAGCCGACACTGCCGCCGGCTCCGCCGACGAGCGATTGGACGAAGGGTGTGACGAGCTGGGGCGTGATGCTGAATGACCGGCTGGGCGATTGCACGATTGCCGGCGCAGGGCACGCTGTGCAGGTGTGGTCAGTGAATACGGGCACGATGGTGACGGTGCCGGATGAGGTGATCCTGAGCTACTACGAAAAGTGGGATGGATATAATCCGGCGAATCCGGCGTCGGATATTGGCGGCATCGAGATGAACGTGCTCAACGACTGGAAGAAGCAGGGATTTGATGGGCACAAGCTGCTGGCATTTGCGGATCCGGTGTGGACGAATCTGGAGGAGATTCGGCAGGCGATTCACCTGTTTGGCGGAGTGTATGTGGGGCTGAATCTGCCCATGTCGGCGCAGACGCAGGATGTGTGGGATGTGGTTGCGAATGGCGGCCCGAATACGCAGCCCGGCTCGTGGGGCGGTCACTGCGTCTTTGTTCCCGCCTATGATGCGAACGGGTTTACGTGCATCACGTGGGGCATTCTGAAGACGATGACGCTGGCTTTCTGGAAGACGTATGTGGATGAGGCACATGCGCTGCTGAGCCAGGACTGGCTGGATCAGAAAGGCTCGCCTGCGGGCTTTGATCTGGCGCAGTTGCAGACGGATCTTGGTTTGATTCGATGAGCGGTTGCGTTGAGGATAGCGAGCGAGGCCGACGGGCAGCCGATGCGTCGAAGTGGATACAATCGGGAGCATGTCTTCCAAAGAACATACGACGCAGGCTGGCAATGAAACACCATTGATTCGCGCATTGCTCGAGTTGGAGCCGACAGACGCGGTGCTGAGCGAGCGTCTGGAGCAGTGTCTGCTTCGGTCCAATGGGAATGCCCATCACAATACGTATCTGTGGCAGGACGCGGAGTGGTCAAGGCGCGAGCTGGACAGGACGCTGGAACGGCGCGCTGCGGCAGGTGGCCAAACGCGCGGGATGACAAGCGGAATGGAACTGGCGGGCGTGCCGGTTTCGCTGAAGGACTGCTTTGATCTGGCGGGCACGCGGACGACGCTGGGATCGCAGTTCTATGCGGAGCGGAATCCGGTGGCGCCGGCTGATTCATGGGTCGCGGCGCGACTGCGCGGGATGGGCGCGGTGATTACGGGCAAGACGCATCTGCATGCGCTGGCGTATGGAATTACGGGAGAGAATCGCGACTATGGCGACTGCGTGCAGCCGCGGAATGAGTTGTGGCTGACGGGTGGCTCGTCCAGCGGCGCAGTGGCCAGCGTGCAGGAGGGTTCGGCGCTGGCGGCGATTGGCACGGATACGGGCGGGTCAGTGCGTGTGCCGGCGGCGCTGTGCGGCCTGGTGGGCTACAGGTCTTCACTGGGCTGGGGGAGCTGGGAGGGTGGTCATCATCTGGCGCAGAGCTTTGACACGATTGGCTGGCTCTTTCGCCATCTGGAAGACGCGCCGCTGCTGGCGCGGCTGTTTGAGACGGAGTGGAAGTCGGCGACGTCGTCGTCTACGCGGTTTGCCTATGTCGATGAGGCGTTTCTGCAGGATTGTGAGCCGGAGGTGAAAGCTTCGCTGAACGCGTGTGTGGAAGAGCTGCGCGAACTGGGGATGACCGGGACCGAGGTGCGCGTGCCGTGGTGGGAAGAAGCGCAGGAGATTTTTGCGGCGGTGCAGGCGTGGGAGGCGGCGCGGATTCATGCCGAGCATGTTGCGGGAGATTTCTCGGTGTTTGAAGCGCCGATTCAGCAGCGGCTGGAGTGGGGCGCAAGAATTACTGACGATGAGATCGCTGCGCTGCGGCAGCGACATCGGGAGTTTGGGGCGCGGATGGGTGCGCTGGTGGGCGAGCATGAGTTGGTGGTGCTGCCCTGCGCTCCGGTGGCTTGCCTGCGAGCAGGGGAAGACCATACGAGCATTCGCGCGCGGTTGCTGCGCTATACGGCTCCTGCGAGTCTGGGCGGGCTGCCAGCGCTGGCGGTGCCGTTTGTCGCCGGGGGAATGCAGGTGCTGGCCGCGAACGGCAGCGATGCGCGCCTGTTGACGCTGGCTGAGCGAATGGGCCAGGCGCGACGCGCTGCGCGGTGACGTTCTTTCGCTTTTGATCTGTACAGGCCAGAGGTGAAGATGCGCTAAAGCCAGCGAGCAAGCGACTGCTGCGCGCGCCAAAACGAGTAAGCGAGTGCTTCATGGAGTATCTCCTGCGTCTCCGGCTCGGCCGCGCCGCCGTCCTGGAGTGGTTTGCGTGGAGAGGCAAGAACGCGCACGCCGCTGGCGGCGAAGATGGCCTGAATGCGAAAGACGTGCGTGGGGTCGCTGACGATAAGGATGCGATGGAAGTGATTCTCCTGCGCGATGGTGAGGACGCGAGTGACGGATTCTTCCGTGGAGCGACTGCTGGTTTCTGCGATGATGGCGCTGGCGGGTACGCCGTTGGCGCGCAGGAAGGCTTCGCCGACCTGGCCCTCGGAGAAACGATCTCCGGGAGCGCTGCCGCCGAGCGTGATGAGAATGGGTGCAAGGCCGCGCTGATAGAGGTTGAGCGCGTGTTCCAGCCGTGCGCGCAGGACGCGCGAGGGACGTCCGTTATACTCCGCGGCGCCGAAGACGCAGATGACGTCAGCAGGGGCAGTCTGGTCGGTGCTGGCGGCGTGGGTGATCTGCGCATCGACCCAGCGGAACCAGCCCGCCAGCGCGATGATGCCGACGAGGAGGATGAGGGCAAGGCTTGCGCCGAGGGCAGTCTGGAGCCGGGTGAGGCGATGGGGTCGAAGAGTTCGAGTCATCGCGCGGCGGCCCTAGCGTTGCAGAGTCATCACGATTTCGTGGGTGGGGATGACGCCTTCGCGAAGAATCTCCCAGGAATTCTCATGGTCGGCAAGATTGACGATGGTGGTGGGCAGGGAATGGGCTGACGGGCCGCCATCGACGATGAGCGGAATGCGGTCGCCGATCTGGTCGCGGACACAGGCAGCGTGAGAGCATTCGCTGGCGTTGTGAAGGTTGGCCGAGGTGGCGGTGATGGGCATGCCGTACTGCTCGACGACGGCGCGAGGGATGGCGGAGTCCGGGACGCGCAGGGCGACGTTGCCGGTGTTGGCGGTGGAGCGCAGGGGGAGCTTGCTGCCGGCGCGGACGATGATGGTGAGCGGGCCGGGCCAGAAGCGCTCAGCGAGCTTGTCGAAGCGGTCGTCGATGTCGCGCGCCAGCTCATAGGCCTGAGCGACGGAGGCGATGAGCAACGAGAGCGGCTTGTGCTTCAGCCGGGACTTGATCTGGTAAATGCGCTCGACAGCGTGGAGATTGACGGGGTCGACGGCGAGTCCGTAGAAGGTGTCTGTGGGAAGCGCGACGACATCGCCGCGACGCAGGCAGGAGACGACATAAGCGATGCGCTCTGCCTCTGGTTCATCCGGGTTGACCCGAATTATCTCTGCTGACAAAGGCTATCCTCGACGGTGAAAAAATCTCAAAAAAAGCGGAATCCTGAAGCTGCGCGAAGACGAAAGGATTGTGCCCCGGCATCTCTTTCAGCATTCTACAGTTTGCGCGATTCGTCCAGTCCAGCGGCTGTCTCCTGGGCCATGTAATCCACGACGGCCTTCAGGTCGCCGTGGCTGCTCTCAAAGACGGCAAGCTGGCGGTCGGCTCCGGTGCCGGTTTCGAGGATGCGTTCAATGCCGGCGATGGCCTGGCGGCTGCCTAACTCGTCGAGGACGGGATCGATGAGCGCGAGATATTCGCGAATGAGGGTGCGTTCGGGCACTTCAGCCTGCTTGCCAAAGTCGATGAGCATGCCGTCAAGGCCGTAACGGACGGCTCGGAATTTGTTTTCCATCAACAGAGGACGAGCAAATTGACGGAAGTCCTGATTCTGCTCGTGGAGGCGATAGAGATAGGCCGCGGTGGCCTGGATGAGCGCGGCGACGGCGATGGACTCAGAAGCGCGCAGGGGAATGTCGCAGGCGCGGACCTCGATGGTGTTGAAGTGTGGGTGCGGGCGGATGTCCCACCAGATTTTTTTTGCGTCGTCGATGCAGTTGGTTTTGACCAGAAGATTGACGTAGTTTTCAAATTCGGAGTAGCTGGCAAAGGCATCGGGGATGCCGGTGCGTGGGAAGTTTTCAAAGACTTTGGCGCGATAGCCTTTGTAGCCGGTGTTGAGGCCGAGCCAGAAGGGTGAGTTGGTGGTGAGCGCCATGATGTGGGGCAGGAAATAGCGCATGGAATTCATGATGCGGATGGCGGCTTCGCGGTCTTCGATGCCCACGTGAACGTGAAGACCGAAGATGAGATTGGAGCGGGCGACGAGTTGGAGATCTTTGACCACCTGACGGTACCGCGGGTCAGGATAAATCTCCTGTGTGCGCCAGTCGGCAAAGGGATGCGTGGCGCCGGCGACAAGCTGGAGATTGTGTTCGGCAGCAAGATGAATCATGCTGCGGCGCAGATGGAAGAGGTCTTCTCTGGCTTCTTCGATATTGCGGCAGATGCGTGTGCCAACCTCGACGACAGACTGATGCATCTCGGCTTTGACGCGCTCTTCGAGGCGCATTTTCCCCTGGGCAAGCATCTCGGTGGCGATGTGGGAGCGCAGGTCGCGAGTGACCGGATCAATGGTCTGGTATTCCTCTTCGATGCCGAGTGTGAAGGATGGCCGCATGATAACTCCGGATGAAGAATCTCTGATGCGTTGGCTCATTGTAGGACAAAGCGCGCGGTGAAGACAGCGCAAAATGCGCGTGGTTGCAGCACGGATTGATCCCGCAGCAAGCTCCGTGAGGATTTTCTGATGACTCTGGTGACTTTCTAAGACGGTTGCAGCGAGCGATGAACTCCGTGGAGGCGTGATTTGGATGCCGGATCGGGATGAGTGAGCACGACCCGAAGTCTGGAATAGCAGAACGCCGCGGAATGTGGACATGCGTTCGAGAGACTTGCAATTACGTGAGAGTGTGCGGGTGTGCGCGAAGGTGGCCGTGTTGCTGGGCTTGTGCGCAAACGGACGTTTGCTGGCGCAGGTGAGCTTTCTGGGGACGCAGAATGTGCTGCCGACTACGAATCTGGCGGCGCCGTATGGGGTGGTGGAGGATGCGGCTGGGAATATCTACGTCTCAGATACGACACTGCATGAGGTGACGTGCGTGACTGCGACGGGCGCAGCGTGTGGAGCGCCGTTTCCGATGCAGCAGGGGCTGAGCGAGCCGAAAGGCATGGCGATCGATGGGCAGGGTGACTTGTTTGTGGCCGACGCGGGCGCGGGCACGGTGGTGGAGATTGTCCACGCGGCGTCGGGATATCAGCAACCGGTGACGCTGGCCGATTCGCTGAATGATCCGGAGGCTGTGGCACTGGACCCGAACGATAACCTGTTTGTGGCTGTGGCAGGCAGCGGCGAGGTTGTGGAACTAGCCTTGGGCCATGGTCAGTACGGCGCGCCAAACGTGATTCTTCAGGGGCTTGGGCAGCCGGTGGGGATCGCGTTTGATGCCTACTTTACGATGTATCTCTCCGATGCAGATTCCCGAATGATTTACACCAGTAAGCAGCAGTTGGGAGTGTATTCCACGCCAGAGAGTTTTTTGGGTATTCCGAGCAGTAACAGTTATCCCGGGGTGCCCGGCAGTTTGATGATGGATGCATCGATGGTGCTCTATGTGACCGATCAATCGATCCATCAGGTGTTTGCTTACCAAGTTAATCCCAATATTCCACATCCAGTGGCCTCGTGGAATATCGGGGGCGGTTTGCAGAGTCCTGGACAGGTTGCCGAGAATGCGGCTGGCAACATAGTGCTGACCGACAGTGGAAGTGGGGAAGTGGTATTTTTTTCCACACAGGCCTTGCCGTTCATGAGCCAAGAGATGGGTGCCGCACCAGTGAGCCAGACATTTCTTTTCACTGTAGCGCAAGGCAGCAGCATTGGCTCAATCGACGTTTCGACATCCGGTAATTTGCAGGGAGACTTTCGTGCCGGATCGGGCAGCAACTGCTTTATTGGCACGTATTCCACTGCGACAGTGTGTAGCGTCGTCGTGACTTTTTCTCCTGCTCAATCGGGAGAACGAGCGGGGGCAATCTCGATCTTCGACGAAGGCGGCAAGCCACTGCTTTCGACGTATATCTCCGGTACAGGAAATACGAGCCGACTGATCACTCTTCCGGCTGCAATGAGCACGATCGTCAGTGGATTGCTGATGCCGACGGGGATAGCGGTAGATGGCAGCGGTGACGTGTATGTAACGGATGGCGAGACATACACGGTTACGGAATACGGCCAGAGCGGGGGCAGTGTTTCTTCGCCGGAAACTCTGCCAATTGAAGCGTTGAATGTTCCGATGGGTATGGCCGTGGACGGTGCAGGAAACCTGCTCGTGGCATCGAGTGGAAACGACCGTGTAATCCGGATGACGTGGAATGGCTCGTCGTTTGTCGACCAACAGAGCGAGGGTTCCGGGATGTATGTGCCATCGGGTGTGGCGGTGGCGCCAGATGGCGTGATGTGTGCTGCGAATACCTATGAGAACCAGGTGAATTGCTATATCTGGACGGGTACCAGTTATGTTCGTCAGCCGCTAGAACAAAACTATGCCGCGGGCGGAACTTTTGTCACGTACTTTCCTTTGTCGGTGGCAGGGGATGGATTGGGCGATGTTTTCTGGGTGCAGCCATATCAGAATCAGGTAACAGAGTTCAATAACAGCAGCCAATGGGTAAGAAATCTGTGGCAGGGTTACTTTCAGTTTCCGACGGCAGTGGCTGTGGATGGCGAGGGTGACCTGTATGTGCTGGACTCCGGACGCAACCAAGTGATGATGATGGTGCCGGTGAATGGGGTATATCAGAAGCCGGTGCTGGTGGCGGATGGATTGAATGCTCCGCAGGGCCTGGCTGTGGATGCGGCGGGAAACCTGTATGTGGCGGACACGGGGAATCATCGTGTAGTGAAGATTGTGATGACCCAGACCGCACCACTTGTGTTCACGCCGACGGCAAGCGGAGGGAACAGCACCGCGACGCAGACGATCGAAGTGTTGAGCGTGGGTGCGCAGCCGGCGACGATCACGGGCGTGAGTTATCCGCAGGATTTTGTAGCAGCCAGCGTTTCAGGCTCCTCTGCTTCGAGCAGTGTGACATGCGCCGCGGGAGTTCAGTTGCAACAGGGACAAGGCTGCACGGTTTCGACGGCGTTTGCGCCGCAGAAAGCGAATGCGCAGATGCAGGAGAGTATCGCAATTACGGCACAGGCGGCGACAGGTCAGGCGCTCTTGTACACCGTCCCGGTGCAGGGAACAAGCGCGAACCTGGCGGCGCAGACAATCCAGTTTACGACGCAGGCTGCGGAGGTTTATGGGCAGGGGATGGTGAGCGGACACATGAATTTTCCACTCGTAGCGAAGTCGAGCGCGGGGCTGCCGGTGACCTTTGCTGTGGTGAGCGGGCCGGGCGTGATCTCGGGCGGTAATACGCTGGAGGCGACAGGTACGGGAAGCATTGTGGTGCAGGCGATGCAGGCCGGCAATGCGATGTATGCTGCGGCAACGCCGGTGGAGCAGACGTTCACCGTGCTGCCGGCGACGTTGACGGTGACGGCAAGCAATCAGCAGGTGGTCTACGGCAGTTCCGCGTCGTCGTTTGGTTACACGATTGTGGGCTTTGTCGGGGGTGATTCGGGGAGTGTGGTCAGCGGGAATCCGACGATCACATCGAGCGCCGGGAGGTGGCCATCTGTGGGCAGCTATCCTATTTCGATCGGTGCTGGGACGCTGACGGCAGCCAACTATACATTTGTCTTTGTACCAGGGACGCTGACGGTGACACCGGCGAGCCTGACGCTGATTCCGAACGCAGTGGTGATGACTGTGGGCAGCGCGGTGCCGACGTTGACTTACTCGGCGGAGGGGCTGCTGGGCGCAGATACGCTGGCGAGCGCAACGAACGGAGCGCCGGTGTTGAGCACGACGGCGACGGCGCAATCTCCACCGGGGACCTATCCGATTCAGATTGCTGCCGGGACGGTGCAATCGAGGAATTACACGCTTGCATTTCAGTTGGGGGTGCTGCTGGTGACGCGGGTGGGAAATCTGGGATTCAATCCGCCGGGTGGATTGGCTCCGCCGCCGTATCGGCTGCACGGTGCTCCGGTACTGCCTTTTGTGGGCACTTTGGCGGAGGATCGGCGGAGTCGCGCCGGAGTGGAAATGAGTGGGACGCATTCGGGATGGCCAACGCTGGGCGGCACGGACGGGGGTGTGACCGGCGGAGCGGAGGCGCCGAACTGGATCCCGGTGGAGATATGGAGCGAGACGACGGGTGGAAGCTTGGCGAACGGCAGCGGCGTGAACGGCGGTGTAACGAGCGGAAGTGATCTGAGCAGCAGCGGTGCAGGCAGCAATGCCACGAGCGGAAGCGGCGCGAATGGAAGTGCTGTGAACGGAAGCGCTGTATGCACAAAAGCGCTCGATGGTATTGGGAGCCAATCGTCGGGAAGCCGGTTGTCTGGAAGCAATCAGGATCGGAGTCAACCGGCTGGACCGAAGCGCAGCGAAGACGGGAGCGCAGCCGCGACGGGCTATTGCGGGGCGAGCGCTCCGGCAGCAGCAGCTCCCGCAGCGATGGATGAGAGATAGGGCGCTTGCAGGACGCCGCACTCAGTGATGATGGCGGTGACGTAGCGAGCGGGCGTGACGTCGAAGGCGGGGTTGCAGATGCCGACGCCATGGGGCGTGAGTTGGCGTCCGCCGTGGTGCGTAACCTCGATGGCGGCGCGCTCTTCGATGGGGATGGCATCGCCGGTGGCGGTGGCGGGGTCGATGGTGGACCAGGGCGCGGCGACATAGAACGGGATGCCGTGTTCGTGAGCGAGGACGGCGACGCTGTAGGTGCCGATCTTGTTGGCAACATCGCCGTTGGCGGCGATGCGGTCCGCACCGACGACGACGGCCTGGATGCGACCCTGACGCATGAGGCTGCCGGCCATGTTGTCGCAAAGAACGGTGGTAGGGATGCCGTCTGCCATCAGCTCCCATGCGGTGAGGCGCGCGCCCTGAAGGAAGGGCCGCGTTTCGTCGGCGAAGACATGGATGCGCTTGCCGCGCTCGACGGCTCCGCGAATGACGCCGAGAGCGGTGCCGTAGCCGCAGGTGGCCAGCGCGCCGGCGTTACAGTGGGTGAGCACGGTTCCCTCGTCGGGCATGAGATCGGCTCCGAAGGCACCCATGGCGCGGCAGGCGGCGATGTCCTCGTCATACATGGTGCGCGCCTCTGCCTCCAGACGGTCGCGAACGGTAGCCATGCTGCTGCCGGCGGCAAGCAGTTGAGCAAAGACGCGCTTCATGCGGTCGATGGCCCAGAAGAGATTGACGGCGGTGGGACGGGTACCGGCGAGCAGATCGCAGCTTGCGGCAAAGGATGGGGCAAAGGTCTCTGCGGTGGCGGCAGAGGCGGATTTGGCGGCCAGCGCGAGTCCCATGGCCGCGCTGACGCCGATGGCTGGTGCACCGCGGACGACCATGGTGGTGATGATGGTGGCGACCTGGTCGGGCGTGGTGGCGAGCAGATAGGTTTCTTCGAGGGGAAGTTTGGTCTGGTCAAGGAACCGGACACCTTCGCGGGTCCATTCAAGAGTAGGAATCATCAGAAACAGTGTATCTGTTTGAGGGGAGTGGGGGTGCTTCGTAAAGGTTTTCATTTTTCTCTGGACTCTGCTGCCCGGACCTAGGTAGAGTAAGTTGCGGCAGGTCGCAAGCGCCCTTCCCGAGAACTCCGATCTGATGATTGAGGATGAACTCTTGTTTGGACATACACAACTCACCGCGATTGACTGGCTGATCATGCTGCTCTACTTCGTCTTTGTGCTGGGCATCGGCTTTGCGCTGAAGCGGTACATGAAGACGAGCAAGGATTTTTTTCAGGCCGGTCGTGCGTTGCCGGCCTGGATATGCGGCCTGGCCTTTATGAGTGCCAATCTGGGCGCTCAGGAAGTGATCGGTATGGGGGCCTCGGGCGCGAAGTACGGTATTGCGACGAGCCATTTCTACTGGATTGGCGCGATTCCGGCGATGATCTTTGTGGGCATCTTCATGATGCCGTTCTACTATGGTTCGAAGGCGCGGTCGGTGCCGGAGTTTCTGCTGCTGCGCTTTGACGAAAAGACGCGCGCGCTGAATGCCTGTTCCTTTGCGGTGATGACGGTTTTTTCCTCAGGTATCTCGATGTATGCGATGGCGCTGCTGATTCAGACGCTGCATATCTTCGACGGACTGTTCCTGACGCTGGGTCTGCCGTTGGGCTGGATCTTTCACTTCTCGATGCTGCTGTCGGCAATCATTGTGCTGGGCTATATCTTTCTGGGCGGATTGACGAGCGCGATCTATAACGAGGTGTTGCAGTTTGCGCTGATCATCGCGGGATTTCTGCCTCTGGTGCTGATTGGCCTGCACAATGTGGGCGGACTGAGCGGATTGCGCGCGGCGCTGCCGACGGCCTATATGCACTCCTGGCGCGGGATGGAACATGCGAGCACGAATCCGCTGGGTGTGGATGCGTTTGGGCTGGCGATGGGGTTGGGATTTGTGTTGTCGTTTGGCTACTGGTGTACGGATTTTCTGGTGATTCAGACGGCGATGGCCACCGATACGCAGGAGAATGCGCGGCGTGTGCCGCTGATTGCGGCGATTCCCAAGATGTTTTTTCCGTTCCTGGTGATTCTGCCTGGTTTGCTGGCGATTGCCGCGACGACGCCGCACAACGTGACAACCGAGACGGTGGTGAATGGGACGATTGTGCGCGAGACGCGCGTGGTGAGCAAGGCCGAGGCGGAAGGACACGGGCTGGTGCCGGCGAAGATGGATCCGCTGACAGGAAAGATTGTGCTGGATGCGAGCGGCAAGCCGGAGCTGGATTACGATCTGGCGATTCCGTCGATGCTGCTGCACTATCTGCCGTCGGGCCTGCTGGGACTTGGATTGACGGCGCTGCTGGCCAGTTTTATGAGCGGAATGGCGGGCAATGTGACAGCATTCAATACGGTCTGGACCTATGACCTCTATCAGTCCTACATTCGCAAGGGGGCTTCGGATCAGCACTATCTGAAGATGGGTCGCTGGGCTACCGTGGGAGGTATTGTTTTATCGATGGCAACGGCGTATGCGGCCTCGAATTTCAACAACATCATGGATACGCTCCAGCTTGTCTTCAGCCTGGTGAATGCGCCTCTGTTTGCGACCTTTTTGCTGGGCATGTTCTGGAAGCGGACGACAGGCAACGGCGCCTTTGCCGGGTTGATTGCGGGGACTGCGGCGGCGATGGTGCATCACGGACTGACGTTGCCGATTGAGGCGCATCCGGGATTGCATGGCGGATGGATCGCCGTGCTGCACCACTATCCGAGCGATATGGCGCAGAACTTCTGGACGGCGATCTGGGCGTTCAGCACGAACTTTGTGGTGGCGATTGGGGTGAGCCTGTTTGGCAAGCCGAAGCCGGAGTCGGAACTGGTGGGCCTGGTGCATTCGCTGACGCCGCGAGCCAAGGCAACGGAACGCATCTGGTGGAAGCGACCGGAGGCGCTGGCAGTGGTGCTGCTGGTGACGGTGGTTGTGCTGAATGTGATCTTCCGATAGGCGCACGGAGCAAGTGGGCGGAAAGCTGCACGCTGGGGTGCGAAAAGGAGAGGGATTGTGAATCTGGATTTGAGAATTCCAATGGGCCTGATGTTTACGCTGGTGGGCCTGATTCTGACGCTGTACGGCTGGGCAACACGCGGGAGTGTGCTGTATCTGCGGGCGGACAATCTGGATGTGAATTTGTATTGGGGCCTGGTGCTGCTGGTCTTTGGCCTGGGGATGTTTCTGCTGGGCAGACGCGGCGAGCGCAGAGCGCGCGAGGAGATGCGCAGGAAGCCGCCGCAAGCCGAGGCGGCGGGTGGACGCCGACGCGGACACTGAGGCGAATCTGTTGCGACCGGCGAGTGCTGAATCGGACGCGTTGTGCGCGCGTGGAAGAATCCGGAACAGGCAGGCAAGGAACATGGTTGTGAGGGTGCTTTGCATAGATGAACTGTATTCGTGAATCGCACTCGGAAACAGCAGGCGCGAACTGCCTTGTGAGCCGGAGTTGTGGACTACACTCTTGGTAAAGGGAGAACGCCATGGAAATCGAGTTCACTGGCAGACAGACGAAGATCAGCAAGACAACGCGGGAAGCGGCGCAGGAGGGAATCGAACGGGTAGCGCGGATTCTCGGTCCGCTGACGGCGGCATCGTGCATTTTACGGGAGGAGCGACACCTGCAGGTGGTGGAGATTCATCTGCAGAGCCGACGGCACCCGCTGGTGGCGCAGGGTTCGGCGACAACGCAGGCCGCCGCGCTGCGACTGGCTCTGGAGCATGCGGAGAGTCAGTCGCTGCGCTTTCGAGATCGGTTGCGCAGCCAAAAACGCAAGCCTGAGGCTTCGCTTACGGCGGAGGCGCGTGTTGGTGTTGTGGCGAGTGCAACGGGGAAGAAGAGATCGCGCGGCGTGGCGACGGAGACCTCGGCGACTCGAAGCAGCGCGCGTAAGGCGACCAGTCTGGCCGTGATTCCGACCGGGCGCCGGAGCGTGACGGAGCCGCACCTGATCAGCGCGGCGGATGCGATTCTGCCAGATCCAGTGACGGTGGAGCAAGCGGTGAAGCGAGCCGAAAGCGATGATCGCGACCTGCTGATCTTTCGCAGCCCGGAGGGGACACAGTTTGTGCTGCATCGGCGACGAGATGGCCAGATGTCGATGGTGGCGCTGGGCTGAACGGCGAATGAGTTTCTTCTGAAAAATCCGATCGAAGCAGGCCCTTGTTGTGCTTACATGAAGTAACAGGGGAGTTTGCGAATCGAGTGGCATGACTGCTGTGTGCTGCACCGGACAAATGCTTTGTATTGACAAAGTTGCGTCGGGTGCAAGTTGAGCTGGAATGCCGTGCGATGCGGGGATGATTTGGATGGAAGAGAAGCGGAGAGGTGGGCGCGCAGCGGATCAGAATCTTTCGCAGGGATCGTGTGAGTTGCTGCGTGGTCTGGTGCGCTCACTGCCGGAGGCTGTGGCGGTGACGCGGGGCGAAGAGGTGATCTTCGTCAATCCTGAGTTTACCGAACTGTTTGGATATACGCCGAAGCAGGTGATTGGGGCTTTGCTGCGCGATTTGCTGGTTCCGGAAGAGCGCAGAGAAGAGTCTTTGACGTTGCTGGAGTTGGCGCGTCGTCGCGGGCGTGTGGCCATTGATACGGTGCGGATGGATTCCCGTGGCAATCCTGTGGATGTGTCGATTGCGCTTGCAGTCTTTCAGGAGGACGGTCAGGAGCCGGGGCTGATTGCGAGCTTTCGGGATATTCGCGGTCGACGGCAGAGTGAGGCGCGATTGCAGCACTACGCTCTGCATGATGTGTTGACGGGACTGCCGAATCGAGCGTTATTTCTGGATCGGTTGAAGCTGGCGATGGCGCGGCGCGCACGTCGACGCAACCAGAATTGCGCCGTGATGTTTGTCGATCTGGACCGATTCAAGGAGATCAACGATCTTCATGGTCATGCAGCGGGAGATGCGTTGCTGGTGGAGGTGGCCGAACGGTTGCGTGGGGCCTTGCGCCCGCATGATACGGCGGCGCGGCTGAGCGGCGATGAGTTTGCGCTGTTGCTGGACAACCTGACATCGATGGATGACCTGCGCGTGATAGCTGCGCGAATTCTGGCAGAGTTTCAGAGGACGTTTGTGCTGGAAGGCAAGATGCTTGCCGTGGGCGCGAGCATCGGCGTGGCGATGTGTGCCGAGGATCATCAGCTTCCGGAGCAACTGTTGCGGGATGCTGATTTTGCGATGTATCGCGCGAAGCAGCAGGGTGGGCTGCGGTGTGAGATCTTCGATTCGCAGATGCAGGTGCATCTGATTCTGCGCAATGAGCGCGAGTCTGAGATGCGAGCGCTGCTGGACCGGCGGGATTTTGCGGTGTGGTATCAGCCGTACTATCATCTGCAATCCGGAACGCTGCAGGGATTTGAGTCGCTGCTGCGGTGGAGGCGGCAGAATGGCACGTATGAGTCCCTGCAGGAGATGTTGCAGGTGGCCGACCATGCCGGCTATGCGATGCACCTGAATCGGGAGACGATGCGGACCAGTTGCGAGCAGTTGCAGGCGTGGTCTCAGCAGTGGCGGGATCGGACGTTTTCGCTGAGCATCAATCTTTCAGCGCGGCAACTGTACCATCCGGAGTTGCTTGGGCTTTTTTCTTCGGTGTTGGAGTCGTCATCGATTGATCCGCATCGGTTGATTGTGGAGATCTCCGAAGGTGCGCTGAGTGAAGATCCGAAAGCGGCGCTGCGCATTGTGGATCGACTGGCGGAGCGCGGAGTGCAAATTGCGGTGGATAATTTTGGATCACAGCTTGCGCCGCTGAGTCAGTTGCTGCGGTTTCCGATTGACATCATCAAGCTGGATCGCGAGTTGGTGGCTTCCGTGAGTTTGAATGGAAAGCACCAGGCCGCGCTACGCTCGATCACCGAGCTGGGACACTCCCTGGGACTGACGGTTTTTGCGCAGGGCGTGGAAGATGCGGCACAGATGGAAGCGCTGCGAGCCGCAGGTTGCGATATCGTGCAGGGATACCTGTTTGCCCCCGCTCTGGAGCCTGGAGCGGCAACGCATCTGCTGACGCAGCAGAGCGGGTCGCCGGCATGGGGGCAGGCGTAGAACGGCGCGGTGGTGGCGCTTTTGACCGCTGGTCGCTGGCTGCAAATTTTGTATCGTCGGACGCTCAAAAGCATTGCCGCGTGCATGTACGATACACGCATGGCCGATGATTCACTCCGAGACGAGAAAGCTGCGCCGCCAGGCAAACACTCGTTGGCGGGCGAAGAAAAACTGTTGGTGGTAGTGACGGGAATCTCGGGCGCTGGCAAGGGTTCGGCGCTGAAGGCGTTTGAGGATCTTGGCTTCTATTCGGTGGAAAATCTGCCGCTGGAACTGCTGCTGGCATTTGCGGATCTGATTCGCGATTCGACGGAGATGGCACGCGCGGCGATTGTGGTGGATGTGCGCGAGGGGCCGGCGCTGGATCGATTGCCTTCGATTCTGCAACAGGTGCGGCAGCGGTTGCGCACGACGGTGTTATTTCTGGATGCTTCCGATGCGGTGCTGATTCGTCGCTACTCGGAGACGCGCCGACCGCATCCGTTGAGTTTTACGGAGGTGAGCCGGTCACAGGTGGTGACGCGTTCGATTACTGATGAGCGACAGATGCTGGATGCGGTGCGTAATATGGCCGACAGCATTGTCGATACCTCCGGGCTGAATGTGCATGAGCTGCGCGCGTATATTCAGGCGCGGTTTCATCCTCAGTCGGAGGATGCGCGGGAGCGCGGCCAGATGCTGGTGACGTGCCTGAGTTTCGGCTTCAAAAATGGTGTACCGCTGGATGCGGATCTGCTGTTTGATGTGCGTTTTTTGCCGAATCCGCACTTTGTGCCCGAGTTTCGCAGACATACGGGACTGGACCCGGCGGTGGCAGAGTATATTTGCGGATTTCCGCAGTCGTCGGAGTTTCTGGAGCGAACGATGGGGCTGCTGGATTTTCTGCTGCCGCACTATCTGCGCGAAGGGAAGAGCTATCTGACGATTGGATTTGGCTGCACGGGCGGGCAGCATAGGTCTGTGATGATGGCCGAGGAGTTTGCCAAGCGACTGGGTGAGCAGGGCTTTCGCGTGAAGGCGCTGCATCGCGATATGCCGCGGTGAATTTGCGCCGGACCGAAGAGCGCTCAGCTGAGCGCGGGACGGATACAATACTGGGATGAGTCAGGTGAAACCAGCAATGCTTCGGAGGGTGCTTCGAAGTCAGACAGAGTCCGTAACGGAGGCCATCCGTTGACCCGTTCTCTGCGCCTGTTGCGCTATGTGTTGCCCTACTCGTTTCAGGCTTTGCTGGGCATCATTCTGCTGGCTGCGGTGGGAATGCTGGAGGCGCTGCGGTTGCTGATTCTGGGGCCGGTGCTGAAGACGGTGCTGAACCCTGGAACGCCGGGCAACACTATCACGCTGCTGCCGAATCTCAGTGGTCCCTGGCGTATGAATCTGCTGCAATGGGTTCCGCGGGGCATTCATCTGCACAATGCGTGGGCGGTGGTGGCGGTGGCGCTGATTGGCTCGACTCTGCTCAAGGGGATTTGCGATTTCAGCGGGACGTATCTGGTGAACTATGCCGGATATGGGATGATTACCGATCTTCGCAATGATCTGTATGAGACGATTCTGCGCAGCTCGGCAAGTTTTTTCCATCGACACGCGACGGGAACGATTCTCTCGACGTTGATCAACGATGTGGAGCGAGTGCAGACGGCCGTGAGCGCGGTGCTGGGAGATTTTCTCCAGCAGATTTTTACTTTTCTTTTTACGATGGCCGCGGTGATTGCGCTGGGTGGTCGGCTGAGCTGGGCGCTGCTGATCTTTGTGCCGGTGGTGATTACTTCAGCGCGCAAGATTGGGCGCTCGGTGCGCGTTCGCACGCGCACCGGGCAGGATCGCGTGGCGGAGATTCAGAATATCCTGCATGAGACGATCACGGGCAATCGGATCGTCAAAGCGTTTTCGACCGAGATCTGGGAGATTCTGCGATTCAAGAAAGCGGCGCGTCGGCTCTTTCGCGCGAACCTGCACTCGGTGCGTGTGCAGTCGATCAGTTCGCCGCTGATGGATGTGATTGGCTCGGTGGCGATTGTGCTGCTGCTGCTGATTGGCCGCAACGAGATCAAGGCTGGACGGATGGAGATGCAGACCTTTGTGGTCTTCATTATTGCGCTGTTCAAGCTCTATGATCCGGTTCGAAAGTTTGCTTATTTTTACAACAGCTTTCAGCAGGCGATGGGCGCTTCGGTTTCGATCTTTGAATTTTTTGAGATTGAGAACGATGTGGCGGAGCAACCGCGAGCGCATGTTCTGAAGGGCTTTCACGATCGTATCGAGTTTGATCATGTCGGCTTTCGCTACAGCAGTGAGGACGGCGAGCATCCGATCCTGCATGACATCAACCTGAGTGTACATCGGGGAGAGATGCTGGCGCTGGTGGGGCCAAGTGGCGCAGGTAAATCGACGCTGGTGAACCTGTTGCCGCGTTTCTATGATGTGTCGGAAGGACGACTGCGGATTGACGGCAGGGATGTTCGAGAGCTGACACTGGATTCGCTGCGAGGACAGATCGCGCAGGTGACGCAGGAGACGGTGCTGTTCAACGATACGGTGCGCAACAACATCGCCTATGGTCAGCCGGAGACTGCGCAACGAATGGTGGAAGAGGCGGCGCGCAATGCTCTGGCGCATGACTTCATTCTGCGGATGCCACAGGGCTATGACACGGTGATTGGCGAGAAGGGATTTCGCCTGTCTGGAGGCGAACGGCAGCGGATTGCGATTGCGCGTGCGATTCTGAAAAATGCGCCGATTCTGATTCTGGATGAAGCGACCTCGGCGTTGGATGCGGAGAGCGAATCGCTGGTGCAGTCGGCGCTGGCGAATCTGATGCAGGGTCGAACAGCGATTGTGATTGCACACCGGCTGTCTACGGTGCGGATGGCGAATCGCATAGCGGTGATTGAGGATGGACGGATTACGGCCATTGCGCCACATGAGGAACTACTGCGAGTTTCCGCTACCTATCAACGATTGAGCCAGTTGCAGTTTTTGAGCGTTCCCGAGCCTGCCTTGGCGGCGGACGGCAAATGATGGATGACAGGCAGGAAGAATTTTTTGGCAAGGAACAGCGATGAATCCAACGATGGAAACGGAACAAGGGGCGGGCCTGACCGCGGCGGGCAGTGCGGAAGAGAGCTTCTCTGCTGCGGAGAGCTGCGCCAGCGTGTATTCGATGACGGGCTTTGCCGGATCAACGAGCGCAGTTGTGCTGCCCCAGATGGGCGAGACGCGCGTGCTGCTGGCATTGAAGAGCGTGAATCATCGTTTTCTGGATATTCAGCTGCGGCTGCCGACGGGATATGACGCGCTGGAGATGGAGCTTCGGCGCGTTCTGAAGGAAGAGTTTGTGCGAGGCCACATCGAGTTTGGCCTGACGCTGGATCGCAACGCGCAGCGCGGATTCACTTTGAACCGAACGGCGCTGTCGGCCTGCGTGGATGCGTTTCGTAGCGCAGCACGAGAATACACACTGGATGCGCAGCCGGATCTGAATGTGCTGCTGCGATTGCCTGGAGTGTTGCAGCAGGAGGCGATGTATAGCGAAGAGGATCAGAAGGCGCTGGCGGAGTTTGTGGTGGAAGAGACGCGGCGCCTGATTCCCAAACTGAAGGCGATGCGTGCGCGTGAGGGAAGGGAGCTTGCGCGACTGTTGCGGCGGGCCATGCTGGAGATGGACGAGATCGTGCAAAGTCTGGAGCGGTTGCATCCTGAGATCGCGGCTCGACATGAGCAACGGCTGCAACAAAAGGTGACGGCGTTGATTGGCAGCGAAGTGAGTCGCCAGCGGCTGCTGGAAGAGGTGGCGCTGCTGGCGGATCGCAACGATGTGAGCGAGGAATTGCAGCGATTGCACACCCATATTCAGCATTTCTGTGAGTTGCTGGAGCAGGGCGGTGAGGTTGGCAAGAAGCTGGATTTTCTGTTGCAGGAGCTGAATCGCGAAGCGAATACGCTGCTGTCGAAGACGACCGGGATTGCGGGCAAGGGAACGGAAGTGACGGAACTTGGACTGGCGCTGAAGGCGAATATCGAAAAGGCGCGCGAACAGATTCAGAATCTGGAATAGCATCAGACAGGTTGAGAGTCGGCGTTTGTGTGGCAAGGGATCAGAAAGATTGCGCAGGAGGAAAAATCGCGCTTGGCAGGAATTCTTTTCATCATCTCGGCACCTTCGGGTTCGGGGAAAAGCACGCTGGTGAATGCGCTGCGTTCGCAGGTGGGCGGGCTGGATTTTTCGATCTCCTGGACGACGCGTAAACCGCGCGGATCAGAGGAGGATGGTCGTGAGTACCACTTCACCTCACGAGAGACTTTTGAGTCGATGCGTGATGCGGGAGAGTTTCTGGAGTATGCCGAGGTCTTTGGCAACTACTATGGAACGGCGCGGCGCTCGCTGGATGAGGCACGAGCTGCGGGGCGCGATTTGCTGCTGGATATCGATGTGCAGGGTGCGCGGCAGGTGGTGGCGCGATTGCCACAGGCGGTGACGATCTTCATTGCGCCTCCCAACCCAAAGGTGTTGCGAACGCGATTACGCAATCGTAGTCGCGCGGAGGGGCATGTCGATGAGCAAATTCTCTTTCGCAGGCTGAGCGAGGCGAGCAGGGAGATTGAGAATTGTCACGAATATCGATATATTCTGGTCAACGACGTTCTGGAGCGCGCAGTGGCTCAACTGGAAGCGATCGTCGTTGTCGAACGCATACTTCAGTCGGGTGGAGTGGTCGATCTGGAGCATCGTCGCGATTTTGAGATTGCTGAAAGCTGCCTGGAGCGCAATGTGCGGGAACGCCTGCAGCCGGTGTTGGAAGCCTTTGGCATCGGCCCACGTGGCAGTGAGCAACGCTATCTTTTTCTGGAGGATGCGGATGATTGACGGAACCCCGGACGAACCGATGATAGAGACGAACTTCAGCTCGAACTATCGCAAGGTGATGGTGGCGGCACGACGAGCGCGGCAGTTGCAAGGCGGCGCTCCGCCGCTGGTGACAAGCAAAAGCAACAAGGCCTGTCGTCAGGCTCAGGATGAGATTCGTGCGGGAAAGATCTCGTATGTGCAGACTGGTTTACCGCCAGAAAGTCTGGATACGGATGACAGCGGGATTCCGATTCTGGCGGTGTAGCGCCCGGGGACGAACGGTGAGATGGAATCGCGCGCTTCGGGATACAATCGCACTATGAAGGTGATGGTTGGCGTCTCCGGGGGCATAGCTGCATACAAGGCAGCAGAATTGGTTCGCGCTCTCCAACGTCATGCGCTGGATGTGCGCGTGACGATGACCCAGGCTGCGACGCGGTTTGTGCAGCCGCTCACGTTTGCTGCGCTGACCGGACATCGGGTGATGACCAGCTTGTGGGAGATGCCCGGCAATGGTGGTCCGGAAGCTCCGATTGATCACATTGCCGAGGCTCAGTGGGCCGACTTGCTGGTGGTGGCACCAGCGACGGCAGATGTTCTTGCGCGATTTGCACACGGAATCGCCGACGATTTTCTGACAACGATGTATCTGGCGACGCCAGCGCCAGTGGTGGTGGCTCCGGCGATGAATTCTGTGATGTGGGAGCACGCGGCGACACAGGTCAATGTAGAGAAGCTGCGCGAGCGCGGTGTGCGTGTGGTGGAGCCGGATGCGGGCCAGCTTGCCTGTGGGATGGTGGGTCCGGGGCGCATGGCCGAGCCGGAGCAGATTGCGAATGTGGTGCTGAATGCGCTGGGTCGAAGTCACGATCTGGCGGGTGAAGTGGTGTTGATTACCGCAGCAGGAACGCGGGAAGCGCTGGACCCGGTGCGCTTTCTGGGCAATCGATCAAGCGGCAAGATGGGATATGCGCTGGCTGAGGCGGCGCAGAGCCGCGGGGCGCGTGTGGTCCTGGTGAGCGGTCCTTCGGCACTGCATCCGCCGATTCACTGCGAGTTGGTGCGCGTGACGACCGCCGAAGAGATGCGTCAGGCCGTGCTGACGAGACAAGCGGAAGCGACGCTGATTATCAAATCCGCTGCGGTTGCCGATTATCGCCCGGTGGTGGTGGCGGAGCAGAAGATGCGTCGACAGGGGCCGCTGACACTGGAGTTGCAGCCGACGGAGGATATTCTGGCGGAGGTGGTGCGTCGGCGCAGGCCAGGACAACTGATTGTGGGCTTTGCGGCAGAGACCGAAGACTCCGTGGAACAGGGCCGCGCGAAGCTGCTGCGGAAGGGCGCGGATGCCATTGTGGTGAATGATGTGGGCCGCGAGGATATCGGTTTTGACTCTGACCACAATGCGGCAACGTTTCTGACGCTGAGCACGGCGATTGATCTGCCGTTTATGCCGAAGCGCAAGCTGGCAGACAGGATTCTGGATGAGATTGTGGGGCTGCGGCGTCCGCAGTCTCTGCTGGTGGAGTTGTCTTCGACAGAACTGGAGTTGCAGAGGGAGACGCATGTGCGAGAGGGAAGTGCCGTGCAGCAGGATGAGACGGTGCTGCGTGAGTCTGCTGCGCCCAGACGCAAAGCGCTCATGATCGAATAGCATGGATGCAATCAACCGTATGGACACGGGTATGGACACGGGCACCCAGGTTGAATGGAGGACCGCGCTCGAAGCGCGTCTGCGTTTTTATCGTGATCTTGGCGTGGCGGAATTCTATCGGCGCGAGGCTCCGGAAACAATCATGAATGCGCTGGCCGCTCCTGCCGCGGCTGCCCCGTCGTCGAATTTGATTGCAAATCCTGGTTCATCACAAGTTGGGGCTACTGCTCCCCCGGAGGCTGTTATCGCACGTGAGTCTGTTTTGTTATCTGCCGACAGAGTGGTGCTGCCGCCCGCTGAGCGCGGAGCCGCGCTGGAGGTGCTACGTGCGGAGATTGGCGACTGTACACGCTGCAAATTGCATGAGGGCCGCAATAAACTGGTCTTTGGCGACGGTGATCCGGCAGCGCGGCTGATGTTTGTGGGTGAAGGACCGGGTGCGGATGAAGATGCGCAGGGAATTCCGTTTGTGGGCCGCGGCGGACAGTTGCTGAACAACATGATTGGCGCGATGGGACTGCGGCGCGATCAGGTCTATATTGCCAATGTGGTGAAGTGCCGTCCGCCGGGCAATCGCACGCCGGAAAGCGATGAAGGCGCGACCTGCTCTCCGTTTTTGCTGCGGCAGATTGAGGTGGTTGCGCCGGAGGTGGTGGTGGCGCTGGGGCAGACGGCGGTGACGTGGCTGACGGGGCAGAAACGTCCGCTGAATGCGTGGCGTGGCACGGTGCACAACCTGCAAGGCCGGAAGCTGATTGTGACCTATCATCCGGCGTATCTGTTGCGCGACCCGAACCAGAAGAAGTTTGCCTGGGAGGATCTGCAACTGGCGATGCGAGAGCTGGGTTTGCAGCCGCCGCAGAGGAGATAGCGCAGGGCGAGTTATGGCGTGTCGCGCCAAAGGGCGACTCCGCCGAGCAGGCCGTCTTCGTTGGGCACGATTTTGACGTTTGCAGGCAGATCCATCGTGAGGTGCTTCGCGTTTCCGCCACCCAGGTAGAGCGTATCCCAGTTGAAGAGGGCCTGGGTCTGGGTGATGGCTCTGGCTACGTGCCTGTTCCACTTTTCCTTGCCGTGCTTTTCCAGGCCGCGCTTACCCAGGTCATCTTCGTAGGTTTTCTTCCTGCGCCAGATGTGATGAGCAAGCTCCAGTCCTGGACAGAGACGGCCGTCGGTAAAAAGGGAAGAGCCGAGTCCGGTGCCGAGCGTTAGGCAAAGTTCGACGCCCTTGCCGCGGATTGCGCCCAGGCCCTGAATCGCTGCATCGTTGGCGGCGCGCACGGGGCGCTTCCACATTTTGCACAGCCTGGACTCCAGCGGGAAGTTTGCCCAGGCGGGATCAAGATTGAAAGCACCAAGTGTGCGTCCGTGCTTGAGGACTCCTGGAAATCCAACGGAGATGCGATCATACGGGCCAACTTTTTTCTGCATGGCGTCGAGCACGGCGAGGATATTCTGCGGGGTTGGTTCTTCCGGCGTCAACTCGCGCAGGCGCTCAGTCACGGACTTTCCTTCCGCGTTGAGCACCATCATCTTCAGGCCGGTTCCGCCGATGTCGATGCACAAAGTGAATGGCCGAAGCTTATCTGCGGCAGGTGAAGACGGTTTTGCCGGCGATTTTGCGAGTGCGGGTTTTTGGGAGGAGAAAGATTGCGTTGCAGTCATCACACGAGCATTGTAGTCCACAACGCAGAGACGAGCGTGAGCAAAGCGTGGCAGTGAGCGCGGGCAGTAGACTGAAACTGGACCCAGACGATGCCTCGCTGCTGTGAAGTTGCGCTTCCCGTTCCGCTCGATCAGACCTTTACTTATCGTCTGCCGGAGGGATTTTGCCCGCTGCCGGGTGCGCGGGTGATTGTACCGTTTCGCAGGGAGCAGCTGATTGGTGTGGTGACGGCGGTGCATGAGGCTGAACCGCAAGGCATGGATCTGCGAGCCGTGGTGACGGTGCTGGATGAGGAGCCGCTGTTACCACCTGCGTTGCTGGAGATCGCGCGCTGGATTGCGGAGTATTATCTGGCTCCGCAGGGCGAAGTGCTGCGCGCGATGCTGCCGCTGACGGCGGAGCTGCGTCGTCAGGTCTCGCTGCGGATCACGCAGGCGGGTCTGGATGCTTTGGCGCAGAGTCTGGATGGGCGATCTGGGCAGGATGAAGCGACCGGGCGATCGCGACGTGCGCTGATTGTGCAGGATTCGGCGGAGTTCAGAGTGCTGTCTCAATTGGCAGAAGGCGAGGCTGTGCGGATGACGGCCGTGCGCACCGCGAGTGGAGCCAGTGTGCAGCAGATCAACGCGATGGTGCGGCGCAAGTGGATTATGCGCGAGGCCAGTGCGGAAGAGCGCGATGCACGGCGTCGTGAGAGATTTGCGGTGCTGGTGCCGGATACGAGATTGCCTTCGTTAACCGAGCGTCAACAGCATGTGTTGGCGGAGTTGGCTGCGGTGGGTGGCGAGGAGCGATTGCGCGATCTGTATCGTCGCCTGCCCGCGCAAAGCACGCTGCAAACACTGGTGCGGCGCGGACTGGTGCGTATTGAGGAGCGAGCGCAGTCGTTTCGCCTGAGTTCTCTGAATGCGTCGAAGACCCGCTACAGCTTGAATCCTGCGCAGGAAGAGGCACTGGAAGCGATATCGGCTGCATTGGGTGGGTATCAATCGATCTTGCTGCATGGCGTGACAGGATCGGGCAAGACGGCTGTGTACCTGTCTGCGATGCAGCGCGCGCTGGATCGTGGACAAAGCGCGCTGCTGCTGGTACCGGAGATTGGGTTGACGCCGGCGATTACGGCGCAACTGGATGCAGCCTTTGGTTCGCACGTGGCGCTGTTGCATTCCGCGCTTACGCCGCCCGAACGAGCCGAGCAGTGGCACAGGATACGACGAGGCGAGGCGCCGATTGTGGTGGGCACGCGCTCGGCGATCTTTGCGCCGGTGCCGAATCTGGGCCTGATTCTGGTGGATGAGGAGCATGACTCCAGCTATAAGCAGGAGGAAGCGCCACGGTATCATGCGCGTGACGTGGCGGTGATGCTGGCGCACCTGCTTGGCATTCCGATTGTGCTGGGGTCGGCGACGCCTTCGCTGGAGAGCTGGCAGAATGCGGCGGCGGGGAAGTACAAGCTGGTGCGCATGGATACGCGCATTCTGGATCGGCCCTTGCCAGAGGTGCAGCTTGTGGATATGCGTGAGGAATACAGGCAGGTGGGTCAGGATCAGCTTTTTTCGCGCTTGCTGACAGAGGAGATTCACCAGACGCTGGAGCGGGGCGAACAGGCTATTCTGCTGCTGAATCGGCGGGGTTACTCGTTTGCGATTCTGTGTCGCAGCTGCGGAGAGAAACTGGAATGCGTGAACTGCGCCATTGCGATGACCTATCACAAAGCGGTGGGGTCGAGCGATGCGCCGGTGCCGGTCGGGCAACGGCTGGAGTGCCACTACTGCGGCTATCGACGCACGGTGCCGAAGCGCTGTCCGAAGTGTGAGAGCGAACATCTGTACTATCTTGGCGCGGGATCTCAGCAAGCCGAAGAGCGCTTGCAGGAGATATTTCCCGGTGCGCGGATCGGTCGCATGGATCGCGACACAGTGCGTGGTCGAGACGATATGGAGTCGTTGCTGGGACGACTCCATTCGGGTGAGATCAATCTGCTGGTGGGCACGCAGATGATTGCCAAAGGCCATGATATTCACGGCGTGACGACGGTGGGCGTGGTGGGCTGCGATCATGCGCTTTCGATGCCGGATTTTCGCGCCGCAGAGCGCGTTTTTCAGCTCATCACGCAGGTGTCTGGACGCGCTGGGCGCGGCGTGCTGCCGGGTCGCGTGGTGGTGCAGACATGGCATCCGGATCACTACTCGATCGTGAATGCTGCTGCGCATGATTATGTTTGCTTTGCCGAGCGAGAGTTGAAATATCGAGGCTGGATGCACTATCCACCGTTTGGCTATCTGGCGAATGTACTGTTCAAGTCGCGCAATGCCGACGAGGCGGCGCAGTGGGCGGAGCGCGCCGCAGTGTGGCTGCGCGCACATTCTGTGGAGGGCGTGCGGATTCTTGGTCCGTGCGCTGCTCCAATTGCGCGAGTGAAAGAAACATGGCGATTTCATCTGGTGGTGAAGGCAGCTGGGCGTAGCGCTTTGAATGGTCTGTTGCGCGCGCTGGTGCGTAATCTGGAAGCACTGGAGATTCCGCGACGCAACATGATTGTGGACATTGATCCGCAGCGCCTGATGTAGTGATCGTGCGAGCAGAAACCTGTCACTCTGCAGGTGGCAAGGCGAGTTATCTTTGCAGCGCGGCAGTCATCTCTGACAGGATTGCGGCGGCGGCGGCGGCGGGCTCCGGAGCCTGCACGATGGGCCTGCCGACGACCAGGTGGCTCGCTCCGTTTTGCAATGCCAGAGTGGGCGTAGCGACGCGCTGCTGGTCGCCGAGTGCAGCTCCTGCTGGACGGATGCCAGGAACTACAAGCGAAGTCTCGGCGCCGCAGATGGCGCGCAGTTGCGCAGACTCTTCCGCGGAGCAAACAAATCCGCGTATGCCGACAGCCATGCCCATGCGCGCCAGCAGTTCTACTTGCTGGGCCGGTGGCTGCGGGATGCCAGTTGCTTGCAGTTGCTGCGAGTTCATGCTGGTGAGCACGGTGACGGCAAGCAGCGCGGGAGCTTTGGGCATGGATGCCGCGGCATCCAGCGCTGCGTGAAGCATCTGCGGGCCGCCTGCGGCATGGAGCGTGAGCAGAGAAGCGCCCAGCGTGGAGGCGGTCTTCACCGCGCCAGCAACCGTATTGGGGATGTCATGCAGTTTGAGATCAAGAAAGACGGAGTAACCCGAGTCTACGAGTTCTGAGACGATGGCTGGACCCGTTGCGACAAAGAGTTCCAGTCCGACTTTGAGCCACTGGATTTGCCCTTCGAGTCGTGGAAGAAATTGCCGAACACGAACTGCATCTGGCAGATCGAGAGCCACGATGAGGCGGTTGCGTGCAGCGGTGAAAGCGGAGAGCGGAGCTGCGGAGTCGGCGATGTGGTGTGGCGTAGCCATGCTTTGAGTGTAGCGTTTCGGGCGTTGTGCTCGAAGCTGATCCAGTCAGACGTGGACGAGTCAAGCTCGGTATCAGCGTGGACAGGCATGGATGTCGCTACTCGGTACGGGCTTCACTGGCTGCGGTGCGCGCAAACTGGCTCAGCGGCCTGGTACGGGTTCCTGAGTCGCCTCTGGCCAGTCTACCTGCGCCATCTGTGCGCCTTCGATGCGCTCCAGGCGGACTCTTTCAACCCCGATACGACGGAACCCCAGCGCGTGCGCAGCAGCGTAGGAGAGATCGACGATGCGCCCGGGAGCGATGGGTCCGCGGTCGTTGACGCGTACCATGATGGAGCGATGGTTGGTGAGGTTGGTGACCTTGATCAGAGAACCGATGGGAAGGGTGGGGTGAGCGCAGGTCAGTAACGTACGATCAAACGGCTCACCGCTTGCAGTGGGGCGACCCTGAAATCGATCGCGACCATACCAGGAGGCGCGTCCTACCTGTGTCCAGGTATGAGACGATTCAGTTTTTTTTGCACGCTGTCGATGAGCGCCCGTCGAAGCTGGAGTTGAGGAACCGGCCACCGCAGCAAGAAGAACGAAGATCGAAGTGGTCCAACCCAGATTCATGGCAGACCGCTTGGCTGAAATACTTAACATTCTTTAACTATGGGAACATATCGCCGCCAAACATTCAAGGCATCCGGGGTAACACAGTGGCTATTTGCGCTCTAAACTGCTGAAGAATCAGGTTCTATATTTTTCTGGGCCATGGCGCGAGCTGTTTGAAAACAGGACATATTCTCGAATTTAGGTCATGTGAGATTGCTCAAAGGTCACAAGTTATGGTCCTGTGACTTGCAGAAGTTATGTGGAAAGCTTCCGGTGCGCAAGTGCTGATGTTTGCTGGAATAGTCATGCAGCGAGGTTATGAAAGTTGACTTGCAAGAGCGCGTGCAGGCACAGAATCTGTCTACAAAATCATCAGAGTCTGTGTGTGATGGGAGCAGCGACCATGCCGTTTTATGGACGCTGGGGCAGAGTATTTTCCGCAACAGGCAAAAAGCGACGAAGGTAGTTGAGCGGGTCTTTGCAAATGACCATCTGCTGCAGGTGATATTGCCAGGCATCGGTCTTGGTAGTGCGCCGTGTGAACGGTCGTCGCGTGACGGTTACGAATTCGCCGTAGCGATTTTTTTGTGTGTAGGTTTTGGTGGGGACCATGATGTGCATCTGTTCGCCAGGCTTCCAGATCGCCCTGGCAAATTCATGGGAGTAGAGCAGCGCGATGTAGCGGCTCTCTTGTGTGAGATGACGGATGGCTTCGCCCGGACCCGGCCATTGCGGATCGATGTAGACCTGATACCAGCTTTGCAAATCGAATCCGTTGGTCTGTGCGAGCTTCAGGCCCATGATCAGAATTTCGATTCGCTTCATCGTGGATTCACCGAAGGGGAAGGATTGTTTCTGAGGATGAAATCTGCAGCCTGAATGCGGGCATGATCTATATTAACGAATCTGCGCTCGCCGCCAGCTTTGCTGTTCGTTTTAAGATGAGTGCAGATGATTCAAGATCATGAGCACCCCAGATCAGTAAGTTCGTTCCTCCAGCGAGCGAGCACTTGTTTCGGATGGCTGCTGCTGTTTTGCGTAGCAGCGCATAGCGCTTTCGCGCAGATACACAGCGACCCTCTGAATCAGAATCCAGAGGTGAGAAGCGCCTTTCAGCACTTTTACAACCTGGATTATCCGGTTTGCATTGCAGCGATGGAGACGGTGAAAGCACAGCATCCTGGCGATCCGGAGGCAACGACGCTGCTGCTCGAAGCGGTGGTGTTTCAGGAACTCTATCGCCAGGACTTGCTGGACACAACTTTCTATGCGACGGACGGATTCCTGACCGGTAAACATCCCACGCCCGAGAATGCTGCGGTGCGGAATCAAGTTTTTTCATTGGAAGATGAAGTGGAGCGCGAGTCTGATGCGAGGTTGCAGCGGAACCCTCGCGATGTGGATGCGTTGTATGCGCGTGGCTGGGCGCGGAGTCTTCGTTCGACATACATTGCCATGGTCGAGCGGTCATTTGGCACGGCGTTTCATCTGGCGCTCCAAGCGCACAGCGATGAGGCGCATGTGTTGCAGATGGACCCGAACTATGTGGATGCGGAACTGGTGGTGGGCACCTATCAGTACGTGATTGGCGCGCTGCCCTTTGCTTTCAAGCTGATCTTTGGATTTGCCGGCATCACAGGGTCAAAGACGCGCGGAATGCAACTGCTGCAGGACGACGCGGCGCGCGGGCCGATGACGAAGGTGGAAGCGGCGACGGTGATTGCGCTGTTTCTGCGCCGCGAAGGGAAGTATGCGCAGGCTATCGCCGTGGTGCAGTCGCTGGAGTCACGCTATCCGCATGATTTTCTGTTTGCGCTGGAAGAGGCAAATTTGCGCAAGGACGCAGGACAGGGGATGGTGGCCGTAGCGGCTTATCAAAAGCTGGTGGCGGAAGCCGATGATCCGAAGTATTTCCCTTCAGCTCATGTGGAGCTTGCATATTTTGGGCTGGGCGAGGCACTGAAAGGGCAGCGACACTTTACGGAAGCCGCTGCCGCGTATGAACACGGGGCATGGCTGCCGGCGACAGGTGCGGAGTTGAAGCGGCGTTCGCTGGTGGCCGCCGGCAAGGCACGGGATTTGGCCGGGGAGCGCTCGCTTGCAATTCGCGACTATCAGGCGGCCATCGACAACGGCGGTCCGGATACGACGCAGGGACAGTTGGCTCGACGACTGTTGCGCTCGCCGTATCGCGAGTAAATTTTCCGGGATGGTTGGGAGCGGGGCAGGGAACTTTTGAAGCTCGATGCTCGTATGCTCTTATGGTCGGGAGCGCCGACTTGAAAAGGATGGTTTGCGATGAACAACTTTTGCAGTGCCTGCGGTTCTTCGGTTCCTGCCGATGCTCGATTCTGCCCTGCCTGCGGCGCTGGCACCCGCTTTGCGCAGCCAGCAACGGCCACGCGCCAGCTTTTTCGCCCGCTGTATGACCGCCGCATCGCTGGCGTTTGTGCAGCGATGAGCCGCGCGTGGGGCTGGGATATTGGTCTGCTGCGCGTGTTGACGGTCATTTGCGGCATCTTTCTTTTTCCGCTGACGGAAATTGTCTACCTTGCCTGCTGGATTGGGATTCCGGAAGAGCTGCCAGCGCAACCCATGCTGTAAACGAGATAGAAAACCCGGCCATATTCTGAAGGGATGCCGAGAGGCAATCCGCAGTTCTGCTATCGTCTATAGGAAGCAATTTGATTTTTACGATTTGCATATAGGCAGAGACGTGGCGTACGCATCAGGATTGCACGGATCAGGATCACACAGGTCGAGGTTGCAAACATCAGGGTTGGCATCTTCCCGGCCATTTCAGTACAAGATCGTCTCTGGGCGCGGAGAAGAGTTGCACTGTGGTCCAGTACGGCTGGCTTCGCTGGCTGAGCGATTTGGTACTCCGTTGTATGTCTATAGCGCTGACCAGATGCTGGAGCGTCTGACGCTGTTCGAGCGCGCTCTGTCTGATCGTGACCATCTGCTTTGCTATGCGGTCAAGGCCAACTCCGCGTTGGCTCTGCTTCGGCTTTTTGCGACGCATGGAGCGGGATTTGACATTGTCTCCGGCGGGGAGTTGGAACGTGTGCGCACGGCCGCACCAGAGGCGCTGGATCGTGTTGTTTTTTCTGGCGCGGGCAAGACATCTGACGAGCTGGATCTTGCGCTGAAGGCCGAGATTCTGTCGTTCCAGGTGGAAAGTGAAGCGGAGCTGGCGTTGCTGGCCCAGCGCGCTGCCAGGATGAGGCGCAGGGCGCGCTTTTCACTTCGAGTCAATCCTGATGTCTTTGCCGAGACGCATCCCTATATTTCGACCGGGCTGAGCGAGCACAAGTTTGGAATTCCGATTGCGCAGGCGCGAAGGATCTATCGCGCGGCGCGGGAGCAGCGCTGGCTGGAGGCGCATGGCGTGAGCGTTCACATCGGCTCACAGATCCGTTCGGCGGAGCCTTTTGGTGCGGCGATGGCTCGTGTGGCGCGTCTGGTGCGCGAGCTGGCTGAGGATGGCATTCCACTGCATAGCGTGGACGCCGGCGGTGGGTTGGGCATTGATTATGAGGATGGTTCGAGCTTTGATGCTGCAGCCACAGTGCGGGAGTACATCGAGTCGATGGAAACGGCGCTGGCTGGGTTGAAGGTGAGACTGGTACTGGAGCCGGGACGGTTTCTGGTGGCACAGTCTGGAGCGCTGCTGACGCGCGTCTTGTATGTGAAGAAGAATGGCCGGAAGACATTTGTGATTACAGATGCGGGCATGAACGACCTGATCCGCCCGGCGCTCTATCAGGCCTGGCATGAGATTGTGCCGGTTGAACCGAGACGGGGACGCCGGAGCACGGTGGATGTGGTTGGTCCGGTTTGCGAATCCGGAGATTTCTTTGCCCGGGATCGTCGGCTGGCTCCGTTGAAGCCGGGCGATCTGGTGGCGATTCTGGATGCGGGAGCGTATGGTATGGCGCAAAGCTCGAACTATAACTCGCGCCCGCGTCCCGCAGAGGTGCTGGTGACGGGAAGAAATGCAAGGATGATTCGTCGACGAGAGACAGTGACGGATTTATTTGCACCTGAGCTGGGGCTATCGTGATTGAGGATAAGTTGCATAAATAATTGAAAATAAGAATCTTACAATGATATTCGCGTTAGGGCTTTCGTCGACGGCCGGGCTTGTGTTTTTCTATGAAAATTGGTACTCTGAATGAGTTGAATGTATGAGGGGTTGTAGAGTTATGCAGCCATCCCCCGGCGGACCCCGAAGCATCGTTCACTTCATAATCAAGCCAGCGAAGAAACACTACCCCTTGAAAAGAGGACATCTTATTCATGGCAAAACGTCGCGGAAATCCCAATTGGGGTAAGCCCGAACCGATCGGCCCTGTGGTTCCAACCGTCACATCGTTTGAGCAGATTGTGAAAGAGTTCAAGCTGACTCCGGATCAATATATCCGTTCGACACGCCTGCGTGAGTGGGCGCGCAGGAATCGCAACTCGAAGTACATTCCGGAGGCGCTGCTGGAGGCCTGGGGCTTCGAGATCGAGTCCACTTTGTAATTCTTTTTCAGGTTTTTTGCGAATGGAAGGCGCTTTGCGGATTTGCCGCCAAGCGCCTTTCTTCTTTGCCGCAGGCTGGGCGACAATAGGGGCTGGGAGTTGATCGGGATGACGACGGAAACCATGCTGGACGAAGCGGCGACAATCTACTCACCGTTTGTGGATGTACCTACGGCGCTGGATGAGATTCGCGCCGGACGGATGCTGATTGTGGTGGATGACGAGGATCGTGAGAACGAAGGTGATCTGACGCTGGCGGCGCAGTTTGTGACTCCCGAGGCGATCAACTTCATGGCTCGCTTTGGACGTGGGTTGATCTGTCTGACGCTGACGGAGGATCGCGCTGACTATCTGAGTCTGCCGCCGATGACGCAGACGAACTCCTCGCGTTTTGGCACAGCCTTTACGGAGTCGATTGAAGCGCGAGAGGGTGTGACGACCGGTATCTCCGCGCATGATCGAGCGCATACGATTCGGACGGCGATTGCGCCACAATCGACGGCTGCAGACCTGGCACGTCCGGGGCACGTGTTTCCGCTGCGCGCGCGTCGTGGCGGAGTGCTTGTGCGCGCTGGACAGACTGAAGCATCGGTGGATCTTGCGCGGCTGGCAGGGCTGGAACCGGCAGGAGTGATCTGCGAGATCATGAACGAGGACGGAACGATGGCGCGCGTTCCGGACCTGATTCAGTTCTGTGAGCAGCATGGGCTGAAGATGCTTACTGTGGCGGAACTGATTCGCTATCGTCTGCAAAACGAGCGCTACATTCGTCGCGTGGGACAAAGCGAACTGACGAATCGGTTTGGCAAGTTTCGTCTGATTGCGTATGAGAGCGAGATCAACGGCGGCGAGAGTCATCTGGCGCTCGTGCATGGCCGGATTGACGAACCGGAATCGTGTGTTGCAGCGGCCAAGCCGGTGCTGGTGCGCGTTCACACGCGCTGCACTGCGGGCGATATCTTTGCCGCAGATTGTCGTTGCCGACAGATGCTGGATGCTTCGATGCGCGCAATCGTCAAGGAAGGCTGCGGGGCGATTCTTTACCTACACAATACCAGCCGCGGTTTTGAGTGGTCGGGCCAGGGTGTTGAACTTCAGATGCTGCTGCATCCGGAGTTGCGAGCTGCCGAGGAGAACGAGGATCGTCATCGCAGGATTGTGCGCGCGGTGGGTTTGGGCGGGCAGATCCTCAGCGATCTGGGCATTCATCGTATCCGCATTCTTTCGAATACGCCGATGCACGTTCCTGCGTTGCAGGGGTTTGGCCTGGAGATTGTGGAGCAGGTGCCAGTTCCACTGGACTTCGACTGCTGAGGGATGAAGCTGCGGAGATGGCTGCGTGTTTTAGGAACTCGTTGAAATTCGCCTGATTGCAGCAGTTCTGTTGGGGATTTGCATTTCTTTCCGCTGAAAATCTGTATGCATTGCGGTTCGGACCGCTGTTTCCAGGGGGCTGCGAGCCTCCGGGAAGATCTCCGGAGGCCTGCAACCATCCTTCAGGCGCACGAACCAGCGAAACAACAGGTTGTAGTCGATCTGCTCGACCAGCAGCCGCTCCGAGCGCACTGAGTAGAACACCTGCAACAACTGGGCACGAAGAATGTACTCCAGCGCGGTCGAAGGACGGCCAGAGTCGGCATACAGCGTATCAAACTCTGCGTCCAACCTCCGCAACACCATGTCCGTCAACTCACGAACCGCACGCAGTGGATGGCCCTGCGGCACCCGCTGCTCCAATGAAACAGAGCTGAACATCCCGTCCTGAATCCGCTCGTCTCCACGCATACTCGTTAAACGCTCCACCCCTTGTGGATCGCCGCAAAATCGATGCCTATTTCAACAAGTTCCTAAGTGCGCCAATCCACGCGGGCCGATCGCTACCTTCCCTGGGAATCGTACGACAACTGACGACGGCAGTGTGACGATGGACCCGGTACACCAGATCATTCGCACGCTGGCTTCCTATTGTAGTCAGATTAGCTTTCCGCCTCCTGTTCCGAAGCAGTGGTCTGCTGCGCTCCTCGCTATTTCAGCGCTGAGATGCGGGATACGTTCTACACGGGCGAATACATATCGTAACCCAATGCTTGTGATCGTCAGAGAAGCCGTGCCAGCTGGCCGGTGGTAACGACCATGACCTACAGACCGATAGATCGGAAAGCAAGCAGTGACGGATTGCGAAGCAGGTTGTGGCGCTCGAAGAATCGGTACGAAGAAACGGAAAAGTTCATAGCATTTAGCGTCTATCCAGAATGTCTCTCTGGTAGATTTTCTGTCTCATGGGCGGCTCATGCTAGCATCGATTCCAACGTTCCGATTGGTATCGCGCCGGGTTGCTCATTGCTGATCGCTACTCGTTTCAACTCTTCGTTTGGATCGCGTACATCTCGATCTTTCATCGGTATCACTATGAATGGGGGCCTGCTTGCTGACTGCATCTTTCTCTCGTTTTTCCGTATGCTTTTCATCGACACATAGAGTGACACGTGCAGTCTTGCGAAGTGTGACGCATTGCGTTGCCTGTCTGTCGGCGCTGATGCTGATCTGTGGAGCGGTGGTTTCGCCGGCGCAGACATCGACGGAAGGCGCGGCTGCGAGCGCTGCCTTTGATCCACGTGTGACCTTTGCTCCTTTGACGCTGCCTGATCCGGTGAATATCTACCGCTCGAGCAATGGCGCGCCCGGGCCAAACTACTGGCAGAACCGTGCCGATTATCAGCTTCATGCCACGCTGGACACGGTGGGAAAAGAGCTGCGAACGACGGAGACGATCACCTATACCAACAACAGCCCGGACTTGCTGCCGAGCGTGTGGCTCCGGCTGGAGCAGAATATCTATCGTCAGGATTCGCGAGCGCACATTGTGTTGAGCGGAATGATGGGCAGGCGCAGGCGCGGTGCGGCGCAGCAGGGTGAGCAGGCTACACCGGAGAAGACGTGGAGCGATGGTTTCATCTTCGACTCGGTGAAGATAGAACAGGGTAAGACGCTGGTAAAGGCCGATTATCTGGTAAGCGATACGCGAATGCAGATTCGGCTGCCGGAGCCACTGCGCGGGCATGGTGCGCAACTCCGCATTCACATTACATATCACTATGCGATTCCGGGAATCTGGGGCGGTCGTACGTCTTGGGGCAAATCGGCACAGGGCGATATTTATGACATGGCGCAGTGGTATCCGCGGATGGCCGTGTATGACGATCTGCGCGGGTGGGATACGCTGCCGTATCTGGGCAACGAATTTTATCTAGAGTATGGCGATTTCGACTATTGGGTGACGGCGCCGTGGAATATGATCGTGGCCGGTTCCGGGCAACTGATGAATCCTGCCGAGGTGCTGACAAAGACAGAGATGGAACGGCTGACCGAGGCGCGAAGCAGCGACAAGACGATCTATATTCGCAAGCCGTCGGAGGTGAACGATCCGACGAGCCGACCGAAACAGCAGGGAACGCTGACGTGGCACTTTCACATGGACCAGACCCGTGATGTGGCCTGGAGCGCTTCGCCGGTTTTTGTGTGGGACGCGGCGCGGATCAACCTGCCTCATGGCAAGACGGCGCTGGCGATGAGCGTCTATCCGCCGGAGAGCGTGGGCGCTGACGCATGGGATCGTTCGACTGAGTATGTGAAGGATACTGTGGAGCGATTTTCGCGGAAGTGGTATCCGTATCCGTGGCCGGCTGCGATCAACGTGGCGGGATTTTCAACCGGGATGGAGTATCCGGGAATTGTCTTTGACGGCGTACCAGACAAGGGGAAGTTCCTCTTCTGGGTGACGGCCCATGAGATTGGCCATGACTGGTTTCCGATGATCGTCGGATCGAACGAACGGCGGCACGCGTTCATGGATGAAGGCTTCAACACATTCATTGATATCGGGGAGTCAGCCGAGTTTGGCGGCGGCAAATTCGGACCCAAGCGTGATTCGGAGTATTCGGCAGGTGGTGAGCCTGCGGATATGATTCTGAAGGTGTTGGACGACCCATCAGCTCCGACGCTGATGATGCCTGCGGACGCGTATCCGTGGCAGCTGGGCCATCCTATCAGCTACTTCAAGGGCGCATATGGAATGGTCCTTTTGCGCGAGCAGATTCTGGGGCCGCAGCGCTTTGACTGGGCGTTTCGCAAGTACATTCGCGACTGGGCATTCAAGCATCCTTCACCTTCCGATTTCTTTCGCGAGATGCAAAGCGAAGGCGGCGAGGAGTTGAACTGGTTCTGGCGCGGCTGGTACATGAACAACTGGAGGTATGACGTGGCCGTGGAGAAGATTGACGGCGACGCCGTAACACTGCGCAATCTTGGCCAGCTCGTTTTGCCGACGCCAGTCGAGGTGAGCTTCCGGGACGGGACAAAGACGCGCGTGGTGCTGCCGGTGGAGACGTGGCTGAAAAGCGGAACCTACTCGTGGTCAGGCGAGAAGCCGATTGCCTCCGTGGTGGTCGATCCGGATCATGTGTTGCCCGACGACAATCGCACGAACAATCAACTCAGTGCGCATGAGTGATCGATGCGAATTCCGAGCCTGGCTGCGGAGCAGTCTGGTAGAGTGAGAGGCATGTTCGGGAAGCTGATTTCTACCCCTCTGTTCTTAACGGGAGTTGCCTTCGTTTTCACCGCCGCAGGCATGGCGCAAACTGCGAGTTCCCACGCGCATGCAACGGATGGCAGCTCGCCGCTACGTGTCTTCGATCCAACATTGATCGACGCAACGGCCAACCCCTGCCAGGATTTTTTCCAGTACTCATGCGGGAACTGGATGAAGAAGCATCCGCTGCCGGCGGATCGGTCCTATTATGGGCGGTTCAGCGAACTCTATGACCTGAACCTGCTGCATCTGCGGGGGATTCTGGAGCAGGCGGAGACGGGCGCGCATCGCACGCCGAACGAGCAGAAGATTGGCGATGAGTATGCGAGCTGCATGGACGTGAAGGCGATTGATGCCAACGGCATTCGCCCCCTTGAGCCGATGCTGCGGAAGATTGACGCGCTCCACGCGCGAGCGGAGCTTCCAGCGTTGGTGGGGGAGTTGCAGCGGATGGGTGTGCGCGTTTTTTTTGATATGGGATCGAGTCCGGATTATGCAGATTCCAGCCGCGAGATTGCGTTTTATGATGCGGGCGGCAAGGGATTGCCGGAGCGGGGATTCTATACGCGCACGGATGCGAAATCGGCAGAGATTCGCAAGCAGTATGTGGCGCACATTGCCAGGATGCTGACGTTGGCGGGCGAGTCTGCCACGCAGGCCAGCGAAGATGCTGCCAAGGTGATGGCACTCGAAACGAAGATGGCAGAGACCTCGCTGACGGCGGTGGAAGAGCGCGATCCGCAGTCGGGAAACCATCCGAGCGACGTGGCAAAGCTCAGCGCACAGATGACCGCCTTTTCGTTGGACACTTATCTGAAAGCCTATGGCGGACCGACAAGCGGCAAAATCAATGTCACGCAGCCGAAGTTTTATGCTGCGCTGAATGAAATGTTGGCAACGGCACCGCTGGATTCATTGCGTGCCTATCTGCGCTGGCATCTGCTGCATACCTTTGCGGCAACGAGCCTTCCAGAAAGCTTTGAGCAGGAGAACTGGCACTTCTATTCGCATGTGCTGGGCGGCGCGGAGAAGCAGCAGGAGCGATGGAAGACGTGCGTGAGCCGCGTGGATCACGAAATGGGCGACGCACTGGGCCAGGTGTATGTGGCGCGGTATTTTCCGCCCGCCGACAAACAGCGGACGCTGGAGCTGACCGAGGCGATTGAGCAGGCGATGGGGCGGGATATTGAGAGCGTGGACTGGATGAGCGCGGCGACCAAGGCGCAGGCGATGGTGAAGCTGCATGGGGTGATGAACAAGATCGGATATCCGGACAAGTGGAAGAGCTACACGACGCTTACGATTGTGTTGGGCGACGCGGCGGGCAACCAGATGCGCGTGAGCGAGTACAGGACAGCGCGGGACCTGGCCAAGATTGGCAAGCCTGTGGATCGCAAGGAGTGGGAGATGACGCCGCCGACGGTGAACGCGTACTACGATCCGCAGGAGAACAATGTGAACTTTCCGGCGGGGTACTTGCAGCCGCCGTTCTTCAGCGGCAAGGAGGATGACGCTGCGAATTATGGCGACATGGGATCGACGATCGGGCACGAGCTGACGCATGGATTTGACGACGAGGGACGGCAGTTCGACGCGACGGGCAACCTGAAGGACTGGTGGACGAAGAGCGACGAGGCAAACTTCAATGCGCGGGCCGAGTGCATGGTGAAGCAGTATGACGCGATTGAGGTGGTGCCGGGCGTGCACCTGAACGGGAAGCTGACGCTGGGCGAGAATCTGGCGGACCTGGGCGGGCTGAGGCTGGCGCTGATGGCGTGGGTGGTGAAGGCGGATGACGCGCATGTGGACAGGTCGGCGAAGATGGATGGGTACACGCCGGAGCAGCGGTTCTGGATTGCGTATGCGCAGCAGTGGTGCTCGGAGACGCGGCCGGAGGCACTGCGGACGCAGGCGCAGACCGATCCTCATGCGCCGGACAAGTACAGGACGAACACGATCCTCCAGGACATGCCGGAGTTTGCGAAGAGCTTCTCCTGCAAGCAGGGCGATGCGATGGTGATTGCGCAGCCCTGCCGCATCTGGTGAGGCGAGCGCAGAGGAAAAACGAAGGCCCGCCGGGATGGCGGGCCTTCGTTTTGGAGCGTGACGGGAGCTACGCTTTGCCGATGACTTCGGCCAGCTTGGCGCCGATGTCGGCAGGCGAGACGACGACGTGGATGCCGGCCTCGGTCATGGCTTTCATCTTTTCGGCTGCCGTGCCCTGGCCGCCGGAGATGATGGCTCCGGCGTGGCCCATGCGGCGACCGGGAGGCGCAGTCTGGCCGGCGATGAATCCGACGACGGGCTTCCTGACGTGCTGTTTGACGTAGGCTGCGGCGGCCTCTTCGGCGGAGCCGCCGATCTCGCCGATCATGATGATGGCCTCGGTGTCGGGGTCTTCATTGAGCAGCTTGAGGGCGTCGATGTGGGTGGTGCCGATGATGGGGTCGCCGCCGATGCCGATGGCTGTGGACTGGCCGATGCCGCGCTGGGTGAGCTGGTGGACGGCCTCATAGGTGAGCGTGCCGGATTTGGAGACGATGCCGACGGTGCCTTCCTTGTGGATGCGCGCGGGCATGATACCGATCTTGGCTTTGCCGGGCGAGATGACGCCGGGGCAGTTGGGGCCGATCAGTCGCGAGCTGGAGGTTTTGATCTTGCTCCAGACCTTGACCATGTCGAGCGTGGGAATGCCCTCGGTGATGCAGACGATGAGCGGCAGTCCGGCGTCCTCGGCTTCAAGGATGGCATCGGCGGCGAATGGCGGCGGGACAAAGATGACGGTGGCGTTGGCTCCGGTCTTTTCCACGGCATCGGCGACGGTGTTGAAGACGGGCCAGCCCTCGTGGGTGGTGCCGCCTTTGCCGGGTGTGACGCCACCAACAACCTGGGTACCGTATTCGGCAGCGCCTTTGGCGTGGAAGGTGCCTTCCTTGCCGGTGATGCCCTGGACGATGAGACGGGTGTTTTTATCGACGAGTACAGACATTTCAGGCCCCCGCTTTCGCAGCCGCAACGACGAGATCGGCGGCTTCTTTCATGGTTGCTCCTACCTGGAAGTTCAAGCCGGATTCCTGGAGAATCTTGCGGCCCTCTTCGACGTTGGTGCCTTCCAGTCGCAGGACGATGGGAATGGTGACGCTGAGCTTGCGCGCGGCGGCGACGACGCCGGTAGCGAGGCGATCGACGCGCAGGATGCCGCCGAAGATGTTGATGAAGATGGCCTTGACGTTCTTGTCGGAGAGCAGGATTTCAAAGGCGTGCTCGATCTGCTCCTGGGTGGCTCCGCCGCCCACGTCGAGGAAGTTGGCCGGGCTGCCGCCTGCGTACTGGATGATGTCCATGGTGGCCATGGCCAGGCCGGCACCGTTGACCATGCAGGCAATCGAACCGTCGAGCTTGATGTAGTTGAGCGAGTACTTGCTGGCTTCCACTTCAAGCGGATCTTCCTCGGCCACGTCACGCAGTGCCTTCACCTCCGGATGGCGGAAAAGCGCGTTGTCATCGAAGGTCATCTTGGCGTCGAGGGCGAAGAGCTTGTCGTCCTTTGTGGTGATGAAGGGGTTGATCTCGACCAGCGAAGCGTCGGACTCGACAAAAGCTTTGTAGAGGCTTTGGAAGAAGGCGACGGCCTGGTTGACCTGAGTCGGCTTGAGTCCCAGCGCGAAGGCCAGCTTGCGGCCCTGATAGGCTCCAAGACCGATGGCCGGGTCGATGACTTCCTTGATGATGGCATTGGGATCTTTTGCTGCGACCTCCTCGATCTCCATCCCGCCTGCCTGGGAGGCCATGAAGACGAACTTGCCGATGGCACGGTCAAGCACGATGCCCAGATACAGTTCGCGATCAATCGCCGCAGTCTCTTCAATGAGCAGTCGCTGCACCTTCTGCCCGGCGGGGCCGGTTTGATGCGTGACAAGCTGCATGCCGAGAATATTCTTGGCGTAGATCTCGGCGTCGGCGAGAGTGCGGGCGACCTTGACGCCGCCGCCTTTGCCACGGCCTCCGGCGTGAATCTGCGCTTTGACGACGATGCCCGTGGCTCCGTTGGCCAGCAGGGTTCTTGCAGCTTCCACTGCTTCCGGCAGCGTATTCGCCACCTCGCCTCGCGGAACGGGAACCCCGTACTTGGCGAGGATTGCCTTTGCCTGATACTCGTGTATCTTCATAAATGCTGAGATGCGCTCTCTTGCGGCAGGGAAGATTCCGCTGTTCGAGAAGGTTTCGGAGTATGGTACGGAGTTCCGAGGCTTCGGAGCGGTGCGCGCCTGTCGCGACTTCATCGTATCGGACGAGGCGAGCGCGGAGCAAACGCGCGTCCCGCGCGGGTTGATGTTGTGAGTCCAGGCTGGAGCAGGCGGTTGTCAACGCAGCGGGATGCTGCAAAGGGGATAACGATTGTGTCGATGGTGAAGGATTTGCTGAAGCCGGTGGCCGAGGATGGCGCGGCGCTGACGCGAGAGCAGGCGCGAGCTGCGCTGGTGGAGATGCTGGAGGGTCGCGCTTCAGAACTGGAAGCAGGCGCGCTGCTGACCTCGCTGGCCACACGCGGCGAACTGGCTCCCGAGCTGGCCGGATTTGTCGAGGAGATGCGTGCGCGCGCGACCGAGATTCCGCTCACCGAAGATGAGCGTCAGCAACTGGTGGATACCTGCGGCACGGGCGGGGGTGGTCCGCAGACATTCAACATTTCGACGGGCGCGGCGCTGGTGGCTGCGGCTGCCGGGGCGCGCGTGGCCAAGCACGGCAATCGCGCTGTGACCTCGCGCTGTGGCTCGGCAGATGTGCTGGAGGCGTTGGGCGTTCCGATTACGCTGGAGCCGAAGCTGGCCGCGGAGTGCCTGCGCGAGACGGGATTTGTCTTTCTTCATGCGCCGATGCTGCATCCGGCGATGAAGGCTGTTTCCGGATTGCGCGGGGCACTTGGATTTCGGACGATTTTCAATCTCTGCGGTCCGCTCACCAATCCCGCCGGAGCGCGGACGCAGGTGATCGGCGTGCTCGCTCCGAGCCGGGCGCTGCTGGTGGCGAGGACGCTGTTGGAACTGAAGACCACGCGCCATGCCTTCGTGGTGCACGGCACAGACGGGCTGGATGAGCTGACGACGACCGGCGAGTCGGTGACGGTGCGCGTGGAGCCGGGTGCGGATCCGGCGATGAAAGCGGCAAAGGTGACGCCGGAGATGGCTGGCCTTCATCGCGCGAGCCTGGAGGATTTGTCCGGCGGCGACGCTGGGGCAAATGCAGCGATTCTCTACGATATTCTGACTGGAATCGGCGGTCCGCGGCGGGATATCGTCCTTCTGAACGCGGCTGCGGCATTGGTTGCCTGTGGAGTTGCCGGCAGCCTTCGCGAGGGCGTGGAGCGCGGCGCGGAGGCGATTGAGTCAGGGCAGGCGGCGGCGACGCTGGCGCGACTGAGACACTTTGGCCAGCAATGGGCCAACCGCGGGCAGGCATAGACGCGGAGCCAATCGCGGATAAAATAGCCATAAGGATCAGAATTGACGACCAAGAGTGAAGGAACGATGACGGGATTGAACCGCCCTCGCGTGTTGAGTGGCATGCGCCCAACCGGCAGACTGCACCTGGGCAACTTTATGGGTGCTCTGGCCAACTGGGTTAAGCTTCAGGATGGCTACGAGTGCTATTTCTTCATCGCCGACTATCACGCGCTGACCACCGACTACGCCAATACCGAGAATCTGGTTCGCAACACCGAAGAGGTTGCGCTCGATTGGCTTGGTGCGGGACTTGATCCGGAGCGGTGTGTGCTTTTTCTGCAGAGTGCGGTGCCGCAGCACGCGGACCTGCATCTGCGCTTCAGCATGATTACTCCGGTGAGCTGGCTGGAGCGCGTGCCAACCTATAAAGAACAACAGGAAAACCTGACCGAGAAAGACCTGAGCACATACGGATTTCTGGGCTATCCGTTGCTGCAGGCAGCAGACATTCTGCTCTATCAGCCGAAGTTTGTGCCCGTGGGGCAGGACCAGGTGGTGCATGTCGAGCTGACACGCGAGATTGCCAGGAGATTCAACCAGTTTTACAAGCTTGGCGAGCGCGAGGTGTTGCCGGAGCCGCAGGTGCTGCTGACGCCGTCTCCCAAGCTGCCGGGCACCGACGGACGGAAGATGTCGAAAAGCTACGGAAACACGATCGAGTTGACCGACACGGAAGCGACCGTGCGGCAGAAGCTGAAGACCATGGTCACCGACCCTGCGCGTGTGCGCAGGACGGACGCCGGCGATCCGGACCTTTGCCCGGTGGGCGATCTGCACAAGGTCTTCTCCGCACCCGAGCGGATGCAGCAGGTCTATGCGGGCTGCCGCTCGGCGGGTATTGGCTGCATCGAGTGCAAGGGATGGGCTGCGGACTCGCTGGTGCAGATTCTGGCGCCTATTCAGGAGCGGCGAGCATCCTTCACGGCTTCACAGGCGATGGAGGTGCTGCGCGCAGGCTCTGTGCGCGCGCGGCAGCGTGCTGAGGCTACGATGAGCGAAGTGGACGAGGCGATGCGCATGCCGAAGCTCGCTGAGCAGAGCGTGCCGCAAACGGTGGCTGCGGGAGTGGCGCAGTGAGCGGCGATCCGGTGCTGGCTTTTCCAGAGCCGCCGGGCGGCCACGCCGGTGCTCAGGCCGAACAGGCAAAGAAGCCGGAGTCCGGTGCGCGCTCGAAGCCGTCGGCCAATGAGTTTCCGTTTTCGGTCACCGTGGGCAGGGTCTATGACGGACCGATGGACCTGCTGCTGGATTTGATTCGCAAGCAGGATATCGATATCTACGACATTCCCATTGCGCGGATTACCGAGCAGTTCCTCGGCTATGTGGAGCACCTGCGCGCAACCGATGTGGACGTTGCGGGCGAGTTTATTTATATGGCGTCGCTCCTGATTCACATTAAAAGCCGGATGCTGCTGCCGCGGATGGCCGCCGGAGCCGACGATACATCCGGAGAAGATCCTCGGCGCGAGCTGGTGGAGCGGCTGCTGGAGCACGAGCGTTTCAAGAACGCCGCACAGATGTTGCAACAGAAGCAGATGCTGGAGGCAGCAACCTGGACAAATCCGGGGATGCGCGAGTTCCGCGAAGTGGCCGAAGAAGATCGCGAGATTGCCGCAGACACGGTAGACCTGGTGCGGGTCTTTCGCGATGTGCTGGATCGTCTGAAGCAGCGCCCCGTGCTGAATATTGAAGAAGACAGCGTCACCGTGCGGCAGATGATGGAGTTTCTGGGGCGGCGGCTGAGTCTGGAAGACCGGCCGGTTTCGTTGCGACGTTTGCTGGCGCAGACCCGCTCGGAACGCGCGTTGATTGCCACCTTTCTGGCGCTGCTGGAGATGGTGCGGATGCAGGCGGTCCTGCTGCTGCAGAAACAGGTTTTTGGCGACATTCTGATTAAAAAACACACAGGGTTTGAGGCAGCAATGAACGAAGCGGCCAGGAGCGGCTCCGACGACTGGCGCTGAGCTTCGCCGCCCGCTATGCGCGTCAGCCGACTGGTCGGCTATTCTGTCCTCATGAAGATCGAAGAAATCCAGGCGGCTATCCGCGAACAGGAACTGGATGGCTGGCTGTTCTATGACCATCATCACCGTGACCCGATTGCCGGGCGCGTGCTTGGACTGGACCCCCATGCGCACGTGACGCGCCGCTGGTACTACTTTGTGCCGGCCAACGGTGAGCCAGAAAAACTGGTGCATCGGATTGAATCCTTTCGGCTCGACACACTGCCGGGAGTGAAGCGCGCCTACTCGTCCTGGCAGGAGCTTGAGGCGGAGCTGCAAGCGATGCTGGTTGGAGCAGAGAAGATTGCCATGCAGTATTCTCCTCGCAACGCGATTCTCTATCTCTCGATGGTGGATGCCGGAACGGTGGAGTTTCTGCGCGCACTGGGTAAGCAAATCGTCAGCTCGGCCGATCTGGTAAGTCGTTTTGAAGCGGTGCTCAGCGAGGATCAGATGGCCTCGCACGCTGTGGCGCAGCGGGCGATTGACGAAATTCTGAAAGCTGCGTGGCAGGAGATTGGCGTGCGTGTGCGAGCGGCGGATCGCAGCGGCGGATTTACCGAATATACGATGATGCAGTGGCTGGCTGAGGCTCTGCGGCGTGAAGGGCTTGTCTGGGAAAACGGTCCCAATGTCAGCGTCGGTCCAAACAGTGCCGATTCGCACTATGAACCCACTGCGGAGCGTTCGCGAGCCATCTGCCATGGCGATTTTTTGCTGATCGATATTTGGGGGCGGCAACAGAAGCCGCTGGCCGACGGCAAACCTGCGATTCATTATGATGTCACGTGGACGGGCGTGATCGGGCGCCAGCCAACGGAACGCGAGCAGGCGGTTTTTGCCGCAGTCAGGACAGCCCGCGATGCGGCGATCTCCGCGGTCCAGAATGCATTTTCTGCGGGTCGTGAAATTCGCGGATTTGAGGCGGATCAGGCTGCGCGCCGGGTGATTGCAGCGGCTGGTTTCGGTGAGTACTTCACCCATCGCACCGGGCATAACATCGCCGCCGAATTGCACGGAACAGGCGCTCATCTCGATGACCTTGAGACGCACGACGAACGCCAGATTCTTCCTCGAACCTGCTTCAGCGTGGAGCCGGGCATTTATCTGCCGGACGAGTTTGGCGTACGCAGCGAGATCAATATGTTGACCGATGCAGGCCGCGCCTGGGTGACCGGGGCGCGACAGACGGAACTGGTGCGGATTTGAGCGCTTTCCAGAAAGAGAATATATCGCGTTCCCGGCGCAATCTTTGGGTGCTGGCGGTGGTCCTGTGCGTCTTTCCAGCTCTGATTCTTGGCGCGTTGCAATGGTTCATGAGCAGTGCGCGGAAACAGGCCGCGGCTGATCCGGCGATCTTTGCCGCGCAGAGTTCCACTGTCGTGGTGGCGCGGCTGGGTACGCCGATTGTTCCCGCCTGGCCGATTCAAGGCTGGGCGCACTCGCAAAAAGGGAACGGTGCAGCGCGACTGACCATCGGGCTGAGTGGGCCAAAAGAACGAGGTACGCTGACCGAGGTTGCCCGGCAGCAGGCCAGCCAATGGCGCGTCTGCCAGCTTGAATTTTCTGACGAGAGTGGCTCGCCGATCCAACTGATCTCCGATCGCAGCCGCCATTGCACACCGTAAGCGCGCACAGCAGGCCAGAGCAGCTTCGCTCTCGCTGAATCGCCGCGTATCGTGGTATGCTCCAGCCATACCCCACAATGGGCGGATCCCACAATGGGCTGATACGAGGTGCGGCTTGATCCAGAGATTTGTCATGAGGAGCGAAGATACCGCAGCCGAAGCGCTGTTGCCGCGCCCATGCCAGAGCCGCCCCAATCTCTTCTCCGGTGATTAACCTGCTCCTGTTTAGCTGATTCCAGCGCGGGCCGTCAGTCGCTCGTGTCGCGTTTGCCCGCGTCTCGATTGAGCAAAGTTCTTGTGATGCATCCGAAAAGGACGCGTCGCAAGGCTGGGCAAAGCCACAACCAGACACACCAGGATACGGAGAGGGATATGGATCGCCAGGCATTGCATGTGGCCTATGGGCCAAAGTTGAAGGGAAATCTGCCGGGACCGAAGGCAGCAGCCGTCGTCGCGCGGGACGAGGCGCTGATGTCGCCCAGCTACACGCGCGGGTATCCGCTGGTGGCCAGGCGCGGTCGCGGGCTGCGCATTGAGGATGTGGACGGAAATGAATTTCTGGACTTCGCTGCCGGAATTGCAGTGACTTCGACCGGACACTGCCATCCCGAGGTGGTGGCGGCGATTCAAAAGCAGGCCGGTGAGCTGCTTCATCTGTCGGGCACGGATTTTTATTACGAACTGATGCCGCAGTTTGCCGAGCGGCTTTCGGCGATTGCTCCCATGAAGGGGCCGCATCGGTTCTATTTTGGCAACTCCGGCGCAGAGGCGCTGGAGTGCGCGCTGAAGCTTGCACGGTACCACACCAAACGACAGCAGGTCATCGCGTTTTACGGAGCGTTTCATGGGCGAACGATGGGCGCGCTCAGCCTGACGGCCTCCAAGCCGCAGCAGAAGCGGCGGTTTGCGCCTCTGGTGCCGGGCGTGACGCATGTGCGGTATCCGTATACGTATCGCGGCTGCTCAGGTGGTCCGCAGGCCGAAGAAGCCTTCGCACTGGGCTGCGCGCGCTTCATCGAAGAGAAGCTCTTCAAGACCGTGCTCGCACCGGAAGAGGTAGCAGCGATCTTTGTCGAGCCGATTCAGGGCGAAGGCGGTTATGTAGTTGCACCGACCGTCTTCATGCAGGAACTGCGAGCCATCTGCGATCGGCACGGAATTCTGCTGGTGGCCGACGAGGTGCAGTCCGGCGCGGGACGCACGGGGAAGTGGTGGGCCATCCAGCATACTGGCGTAGAGCCGGATATCGTCTGCTCCGCGAAGGGAATTGCCTCGGGAATGCCGCTCAGCGTCTGCATGGCCAAGGCTGAGGTCATGGACTGGGTACCCGGTTCCCACGCCTCCACCTTTGGAGGCAACCCGGTGGCCATAGCAGCCGCTTTAGCGACGATGGATATTCTTGAGCGCGAAGCGATTCCCAACGCCGCCAAGGTTGGCGAGGAGATTCTCGCACGGCTTGAAGGCTGGAAGCAGACGCATCGCAGCGTCGGCGATGTGCGTGGACGCGGGCTGATGATCGGGCTGGAACTGGTGGCCGACAAGCAGACGCGCGAAGCCGCGCCCAAGCTGCGCAATCGCGTGGAAGAGCTGTGCTTTGAAAAAGGACTGCTCATCCTGGGCTGCGGCGAAACCTCGATCCGGCTTTGTCCTCCGCTGATTGTCAGCAGTGAAGAGGCCATTGTTGCGCTGGACATTCTGGAAGAGGCGCTCAGCGAAGCCGAGGCAGAGATACTCGGGCGATAGCATCAGCGTCGCTTTCCTGCGTGGGAAGTTTTCAATGAATCTTCCCTTAATGGTTCCCCGTGCAGATGGCATTCAAGCTGCACGGGTGGCCAGGCATGGCGCTAGTGACCAACATGGCCGGAGCGGCGGGAACGACGAGTGGAGTCTCGGGCGCACCGGCGGACTCCGGTGGCATCGCAGGCCTGATGGCGGCGTTGACGGCGATTCCTGGCAGTGTGATCTCTTCACAACCCGCCCTGGCAGCCCACTCGACCAGCGGCTCGCCGGTGATTGTCACGTCGGGCGGAGCCGGCAGCGCTGGTGTCGAGTCACAGAAGGCTCAATGGGCCAAGGTCTTTGATTTTTTTCAACATGCATCCGTGGATGCAGAAACGGCACCCGGTTCCGGGCAAACGCTGACCACAGCGTCCACTCCGGATACGGCCCAGCGTTCCGGTACTGCGCTAGCGGCTACGACGCAAACGACTGCGGCGCAGGGTGCTCTGACCGGGGCAAGGGCGTCCGGGATGGAGACTGGCAGCCTGGCCACGACCGAGAGCATGCTCGCCGCTTCTCAGGGTTTGCCGACCACTTCCCCGGCGATGGCCGCACCGGCAAAGGTGATCTCGATTCAAGCCGGGCTTGCGGCCGATGGGTCGAAGACTTCCTCTGCCAGGACGCACTCGGCAACCCAAAAACAGGCCAGCGCAGCACAGAAGAGCATGGCGTCTCCGGCTTCGCCGAACGGAGTGCATATCGCTGCTCCGGTGCCTCCAATGCCGACCCCGATTCCAGCGCTGCTTCCCGCAGCATCTCGCTCAGCCCTGCCCAGCCCAGCCCTGCTCAGCCCAGCCCTGCTCAGTTCGGCCCAGTCCGGCCCAGCCCAGTCCAGCTCTCTGCTGTCAGGCGGATTGGCCTTCGGCGCCAGCGTGGCCGATGCAGGTTTGGCCCGTGGGCTGGAAGCTGTCTCGACGGCTCTGCCGCAGCCGGTCGAATCGGGTGTGGTGCAATCGGGATCCAATCATCCGGGCCAGTCAGGCCAGATGGGCCAGTTCAGCTCTCTGCCCGGGAGCGGCGTCAATTTTTCCGCAGTCATGGGGCAGACGACTCCTCTGGGTGTGGATGGGGCGGCAACGCCGGAGAAGTGGGTCCAGCCCATTCAGCCCACTGTCGGAGCCATGCGATTGCCCGAGTTGGCGGCGGGTGAACGGTCACTTTCCTCGGCTTCGACGCGGTTCTCGGCAGCTTCCAGCGCTTCTCCGTCGATTGCCGACGTCATCAGCAAGCCCGTCTCCTCGACGATTCCATCGCCTTCTGTCTCCACTCAAGTGAGCCAGATCGGCTCAGGCTCAGCCAATCTGGCCGCTTCGGGCGCGACAACGTCCAGTTTGTCTGCGTCGTCGGGTGTGCCGAAGACGCAAGGCCCGGATTTGAGTTCGGCGGCTGTACCGGCCATGGGGTCAGCATCCGGGCATCCTTCCACTGCCGATCCTTCTGTGGCTTCAAAGTCCGGCACGTCGATGCATGGCGCGGCGCAACCCTCAGTTGGCGCACCGCAGGCTGGAACCTGGGCTGCAACGATGGCAGGCCATCCCGGGGAGAATCCGGCATCGGTCACAGGCGCAACGGTATCCGGTGCGACTTCTGGCGCGACTTTCGGCGCTCAGTCGGTGACGGCGACCTCCGCCAATGGGCACGCGGCGCCGGCGCAGCATCCCGGGCAGGTCTTTGAGGCGCTGGATGCGGCCAGTGGAGCCTGGAATCCGGCCCAGCAAGCGCGGACGATATCGGGAGGAGCCAGTCTTTCCGTGGGCTATCAGGATGCCCGGCTGGGATATGTGGAGTTGCAGGCGCGTCAGGTTGCGGGAGGGGTTCAGGCCACGCTGGTGCCCAGTTCCGAGGCCGCGCGTCGGGCGTTGGAGGGGCAGCTTGGATCACTTGGAGGCTGGCTGGCGCAACGGGCAACGCCGGTTGATCGACTGGCTGTCGGGATGCCGTCGAGTATGGCGGCGATGACGACGGACCACGGCGGTGCCATGAATCCGGGTGGAGCGATGAACTCCGGCGGAGCCATGGATCAGGGGCGGACGCCGAATCCAAGCCTCATGCAAAGCATGGCACAGGCCGCGCAGCAGGGGTTGGCGGGTGGTGCTTCCGAGCGCGGTTCCCGAGGGAGTTCAGGCGAGAGTACAGGCGGAAATCACTCCAGTCCCAATGCCGTCGGAGCAGTTGGCGGAGTGGAGTCAAGTTCCTTCACTCCGGCAGGATTTGCCCCGGCCACACTGGACCGTGGAAGCACCGGGCACGCCATGCAAAACGAGATGCGCATGGAGGCGGCTCGCATCGGGGTGGGTCAGACAATTTCGGTTCGCGCATGACCGGATGTGACCGGGTTCGTGACCTAATTCGTCAACCGGTGCATGAAAGAACTCTGAGCGCAGGGCAAGCCTTCCAATGAGAGTTTCTCCATCGCTCGGGGTTGTCTTTGGCACGGCAGGCGCAACAGTGTAAGCGTCGAAAAGCAAAAGCTCAGAGACGCAAAAGGAGTCATCGATGGGTCAGTCAGCGATCATGGGCATGCTTTCGGCATGGAATCCCGAGACAAAGCCGCAGGCAGCGGTGAGCAGTTTGGCGAGTCCGGCGACGGCCAGTTCGACGCAATCCGGCAACTCGGCAAGCGACGCTACAACCGGTATTACGGCGAACGATTTTCTCACCCTGCTCGTGACCGAGATGCAGAATCAGGATCCGACAGCCGACGTTGATCCGAACGCGTACATCAATCAACTGGTGCAGATCAACAGCCTGGAGCAGCTCATATCGATCAACCAGAACATCTCTGCGATCGGCTCCGGCAGCAGCACGGGTGCAGGCAGCGGAACGGGCACAGGTACGGGCTCCGGTTCAGGTTCCGGCTCTGGCACGGGTGCGGTGACCCTGCCGACCGGCGTGACGGGCAGCGCGATGACTGCCGGGCCGGGCATCTTGCCGAGCCATTCGGCGGCGTCTTCCAGCACAGCTCAGGCACAAAACCTCGATGCGGCAGCGGTTCGGGCATCCGCCAGGGTGGTACATGGAAATATGAGTGTGCCGCCTGTCTCCGCAGCGGCTGAAAGCGTAGCCAGCGCTCTGGCGCATCCGGCAGCGAACCATTCGGCTCGGCCCACCGGTTTCGGGCACGCAATTCGGGATATTCCGCTGGCCAGGTTTACAGGGAGTTCTCGCTGAGTCAAGCAGGGTCGGGTGTCGGCGACGTCGGATTTTGACGCGCCCTCGCGCAAGGCAGTCAACAGCAGGACAACAATTCAGGAGGAGAGACTGTGGCAAGTTTTTATATTCCGCTTACGGGGTTGAATTCCGATGCAACGGCGCTGAACACCATCGCCAACAACCTGTCCAACATGAACACGACGGGCTACAAGGATCAGACCGTCAACTTTTCGGACTTCTTCTACCAGCAGATCGGTCAGACCGGATCAGGCAATCCGATTCAGCAGGGTTCCGGCGTACAGACGGCCGACATCGCCTCAAACTTTACCCAGGGCAACGTGAATGCGACCGGAACAGCCAGCAACATGGCTATCGATGGCAATGGATTCTTTGTGCTCAGCGCAGGGAATGGAGCGAATCTGTATACGCGCAATGGCAACTTTACGATGACGGCAAGCGGTGGGCTGGTCTCGCAGGATGGCCATGCGGTGATGGGCTATCCGGCGACCAATGGTGTGGTGAATACCAACGCGCCTTTGACCGCGCTCAACATCCCGGTTGGTCAGGTCGAGCCGCCCGCGGCGACAACGTCGATGAGTATGACGGCCAACCTCAGCTCGGCAGCGGCCGTTGGGACATCGGTGCCCAGCCAGATCACGCTCTACGATTCGCTGGGGCAGAGCCATGTGGCGACCATCAACTACACCAAGACCGGCACCAACACCTGGAGCTACTCGATCTCGTTGCCGCCCGGTGACCAGACAGCCTCTGGAACCTCGACCAACACCACGGGCACGCTGACCTTCAATAGCAGCGGCAACCTGGTGACTCCGGCGAGCAATGTGACCGGTATCAGCTTCACCGGACTTGCCGATGGAGCCTCCAATCTGACCTTTGGATGGAATCTGTATAACACGGCAGGGAATTCGACGCTGACTCAGGTGGATGCTGCTTCGGCGGTTTCGGCTACCAACCAGAATGGCTATGCCAGCGGCGAGTACCAGAGTTTTGCCGTCAACTCCGACGGCACGGTCGTGGCCACCTTCTCAAATGGTGAACAGCAGGCTGTCGGTCAGGTGGCGCTGGCCACGGTCGTCAATCCGCAGGGGCTACGTATGCTGGGTAACGGCGAGTATGCCACGACGCTGGCTAGCGGATCAGCGGTTTCGGGTGTCTCTGGAACAGCAGGTCTTGGAACGATTCAGGGTGGTTCGCTCGAGCAATCGAATGTGAATATCTCGACCGAGTTCTCCAACCTGATCATCGCGCAACGAGCCTTTGAAGCCAATTCGAAGGCGGTCACCACCTTCGATACGGTGGCTCAGGACACGATCGACATGGTTCGCTGACGGGTGATTCGCGGAAGGCAGGCGCACCTAGCTAAAGCGCGCCGAAGACGGAAAACAGCAGAAAAAACGCGACATCGGGTTGGGCCGAGACAGAAACTCTTGGCCCCGCTCGCCACTCAACCCGCTGAACCGACTCCGCCACTCTCCGGGATCGCATCGTTCCCGCCGTCTGCTCTTCTGGCGATCGGCTGCAATTCTGAGAATTTTCTTATAAGCATCTCCCCATTCCGGTCCGTCGATTGCTCCTCGGAGTTGTGAACTTCACTTCCGGACGGCTTATGGCATCGGTCTCACCCATCTCTTCCTCGGAAAGCACGCTTCGTCCGATTCCTCCGGCGCTTGCCGCGGAGTCGGCTCCATCTGCGGCATCGAGTGACGCACACGGGTTGGTTCCGGCTGAGGCTTCCGGGCGTAGCACGGGCGGAAATCTTTCCGAAGCAAATTCTGTGCATTCCCTGAACACCGATCAGGATATGGATCCTGTGCCGACGATCTTTCTGCCCTTGCCGGTTGCGGTTTCAGTCGCCATCCCGTTGCGGAACTTTCGTGTGCGCAACCTGCTGGCGATGTCGGCGGGCACGGTGCTTGAGTCGCAGTGGGCACATGGCGAAGATATGCCTCTGGCCTCCGGAGACGTGCAGCTTGCCTGGACGGAATTTGAAGTGATCGAAACCCAGCTTGCGGTCCGCGTGACGAGGCTGGCATGAGCGGAGGCATCCAAGTGACACAACCCACCGGACGAGTGCGATCAAGCCAAATCACTGCCCAAACCCCGGGCAGACAAGCACCCCAGCCCCTGGCGGCGGCGTCCACGCCGTCGGGCAGCGTGAGGCGGCCCGCCCGTTCGCAGAGCGCTGCCTTGCCAGCCACCCCAATCCCCGCGGCTTCCGTCGTTCGGCGCGCGCGAGTGCAGGCTGCCGCGGAAGCGGTTTCGTCCACGCGCCCTCTGACCCGCTTGCAGACGACGATGACGCGGATGTTTCGGCGCTGTGCGCAGCTGGGTCGGCTTGGATGGACAGGCGGCCTGGCCATGGTTCAGAAGCGGATGAGGCAACGGATCCTGCGTGGACATCGAGGACCGGATGGCGCGCCTCGGCTGCGTGTATTGGATCAGTGTTCCGTCGCTCCGCGGACTCGTCTGCTCCTGGTTGAAGTGGATGGGCAGCGTCTGTTGCTGGCCACTGCGGGCGAGCAGACTCCAACGATGCTGTTCGTGCCACAGGCTTCCGGTGTGCGGAAGCAGCGCGGAAGCGTGGAGAAATCTGTTGCCGGCAAGACCAAGCCTTCCTCGCCCAAACCGCAGCCGGTGCGATCCCTGCGATCGCCGCAGCTGGGGCGGACAGCCCAGACAAACGCCTCGGTCGACGTGCCGCGATGGCCCGTACAACCGGCGCTGGGAAGTGAGATCCAGTGAGCGCGCTTCTTTTGATGATGCGGGTGGCAGCGCCGCGCGCGGTACCCCTGCTACCCGATCTGAGCACACGTCTGCGGCCGGGTGATTCCACGCCGTGGACGATTCTCTTTGTGCTTACCGTGATCACCCTGCTGCCGGCGCTGATGATGGCGGTCACGCCGATGGTGCGGCTGATGGTGGTCTTCCACTTTCTGCGTCAGGCGCTGGGCACACAGACGGCTCCCTCAAACAGCACACTCCTGGGTCTGGGCATGGTGATGACCTGGTTTCTGATGCAGCCGGTGCTGGTGCAGGTGGAGCAGCAGGCGGTGACGCCCTATCGCGAGGGCAGGGTGACGGGCTGGCAGGCAATGGATCAGGGAGTAACGCCGATCAAAGCGTATCTGCTGCGCTATGCGCGCGAAAAGGACCTTGCCTTGTTTACCGCTGCCGGGCAGATTCCACGTCCCAATCAGCCGATGGATCTGCCCATGCGCGTCGTGATGCCCGCCTACATGCTTTCGGAACTGAAGTCGGGATTTGCCATTGGAGCTGTGCTGTATCTGCCCTTTTTGTTGATCGACATGGTGACGGCTGCGGTGACGACTTCGATTGGCATGTTCCAGTTGCCACCCGTGGTGATCTCGACCCCGCTCAAGATTTTGCTGTTTGTGATTGTGGATGGATGGAATCTGGTGGCCGGTTCTCTGCTGAAGAGTTTTTGATTGCGCTCGCCGGATAAGGCATCTGGATAAGGCGGGAGTATCTCCCCCAAAGATGTGTTTTGAAAATCTCTGCATGGAGGAAGTACATGACGCCCGATATGGCTGCGGAAATGATTCGGCAACTGCTGAAGGAATCGATGATCGTGGCGACGCCGGTGCTGGCGGCGACTGTGCTGATCAGCTTTGTCCTGAGCCTGTTGCAGACCCTGACCTCATTGCAGGACCAGTCGCTGACCTCGGTGCCGCGGCTGTTTGTGGTCGTCGGTCTGCTGGCTGTGGCGATGCCGTGGTTCATCCATCGCCTTACCGGGTACACGCATGTGTTGTATGACAACCTGGGCCGCTACACCCACTGAGCGCAGACATGGCAAACCGGGATGTCAGGGAATGGGAGTGGCAGCGATGGAGACGGCACAGATTCAAGAGGTGGCCCGCAACTGGAGTGCGGTAGCTTCGACGCTGGTGCTGATCCTGATCCGCGTGAGCGTCGTGCTGGCGATTGGGCCGCTGTTTTCTTCCCGTGTCTTTGCAGCGCGCACCAAGATCGTTCTGGCCGTACTGATGACCTGGCTGCTGGTCCCGGTGGCGATGGCGCAGTCGAAGCCGCCTGTGCTCGGTGTTTCAAGCGTGCTGGCCGAGTTGGCCGTGGGTGGAGTCTATGTGCTGACCCTGGGCCTGCTGAGCGAGATTCTGCTGCTGGCCGGGCAGGTGGCCGGAGTGCAGTTCAGCTTCTCGCTCGTCAATTTGCTGGATCCCAGTTCGGAGATTCAGACGCCGCTGCTGGCGGATCTTTTCCAGCTTTTTGGACTGTGGATACTCTTTACGGCGGGGCTGGACAGGGTGTTTCTTGATTCGTTGATTCACAGCCTGCGCATTCTTCCGCCGGGCAGTTTCACTTTGCGCCCGGAGACGCTGGCCCACGGTCTGATGCCGATGCTCTCGGGAGCGTTTTTCGCCGCCCTGCAACTGACAGCGCCACTGCTGGCGGTTACCGTCCTCGTCGATATTGCGGTCGCACTGGTCGGGCGTCTGGCGCCGCAGTTGCCGGTGATCTCGCTGACCATTCCTCTCAAGACGCTGCTCGGTCTGGCCGTGCTGGTGGGCACGCTGGCGTTGTGGCCTCGTTATCTGGAGGCGCGCTTTGATGATCTGCTGATGGCCGCCGAACGCTTGCTGATGCAGGCGGTGCGAGGCTAACGGTGGCTGGAGATCGCACAGAGAAAGCCACTCCCCAGCGACGCGACAAAGCGCGGCGCGAAGGAGATCTGGTTCACAGCAAGGAGCTGACCGCAGCGGCGGGAACGCTGGCCGGAGTGATGCTGATGCGCTTTGCCTGGACGGAGTTTCTGGCTCGCTGGGCGGGAGTCATCGAAGCCGCAATGGGATTGGGTGGTCCGTCGCACTGGGAGGATGCCACGTTGGCAAACACTCTGACGCTGCTGCGTACCCAGATGGGCAGTGTCCTGGCGCCGTTTGCACTGGTGGGTGCCGCGGTGGTGGCGGGCACGCTGGGTGCCGGGATTTTGCAGACCGGTGGAGTGCAGTTTCATCCTCAGGTGCTGGGTTGGAAGCTGGATCGAGTGAGTCCGCTTGCGAACGGGAAGAATCTGTTTTCGCTGCGTGCGCTGGCGCGCCTGGGCAAGTCCATGGTGCCTACGGCCATTCTTGCGGTCCTCGTGATTGCGCGGATCCAGCATCAGTGGGAGGTCGCGCCGTTTTCCACCGAGCGGATGATCCAGCTGGGCGACGATGTGTGGACACTGCTGCTGGTGGCAGCGTGGGTGATGTTTGGCTGGGCGCTGGTGGACTACGTGGTGGAGTGGCGCAGCCGCGAGCAACGCCTGCGCATGAGCCGCGAGGAGATGCGCGAAGAGTTTCGTGATACGGAAGGCAATCCGCAGATTCGCGGCAGGATTCGCAACTTGCAACGCCAGGCGCGACGGCGTCGCGTGAAGCAGGATGTGAGCAAGGCCGCCGTGGTCATCACCAACCCGACCCATTATGCCGTGGCTTTGGGTTTTGACTTCGAGACGATGGAAGCGCCCAGGGTGCTGGCCAAAGGGCGCAATCTGATGGCCGAGGAGATCAAGCAGGAGGCACGCTGGGCGGGAGTTCCTGTGATCGAGAATCCGCCGCTGGCGCGCTCTCTCTTTCGGGTCGTCGAGCCTGGGCAATCGATTCCGGTCGAGTTGTATGCGGCAGTCGCTTCGATTCTGGCCTATCTCTATCGCCAGCGCGTGATGGACAGTGCCAAACATCGACGCTCGCAGGGCGCTGCCACCAAAACGCCCCGAGCCTCTGCCGAACCGCCTCCTGCGGCGCGTATCTCCGGCCTGACTCGCAGACGCGGAAGGCCAGGTGCAGCCGGTCCGTCGCCGCAGGCAGGAAATCGCACAAGGAAGCCGACCCGGTCGCAGACCGGCGGTGACAAGCAGACAACGAATCGTGGAGGCGAGCAATGAGCACGGTAGCCGTGGCACCGACGATGCAGGGAGTCCGATTTTCGTGGCTGGGAAGGCTGCGAGAGTATATGTTGCCGATCGGCGCCATCAGCGTCATCTTCGTCATGCTGGTGCCGCTGCCGGCGGCAGCGCTGGACCTTCTGCTGGCCATATCCATGGCGGCCTCGATGCTGGTCTTCCTGACGGCGGTTCAGGTGCGGCGAGCGGTCGAGCTGAGCGTCTTTCCCACGCTGCTGCTGTTGCTCACGCTCTTTCGACTGGCACTGAATATCGCCTCCAGTCGTCGCATTCTGCTGCATGGCTCCGAGGGGACCGGGGCGGCAGGCAACGTGATCGAAGCCTTCGGGCAGTTTGTGGTTGGCGGCAACTATGTCGTCGGTTTTGTACTGTTCCTGGCTTTGATCGCGATTCAGTTTCTCGTCGTCTCCCATGGCGCAGTCCGTACCGCCGAGGTCACGGCGCGCTTCACGCTGGATGCGCTGCCGGGCAAGCAGATGGCCATCGACGCGGATATGAATGCGGGCCTCATTAACGAGCAGGAGGCCCGCCGTCGCCGTCAGGCGATTGCGCGCGAAGCCGAGTTCTATGGTGCGATGGATGGCGCAGCGCGCTTCAATCAGCGGGATTCGATGGCGACCATTCTGATTACCTCAATCAATATCATCGCCGGACTTTTGATCGGGACGTTGCAACAGGGCGTTGCCTTGAGCGAGGCGGTGCGCACCTACACGGTGCTGACCGTGGGTGACGGGCTGGTAACGATGATTCCTTCGCTGCTGGTTTCCGTCGCCGGCGGCATCACGCTGACGCGCACCAGCGGCGCAAACACGCTCTCCGGGGAACTGCGCTCGCAGCTTTTTGAGCGGCCAGCCACTTTGTATATTGCAGCCGGAGTCTGCGCCGCGTTGACCCTCATTCCCGGGTTGCCCAAGCTGACCTTTCTCCTGGTGGCGCTGGGGCTGGTGGCAATCGCCCGGCTGATGCGAAGCCCGGAAAGCTCGGCTGCCGCACCGGGTGAAGGCGCTGTGGCCAGTGCGCCGGGAGCGGCGGCGCAGCCTGCGGCCATGCAGGAGATGACGGCGTTGCTTCGTATGGAAGAGCTGACGCTCGAGATCGGCTTCCAGTTGATTCCGCTGGTCGACGAGAAGCAGGGTGGACAACTGTTGAATCGAGTACGCACCCTGCGACGGCAAATGACGCAGGAGCTGGGATTCCTGATTCCTCCAGTGCATATCTCGGACAATCTGCGTCTGCGTCCGCGCGAGTATCTCTTCTCGCTTCGCGGCATGGAGATTGGCCGTTGGCAGACAGAAGGATCCCAACTGCTGGCCGTGACCACCGATACCACGCGTGGCACCTTGCCCGGCCGTGAGACGCGCGAGCCGGCCTTTGGCGTACCTGCATTGTGGATTGCTCCGGGACTGGAGGATCAGGCGATTGCTGCTGGATATGCGGTCGTCGATCCGGTCACCGTGGTGACGACCCATCTGGGTGAGATGATGCGGCAACACGCCTTTGAACTGCTGAGTCGCGCCGAGACCAAACGACTGCTGGACAGCCTGAACGACTCTCATCCCAAGCTGATGGAAGAGCTGGTGCCGAAGCTGCTCACGCTCGGCGAGGTGCAGAAGGTGCTGGAGCAGCTTCTGCGTGAGCGTGTCTCGATCCGCGATCTGGGCACCATTCTGGAAGCGATTCTGGAATGCGCACCGCAAAACAAAAACGTGGTGGCGCTGGTGGAGGCGGCTCGGCACGCACTGGGACGCCGCATGATCCAGCCACTGCTCGATGCCGATGGTCAGCTTGCCGTGATCCTGATGGATGCTTCGCTGGAAGAAGAGGTGCTGGGCACGGTGGCTCAGGAGGCCGGTCAGCGCCAGTTGATGACTCCGGGACTCATGAACTCCGGGCGCAGTGGCGTTCCCGTCATTCGTCGTCTGGGCGATTCTTTGAGGCAGCTTATCGGTTCCGCGCCTGCGACGGCACTCCCCGTGCTTCTGTGTCCGAGTCCGGCCCGCTATTACGTCAAGCGGTGGATGGAGCCATGGGCGCCACGCGTTGCAGTGGTAGCGGCAAGCGACATTCCACCGGAGATCCGTTTGCGCGCCGTGGGCACTCTTCGTTGATGCGCGTTCGTGGTTTTAGACGACCGTATGTACGAGGAATGACCAGGAATCACGATCGTTCACGGGTGGAGATGGGCAATCGTACGAGCTGAGAAAGAACAGGCATTGAAGCAACAGGGATTGAAGCAACAGGCATGAATGAGCGGAGATTCATCCGGGCGAAATTTGTTCGGGGCGCAGGGGAGAGATGGATGGAAACCGGGCGCGAAGATGCTCGCAGAGATCGAAGCTGAATCGGCGCATGGGTGGAATGTCAAAAGCAGGAAAAACCGGGAATCACTGAGGGAGTGCGATGTCCAGGATGAAAGAGAGCCAGACGCAGGGCAGGGAAGAGATTGAGATGGGCCATCAGCCTGTGGGTGAAGCAGCGAAGCGGATCCAGCGAGCGAGTGTGCGTGGAGCGAAGACGCAACGCGCAGCCACATGGGCAGCTTCCCCTGAAGGAGAACAGTTGCCGGAGTCGGGCTTGCCGGAAGAGGCGTTTGAAGCAGCGGAGCTTGCGGAAACAGAGACCGCAGGTTCAGAGAAGGTGGACTCAGAGCTGGAAGCGCTCGATCCAAAGACGCTGGGCACTGGCGTCGGTGGATATCGCGCTGGGGCGGGCGAGTTTACCTCGGAGCAGGAGCGGCTCCTGCTTGAGCATCTGCCCATGGTGCGCTTCCTGGCCCGCCGCATTCATGAGCGACTGCCACAACACGTCGAGATGGAAGACCTGGTCTCGGCCGGTGTCGTCGGGTTGATGGATGCTTTCTGCAAATTTGATCCCAACAAGAAAGTACAGTTTCGCAGTTATGCGCAGTTTCGTGTGCGCGGAGCGATTCTCGACAGCTTGCGCACACTGGACTGGAGTCCACGCGAACTGCGGCGCAAGGGACGAGCTGTCGAAGAGGCGATTCGGACCTTGACGGCGAATCTGGGACGAGCGCCATCCGAGGCCGAGGTGGCGCGTGAATTGTGCGTGGAGCTGGATGCCTATCAGCAACTGCTGGGTGAGCTGAAGGGACTGGAGATTGGCACGCTGCACCTCGAACGGAACGAGGATTCAGGCGAAGAGGAACTGGCCTACATTCCTGGCCGCATCGATGACGACCCGCTCTTTCACTGCTTGCGAGGCGAGATGCAGGAGCGTTTGACGGAAGCGATCACGGAGCTTCCGGAGCGGGAGCGTCTGGTCATGACGCTCTACTACTACGAGGAGATGACGATGCGCGAGATTGGCCTGGCATTGGGCGTGGTGGAATCGCGCGTCTCGCAGATTCACGCCTCGGCCGTGCTGCATCTGCGGGCTGCGCTGGGAGATCTGACGCGTCGCGGCGAGAAAAGATCAGGCAAGGCTGCAACGGCTCCACGCCCGCCCTTGCCCAATACGCTGATCTCTCGCCCGATGACTCGACCGGGCGTCTCGATCCTGCGCTGAGAGGGGTGCGGGGACGGAATACGCAGAGATCACAAACGGGTCGGAGCGGGAAATTTTCGCTGAGTGTCCGAAAACAGGAAGATCAACGCGAGGAAATCCGGGCTTGACAGACGATTCCAAGCCGGCTGCGGAGAGAGTAGAAAGATGGAAAAGGTTCTCAAGCAGGATGAGATCGATGCGCTGTTTCAAGCCGCCCGAGCGACCACGTCCGAGGGCGCCGGAGTGGTCAAGGCGCGCGTTTTGCCGTATAACTTTGCCGCAGCAGGGCAGATTTCAACCGAACAGCTCCGCGCGATCAGCATTCTCAACGATCTGTTCGCACGCAACCTGACGCATAATCTCTCCGCCTGGTTGCGGACTCGTTTGCAGGTCAATCTGGTCTCCGCCGAGCAGATTCCATTCAATGAGTTTCTGCTGCGGATTCCGGAGATATCCTACGTTGCTTCGGTGCGGCTGGAGCCACTCGGAGCGCTTTCAGTGTTGCAGTTGGATCTGGGCATGGCTCCGGCGATGGTGGATTTGCTGCTTGGAGGCGAGGGGCAGCCTGGAGAGTTGCGCGAGCTGACGGATATTGAAGAGGCGATTGTGGCCAGTGTGGTGGAGATTGTCTGCCGTGAGCTGACCACGGCCTGGCAGACGGTCGGCTTGAGCTTCAACTTTGAACGGCGGCAGATGCAGACACAGACGGCGCGGATTATGCCGGTGACCGAAAAAACGCTTTGCCTGAGTTTCGAGATTCGTATGCAGGAGACCTCCGGATTGCTGAATCTTGCTTTTCCCGCAGTCGTGGCCAACACCATCCTGCGACGCTTGATCGGGGAGTGGAGCGGGCGCCGTCGCCATGCGACGGATGCGCGTCGCCGGATCGAGGAGATGGCGCGAAGACTGCAATTTGGCGCAGCTCTGCAGCTGCCTTCGGTGCGCCTGGAGGCGCGGGAGCTGGAAGATCTGGCGGTGGGCAAGGTGATCCGCCTCAACCTGCCTGTGAATCGGCTCTCCGAACTGCGCGTCGGTGGACAGACATTGTTTGAAGCTCAGCCCATTCGTATGGGTGCGCATCGTGGCGCGCGCCTGGAGGCGATGTTGGAAAAAGGAGTCGCGCAATGAGTCAGAAGCTTCAGTTTCTCGACTGCTGGATGCAGGTGGCGACCAGCCTGCTGAGTCAGGCGCTGGTGGGCGAGCCAGTGCTGAGCGAGGCATTGCCCAGACCGTTGCCGGAGGGGTCGTTTGGGTTTGTGGCGACTGTGGATGGCGAGGAGCAGGGGCGGTTTGTCATCCTGCTCGATGGCGGACTTGCCGAAGGGTCGCTGCTCGGCGACGTGCCGGATGTCCATGCTGCCTGGGGGGAACTGATCCGGGAGACAGTGGAAGCTGCCGCCGGGGATCTGCTGGCGCGGAGCGGCGCCAAATGTCAGGTTACAGCGTTTGGCCCGGCCAATGCGGAGAACAAGATTACGCGGGCCTTTCAATTGAGCGCCGGAGAGCGAAGCTGGGTGGTGCTGGTGGAGAGCGATCTGAAGCCGACCCGGATCGAGGATGCGAAGAAGGTGGAAGCGCCTGCAAAAGCGGGACAGCCAGAGCAGGCAGCGGCCCGAGCGGAAGTTCAATCGTCCGAAGACGAGCCAACCGATACCAGTATGCTCTCCGAAGGGTTGCAACTGCTGCTCGATGTGGAGCTGGAGGCGTCCCTGCGCTTCGGTTCGCGCGAGATGCCTCTGGGAGAGATTCTCGATCTTGGACCAGGTGATGTGGTGCAGCTCGATCGACACATCACCGACCCGGTCGATCTGGTGGTGGGAGACAAAATTGTGGCGCGCGGCGAGGTGGTTCTGGTCAATGGCAACTTTGGGTTGCGAGTGACCCAGGTCGCTGAGCCGCAGCGCAGACTGGAGAGTATCCGATGCCTCTTTTAGGATCGCTGAGCGGGAAGATCAGCCAGAATGAAAGTCAGCCCGTGGGTCAGGATGCATTCACGGCGGGCGACGAAGAGCACACGCTGCGCGCGCCGGATGTTGTCTCCTCCGATGAGGTGCGCGCCGGATTCTTCTCTCGATGCAGCAACCCGAACTGCGCCACCGGATGGATCCACTTGCTGCGTCGCAGGACGGTGCCAATTTTTGAAGACGGCTGGACGTGTTCGCAAAACTGTACGCAAAAACGCATGGAGCAGGCCGTACGTCGAGAGATGGAGGGTCGCAACCGGGAGACGCGTCTGTATCAGCACAGAATTCCGCTGGGGCTGGTGATGCTGGAGCAGCAATGGATTGATGCCGGACAACTGCGGCGGGCCATCGAGGCACAGCGACGGGCCGGGGAAGGCAGAATCGGTCGCTGGCTGGTGCAGCAGGAGGGCGTCTCGGAGGCGTTGGTGGCTCGTGCGCTGGGTTTGCAGTGGAGCTGTCCGGTGGTCTCTCTGCCCTTTCATGACGGAGTTGCGATGGCTCCCGCGTTGCCGCGGCTTTTTGTGGATGCGTTTGGTGCGCTGCCGCTGCGTGTCTCGTCGGAGCGATTGCTCTATCTCGGCTTTGAGGACCGTCCTGATCCGGTGGTGGCTTTTGCCATGGAGCGCATTCTGAAGATGCGAGTCGAAGCGGTACTTGTTCCGGACAGCGAATTTCGGCAGGCGCATACGCGCATTCTGACGGTGCCATTTCCACGCGTGGAGTTGCTTGAGGTTTCCAGTGAAGCGCAACTGGGACGCGCGCTGAGCCGTGTCGTGGAAAAGGTAAAACCGGTGCAATCCCGACTGGTTCGTCTGCACGATTTTCTGTGGCTGCGCATGTGGCGCAAACCTGTTTCCACACTGCTGCACGATGCGGAGAGTATGGAAGACGTGATCTGCGCGCTGAATCAGGAGTGAGATCCAGAAACGACGCTGCGGCGAGAGCCGGTGAGTAATTCAGACGTCAGGCCCGGAAGTGTGAGGAAGGCTCGCGACAGAGGCAGGATGCGCAAACGCGAGGCTCATGTTTTTCCTCCTCCAGCCGATAGAGAGTCTATCGAGACGCTGGGCAAGCAATGAACCCATGCCCTGCAAAACCTGAGCGGATATTGGAGATAGAGGAGCAGCTGGATGAGCGAGATTCGGGTGTTGATTGTGGATGATTCGTCGGTGATGCGCAAGATTGTCGAGCGTGCCTTGCGCCAGGCTGGATTGGATCCGCTGGTGGTGCTGGAGGCTGGCAGTGGCGTGGAGGGTCTCGATGCTTTGCGCAACAATGCTGTGCAATTGATTCTCTCCGACATCAACATGCCATCGATGGATGGATTGGAGTTCCTGCGTCAGTTGCGAGCGCAGAAGCTTGCCGATGGCGTCCCGGTGGTCATGATTACGACCGAATCCAGCGAGGAGCATGTGCGGCAGGCGATTCAGTCCGGAGCGCAGGGGTATATCCGAAAACCATTCACCGCTGAACAGGTCAAGGAGCGTGTGCTGCCGCTGATTGCAGCCTGATCCAAGCAGGCACAGAGCTTCCGAGGTCTGTGCGCGTAGTGTCGGTCTCTTGAGTTCTATTTTCTTCGGGCCGTGGCAGGGCGAGAGAGTCGGCAAGGCCTGTCGCGGCCCGGCTGGAAGCAGAAGATTCGAGGCTGAGAGTTCACAGCGGCAACTTTGAAGTCATTCAGGCAAGGAATTCAGACAAGCAAGCTGGAGTCGGGAGGAAGGATCGGTTATGGCGCAGTCACTGCGAGAGAATCTTCAAACGGTTGCGGATCCTGTGCATCTGCAATCCACGGTCGAAGAAGTGTTTGGAACGATGCTGGGAGCACAATGCGAGATGGTTCCCTGCACAGGCGCTGTTGCCTCAGAGACGATCACTTCCGTAGTCGGGTTTGGCGGCATCCTCACCGGGGCCTGCGTCTTTCGCTGTAACAGTGACACGGCCCTGGTGATTGCCGCGCGGCTGACGGGGATGAGCTTCACCGATCTGGACGATACGGTCAAGGATGCGATCGGGGAGATCTGCAATATGCTTGCAGGCGCCTGGAAGGGCAAGGTGCCTGATCTTTCGGCACAATGCGGGCTATCCATTCCAGCCGTCATTACCGGAAGCAACTACAACATCCATGTGCAGGCACCCGAGTTTCGCCTGCATCACTGTTATCGTTTCGAAAGCTCTCACTTCGAGGTCACGATCATCTGCGACGGATTGCAGTAGTCCATCGCCGCGGCTGATGTTTCGGCCCGGCAGCTTTTACCTGGAAGCACGAACACTCAGCTTCCCGCCGGGTTCGTTTCATTCGCTGTTGCTGGAGCAGAATTTCGAGCCGAAACATTGAGATCAGAGCTTTCCAAGACATAGAAGGATCGTTCCCGACAGATCGTCCTCAAGGGATCGTCCTCTTCTGGATCATGCCGGAAAGATCACTCCGGAAGGATCACGCCGGAAAGATCATCTCTGGTGCTGCTCCACTCTCCGTCTCCTCAGGCTCCGAGATGCCGGTCCTTGTCGGAGCCGATCCCTGGCGGCAGGCTCGGCAGGATTTCCCAGACTGCTGTTCTGCGGCTGGACTCTGCTGCGATCCTGCCCGGCAGAGAATTCATCTCGCCATCTCTCACCTTTGAAAGCCCTCTAATCCATCGCTTCCATCTTTGGTTCTCCTGCTGCAACAGTCACGGCGCAGGAGGATGCAATGGATAGTGGATATTACGCTGCCTACGCCGGATATATCGCTCGAACGCAGGCTCTGGATGCGGCGGCAGACAACCTGGCCAACGCGCAGACGGTGGGATACAGGGCCGAGCGCGAGAACTTTCGCTCGGTGCTGCTCGACCCGCTGCAAGGCAACTCCCAGCTTGGTTCGACGGTCAACAATTATGGTGTTGTCCACGGTGACCAGCTGGATATGGGTCAGGGCGCGCTGACGGCGACGGGAAATCCTCTCGATCTTGCCATTCAGGGCGAAGGATTCTTTGCCACCCAGACGCCGGACGGAGTTCGCTACACGCGCAACGGCGGCTTTCATCGCAGCAACACCGGAGTGCTGATCAACGGCAGCGGTGACCCGGTGCTCTCCGCGCAATCCAGGCCGATTGTCATTCCTCCGGGCGAGATCGCCGTCGGCGACGACGGCGTGATCTCCGTCGATGGTGGAGCGGTTGCTGTCGTGGGAGTCTTTGCGTTTCCCAAAGGTACGCAATTGACCCCGGAAGGAACCAATCGCTATCGAGCGCCGGACAAGGTGAAGACAGCGCTGGCGGCCTCGCCGGTTCATTCGCACGCGCTTGAGTCTTCCAATCAGGACACGATCACAGGAAGCATGAAGCTGATCGTCATGCAGCGCCAGGCAGAGACGATGCAGAAGGCGCTCACGATCTTTCATCTGGACTTCAACAAGACAGCCGCCGAGGATCTGCCACGCGTCGTCTGATAGGAGAGCCGACGATCGGCTCCTTGCCGACAGATTCGCGGATCGGCAGTTCCGCTGACCAGCAGGACCCCGGATGCAGCCGGCAGGCAGGCCGCGAAGGCAAACTGCATGGAAACAATCAGGACGCGCAGGCGAATAAGGAGAAACAAAGATGATTCGAGCACTCTACACGGCAGCCAGCGGCATGATGGCCCAGCAGATGAATCTGGACACCATTGCCAACAATCTGGCCAACTCCTCCACGACCGGTTTCCACCAGCTTCGTCTGCAGTTCCAGGACATGCTTTACCAGAATCTGATCACTCCCGGCGCAGCGCAGACGCAATCGACGATCTCTGCCGGCTTGCAGATTGGCCTGGGCACGCTGCCGGCTGCAACCGAGGTCATCATGACGCAGGGAGAGCTGAACCAGACCAACAACCCGCTGGATGTGGCCATTGAAGGAGCGGGATTCTTTCAGGTGCAGCAGTTGAATGGCCAGATCGCCTACACCCGTGCCGGGCAGTTCCAGCTCAACAATCAGGGAACCCTCGTGACCACCAACGGTGACATCGTGATTCCCACCATCACCGTGCCGCCCAATGCAACCTCGGTGACCATCACTCCCTACGGCGTGGTCAATGCCACGCTGCCGGGGCAGACCAATCCTTCGCAGCTCGGGCAGTTGCAACTGGCCACCTTTGCCAATCCCGGCGGGCTGCAAAGCATGGGCGGCAATCTGCTGACGCAGACTCTGGCCTCGGGCGATCCGATTGTCGGCAATCCGGGCGGCGTGGAAGGGCTTGGCATGTTGCAGCAGGGATATCTGGAGAACTCGAACGTCGATGTGGTCACGGAGTTTGTGCAGATGGTGCTGGCGCAGCGCGCGTATGAATCGAACTCCAAGGTGATCAAGGCCGCGGATCAGATGTATTCGCAAGTCAACAACATGACGCAGTGAGGGCGCGGTGAGCCAGGCAAGCACGCTTCGGGAAAGGTTGTATCGGTGGGCCGTCGTAGGCGGCGGGTTGCTGCTGCTGATCTTCGCGCCGTCGGCATGGGGCGCAGCCGGAAACAACGCGAATGCGGGAAGCTCCGTCACGGCGGGTGACCATACTCAGCCGGATTGCAGCCGCATTCTGGAGGATCGAGCACTGGGACTTCGTTGGCGATGGGTGAAGCAAAGTGGTGGACGGCCGGGCCGATGGCTTCCGATCGCCGATTCCGCTCGTCCAGTCGAGATAGCCAAGCCATCCGGATGTGCCGAGTCACGAGGGAAAGCGGCATCCGTAGTTGCAGCCGGCACGAAACCCGGGTCGGTGACGACAGCACAGGCGAGGGTGGTTGCCATGAAGCCGGTGATCCAGGTGGGCGATCCCGTGGTGGTGATGCAAAGTCAGGGCAGTGTGTTGGCTCGACTCCCGGGCGTGGCGCTGGCTGCGGCAGCCGCGGGCACACCTCTTCTGGTTCGCCTGAGAGTCGGGAATGGTGGATTTGGGAAAGCGGCAGGTCGCATCGTCCACACGCACGCCGTGGCGCACGGGCTGGTGCAGTGGGATAGCGCGATCGAATGGAGTGGTGCGAGCTGGTGAGCGCCGTTCTATGTAAGGATGCGGGTGCGGAGAAACGGTTCATAGGTCCGGGTGCAAGTTGGCACATTCGGCCACGCCCGTGCGGGTACACGCCGAATCGACAGGCAAGTGTCGGCAGAGGAGAAGGAACAGAGATGAGTCAGCGAATCCAATTCGGCATACTGCGCACGTTCGGAAGGCTCCGCGTGGCATCCGTGTGGACGCTCGCCTTTGTGCTGTTCGCGGCAGCAGCGCCGTCCCCGTCCTTCGCCCTGGGACACAAGAAAAAACCGGGAACTTCGGCAAAGAAGCAGACGCCGCCGGAAGAAGCGCTTTCGACCTACATCCAGCGCGTGCGAGCTGAGCATGATGCCGAGGTGCTGAATGCCGGTTCGATCTGGAGCGATCAGGGGAGTCTGGTGCGGCTGTCCAACGATGCCAAGGCCACCAAGCTCCATGACGTGATCTCGATTGTGGTCACGGAGAGTCTGGCTGCATCGACGGACGGACAGGTGAAGAATGCGCGTGCCTCGACGTCCAACAGCGGCATCACCGGCTTGTTCGGAGCTCCCAAGCCCACCAGCACCCTGGCCAATCTGCTGGCGCAAAGTTCCTCGTCCAGCCTGGCTGCGCAAGGTCAAAGCATTACCAACTCAAGTCTGGTCACAACCTTTGGCGGCGAGGTTGTTGATCTGTTGCCCAACGGCATGATGGTGGTGCAGGCCACCCGGCAGTTGACTTTTTCGCAGCAGACGCAGGTGATTCGACTGCGCGGGCTGGTGCGACCAGAGGATGTGAACTTTCTCAATCAGGTGGACTCCTCGGCGATGACGGATCTTGAGATTGAGGTCGTGGGCAAGGGAATTGTGAATGACTCAACCTATCGCCAGAACCCCGTCTGGCGATTCCTGCAACGGATCCTGGTGTTCTGATGACCATACGAGAGAAGATGCGAAGCGGGAGTTTGTTCGGCGCGTGGCCTGGTTTCCGGATCGTAGCCCTGCTGCTGTGCGGGCTGCTTCCGATGACGATGACGGCGCAGGCTCTGCCACAGGCTGGAGCCTTGCCACGGGCTGGAGCCTTGCCACAAACCCGAGCCTTGCCCCAGCCGCAGGCCCGAGCCTTGCCGCAGGCCCCAGGCTTGCCGCAAGCCGGAGCCGGGCCGCTGACCGGCATCAGTCAACCGCCGGCAACCGTCCTCCTTGCTGCTCCCGGCCTTGTGCCGCAGCCTGGAATCGCGCCTCAGGGCGCGCAGTACCCTCCGGCAGGTGTTGGAACCATGAGCCTGCCGCCGAATGCTCCGCCTTCAAATGTCCCGGGCAGCGCAGGCGGTGTTTCGGTGAGTTCCGATCCTCGACCAGAGCGTCGCGCTCTGGTCAAGGATGTGGCTTCGATCGAAGGGATTCGGGATAACCAGTTGATCGGCTACGGTGTGGTCGTCGGATTGCGCGGAACTGGCGATACGCAGCAGACGATCTTTCCCATGCAGACCCTGCTTTCCATTCTTCTGCGCATGGGCGTGAATGTGCCACAGACCGGCACGTTGAGCGCTCAGAATATGCAGGTCAAAAATATGGCTGCGGTGTTCATTGAAGCGACGCTGCCGCCGTTTATCCGCTCTGGACAAAAGATTGATGTCACGGTCTCCTCTGCCGGGGATGCCCGCTCGCTGGAGGGGGGTGTGTTGCTGCTTTCCCCGCTCTATGGTCCGGACGGGCAGATTTACGCGCAGGCGGAAGGGCCTCTGGTTATCGGCGGCTATCGCATCTCTGCCGGCTTCAACACAACGCAGGTGAACTATCCGACGACCGCACGCATACCTGGCGGCGCATTGGTGGAGCGAACCGTTCCATTTGAGTTGAAGCAGATGCGCACCGTCGATGTGGAGCTGCGGGACGCCGACTTCCACACCGCCGAGCGCATGGCTCAGGCCATTGATGTCAGTCTGGGTGGTCCGCGCGCCCAGGTGGTCGATAGCCGCACGGTCGAACTGATTCCGCAACCGGGCGAGAGCCTGCCGGAGTTGCTGGATCGTGTGGAATCCACCGAGATCAATGTCTATCCAAGGGCGAAAGTCGTTGTCAATGAGCGCACGGGAACGGTGGTGATCGGCGGCAAGGTGCGTCTCCAGCCGGTGCAGATTCTGCATGGCGGACTTTCGGTCAATGTGGTCACCGAGTTCCAGGTCTCGCAGCCCAACGCTTTTGGCCAGGGTACGACCGAGGTGGTGCCGCAAACCTCGGTCCAGGCCAACGACAAGCCCGTCAATCGCATCGAGCTGAAGCAGGGAGCAACTGTAGAGGATCTGGTCGACGAGTTGCAGAAGATCGGCGCAACGGCGCGGGATGTGATCTCGATTCTGCAGGCGATGAAGGCAGCCGGAGCGCTCGAAGCCGATCTGGAGGTGCTGTGATGGGAAGTATTGCTTTTGTGCCGGGACAACAGGTTCATCCTGTTCCGGCGGGCATGGCTGCAGCCGATCCTGCATCGGTGAGCATGGCCTCTGCCCGCCTCGCATCGGGCGGCATCGGGTCGTTGCAGACGGACGCAGCCTCGGCCGTCACAAACCCGCGTCTGGTCACAGCCGCGCATCAGTTTGAGGCGGCGATGATGCAGGAGTTGCTTGGCCCATTGACTCGCGAGATGCAGGGCATGGGTGGACTGAGCAGCGATGCCGAAGATGGTGTCACCGATGAGGGGGATGGCGGACCCAATCAGGCGCTGACCTCCTTTGCGTCCGAGGCGCTGGGCGAGGCATTGTCGGAGCGAGGCGGCTTTGGCATTGCCAGCAGTGTTCTGAAAAAGCTCAGTCATGTTGCGGCCAAATCCGCAGATGCAGTCCGGAATCCCACGACTTCCGTCCTGTCTTCGGCCCCCCTGCGCCCGACTCAATCCGGGAAAATTGAAAAAGCGGGAAGGCAATCCGGGAACTGAGGAAAACTCAGACATTAATGACTGAAGTGATTAGAAAAATCGCCGATACTGCTCAGTGGGAGAAAGAGATCGATGAATATTCGGAATGGAATTGAAAACTCGAATCTGACGCGGGGAGCCACCAGTCTTCCGGAGGCCAACCCAACGGTCCGCAACTCGACCGGTGCCTCGTCTGCCTTGTCGAGCGCCGTGGGAGCGGGCAACGACCAGGCGCATCTCAGTGCAGCGGCTGCGCATTTATCGCAGGCTCTGCCTTCAAGCGGAGTCAGCAGCGATGTGCGCACCGCGCTGGTGCAGCGGGTGCAAGGTGCGCTTGCGGATGGCACCTATCTGGTACCTGCATCCGCAGTGGCGGACAGGGTGATGCAAAGCATGTTCACACAGGAGTAAGGATTGGGTCAGGATGTCACAGCGTGTCTGAATCTGAGACATGGTATCAGGGACACAGTATCTGGGACACGGTGCGGCACTTAGCCCGAGGGAAGCGGCAGAGGGATGGAGCAGAAGACGATGACGCGCGGAGAAGATTCGGTGCAGGTCTGGCAGGGTCTGCTGCAGGAGGCCACCGATGCGCTGGTTCGCATGGATGCGGATCGGCTGGAGGAGTTGGCGCGTTGCTGCGCTGATTTGAACCGCCAGATGCAGAGCGTCACGGCCGGGTCGGGGACCGCCTTGTCCAGCAGACGTGTCGCGTCCTCGGATCGCGCTGCGTTTTCGATGAAGGGGCTGGAGCAGCAGCTCTCCGCGCAGCGTGCATCCATGGCGGTGATGGCACGTCTCCTGGCAGAAACGCGAGCCAATCTGCGCGTCTTGACGCGTCTGCACATGCAACGGCTCAAGGCAGCGGAATCATTGCATCCTGACGTGTGGCATTCGCGTCCGGCGGGGGTCGATTATGGGGACAATTAGCTCGGCGTTAAGCCTGATTACGGGTGCATTGAATGCGGATCAGGCAGCACTGGATGTGGTTTCCAACAATGTGGCGAATGCTTCCAACACCTCCTACACGCGCCAGGTGCCCAACTGGCAGGAGAACGCGCCCATCGTTGTCAACGGAGTGAGCTATGGCTCCGGAGTCACCATGACGGGTGGAGTCTCTCAGCGCGACCGCGTTCTCAATCAGCGGCTGTTGCAGCAGCAACAGTCCAGTGCCTCGGCGAGTGCGCTTGAGTCTGCCCTGACCACGCTGCAAACCAATTTCACAGTGGCCAGCAGCACGACCAGCTCCGGCAATATCGGCACAGACATCACCAATTTCTTTAACTCCATGACGCAGCTTGAGACAAGCCCGACCAGCAATCCGTTGCGTCAGCAGCTTTTGTCCTCAGCCACCACACTGGCCAGCGATATCTCCGGCACGGCGGCCAGCCTGAATGCGCAGCAGTCGTCGCTGGACCAGTCGATCACCACTGCCGTCTCCCAGGTGAATACGCTCACAGCTTCCCTGGGGCAGGTCAGCCAGCAGATTCAATCCAGCTCTCCCAATCAGGATGCCGGTGTCCTCGAGGATCAGCGTCAAAGCGATCTGACGCAACTGGCAAAGTTGATCGGCATCAATTTGGTGACGACAGAAAACAACGGCCTCAGCGTGACCACGACCAGCGGACAACTGCTGGCGACCAATGGTCAATCCTTTCAGCTCAGCACGGGAATGGTCAGCGGCGTCAGCCACATCTACCTCAACGGAACCGACATCACCAGCCAGCTTGCCTCCGGCGGGGGACAGATTGGCGGGCAACTGACGGCGCGCGATCAGGTGATTCCCAACACCATGGCTACGCTCGATCAGCTTGCCTACAGCATCTCGACCAATGTCAACACGGTGAACAACGCAGGCACGGATTTAGCCGGGGATAACGGCGGGGCGGGCAACATCTTCGCGCCGCCCGCGGCGGTTGCTGGCAGCGCCCTATCCATGAGCGTAGTGATGACGGACCCCAATCACATTGCAGCTGCCGGGCTGGGCAACGGCACCGGCGACAACTCGAATATCGTGTCCATGGCGAATCTGGCCAACCAATCCATCGTGAGTGGTCAAACCCCGTCCAACTACTACTCGAACATCGTAAGCACGGTCGGCAATGCAGTCTCTTCGGCCACCACGGAGAGCACAGCGCTCAGTGCCTCTGTCACGCAGTTGCAGAACCAGGTCAGTGCGCTGTCTTCGGTCAATCTGAATGACGAGGCCAGCGCGATGCAGGAGTTTGAGCGATCGTATCAGGCAGCTTCCCAGGTCTTCACCATCCTCAACACGGTCATGGCATCGGCGTTGAATATCGGCGTGGAGACGGCGGTTGCATAAAGCAAACACGAAGTGAACTGGCCCGCGTCAGCGAGGAGAGCGGCGGGCAGGAGGCAAGCAATCCCCATGCGTGTGAATCCGTTTTTTGTCACGAATCTGAGCAGTGCGCTGGACCAGACCCAGGCGACCCAGCAGCAACTCTCCACGGAGCTGTCCAGTGGTCTGGGCGTGACCAGCATCGGACAAAACCCAGTGGTAGCGGCTCAGAACTCCCAGTTGCTGAATCAGATTGGCATTGAAGACTCGTTCACGCAATCCTCCAATCTGGCGCAGGGGATGTTGAATGTGACGGACTCCGCACTGGGCAGCGTCGTCACTCAACTCAACGAGGCCATCTCGCTTGGCTCGCAGGGCAGCAACGGCACGTTGAACGCCTCGCAGTTGCAAGCTGTCTCCAACCAACTGTCGGGCATTCGCGATGAGGTGCTTTCGCTGGCCAATACCAGCTATCAGGGGCAATACGTTTTTGGTGGCAGTCAGACCAACTCTCCGCCCTTCACGCTGAACACCAGCACTTCGCCGGCCACCGTCACCTACAACGGTGACAGCATCGTCAATCAGTTGCAGACACCCGACGGCCAGCCGATTGCCCTCAACATTCCCGGCAATCAGATCTTCACCTCGTCCTCAGCCAACGTCATCGGCGCGCTGAACACGATCATCGCAGACTTTGCCAACGGCAACTCCGCCGCGGGAAGTGCCGATACGGCTGCGCTGAACTCGGCGCTCAACTTTGTCAGTCAACAGCGCGTCACGCTGGATAACTCGATCTCGCGGTTAACCACGGCGACCTCCGCGGCTACGTCTCAAAGCGCGCAGTTGACCACTGTTCAGACGAATCTGATTCAGGCGGACATTCCCGGAGTCTCCACGCAGCTATCACTGGTCAAGTCGCAGCAGACGGCGCTCATCAACGTGATTGCCGCGCTCGGTTCCGGCAGCCTCTTCGATAAACTCTGAGCCTGCTGCTCTTTGAGCCAGAACCTGCCGTGGCTTTCTCTGTGCGGATTCCTGCCCTGAAACGCAGCGTTGCTTGCCTGTCCGGTCGGCTAGCTGCTGCCGTGCACTCACATCTCCCTGCCCATGCGCCCTATACTGAATGGCATCGATATGGATCGGCAAAGGGTGAGTCTTGTTTGAGGCAATTCGATTTCTCTGGAACGCGACGCGGGGGCACCGGCTTGCTCCCTGGCGCAGTGACTATGTCAAATGGCGGATCGAAACTTTCTCCGGGCAGAAGGCTGAGACCATTCGTGCTGCTGACGTCTGGCGTTTTACCTGGACAACGCGCGGAGAACTCATGCAGTTTCTCCTTTGGACAGGCAAAATGGAAAAGCTGGCACGGGAGCGTCAGAAGCAGCGTTCAAATCTGACGGTAAAAACCGGCTTCAAGCTGTGAAGAAGCTCAATCTTGAAGGCGAGAAAACCTTGAAAGCGAGGCACGGATGAATCGACGGAGTTTTGCGAAGTACGCGACTGCCTGCCTGCTGGCCACCGGAGCGGCTCCGCTTGCGTGGTCGTTCTTTCGCAAAAAAAAGAAGAAGCAGGCGCTTGCTCCAGCGTCCGTCGCTCCTGTCGTCAACTCTGTCGCGGGGACTGCCTCATTGCAGGCTCATGGCGCGCTGGCTTCGCTTGCCATTGGCTGCGCCGTCATTCCGGAGATTCTCGATCTGCAAGGCGCGCGCGCGGGCCAAAGCTCCGATCCGTACACGCAGACAGTGCTCGATCAGGCGGGAATTCTGGTTGCGGAGAACGCGATGAAGTGGTCTTCGCTGCGGCCTTCTCCAGCGGGCTTCGACTTTGCTGCCAGCGATCGTCTTTTTGAGTTTGCCCGCATCAGCGGAAAACAGGTGCGCGGACACAATCTTTGCTGGCACCAGCAGTTGCCGTCGTGGTTTGCCTCTGTCGCCACGCGAGACAATGCAGCTTCGTTGCTGACGCAGCACATTCAGCGCGTGGCCGGTCGCTACGCCGGTCGCGTTCAAAGTTGGGATGTGGTCAACGAAGCCGTCAACCCTCTCGATGGACGTCCCGATGGACTGCGCGATTCGCCATGGCTCAGGTTCATTGGGCCGGAATACATCGAGCTTGCCTTTCGCACAGCGGCGCAGGCCGATCCGCAGGCTCGACTTACCTACAACGACTACGACATTGAGCTGGATACGCCGGATCAGGAGGTCAAGCGAGGTCAGGTATTGTTACTCCTTCGCCGTCTTCATGCGCGAGGTGTTCCCGTCAACGCCGTCGGCATTCAAAGTCATTTGCAGGCAACGGGTCCTTTGCCTGGAATGGGCCTTGTCGAGTTCATCCGTCAGGTGGCCTCGATGGGCATGGAGGTTTATATCACTGAGATGGATATCAACACTCATGCTGTGCCGGGCGACAATGCCGCACAGGATGACGCTGTTGCCGATGTCTATCGCCACTACCTGCGGCTGGTGCTGCCAGAGCCAAATGTGAAGGCCGCTTTGACCTGGGGCATCACCGATGCGCATACCTGGCTGAACCAGACGCGCAAGGCCAGTTTCGAGCGTCCCGATGGAGCCCCGCAGCGTCCGCTTCCTTTTGACGATCACTATCAGCCCGTCAAGGCGTTCTATGCCATGCGGGATGCCATCGACTCGGCTCATGCTGCCACCCCGCGAAGCGCTCCTGCCAGCCCGAACCCCACACCGTCGCAGCCCTTTGTGCCGTTTGCCGTGCCCGGCAGTCCCACGTCCACACCGCCCCGTTAGAGCTACATCCAGGCAAATTCCCAGGAAGGCTGTGAGTCGATCTGTCATGCCGAGTTCAACAGAAAATCCATGTCATCGTCCCTCATCTTTCGCTGCCGTGGCTGGCATCGGATGTCGACGACTCATCCTCACGCTGGTCTGGGGAACTCTGGCTTGCGGATATGCCATCGCCCAGCAGCTTCCACCCGCTGAGCCACCGCTTCCTTTGCCCAGTCAAACTCAGCCCGTCGAGACCCTGCACGTTACCACCAACGAAGTGCTCGTTCCCACCCTGGTCGAGGGCGACGACAAAGTTGTCTACGGGCTGAAGCCGAGCGACTTTGAGCTGACCGACAACGGAGTGCCGCAGCGTCTGCACGTCGATGAGGAGATGGATAGCGCTCCCGTCGCGCTGGTGATGGTGGTGCAACAGGGGCGCAGTGCGGCTCTTGAGATGGACAAGGTAGCCAAACTTGGTCCGTTGCTCTCGCTTTTTCTGGGCAATGGCAACGGAGAGATGGCTCTGGTGGGTTTTGACAGCACACCGCAACTGCTCCACGACTTCACCGGTTCGCTCGATGTCATTGAGAGCAGCCTGCACCAGCTGCAGCCCGGTGATGGCGGAGCGGCGATCCTCGATACCGTCTCGTACGCCGTCGATCTGCTCCAGACGCAGCCGGAGCGCTATCGTCGCGTCCTGCTGCTCATCAGCGAGCGGCGCGACCACGGCAGCAAGCACATCAAACCCACAGCACTGGTGCAGCGAATCGGTGCCAGCAATATTCTCGTTCTCAGCATCAGTTTTTCTCCCTCTGCGGCGGAGTTCCTCCACGATCTGACCGATAGCGGCGACAACCGAACCATGAGCATGATCGGAACGCTGCTGATGGCCGGGCAGGCGATGAAAAAGAACGCAGCCAAGGAGCTTGCCCGCCTCAGCGGCGGCGAATACGCAACCTTTACCAGGGACAAAGCGCTGGAAGAGCATCTTTCGCAACTGGCTCAGCGCGTGCATAATCGCTATCTCCTCAGCTTCCGTCCCAGTGACCCTGTGCCGGGCCTGCACACCCTGCGCGTTCGACTCACCCAGGATTACGGCGCAAAGGTGGTTGCGCGCACCAGTTACTGGGCCGCACCAAACCCATAGGCGGACCATCTCCGGCGTGAGCGCTCAATCCCGTGCCAGGTAGGGGCACAGCATCGCCCACGGTGCATTTCACTCTGGTTCGTGGTAAGCTGAAACAGATATAACATCGATTTTCTGATTCTGAGGAGCAACTGAAGCTGTGCTGGCAACCGCAACGAAAACAGAACTGATTGAACGCTTCCGTACCCATGACACCGACACCGGATCTCCCGAGGTTCAGATTGCAATTCTGAGCACTCGCATCCGTGAGTTGAACGAGCATTTCAACACGCACAAGAAGGATCACGCTTCGCGTCGTGGCCTGCTGATGCTCGTCAGCAAGCGCCGTCGTCTGCTGGACTATCTCAAGGCAAACGATGCGGATCGCTATCGCGATGTCATCGCCAAACTGGGCATCCGCAAGTAAGCGCGAAGCATTGAAACGATTCAGTCGAGACCGGGAAGTGGTCCAGACTGCTGCAAAGATGGATACAGCAGTCCGGACCTACCTGTCGAATCTTTCTGAAGGCGAACAGCGACACGCATCGACCAGCATCAACGGGTCACAAGCCTTGAAAGGCAATCGGCCTTTAAGTGCAACAAGCCTGGATCAGTCCAAGAACCGACTGTCCGGGCTTACTGTGCAGGTTTTTGCGGGTGGTTTCCGCTCCTCCTGCCGCGTGGCCAGTCTCCCTGTGCCTTCCCACAAGTTTCCCAAGTGAAAAAATGAAAAGAGGACGTGTATGAAGCATGAAGTTACCGTTGAACTGACCGGAGGCAAGCGCATGGTCTTTGAGACCGGGCGCATCGCCAAGCAAGCTTCCGGAGCCGCGTTTGTGACCTTCGGCGAGAGTGTCGTACTGGCTACGGCTGTCGCCTCGCCTGACCCCAAAGAGGGAATTGATTTCTTCCCTCTCACCGTGGATTACCGCGAATACGCCTACGCCGGCGGGCGCATCCCGGGTGGGTTCATCAAGCGTGAAGGACGCCCCAGCGAAAAGGAGATTCTTACCTGCCGCCAGATCGACCGGCCCATCCGTCCGCTTTTCCCGGATGGTTTCCGCAACGAAACTCAGGTCATCGTCCTGGTCATGTCCGCCGACAAGGACAACGATCCCGATGTCGTCGGCATCAATGCCGCTGGTTGCGCGCTCGCTCTCTCTGACATTCCCTTCGGTGCCACCATTGGTGCCGTGCGTATCGGTCGCGTTCATGGCGAATTTGTTGTCAATCCCACCTATGAAGAGCGCAAGATCAGCACCATGAACATCATCGTCGTCGGCCACAAAGACGGCATCACCATGATCGAAAGCGGCGCCAAAGAAGAATCGGAAGAGAATATTCTCGCCGCCATTGAATTTGCTCACGAAGAGATCAAGAAGATCGCTGCTGCGATCGATCAACTGGTTGTGCTTGCCGGCAAGCCCAAGCGTGCATTCGTCGCCCCCGTCGAGGACACCGAGTACTACAACGAACTTTTTGCCAAGGCTGGAGATCGTCTCAAGGATGCGCTGGACACCAAAGTTCACTCCAAGACCGAAAGCTACAGCCTGATCAAGGAGATCAAGGCGGAGCTGGCCAAGGATCTTCCCGCCGACGATCCGGCAGCCAAGAAGAAGCTCGGAACCTACTACGAGCTGATGCGCGAGCGAATTTTCCGCGAGCAGGTCACCCGCGATCGCATTCGTCCCGACCGTCGCGCCTTCGACGAAATTCGCCAGATCACCATCGAAACTGGCGTCCTGCCTCGCACGCATGGTTCTGCCCTCTTTACCCGCGGCGAAACCCAGGCGCTGGTCACCGCCACGCTTGGCACCACCGACGACGGACAGCGGTTGGAGAGCTTTGAAGGCGAGCAGAAAAAGCCCTTCATGCTCCACTACAACTTCCCGCCCTTTTCCGTCGGTGAAGTGGGCCGCATGACGGGCGTTGGCCGTCGCGAAGTGGGCCATGGCGCGCTTGCCGAACGGGCCATCGCCGCCGTCCTGCCCAGCCCGGAAGAGTCGCCATACACCATTCGCATTGTCTCGGACATTCTGGAGTCCAATGGCTCGTCCTCCATGGCATCCGTCTGCGGTGCAAGCCTTGCCCTCTATGACTCCGGCATTGCGCTCAAAGGCGCGGTTGCTGGCGTGGCGATGGGCCTGGTCAAGGAAGGCGACGACTACGCCATCCTCACCGACATTGCCGGCGCGGAAGATCATTACGGTGACATGGACTTCAAGGTTGCCGGAACCCGCAAAGGCATCACCGCTCTCCAGATGGACATCAAGATCGGAGGCCTGACGCGACAGATTCTTCAGGAAGCAATGGAGCAGGCGCGTCGCGGACGTCTCTTCCTGCTCGACAAGATGGACGCTGTGCTGGATGGACCCCGCACCGAGCGTTCTCGTTATGCGCCCCAGATTCGTACCGTCCAGATTCCCACGGACAAGATTCGCGATCTCATCGGACCGGGCGGCAAAACGATTCGCGGCATCATCGAGCAGACCGGCGTCAAGATCGATGTGGACGATACAGGCCGTGTCAACGTAGCTTCTTCTGACGCCGATGGTCTGGCGCAGGCTCTGGCCATCATCAGCAATCTGACCGCTGTACCGGAGGTGGGGAAAACCTACCTTGGTAAAGTGGTTCGTCTGGCCGAGTTCGGCGCATTTGTTGAGCTGTTCCCCGGCACCGACGGCCTCCTCCACATCTCTGAGATCGCTGAGCATCGTGTCAAAGAGGTCAAGGATGAGCTGCGCGAGGGCGATCAGGTCATGGTCAAGGTTCTGGCCATTGAAGGCAATCGCATCAAGCTGAGCCGCAAAGCCCTCATCAAGGAGCAGAAGGCCAAGCTTGGAATCGTCGATGCGCCGGAGGCTCACGGCAGTCACGATGCGCCGGTCGAGCGCGCTCCGCGTCACGAATTTGACCAGCATCAGCCATCCTCCAACGCCAGCACCATCCTGATCGAAGGTGGTGACGACTTCGAGGAGACGGAAGAGTTCGATGAAGAGAACGAACCGAACTTCAATGTCGCCGATGGTGCCGCTGCTCCTGCCGGAAACGGTGCAGGTCGCGCCCCTGCCGGTCCGGGAGCCAACAACCGTCGCCGCCGTCGTCGCGGTGGTCGTCCGGGTGATCGCGGTCCGGGTGGTTCGCGCGGTCCCGCTGGTTCAAACTAACTGAATCCGAACCATGGCATAAACGACAACAGCCTGCTCTCATGAGCAGGCTGTTGTCGTTGGCGCGTGAAAACGAAACAGTCAGATCATCTTCAAGCTGAGATTCCTCGACGCAGTTCTTTTTCCTGATACATGCGCAGGTCGGCGGCGATGTACAAATGTGAGGCGTCGCCGGCGTCGTCCGGATAGATCGCTGAGCCGATACTCGCGCCGATCTTCAGTTTCAGGTGATCCAGAATAAAGGGCTCTCGGAGCAGTTCCAGCAAAGAATCCGCGACAGCCATCACATCCTCGGCTCGTTTCAGGTCGGCAAGGATCACGGAGAATTCGTCACCACCTGTTCGCGCTATCAGGTCGCCATGACGAATCCGCGAGCGCATCCGATCGGCCGCTTGCTGCAGCAGCATATCGCCCACATGATGGCCATGAGCGTCGTTCACCTGCTTGAAGTGATCCAGGTCGATCTGCAGAAGCGCAATCTTTTCCCCCGTTTCCGCGCAGCGTCTAATGCAATCGCTCAGGTGACTCTGAAACCTTCGGCGATTGGCCAGTGTCGTCAGATCATCATGCAGAGCAAGATACTGCGACCGCTCAATCTGATTCTCCAGCAACAGCAGCAACATTCCCACTGCCACCACATACTTCGGCAGATTCCAGACTTCGTTTTCAATGTGTATCGCGGGAAATTTCGTCTGGAAGACTGGACCTGCGACAAAGACCAAAGCCCATGCCAGGAATCCTCCCACCGTGATGACCGATCCAGCGCTGATTCGGCCTTTGTAGTTGTGCCAGAAGATCAGGCAGCAGCAGAAATAAACCGTAAACAGGATTGCGTTCAATGCAAAGGTTGCATCCTCCGTGCGGGGCGGACCAAAGATCAGCAGCGATATGCCCAGCAGCAGATACAGGGTCATCACCACATACCGTGGAATACCCAGCAAGTGGCGAGGCGAAAGCAGACCGACCGTAAGCGGACCCAAGCCAATCACCACGGAAGTAGCCACAAACAGCCAATTCGGTGCATTGGGCAGCACCAGCAGAACGATATAAAACGAGAGTGGAACTCCCAGCGCAGCGGTCATCCAAAGAGAAGAGATATGACTTCGATAACGCACCGAAGCACGCATAAACTCTACCGCTGCCGCCACCAGTGAAATCAGCGTGACAGCCAAGACCGCGCTGCCCCAAAGATTGTTCTGGATCACAATCATGCTTGCCAGAAAGTGGATGAGGATCAGGATCCACGAAAAGAGCCACTGTCTGGAATCAGCAAACGGAGTCCCCGGAAGTTCATCGTTGTGCTGTGGTTAGCGACGAAGAATGGAGTAGAACGCGACGACCAAAGCCGCCATCGCCAGAACATCCGGCATTTTCGTCCACTCCATACCCAGCTCCAGTTTCAGCCCACCCGCGACCGCGCAGACTATCCTGTATTTATCGGCTCCTCTTGATTTTTACTTACTTTTGGGAAAATGAAATAACTCTTTGGTGCGTACTTAGGTAATACCTCTGCGTGTTTTTTGAATCTGCCGCTTTGAATGACAAATGCGTAATCTATGGCAGCTTCCAGTTTCTTACGCTTCGCACTTCGGATGCCTTATTCACTCACCGCTGGCTTGCCTCCAAATACATTACCCATCCGTCGAATCTGTGCGCCGACGCCCCGTAGCTTTTCTTCAATCCGTTCATAGCCGCGATCCATGTGGTACACGCGATCCAGAATGGATTCCCCCTCTGCCACGAGCGCAGCCAGCACCAGCGACGCCGATGCCCGCAGGTCGCTGCACATCACCGCTGCGGCAGAGAGCCGAGACGATCCTTGAACGGTCGCCGTCCGCCCATCCACAGCAATATTTGCCCCCATGCGCACCAGCTCCTGCACATGCATGAAGCGGTTTTCAAAGATATTTTCCGTGATGCGCGAAACGCCCTCGGCCTGTGTGGAGAATGCCATAAACTGCGCCTGCATATCGGTGGGAAAGCCCGGATATTCGCGCGTGGAGATATCCACGGCATGGAGTTTTTCCTCGGCGCGAACTCGAACCGAGTCTTCACTCAGAACATCGACTCGTGCGCCCGATTCTCGCAGCTTTTCGATCACTGCGCCCAGATGCGCTGGGTTGCAGTGGGTCACAATCAAGTCACCGCGGGTAATCGCGCCGGCAATCAGAAACGTCCCGGCTTCGATGCGATCCGGGTTGATCCGATGGCGCGCTCCGCGCAGCTTGTTCACCCCTTGCACTCGGATCGTCGGTGTTCCTGCACCCTCAATCTGCGCACCCATTGCGGTCAGCAGGGAAGCGAGGTCTGTGACTTCCGGCTCCTGCGCGCAGTTCTCCATCACGGTCTCTCCGTTGGCCAGCACGGCTGCCATCAGCAGGTCTTCAGTTCCCGTCACCGTGATCTTGTCAAAGAAGAGATGCGTACCTTGCAGTCGCTCCGCGCGCGCTTCCAGGTAGCCATGCTCCTGGGTAATCGTTGCGCCCATCTTTTCCAGACCCTTCAGGTGCAGGTCGATCGGACGTCCGCCAATTGCGCATCCGCCCGGCATGGCCACACGCGCCATGCCACAGCGCGCCACCAGCGGACCCAGCACCAGCGAGCTGGCGCGCATTGTTTTCACAATCTCATATCGCGCCACCGGATCCGATAGGTGACGGCAACTGATGCTCGTCCGATGCTGCGCGCGACCGTAGCCAAGCTCCACCTGCGCTCCCATCGACATCAGCAGTTTCTGCTCCGTCTCAATGTCGCGCACCTGCGGAATGTTTTCCAGAATCACCTCGTCTTCCGTCAAAATGGCTGCTGCCATACACGGTAACGCCGAATTCTTTGCGCCAGATACACGAATGCTGCCTACCAGCGGATTGCCACCGCGGACGACAAATTTATCCATGGGAATCGTTTTCTCCTGAACCCTCAGTGTAAATGGGCCATGCACTCAAGCCACACTGTGGGAATCGCGCAAGTCAATGCGCGTACCAGCCTTGCATGGAATGCCGAAAAGAGCACCGTCTGCGATGCCGAAAAAAGGTATCGTCCATTCCGATCGCAGCTTGGATTTACAGCTCCAGCACCGTGTCTTCAATGGCGCGACGAACGTTGCCGTCGGAGCGAGCCAGGCGGCGAACCGCCTCTGGTTTGTCCACCTTCGCCTTCAGCATCACCAGCGCAATCGGCACACTTCGCCCTGCGCTTTTGATCGTATTCACGGCAGTCTCGCGATCAATCCGGCAGGCCTGCATCAGGATACGAATTCCGCGCTCCACCAGCTTGGAGTTCTGCATATGCACGTTCACCATCAGATTTTCGTACACATACCCACGCCGCGTCATGGCGCCGGTGGTAATCATGTTCAGCACCATCTTCTGCGCCGTACCGGCTTTCATGCGTGTCGAGCCGGAGACGACCTCAGGGCCGACCTCGGCCACAATCGCGATGTCCGCAGCCGCTGCCAGCGGAGTCCCATGGTTGCATGTTACCGCCGCCGTCTTCGCGCCACGCGCTCGAGCATACGCCACTGCCGCCACCACATACGGTGTGCGTCCCGATGCGGACAGACCCACCACGACATCCTTGCGTGTCGGTCGCCGCCGCGCAATATCACGCTGACCCAGCTCTTCGGAGTCTTCATTCACCTCGACCGCCGATGCCAGCGCCTTCGGTCCACCCGCCATGATGTACTGCACCTGCCCAGGCGGCGTCGAATACGTCGGCGGGCACTCCGAAGCATCCAGTGCCGCGATGCGACCGCTCGAGCCAGCTCCCACATAAATCAGTCGCCCACCGTCGCGCAGACTCCGCGCCACCTGGTCGATCACCTGTGCAATCTCCGGCAAAGCCTTCTTCACCGCGACCGCAATCTTGGCGTCTTCCTGATTGATAATCCGCGCAATCTCGATCGCCGACTTGGTGTCGAGTCCCTGCGAAGCCTCGTTCTGGCTTTCCGTGGTGAGTTGCTGAAGAAGCGCCGCCTGATCCCGGCTGGTGGCGGCTTCGGATTTGGAACCTGTCTGCGTGGGTTCGATCATAAAAGAGTTGCTGAGCATAGGAGTTCAGTCCCGCATTTTTGATTGTAGTCCTTTGGCGTCCATTTCGGCCTCCGATTCTTCGTCTTCAAGCCATTTCTTCGCTGTTCCGGAAAACAGCTTGCGATCCACACGCCGGCAATCCCAAAGCCTGTCGAATCGCGTCATGAAACTTCGGGCGAAAACTGCGAATCGCGTCGTTGCTTCGATCCGGCCACGTCCGGTTGGTCAGCAAAACCACCGCCAGTCGCGAATCCAGATCGATCCACAGCGAACATCCCGAATATCCCAGATGTCCAATCGAATTTCTGCTGAAGAAACTCCCACTTGAGGACGGCACCGACGGAGTATCCCAGCCCAGCGCTCGAGAACTTCCTTCCGGCGCCTGCCGTTCACAGAAAACCCTCATCGTCGCATCGCTCACCAGCATCCTGCCCCCGGTTTGCAGCATGGCTGCACAGAACCGCAGCAGGTCCGGAACGTTGGAAAACAATCCCGCATGTCCCGCCACTCCACCCAGCACAAAGGCGTGTTCATCCTGCACCTCACCCTGGATCACGCGATTCCGAAACCACCGGTCTTCCTCGGTGGGTGGAATCAGTGCTCGCCGTCGTTCCTCCGGGCAAAAACACGTCGAATTCATGCCCAGCGGTGCAAAGATCTCCCGTCTCGTCCAATCCGCCAGCGACGTGCCCGTCAACACCTCCAGAGCCTTGCCCAGCAGAATGAAACCATGGTCGGAATATTCCGCGCGAGTGCCCGGTGCTGCTTCCAGCGGCATCGTCAGGCAAGCTCGCAGCAACTCGGTCGAAGTGGAATTTCTACGAAAAAGCGGCTGGTATCCCGGCAGTCCGGAGTTATGCGCGAGCAGGTGGCGAAGCGTAATCCTCCGCGCCCACGCGCTGTCTGGCCTGCCCACCACAAAGCCAGGCAACAGCTCACCCACCAGCCGGTCCAGCTTCAACATGTCGCGTTCAAACAGCATCATAGCCATCGCCGTGGTCGCCACCACCTTGGTCAGGCTTGCAATGTCATAGACCGTCTCAGGCTGCACGCGTGGCGCATCGTCTTCATAGGTCAATCCGCCAAGCCCTTCGCAGGCCACGACCGCGCCTTGCGACAGCACGCCGAACGCGCAGCCCGGAAAGACGTGATCCTGAATGGCCTTGGTCAGCAGTGCGCGCACTTCGGTCAGCGCAGGTAGATGGGCCGGCTTATCTTCATTGGATGGCATGGTAACCTCGTTTCGGAAATCACCGCGGTCCCACTTCCAGTCTACGTCGGTGTGCGCAGCAGCAGATAGCCGCCCGCCAAACCAAACAAAATATCCGGTGACCACGCGGCCAGCGCTGCCGGCAGATAGTTCACGCTGCCCATCGCATCAAACAGGCCGGCAACCACCCAGTACCCCACGGCAATTCCAATCGCCGTCGCCACGCCGGTCAAGGATCCGCGCCGTCCCATCGACAGCGCGAAGGGAATGGCCAGCACCGCCATCACCAGCGTCACCAGCGGGTATGCAATCTTGTGATACAGCTCCACCCGCAGGCGCATCGTGTCAAAGCCGCTTTGCTGCAGGTCGTTGATATACCGCCGCAGTTGAGTAAAGTTCATCTCCTGCGATTGCAGATTTTCCTTCTTGAAATATCCCGGCTGCTCCGTGATCTCGGGAAAGGATGCCTTCAGAAACGCTCGATAGCTCGTCTGCGAGGCGCCGGAGAAACTGCGCGCCCATCCATTCTCAAAGAGCCATTGATGCGTATTCTCATCCCACAGAACGCGCTCGGCAAAGATGCGCCGTTCAATCGCAAACGTCCTGGCGTCAAACTCAAACAACGTCAGATTGGCAAATGCATTCTGGTCCGGATCAAAAAACTGATAGTAGAAAATGCTGGCTCGATTGTCCGCTCCTGGATCACCCACAATCCACTTCTGGTCCGGGTGCAGAGTTGTCTGCGGCGGTCGTCCTTTGATCGTATTGCGCAGCGCCTCCTGCTCGCGATTGGCTTGCGGCAGATACGACTGGTCAAAGGCGAACAGGCTCACCGCCAGCGCCGCCGCAATCACAAACACCGGAACCACCAGCCGATACAAGCTCACGCCCGTCGCCTTCATCGCCGTCAGTTCGCTGTTGCGATGCAGAATCCCAAAGGTCACCAGCGCGGCAATCAGCACGCTCAGCGGAGTGATCTGGTAGATCATGCTCGGAGCCAGATGCAACAGATAATCACCCACCACCGAAAGAGCCACATGATTCCGCAGAATATCTCCCACCAGTTCAAAGAACGTGAAGATCAGCATCATCAGCACAAATCCCAGCAGGATCGTCACAAACATCTTCAGAAATTCACGCAGCACATACTGATCCAGAATCAGCGGAAATCCACGACGCTTCCAGTGTGGAAACGACTGCGGCAGATGATTCCGCACCCGTCTTCGCCAGCTCTTGAATCGCATCCGGGCAAAGATCCGCGTCTTGCGACTCATGCTGTGCGTCGAGTGCCAGGGAGTATTGCTTTCGGTCCCGTGCGTCTGCGGCCCAGCCTCGGCCACAGTGGCCATCAGACGTCCAAACCACCGGCGCACAGCCTGCATCACACGACCGCCGGACGCCATCTCGGACAGCAGAAAAAGCCCCGCCAGTGCAAATAGTCCATTGGCCAGCCACACTGCCGCAATCACCGGCAGCTTGCCCGCTCGACCCCAGGCAATCCCCAGGTTTGACAGCAAGTAGTAGGCAAGCACCAGCAACAGCGTATACACAAATCCCGTGCTCTTGCCGCCACGCCGCGAAGTCGCTCCCAGCGGCACCCCCACCAGCATCAACACCAGGCAAGCCATCGGGTACGCCAGTCTGCGTTGAAACTCAATCTGTACACGCCTGCGCTCCTGCCCGTTTTTTTTGCTGACGTCCATTAGCAACTGACGATTTCCCTCTGCGTAGAGCGGTGTGTCCATGCGTCCCAGATGCACATCGCTTTGTGGACTGAAGCTGAGCGGGCGATCCGTCGTAGCAAACGTCGAGATCGTATAGTCGTCCGGGTGACTCGCGTCCAGACGATGTTCCGAGGCGTTGCGGAGTCGAATCAGAAGTCCCTGTTCGCTGTCATCGGTAATTGTTGCTGATTCGGCAGTCGTAATCTCCGGCGTAATCGGATTCGTCACATCGGCAATGAATAACTGCTTCCAATCCGCAACGCCGCCGCGGGTTCGCGTCTGCTGCACATACACCACGGTATTGCGGAAGTCCTCATAGAAGACGCGCGGCTGCACTTCAAACGACGCCTGCGTTCGCGCCAGGGAGTTTTGCAGCGTCAGAATCGCCCGATTCGCGTGTGGCGACAGATACAGCGAATTCAACAAGCCAAACGCTGTTCCCAATCCCGCCACAATCGCCGCCACGCGCACCAGATACCAGATGCCCATTCCCGTCGCGCGCATCGCAATAATTTCCGAGTCCACCGCAAGCCGGCTCAACCCCAGCAGAACACCCACCAGCACCGCCATGGGAATTGTCAGCAGAAATGTGTTAGGCAAAGTGAACAGAACAATCTCGCCCAACGCCGTCAGGCTGGAGCTGTTGCGCACGACCATGTCCAGAATCTGTTCCAGCGGGCGCATGAACAGAATGAAGGTAAACAGAGCACAGCCCAGAATCGCATGTGTGGTAATCTCGCCGAGAATGTAACGGGTCAGGATGCGCACAGGATTCAGCCTGCCATCAGTCTATCGTGTGTGCCTCACGCAGCTTTCCAGCTTCGCAGCCGCAGGCTGTTCGCCAGCACGCTCACCGAACTGCACGCCATTGCTGCAGCGGCCATCCATGGCGCCAGCGTCAAGTGCAGCACCGGATACAGTACGCCTGCCGCCAGCGGAATGCCCAGCACGTTGTACGCCGCGGCCCACACCAGGTTCTGCCGCATCACCTTCACCGTTGCGCGCGCCAGTGCAATCGCCGTCGCCACGCTGCCCGGATCGCTGTTCAGCAGCAGCACGTCACCAGCCTCCTGTGCCAGCGCCGCGCCCGCACCCATGGCAAACCCGGCCTCTGCCTGTGCCAGCGCCGCGGCATCGTTGATCCCGTCGCCCACCATTCCCACGCGTCGGCCAGAGGCCTGCATCGCACGAATCCGCTCCAGTTTGTCTGCCGGCAGCAGCCCTGCGGCCACCTCGTCCATCCCCAAAGCCTCGGCCACGGGTGCCGTGGCCGCCGCGCTGTCTCCGGTCAGCATGGCCACGCGCAGCCCCATCCTTCGCAGCACTGCCATAGCCGACTTTGCCGTCGCCTTCAGCTCGTCGCGCATCTCCAGATAGCCCGCCGCGCGACCATCCACCGCCAGCCAGACGCGCGTCACACCACCTTCCGCCGTCGTCTCTGCGCGCAAATCATCCGGCCACTTCACAAATTCTTCTTCCAGCAACGCGCGATTTCCCAGCAGCACGCGCCGTTCGCCCACCATGCCGCTCAGCCCGCGACCGCCCTGTGTCATCACATCGTCGGCCGTCGGCCAGCTTAGCCCGCGTTCGCGCGCCGCCTCCAGCACGGCATGAGCCAGCGGATGCGCCGATCGCTCTTCCATCGCCGCTGCCAGGCGTATCACCTCCGCTTCGCTCCACTCCGCCCCGGCCGTCACCTGCGTCATCGTCGGCTTGCCCACGGTCACTGTCCCGGTCTTGTCCAGCACCATCGTATCCAGCGTCGTCAGTCGCTCCAGAGCTTCGCCGCCCTTGATCAGCAGGCCAAACTGCGCGCCTCGACCAATCGCCACCGTCAACGCCGCAGGTACCGCCAGACCCATCGCGCAGGGGCAGGCAATCACCAGCACAGAGACCATGCTCTCCAGCGCCAGCGCAGGACGATGCGTCAGCATCAGCCAGCCTGCAAAAGTCAGCGCCGCTACCACCAGCACCGCGGGCACAAACACCGCGCTCACTCGATCCGCCAGCCGTTGCATCGGCGCTCGCGAACCCTGCGCCTGCTCCACCAGACGAGCAATCTGCGCCAGCGTCGTCTCCGCACCCACCTGCTCGGCACGACACTCGATTGCACCCTCATAGTTCAGGCTTCCCGCCAGCACGCGCTCGCCCAAGCCACGCACCACGGGCAAGGATTCGCCCGTCAGCATCGACTCATCGACCGTCGTCATGCCCTTCACGATGCTCGCGTCCACAGGAATCCGTTCCCCCGCCAGCACCACCACCAGATCTCCCGCATGTACCTCGTCCAGCGGAACCACCCGCTCTTCGCTGACTCCCTGCTTCTCCGTGCGCACACGAGCTACCTGCGGTTGCAGATGCGCCAGTGCATCCACGGCAGCCAGTGCCTTGCCTTTCGCGCGCGCCTCCAGCCACTTGCCCAGGATCAGAAAACCTACAATCAGAAGCACCGAATCAAAGTAGATCGCTCCGTGCCGCGCCGGATGCAGCACCTGCCAACCCGAATCCACAAAGGCCACGCTCGTGCCCAGCGCCACCAGGGTGTTCATATTCGTTTCACCGTGTCGCAGCGCCTTGGCCGCGCTCACATAGATCGACGTGCCAGCCCACGCCGTCACCACTCCGGTCATTCCCAGCAACATCCACAGCATGGCTCCGGATGTTCCCTCGGGTTGTCCATGCATTCCAGCCCGGCCAGGCATCATCGGCGCGATCATGGCGATGGCTCCGGCCACAATCGTCACCCCTGCCTTCCACGCCAGCACGCGGCTCGCACTGGATTCTTCCATCGTCGCCGGTGCTTCCCCGGCTCCGCGCGGAGCCACAGCATCGTAGCCCGACGCCTTCACCGCATCTACCAGCGCAGCAACGCTTGTCCGCTCAACATCAAAGCGCACCTGCGCTCGATGTCGCATCAGATCCACATGCGCTTCGGCTACGCCATCCACCTCGCGCAGCGCACCTTCCACATGCCGTTGACACGCCGCGCAACTCATTCCCAGCACCGGCAGCGTGACCGCGTCCATCGTCTTTATCGAAGCGCGGTCCGCATCTTTTGCTGCTGTCGTATTGCCTTCTGTTGATCGCATGGCCATATCAGGCCACACTGTGCGCCGAATCCGTGTGCGCCGGGTATCCCGCCTTGGTCAGCGCCGCAATCACCTGTTCCGTGGCTGCCTGCGCGTCGTCGGCCATAAATCGCGCTGCGCCCACGCGCACCTCTTCCACGCGAATCGCTCCCACACTGTGAATCGTCTGTGTCACCCGCTTCACGCAGGCGCCGCAGTGCATCCCTTCCACAATCAGGTTGACTTCCGCCATCACGCATCCTCCTTCAGGCCGTCGGCTCTCGACTGTCGTCAGCAGGGAAGTTGCTTCGCTCGATGACGCGCCTGAGTGCCAAAGTAGCCTTCATGTAAGATACGCCGCGGCGGCATTCCGATTCATTCCGTTTCCCGCAGCACGGGACAGCACCCCAGACACACGCAGTCAGATACACGCAGTCAGATACACGCCGTCAGCGCCGTCTCCTCTTCAACCTCAGCGCAAGCGTCAAATAACTCTATCCATGCTGCGCCGCTTCCGCTGAGATCATGCGCGTCGCGCTCACTGCCTCAGCATCCCATCCGCGTGTATTTCGATTCGCGCTTCGAATGTGGTCCGGCCCGCGCATCCGCGCATCCTGCAGCGTCTGCTCGGCCTCGCGCAGCACCACCACCGGTGAGCGCCCCTTGCTCTCGGCAATCGCAAAACACGCGCTCAATCGAATGCTGCGACCACTCACTTCAAACGGAAGATCGAAGATATCCGTGCGCAGCCGTTCGGCCAGCAGCACTGCATTCACATTGCTGCATCCCGGCAACGCAATCAGAAATTCATCGTCGCCCAACCGTCCCAGCATGTCATAGCTTCGCAGCAGCGACTGAATCCGCTGGGCAACCCGCCGCAGCAGATCATCACACGCCTCAATGCCCAGCTCCGAATTCCAATGGCCAAAATCGTCAATATCCATCAGGATCACGCACAGTCCATGATTCATTCTCTGCACTCGATCCGTCTCGCGAAACAGAATCGAAAGAATCGCATCGCGGTTCATCGTTCCCGTCAGCCGATCACGCTCCGCCTGCAACAGCGTGCTGTCGCGCAGATGCACCAGTTCGCTGCGCAGCAGATGGATGCGTCGCAGCGCGCTCAGCCGCAGCGGCCACTGTCGCAGAATCGTATCTCTCGGCAAAACGTCGTCAACCACGCCCTCGCGAAGCCGCCGACTCCACATCGCAGTCGCGCCCTCCGTCTCGTCTTCCTCGTCGGAAACAGGCGCTGCGATGACTCCCACCGCGCTACGCTGCGCGGCTCCTGCTTCCTGCAGCGCCGCCAGCAACTGGCCGCTTTCCACCGCGCGCACTCCGCCGTCCAGCAGGATCACCGATCCGGCACGAAGCCGAGGCAGCAGGCTCAAAACTTCCGTCGCGTCCTGGGCCATCTCCAGGCTGATCTCCTGCGATCGCAACACGATCCGCATATATTCCCGCAGCGCTTCATCATCGCTCAACAACAGCACCTGATATCGTGGCTTCTCCGGCATACTCTCCTCCGCACCACGCTTATCGGTCACTCTAAGAAATTCCTTAATGCTTTCTTATCTTGCCGTGCTGCTTTCTTCGCTTTGTCGCATAACGATACAGGGCAGCCCATCGGGCTGCCCTGTATCGATCCAGTTTTGCGTGTGTTTCCGTTCGCGCTTGTCAGTCGATGAAATCCACCTTCGGAGCCATCGGAATAATCCCACGCTCGTGACCCACTTCCAGCAGTTTGCGAATCGCCGCGCGCCCATCGTCACCATAGCTCAGCGTCCGCTCATTCACATACATGCTCACAAACCGATTCGCCAGATTCGTATCCAGGTCACGTGCAAACTGCATGGCATACTCCAGCCCCTGCTCGCGATTATCCAGCCCATGCTGGATGCTGTCGCGCAGAGCCTGCGTCACCGTACGCATCACGTCTGCTCCCAGGTTGCGCCGGATCGCGTTGCCGCCCAGCGGCAGCACCAGCCCGGTCAACTCGCGCCACCAAACGCCCAGGTCGATGATCTTCGTCAACCCGCTGCTGGCATAGGTCAGTTGACCTTCGTGAATGATCAGTCCGGCGTCAAATCGCCCCGCCTGGATCTCCGGGATAATCCGGTCAAACGGCACTACTTCCGTCTCGATCTCCGGATTGAATATCTTCAGCGTCAGATACGCCGTCGTCAGCGTGCCCGGCACGGCCACCTTCACACGCTTCAGCTCATCCAGGGCAATCTTGCGGCTGGCCACAATCATCGGCCCATAGCCTTCGCCCACACTGCCGCCGCAGCCCATCAGCGCATAGTTTTCCTGAATATACGGATAGGCGTGAAATGACACCGCGGTCACGTCAAAGAACGCCTCATCCATCGCTCGACGATTCAGCTTCTCAATGTCGCAAAGCGTGTGCTCAAACCGATATCCCGGCACTCGAACCTTGTTCGTAGCCAATCCATAAAACATGAACGCATCGTCGGAATCGGGACTGTGCGCAATTGTAATCGTTCGCTGCTTTTCCGCCACTTCCACCTCGGCACTCATTTCACTCAAAGTCACAACCATCCTCCCCGACCGCAAAACAGCCTCGGCCGTACCTCTACGTTCGATGCACGGAGATCACTTCTGGTTCGTCCGAATACGCATCCACGACGTCGCCATCGCCGCCGCCACAACCACCTTGATCGCATCTCCCGGCAGAAACGGCGCCACAGCAGTACTCATCAGCAGGCGGAAACCGGTATGCGTCAAGAACCCGAGCCACATCGCTCCCATCGCCAGCGTCAACAGACTCCCGGCAGTCGTAATCACCAGTGTCCGCACAAATCTGCGCGATCCCTGACGCCACAGCCATGAAACCAGCGGAGCCACCACCGGATAGCTCATCAGATATCCGCCCGTCGGCCCCAGCAACTGCGCCATGCCGCCCAGTCCATGGGGCGTAAACACGGGCATCCCCAGTGCGCCCTCAGCCAGATACAGCGCCATCGTCGTCGCTGCCATCCCGGGCGTCATCAGCAGGCCCAGCAGCAGCACCGCAAACGGTTGCAGCGTCAACGGCACCGGCGTAAACCACAACGGAAACGCGACATGCGCACACACTGCAATCAGCAGCGTTGCCGCCAATACGGTTGCCGTTTTGCGCACCCGCTCGTCCACCTCGATCATGGAACCAGCTACTGCCCTCATCGTTTGACGCATCGTTCGCTCCCCGCTTCAATCATGGAATGCCCGAAACTTTCGCAGACGCACGCACAGGTCTGGATCCGCACAGGTCTGGATCAATTTGAGAATACCAGAGCCTCACCGTAACTCTCCGTTCCGTCTGGCTCCAATTTGACCTCCCGGGTTTCTACAGGCGAACCGGACCGGTGGACTCCCGCACCACCAGTTCCGGCTGCATCACCACCGCCGCCGCGTAGTCACCTTTGGGATTCGCAATCCGATCCAGCAGTAAGCGCGCCCCACGTTTTCCCATCTCCTGCAACGGCTGCCGCACTGTCGTCAGGCTTGGCGTGAAAAATGCTGCCGACTGGATATCGTCAAATCCCACCACCGAAACATCCGTTGGAATCTTCAGGCCGGCTTCCGTAAGCGCTCGCGATGCACCAATCGCCGCAATATCGTTGAAGCAGAAGACCGCCGTAAAATCCTTGGTCTTCTCGAGCAGTTGATGCATCGGCTCATAGCCAATCTCTGGCGACATTGGATGCTGTCCTGCCTTCATCTTCCAACCCGTTGCATCAATGCGCGTCATCAACGCCGGGTCCAGCTTCAATCCAAGCGTCCGCGCAGCCTTTTGAATCCCTTCCCATCGATACTCCGAGTCCGGAATCGCCTTCGGACCGCGCATGAAAGCAATCCGCCGATGTCCCAGTGAATACAGGTGCTCCAGCGCCAGAAAAACCGCGCGCTCATGATCCAGCAGCACATTCGTCACATTGGGCTTTGACTGATGCGCGGAGATCGCCACAATCGGCAACGATACCTCAAACTCCACCGGCGTATTCAGCAGCAGGATGCCATCCACGGCTCGCTCCAGAAACAGCTTCGGATACTCGGCTATCAGCTCAGGCCGCCAGTCATGGCAGGCTGTGAAATAGAAGTACTGCGCCGCAGTCAGCTCCGCCACCACGCCGTTCATCACCCGTGTAAAGTAGCCCTCGCTCAGGTCCGGCGCCAGCACGCCCACGCTCATGCTGCGATTCTGCCGCAGCGAACGCGCAAAATAATTGGGCCGATAATTCAGCTTCTGCGCGGCATCCATCACGCGCTTGCGAGTCTCCGGCGGTATCGACTTCGCCGATGGCGAATCGTTCAGCACCAGCGAAACCGTCGTTTGCGACAGTTGCAGATGCTCGGCCAGCGTCTTCAGATTGACATGTCCGGATTTCGGATCGTTCTTGATTCTTGGCATTCCATTGGTTTAGCAGATTGCGCTATCAGCAGGATAGAGATTTTCCCGCTTTCCAGCATTTTCCTGCCCGGCCTCAGCATCCGAACGTTTGCCTCCGGCTTGCTTCCCAGGCTTTGGCATACTTCCAGCTCACATAGACGGAGTGATACAGGTGAAAGAGAAACCCTTCGCGACCATCCAGAAATCCCAGCCGAAACAGATAGTTCTTCACAAACGTCAGCAGCGGATTCACGATCCCCATGGCCAGAAACGCCGCCGTGCTCCGGTAGCCGCGCCCCTTGCGCAGCACCAGCGGAACGCTCGCCGAGCTGTACCGGTTCATGTGTTCCAGATAGAGCGCCAGCGTCGGATACTGGTAGTGCAGCAGATCGCCTTTCAGCCTGCCCTTCGGTCCGCTCCACTTCGGAGTTGCATGGGGTTCGGTGTCCTCCCGCAGCCGCGCCGTGCCTCGACGAAACAGCCGCAACTTGTAATCCGGATACTGCCCGCCATGCCGCATCCATCGGCCAAAAATCTGATTCCGCCGCGGCACCCACCACGCATCCAGCTTTGGCTCACCCGCCAGCAGCGCACGAATCTCCGCACCCAGTTCCGGCGTCAGCTCTTCATCGGCGTCGAGCGAAAAAATCCACTCGCCCGTACACTTGTCGATCGCCGAGTTCATCTGCGGGCCATATCCCTTCCATGGCTCGCGATAGACCTTCACGCCAAACTCTTCAGCAATCTCCAGCGTTCCATCTGTCGAGCCGGAGTCCACCAGCACAATCTCATCGGCCCAGCGCACACTCTCCAGCACCCGCCGCATCGTTGCGGCTTCGTTGCAGGCCAGCAGTGCAATCGAGAGTTTCATGGCGATATCAGCGATAGTTCAGGTGGTCGTCGATCAGTCGTTTCACCAGCGGCGTCAGCGTCTCACCCGTCTTCGCCAGCACAAATCCTTCCGTCGCCAGGTCCAGTTTGAAGCTCGTATTCCGCGCCGAAATCCATATCTGCCGCACCGGCGTATTCGGCGTAATCACGAACTTGCCCGCGGGTTTTTCAAACACCACATACAGCGCTCCTGCCTGCTCTTCCACTTCAAACGCGCCGTCTTCCTCGGCTTCAATCAATTCCTGCTTCAGCTCTTCCATCGCTTCGTCGGCAGCGCGGCGAAACAAAACCTCGTCCATCATCGGCTCGCTCATGCGCCTAGTGTAACAACTGCGCCCAATCGCAAACACGGTTGAATCCCTCGACACCGTCACTCCCTATCTCTTATCAGAATTTCTGATTAGCCTTTCGCCCCATTCGCACGATAAGGTAACTGCAAGCTCAGGTCCTGCTTCTCCGGCCCTGCAACTCACAGCTTCCATGGAGTCCATCGAATGAGTCAGTCATCCTCCACCACGCGCCGTGGTTTTCTCGGTCAGGCCGCCATCGGCGTCGCCGCAGCCCTTGTCGCCACATCGCCCGCAGAATCCCAGATCGTCTGGACCGAAAATCAGTGGAAGCTCCCTGACTTCGATCCCATCCTCCACAGCAAGCGCAAGGTCCGACTCGTCGTCGAGTGCAACGTCATCGCCGAAGGCGAGGTTCTCGGTGCAACCCGCAACGCCCTCAACGCCATGCACTACGGCTTCGGCGTTCCCATGAACGAGATTCAGGTCGCCGCCGCTCTCCATGGTCCTGCCAATCTGCTCAACTATGACGACTTCATCTGGGAAAAATACAAGGTCGGCGAGTGGCTCAAGGTCGAAGATCCGGAGACCGGCAAGCCCGCTGTTCGCAACATCTACTTCCCCAGCAAATCCGGTCTTCACTACACCTCCACCGATCCCAACAACCCCGGCTCGGCGGAAATGGACGCCTCGGTTCAGGGGCTTCAGGCCCGTGGCGTCACCTTCCTCAGTTGCCACATGGCCACCGAAGCTCAGGCCCGCGTCCTCATCCATCGCTTCAACCTCACCGCGAAGCCGGAAGAGATCGTCCACGAGATGCTCGCGCACACCGTCCCCGGCGTCATCGTCGTCCCCGGCGTCGTCGGCACAGTCACCATGCTCCAGTCCGTCGGACACTTCAGCTACCTGAAGGTTATCTAACCCCACGGACACTGAAACCCAAAAGGAAGCACGAACATGAAACACATACTCACTCTCGCGGCAGTCCTCCTGGCTGCCGCGCACGCCCTCACTGCGCAGCAACCGCTCCTGCCCGCCGCCGCAGCCAGCTCCCAGCCGCTGCCGCCCTGGTCCGCCGGACACAACGATCCCGCCAGCGATCATGGCTACGCCTTCCCGGTCGGCGACATCGACAACATCCCCGACCTCCACGGCAACCCCGCCGACGCGCAACTCGTCCTCTTCATCGGCGGCAACCAGTTCTTCGTCCTGCCCCAACTCATCGCCCGCTTCGAGCAGCTCCATCCCGAACTCCGCGGCCACATCTTCTACGAAACCCTGCCGCCCGGCATCCTCCGCCAGCAGATTGCGCACAACAACACCCTCACGCTCGGCAACTTCACCCTCCGCGTCACCCCCGATGTCTACGAAGCTGGTGCGCGCGTCCTCGACGCCATGCAATCCGCCCATCAGGTCGATGCCGTCACCCGCTACGCCACCAACGATCTCGCCATCATGATCCCCGCCGCCAACCCGAAGGGCATCCACTCGCTCGCCGATCTCGCACGCCCCGATCTGCGCCTCAGCATGCCCAATCCCGCCTGGGAGGGCGTCGCGCGACAGATCGCCGCCACCCTGCGTAACGCCGGCGGCGACCCGCTCTACCAGTCCGTCTACGTCGCCAAGGTCGCCAGCGGCCAGACGCGCCTCACCCAGATTCACCACCGCCAGACGCCCATGCGCATCCTCGCCGGTCAGGCCGACGCCGGCGTCACCTGGTCCTCTGAGGTCGCCTTCCAGCAGAAGATCGGCAATCCCATCACCGCCGTCGCCATCCCCGCCGCGCAGAACGTCACCGCCATTTACGCCGCTGGAGTTCTGCGTAACGCGCCTCACCGCGCCGCCGCCGAGGCCTGGGTCCGCTTCCTGCAATCCCCCGACGCTCAGGCCGCCTATCGCAGCTTCGGCTTCCGTCCCTATGTTGCTGCAGCGGAGGTAGCGCATTGAGCAGGGCTCGTCTCAGCCAAACTTCTCTCAGCCTGCTGCTTAGCCTCGGCATTGCTGCGCTCTACGCTGGTGCGCTCTGGTTTGGCTTCAGCCAACCGCACATCTCCACCTGGTGGAGTTTGCCCGTTGAGCCGCGTGGCACCATGCCCTGGCACGCTCCGTCCATCGAATCCGTCTCCGCTGACTCTCAGGGCGAACTCATCCGCCAGGGCCGTCGCATCTTCATCGCCACGCCGGAGTTTGCCTCCGACCACGCCCGCGCGCTCGTCAGTTGTTCCAACTGCCACATGCAGGGCGGCATCCGTCCCTACGCCTCGCCCATGGTCGGCCTGCCCACCATCTTCCCCACCTACAACAAGCGCGCAGGCCGCGTCATCACCCTCGCCGAACGCATTCAGGAGTGCATGGTTCGCAGCGAAAACGGCACCCCGCTCAACCCGCAGGGCAGGGAAATGCGCGCTCTGCTCGCCTACATCGACTGGCTCTCGACGCCTCAGCCCACGCGCCGCAAATTCACCGGTCGCGGCCTCGTCCCGATGCCCGCGCTCACACCCGATCCCGCGCGCGGCCAGCAGCTTTACGTCGCTCAGTGCGCCGGCTGTCACGGTCCCACCGGCGCTGGCTACACCCCTCAGTTTCCGCCGCTCTGGGGGCCAGACGCCTACAACGACGGCGCCGGCATGAATCAGATTCCCAAGATGGCCGCCTTCGTCTACCACAACATGCCGCAGAATCGCCCCGGCACCATCACCGCGCAGCAGGCCTGGGACGTGGCCGCATATATTCACAACCAGCCCCACCCGGCCTTCAACCCCGCCTACAAACACTACTGAAAACCGGCGCAGCCACGCGCAGCCAATCCCTTCGCGCAGCCCTCAATTCAAAAACAGCGTCGTATACAGCGTGTCCCGCTGCACCGGCCTGAATCCCGCGTCGCGAATAATCCGTCGCAGCTCTTCTTCCGTCGTGCAGTTGCTCGTCCCCGCTGCTTTCACCACATTCTCTTCCAGCATCACCGAACCCACATCGTTCCCGCCAAAGTGCAGTCCCAGTTCCAGCACCTTCAGCCCCTGCGTCACCCAGCTCGCCTGCACATTCAGAATGTTGTCCAGATACAGCCGCGAGATCGCCAGCACCTTCAGATACTCGACGGAAGTCGCCTCGTCCCACCCGCGTCCGCCCAGCGCCGTATAGTTCGGCTGAAAACTCCACGGAATAAACGCTGTAAAACCGCCCGTCTCTTCCTGCAACTGCCGCACCACCTCAAAGTGGTTCACGCGCTGCTCCATCGTCTCGCCCACCCCAAACATCATCGTCGCCGTCGTGCGCATCCCCAGTTCGTGCGCCGTCCTGTGTACGCTCACCCAGTCCTCGGTCCTGCATTTCAGCCGCGCAATCCGGTGCCTCACCTCGTCGTCCAGAATCTCTGCGCCGCCGCCCGGAATCGAGTCCAGTCCCGCCTCGCGCAGTCGCGCAATCGTCTCCCGCAGGCTCAGCTCCGAGTACTCGGCAATCGCCAGAATCTCTGACGCCGACAGGCAGTGCAGCCATATCCGCGGAAACCGCTCTTTGATCCCGCGAAACAGCCGCTCAAACCAGTCAATCTTCAGCTCTGGATGAATTCCTCCCTGCATCAGCACGCCCGTCCCGCCCAGCGCCTCCGTCTCGGCAATCTTCTCGTAGATCGTCTCGAAGTCCAGGATGTAACCCTCCTCCGAGCGCGCTCCCTTCAGCGGCCGATAAAACGCGCAGAACGTGCAATACTCCGTGCAGAAATTCGTATAGTTGATATTCCGGTCGATGATGTAGCTCACCACGTTCTCCGGATGCAGCCTGCGCCGCACCGCGTCCGCTTCCATGCCCACGCCAATCAGATCATCCGACCGAAAATACTCCAGTGCCTGTTCCCGTGTAATTCCCATAGCCTCATTTTACGGGCAAATGCATCCTCGCTGCGCTACGCCCGTGCCTCCTCTCTCTCATTCATTGCTGCATCTGCACTCGCTCGACGTTCTTCCAGCCGCATCCACACCGCCCCATCTGGCCTCAGCGTGATCTTCGGCTGCAATCCGATCCGCTGCCCCGGCTCCAGCCGCAGACGCCAGCGCTGCGCCAGCGTCGCCACCACCAGCACCGCCTCCATCCACGCAAACGCCTCGCCAATGCACTGCCTGCCTCCGCCGCCAAACGGAAAATACGCAAACTTCGGTCGCCCCGCCTTTGCCTCCGCCTCAAACCGCTCCGGATTAAATCGCAGCGGCTCCGGAAAATACCGCGCATCGCGATGGACGATGTACTGACTGAAGAACACAAAACAGCCCTTCGGCAGCCGATACGGCCCAATCTCCACCTCTTCGGTCGCCTGCCTGCCCATCGCCCACGCCGGCGGATACAGCCGCATCGCCTCGGCCACTACCATCTCGGCGTACTTCAACTGCGGCAGGTCCTCCAGAGTGGCTGCGCGTGTGCCCAGCACTGCTTCCACTTCTGCTGCCAGCCGCGCCTCCACTTCCGGATGCTCGCTGACCAGCTTCCAGGCCCAGGTCAGCGCATTGGCTACCGTCTCGTACCCTGCCAGAAAGATCGTCAGTACCTCATCCCGCAGTTCACGACTGTTCAGCTTTGTTCCCTTGCTTGCCTCGGTACCATCGTCCCGCGCGGCCATCAGCATGGATAGCACATCGCCGCCAATCTCCTCGCCGCGCGCCTGCCGCGCTTCCATCTCCCGCTGCTTGTCGGCAATCATCCCATCCACCACCGCATCCAGCCTGCGCTTGGAGCGCCGGAAGCGCATCAGCGTTGGCAGTGGCAGATGCGCCGCCAGCATCCACTCCGCGCGTGGCAGCGCGATCAGCGTGTTGTAGATCTCCATCACCGCATTTGTCTCGTCGTTCACCGCCTGAATCTCCGGTGTCACCGCAGTATCAAACAGCGTTCGCGCCGTAATCTCCAGCGCCAGCCCCATCATCTCGGCGGCCACATCCACGCGCCCCCCATTCTGCCAGCCGGCGCAGCGTTTCCCGGCCAGCTCCACAATCGTTCCTGCATAGGCCTGGATGCGCTGCCTGTGAAACGCCGGTGCGGCAATCCTGCGGTGCCGCTTGTGGCTCTCCCCGTCAGCGGTAATCAGCCCTTCACCCAGCAGAATCTTCATCCGCCGCTGCGTCCGCTCCTTCACAAAGACGCTAGCCTTGTCCACCAGCACCTCGCGGATATCCTCCGGATCGTTCAGCAGCACAATGTCATTCCACAGCAGCCGATAATGCGCCGCCCGCCCAAACTGCCGCAAATGCTCAAACAGCAGAATCGGATTCCCCGGCTTGAAAAACCGGCTGAAAAAATAAAACGGCAGATTCCACCGCAGCCCGTGCGGCAGCCGCAGCCGCCCGCGCCTCACCACCTCGACCGTATCCCCGCTGCTGAAACCTGCTCCCTCGTCCATCGCGCCGCGCCCGCCTCAACCCACGTGAAGCCGCCGCTCAGCCCAGAATCCCCGCCGCGCGCAGCCTCGCCTCTATCTTCGTTATAACCTCGCCATGCACCGCCTGCGCATCCCCGACAGATTCCATTACCACCACACGCAAAGGCTCCCGCTCGGCAATTGCCCGATACGCCTGATGCACGCGCTCGAAGAACGCATCCTGCTCCGCCTCGAATCGCGCTTCATCCGCACCCGTCTCGCTCTGCGCGCGCTCGTTGCGCCGTCGCGCCCGCCGCAGAGCCACCTTCAGCGGCGGCAGCAGCATCACCGTCAGGTCCGGCATCCGCTCGCCACACACCAGCCGATGCATCGCCTGTACGAGTTCCGCACCCAGCCCGCGACCACCCCCCTGATACGCCTCCGTCGAATCCGTAAACCTGTCGCACAGCACCACGCGCCCCGCCGCGAGCGCCGGCTCGATCACCTCGGCGAGGGACTGCGCACGATCCGCAAACATCATCGCCAGCTCCGCCCGCGCGTCCAGATTCCCCGTCCGGCTATCCAGCAGCAGCGCCCGTATCCGCTCGCCCACCGCCGTCCCGCCCGGCTGCCGCGTCACCACCGGCTCCACGCCGCGCTCCCGCAGCCACGCCTCCAGCAGCCGCATCTGCGTCGTCTTGCCCGACCCATCCACACCCTCAAAGCTCAGGAAAAACCCGCTCGCCATTGCAATCCCTTCCGCCCACTCTCTTACGCCGGAGTCTACCATTCCGATTCCTTCCGCAACGCCCATGGGAATACCAGTTGACAAACCATCCATCCCTCGCGCGACAATCATTCGTCATTACCGGAGGAGCAATCCCCATGCCTCGTCCCAGCTTTCGCCTGCTTGCCGTTGTTTTCACTGCGCTTCTGCTTGCCGCTCACAGCCCGCTCCGCGCGCAGAACCTCACCCTTGAGGGCCAGACCGGCGGCTTCATCACGCCCACCGCCTACGTCGTCCCCGTCGCACCGCATAAGCTCTTTTCCATCCCGGAACTCGGCTACCACTTCGTCGCCGCCGGCTCGGTCATCGGCAACGTACAGACCGTAAGCATCACCGAGGGCATCCATAACCTCGTCGAATTCGGTTACACCCGCAGCATCCACACCGACGGCTCCAACCCCGACTTCAGCACCCTCTGGAACTACAGCGGCATGAACATCTTTCACGCCAAAACCATCCTCCTGCGCGAAAACGCCTTCCATCGCAAATGGATGCCCGGCCTCGGCTCCGGCTTCGTCTTCCGCCTCAACGATCCCTTCGTCTCCGGCGCCATCGCCAACACCACCTACAACAACGGAGACATCTACATCGCCGCCACCAAAACCGCCCTCGACCTCAAGGTTCCGCTGCTCGTCAACGTCGGCTTCAAAATGACCAACGCCTCCATCTACGGCCTCGGCGGCCAGGCCACACGCTTCGGCGGACGCTGGTTCGGCGGCGTCGGCTTCCCGCTGCCCGGTCCCTGGCACACCGCGCTCGTTCCCGCCGCCGGATTCACACAGGAACCCTACCACGTCAAAAACCTCAACCAGGAAATCCCCGGCGGCGGACGCATCCCCACCACCCTCGACTACGCCGTCCGCTGGACCCAGCGCCAGAACGCACGTTTCTCCATCGACTTCGGCATCGGCCAGGTCGCCGGAAACATCGGCTCCACCACCATCCCCACCACCTCCAGCCTCGCCGTCGTCCCCGTCAACCTCGACGCCCGCCACGTCATCGGCTTCGGCGGCACCTACCGCTTCTGAGGCCCCTGTCGGCGGACCCCTGACGACTGACCCCTGCCAACTCATCCCGTGGCAGGCAATTATTGGCATCTGTGCCATACTGCAATTCCATCCCCGGCCTGCGTCCGGATCGCAGCCATCGGGCAAGCGCAAAGGATTACTACTCAGTTATCCTTTCGTCATATTTTCGTTGGCAGGAAAATTAATACCACCCCCCCTGGGGGGGGGGGTAACCGGGTTAATAGCAAACCAGTAACCAGTCAAAAACCACGCAAACCGTTGAATCATCGATAGTTCATTCCAATTCTTCCATCTCTTCGCTGCGCAGGCATCCAAACCCAGCCCGCGACCAGCGGGAGCGGCAAATGCGCGAACGCGCGTCTGCTGCATGCAATGCCGACCAACGGGAGCGGCAAATGCGCGAACGCGCGTCCGCTGCATGCAATGCAATGCTGAGCAGTTATGATGGAACAGGCTGGTCCGTGCATCTCTGCGCGCGCCCGTCCACATCCGGCCGCTCTTTGCACACGCTCTGCCCGGCCCATTTTTCTCAGCAGCTAAGGACGCATCCATGGGTTTCAACTGCGGCATCGTGGGCCTGCCCAACGTCGGCAAGTCCACGCTCTTCAACGCGCTCACCGAAACAGCCGCCGCCGAAGCGGCCAACTATCCCTTCTGCACCATCGAGCCAAACGTCGGCCGCGTCGCCGTTCCCGACCCGCGCCTCGACGTGCTCGCTCGTCTCGCGCAATCGGAAAAAATCATCGCCACCCAGCTTGAATTCGTCGACATCGCCGGCCTCGTCCGCGGTGCTTCGCGCGGCGAAGGTCTCGGCAACAAATTCCTCGCCCACATTCGCGAGGTCGATGCCATCGCCCACGTCCTCCGCTGCTTCGAAGACGGCAACGTCACCCACGTCGACGGCTCCATCGACCCCGTCCGCGACGCCGAAACCGTCGAAACCGAACTCATGCTCGCCGATCTAGACAGTCTCGAGCGCCGCGTCACCGCAGCCCAGAAAAAGGCCAAATCCGGCGATGCGGAAACCCGCGCCCAGCTTGCCATCATGGAGCCTGTCCTCGACGCCCTGCGCGACGGCAAGCCCGCCCGCTCCGTCGCCTTTGACCCCGAGCAGCAGCGCATCCTGCGCACCCTCGGCCTCATCACCTCCAAGCCCGTCCTCTACGTCTGCAACGTCGAGGAATCCGCCGCCGGCACCGGCAATCCCTTCTCCGCAGCCGTCGCCGAATTCGCACGCGCCCAGAGCGCGGCCTCCGTCGTCATCTCCGCAGCCATCGAAGCCGAAGTCTCCCAGCTCGGCGACGAAGCCGAAAAGCGCGAATTTCTCGCCTCGCTCGGCCTTGCTGAAACCGGCCTCACCCGCGTCATCCGCGCCGGATACGACCTGCTCGGCCTGCTCACCTTCTTCACCGTCGGCCCCAAAGAGACCCACGCCTGGACTGTCCGTCGCGGCGCCAAAGCGCCCCAGGCCGCCGGCGTCATCCACACCGACTTTGAAAAAGGTTTCATCCGCGCCGAAACCATCGCCTACGACGACTACGTCACCGCAGGTTCCGAGGCCGCCGTCCGCGAAATGGGCCGCATGCGCCTCGAAGGCAGCGACTACCTCGTCCAGGACGGCGACATCTTCCACTTCCGCTTCAAAGCCTGAGCCGTCTCAGCGCCGAATAACCCCAATCCCGCACCACCCGCCGCCGGTTTTTCCACAACCGGCGGCAACTTTTGCCAGCCCCGTGTGTCTATCTCGCCAGAAACGCCGCCTCCGGTCTGTCAACCTGCTTCAGAATTTCCCGTCTGAACTGTGCAGGACGCAACCGAAGCGGCCCAGGCAGGCATCCCGAAAGCACCCGATGCCGCAGACAGGAGCACGACCATGAAACTTCCCCACGTGAAATCTTCCCGCATCCTTCCCATTCTGCTTTTCGCCCTCATCGCCACGCTTTTCCCGGCGACCTCCCGCGCCGCCGTCTTCGTCAGCGTCGGCATCGCCCCTCCCGCACTGCCCGTCTACGTGCAGCCCATCTGCCCACAGCCGGGCTTCATGTGGACTCCCGGCTACTGGGGCTACGGCCCAGCAGGCTACTACTGGGTTCCTGGCGTATGGGTCGCCCCGCCCGCCATTGGCATGCTCTGGACGCCGCCCTACTGGGGCTGGGGAGCAGGAGCCTACATCTTTCACCCCGGCTACTGGGGCCCGCACGTCGGCTACTACGGCGGCATTAACTACGGCTTCGGCTACATGGGCGTCGGCTTCGTCGGCGGTTACTGGCACGGCGGCGGATTCTACTACAACCGCGCCGTCATGAACGTCAACACCACCGTCATCCACAACACTTACATCAACCGCACCGTCGTCAACCGCTACACCGTCAACAACGTCAACCACATCGCCTACTCCGGCGGTCCCGGCGGCATCAACCATCCTCCATCGCCCCAGGAGCGCATGGCCGCCAACGAGCAGCACGTCGGCGCAACCTCCGCTCAGGCGCAGCACATGCAGTCCGCCGCCAGCGACCCGCAGCAGCGCTTCAGCGCCAACCACGGCCAGCCAGCCGTCATGGCAAGGAGCACGATCCATGCGCGCAGCTTCAACCAGCAGCAGAGAATCGCTCAAGGATTGCGAACAGGGCAACTCAGTTCCGGTCAGGCGGCCAGGGACTTGAATCGTCAGCAGAACATTCACAACTCCGTCGTAGCAGATCGCCGCGCCAACGGGGGCAGATTGACACCCCAACAGCGGCAGAACATTAACCGCAGGCAGAACAATGCAAGCCGCCAGATCTATCGCCAGCGCCATGACGGTCCGCGTCGTTGACGAGCGCCCGGACTCCACGATGACCAGCGAGAAACTGGCGGCTGTATTCGCCATCGTTCGAAGAGGAATGGAGCCACGAACGCAATCCGACTCCCACCCCCACGGTCGCTGGTAACCCGCACCCTCCTCACAAACAAAATCCGCCGCCTGACCTCTCAGGCGGCGGATTTTCGTTGTCACTGAATTACTTCATCCAGCCCAGCGAATGAGCAATTAGCCATACTCCAAGCGTATACACAAGCAATGCCGCCACGCCGGTCACAGCCAATGAACGAGTGTAGGCTACACCATCGATTGAGGTTGTTATCGACGCAAGGAAGGACGCACTGACTCTTTCGGAAACCCTGTTCCCGACATAAATCATGCAGAGCATAAGCACGAAAACCAGAAAGACCGCCAGCAGAGCTTCATCCGCAGGAAATATGTGTCGGAAGTCACTCCAAGCAAGCGCTGCGGCTACCAAGCTTGGGGCAAGAAGTCGGAAAATACGGAATCGTGAAAGCTTGTAAATCGGATTCTTCATGGGCAGGTAAGAAACTTTGTCTTTCATTGTGCCTCCGTTTCGGTGTATAAAACCGCATGGATGTTTGTTGCACATTTCCGGGCGACCTTCATGGAAAGATCACACGCCTTGGCAGACGGAACTGTGCAACATAGACGTTAAGCCTGCTACTCCTCCAAATGCCGTGTACATGCTTGCGCAAGCACCCGGTAACTCAAACAAAGCATCGATGAATGCCTCGCCCGCAATTGTGGAGCAAAAAGCCATGAGGAATGCGGAGGTACCTCCAGCTAATTCCGAAGTGTTTGACAGCCCTGCGCAAAGCTGGGATCCAATGCTTCCGCCTGAACCTCGGCCTCCGCTCGAGCTCTGAATTAAGAGGAGATGCGGTTGCCGGGTACGAGCTGAAAAGCTGGCAGGAACAATCTGAGACTCAGCCCCTTCCATTGCTTTTGAGAGTTCAATCATAGGTATGGACAGTCCGTTGGCAGAAAGAGATTGCAAACCTTGGATGTCGTCATTAAAGTTCGATGGGAACATGCCATGGACCTGACTACTTACATCCCACCCGACACGCGCGCTCAATTCCTTTGATAACTGATTTTCAATCGCGCTGCTGTCAAGGGGTGCGCCAGTCATCATAAGCTGATTCAGCATTTTGCCTGACGCTGGACGTATGAAGTCATCGAAGTTGGTTTCAGCCAGGTGATTTCCCACCATCCCAAACCAGAGCGAGGCTTCTTGCATATCCTGTGCGTATAGCTGAGTCTGCAAGGACTTTGCCATCAAGTGCAGGCATTCCTCATGTAATCCTTGCATCAGCGCAAGGCTTAAAGGGCGAGCATTCCTCGTGGGGGGGTAAGTGCGTGGCTGGTGTTGGTTGCAAACAGGCCAAGGCTGGCAGTGGTGCACTGAAGGAAATGCCGTCTGTTCATGGGAGCAGGCGTCCTTTCGAGGGAATTGGACCGCTGATGCCACAACTCTGCCACGGCTTCTGGATGGAGTCAATAAGTTTTTTCTCCTTCTGCATATGCACGGGGTCGCACGTCGACCACGAGCGTTCCATTCGAGCGCAGCCCATAGTCAGGAGGCTGCGCGCACCCGCATCCCCGCAATCTCCAGCTCCACCCCACCCAGCCCGTCCGCGCGTCCCGTCTGCCACCGTTCTTCAGCCACGCGCACCCGATACGCCAGATCAATCACCGAGCCATCCCCAATTCCCATCCCCGCCGCCTGCTCAGCCATCTTCCATCGCACCGCCTTCAGCGGCTCCATGCGCACCCCGGTCCCTGTCGTAAGCACGCGCTGGCCGCGTGGATTGTGGACGACACGGGGTTCCCGAAGAAGGGAACTCATTCCGTAGGCGTCACCCGCCAGTACTGCGGGCAGTTGGGCAAGCAGGACAACTGTCGGGTGGAGGTGAGCGTATTGCTGGCCACTGAAGAAGCCAGTATCCCGGCAGCATACCAACTCTACCTTCCCGAGGTGTGGGCAAACGACAAGGAGCGGCGCAGGAAGGCTGGCGTACTGCAAGAGATCAGCTTTCAGACCAAGCCGGAGATTGCGCTCGCGCAGATCCGATCGCTGGTCAACGAGGACGTACCGCGCGGTGTGGTGTTGGCCGACGCGGCCTACGGCGATGACAGTGGCTTCATGGAGGGACTTGCAGCGCTGCAACTTTGCTATACGGTTGTCATCCAGTCCACGACCACGCTTTGGCCGCCGGGCATCTCACCACTGCCGCCCCCTCCCAGGGGGAAAATGGGCCGACCGCCGCAGTTGCTGCGCAGGGATGAACAACATCAACCACTCACCGCCAAAGAACTTGCCTTGTGTCTGAGCCCAACGGACCTGCGCGGAGTGAGTTGACGCGAGGGAACAAACGGCAGGATGCGCTCGCGGTTTGCCGCCCTGCGCGTTCGCTCGGCTCATCGCGACTACTGGCGCAAGGAACCGCATCTGGAACAATGGCTGTTGATCGAGTGGCCGAAAACAGAAAAGGAACCGACCAAATACTGGCTCTCCAATCTACCCGCGTCGATCGCTCTGCGCAAGCTGGTGCCATGAGCAAACTACGCTGGCGCATCGAGCGCGACTACGAAGAACTGAAGCAGGAACTTGGCCTGGGACATTTCGAAGGCAGGAACTGGCGCGGCTTTCACCATCATGCAATCCTGTCGGTCGCCGTCTACGGATTCCTGGTACTGGAACAATGCCTTTTTCCCCCTCAGGCAACTCGCGGACGCTCAAGGCAGAGAATATCCAAATTCGCATACCCCCGATGCCATCCAACTACCAGCCCAGGGGCGCTACCCTTACGCACAGAACGGCATAATCCCGTATCCATTGCTACCCTGCGACGAAAAGTAGCGGCCTACCTCGCCCGCTCACTGCCTCGCTGTCCCTGTTGCCTCCGGAACTTCTCACAACACAGTAGCACTAGAGCCGTTTCAGGAAAGCTGTAGCCGCGGCCAGTTGTGGGAAGAGTTTTTCCTCTGCGCGAAAAGCGGCTCCATGAACGCATCGCCGCGTTCCATGCACCTTGACGGGATGTTTGAGGTGCAGCATTTCGTGATAGAGCAGATACTCGATGGCATAGCGCGGACTGGATGGGCGGTCAAAGACTTTGCTGATGACGATGGTGTTATGCGCTGCGTCATAGTGGCCGAGCAGCCGCTTGGCGTAGTGCTCGCTCCATGTGAGGCTGGGCCTTCCCAACAGATTATGAAAGAAACGCTCGTTGAGCGAGTCAAAGACTTCATCGAGATTGTAGTAGCGACCTTCCGGACCCAGCCAGCGCTTGGCTCCGCGTGTTGAGCGGATGTGTTCTGTCTGCCGAGCGACGGCGTCGCTGTATTGAAAACGCTTGTAGCGAAGGTTGTGTGTTTTGTCGATGGGCTTGCGGTAGAGCTTGGCCAGCAGGATGTGCGCGATGGCTCGCAGGACGCTCTCCTGCGCACCCTCCAGCAGGTCGGAGAGGCTGACATAAATCTTTGCGTCGCGCAGGCGGATGGTCGTGTTGAGCGAGACAAAGGCGCGAAAGCGTATCTCCATCTCCGGCATGGGCGCGCGTGGTCGCAGGTTGCGATACTCCTCAGCAAAGATGCAGGTAACGTCATTGGGCGCGAGCCGTGGACGTTGTGTGCGAGTGGAGCGCCGTGTGGAGTGTTGGCTGGATGACTGCGCGAAGCCGTCGCTATCGGCAAAGAGGGAATCAGGGAATGCCTGCATGTGCCTCCTGACCTGGAGCGGATGACAGCTGCTGCTTCCACTCCAGAATGCGAGCGCGTCCCGCAGCCGCCTCGGCCTGGGGAATCTGCCCTGCCTGTTGCAGTGCGATGGAGAGCGAGGTGTGCGCAAGCGGATCGCCTGGTGTGAGCACGGTGAGCGCCAGCGCAACGGCGATAGCAGCATCCGGTTGGCCCGCGTCGCAAAGCGCGCGCGCAAGTCCATGATGCGCTTCCAGATTGTCCGGGTCAGTTTGCAGCGCGGTGCGAAAGGCTGAAATAGCTCCGGTGAGATCGCCGGTTGCCATCCGTTCCAGCGCGTGTTCGGTCCACGCTGCGGAGTCGTTTTGTCGCGCACTGTCTGTTGTTTCGCGCTCCGTCGTCACACTTTGATTGTACCTCTGGAAGGAGGCTAGTCGTCGGTAATCCGTTGCCAGTTGCCTTTGGTGGCATCGCCATCGGGCATGGCAAGATTGAGCTTGGTCTGAGGAACGATCACAAGGTCTACACGTCGATTTTGTGCGCGCCCGGCGGCTGTGTCATTGCTGGCTACGGGATGAAATTCAGCGTAGCCGGCGGCAGAGATGCGGCTTGGAGGAATCGCGCCTGTGGCCAGAAAGATGCGCGCCAGATGCGTTGCGCGAGCGGAGGAAAGCTCCCAATTGGAGTCGAATTCGGCATTATGAATGGGGACGTTGTCTGTGTGCCCCTCAATGCGCAGGTCATAGCGAGTTTTGCCCAGCGCTTCGGCGATCTGGCGCAGAACGGGGAGGGTTTGCGTCTCTGGCGTGGCGGATCCTGAGTGAAAAAAACCTGCTTCGCGAAGACTGATCACCAGGCCATCCTTGCCCATCTGTACGGAGACTGTGTGTTGCGCAATCTGGTCGGCGAGCAGGCGCTGCATGTGTTGCTGCACGTGATCAAGGTCTTCCTTTACCTGTGCAGGTGCGAGCACATCCTCACCCATCACGATGGTCATTGGCGAGATGGGCTGATCCTTGCTGAAGACGGACATGTTTTTCAGGTTGCTGGGTACGCGACCTGCTTCAGGAAAGATGCCGAGTGAATGAAAGGCCGAATCGATGGCCTGCGCCACCTGTGCCTGCTTCTTCTGGTCGGCTTTGGAGGAGGCGTATAGCACCACGAAAAATGCAAAAAGCAGCGTGATGAAGTCGGCGTAGGAGACAAGCCAGCGCTCGCGATTGCTGCCGTGATGGGGTTCTGCGCGTCTCATGCGGCCAACTCACGGATGCCGCGTTCGGACGCTTCCAGATAGCCGCTGAGCTTGACCTCGAGCATACGAGGATTCATGCCTTCGAGAATCGAGATGACGCTCTCCAGCATCATTTCGCGGCGCAGATGCTCCTCTCGGATGCGGATGCGCAGCTTGCCGGCGGCGGGAAGAAAGAAGAGATTGGCCGCGCCCACTCCATAGATGGTGGCGACGAAGGCGACGGCAATGCCCTTGCCCACCTCCTGAATGTTATCAAGATGCTGCATCACCTGGATCAGCCCGAGCACCGCTCCAAGAATGCCGATCGTGGGCGAGAAGCCACCGGCTGATTCGAAAACTGCTGGCTGCCGCTCCTCGCCTTCGCTGCGGGAATCCATGCTGACCGACATGATACGGCGCAGCTCTGTTGGCTCCGTTCCATCCACGGCCAGTGTGAGCGCCTGGCGCAGGAACGGATCGTCGATCATCTTGAGGTCTGCATCCAGCGAGACGACGCCCGAACGACGCGCCTTGTTGGCAAAGCTGACAAGTTGCTGCACCAGTCGCTGATCCTGCATGGGGGGTGCAACGAAGAGGACAGCTAACCGTCGAAAGGCGTCTATCACTGTTTTGAGCGGAAACTGTAACAGCACGGCACCGATGGTGCCACCGAAGACAATCATGGCCGCAGTCGGCTGGAAGATTTGTCCCAGATTGCCGCCTTCGAGTAAAAGTCCGGCGATGATGCCGGTCAGTGCCACCAAAACTCCGCCAATGCTTGCCTTATCCATGCCGATCCTCCTCGTTGAAGCGGGTCTAACTCTGCACTGCCGCTGCCGGTTCACTGCCGGGGACGCCGTTGTTGGGGTCGAGGCTGCTGAGTGCTGCCATGCGCACGATCGCTTCGGGATGTTGAAGGTGGTGCGCCACGGCAGCCAGTAACCGGGCGCGATACTGAAGCACCTTTTCTGTAATCTCTTCGAGGCTTTCACGCACGATCAGCTTTTCTCCATGAATCAGTGTCAGCATCGTATCCGGTGAGGCCTCTGCGATCTTGATCAGATCGCTATTGATGGTCATGGTGTTGCCGTTCAGTCGAGTCACTTCGATCATGGCCAATTCACCTTTCTACGGAGCCTATCGGCATTTAGACAAGAGAACACGAGGGCCATCCCAATTTGGGCCACATTCCATGCGGGAGCAAATATTCACCGGGTTTGGGTGATTTTGTATTTCTCGTAAAGTTCGTTTCGCAGTCGCCGATAGAGTGGCCAGATGCACCAGCAGCCGAATCCGGGCTGGTCTGATCGAGATCGAACCGAAGCGAACAATCCGCTGCGGATTGGAGATCGAGAGACGAAACCGGTCAGGCACTGCAAATTTATGCATCCATCAGGAGTGACCCATGGCTCTGGGCGTATTGAATAACCTCTCCGCACTGGCGGCAGAGAACAACCTGAACAACACGCAGGCGAGCTTGCAGACAGTTCTGCAACAGCTCTCTTCGGGTTCGCAGATCAACTCCGGCTCGGATAACGCAGCCGGTCTGTCTCTCATCAACGGCCTTCAGGCCAACTCAACCGCGCTGACACAGTCGGCCACCAACGCAAGCGAAGGCGTGGGCCTGCTGCAGGTTGCTGACGGCGCGCTCTCGCAAGTGACGAACCTGCTCAACCGTGCCGTAACGCTGGCCACAGAGACAGCGAACGGAACGCTCACCGGCTCGCAGTCTGCTGCGGCAAACCAGGAGTATCAGTCAATCCTGTCCGAGATCAACACCATCGGCTCGACGACCACCTACAACTCCAGCCAGGTCTTCACCGGTTCCGCTGCCGGCACCAGCATTTACACCGGCGACTCGTCCACGACCGGCGCTTCCATTGACAATCTGTACTTCGCACCGCTGTCCTCGTCCACGGTGGGCGACGCCGGCGGCACGGTCGTACAAAGCTCTTCCGGACAGTTCGTAGATCTGTCCAAGGATACATCCGGTGTTCTGACGACAGCGGCGCAGACCACCGACACTGTCGCGGGTGGATTGAAATTCACTATCACCAACGCCGACGGCACAACGAGCACGATCACAACCACAGCAACCACTGTTGGCTCTCTCATTCAGGAGATCAACAAGGACGGTATTCCAGGTGTGACCGCAAGCTTCACAACCGCCGGCGCAGAGGGAGTAAACTCCGCCACGATCAGCGCCAACGACACCGGCATCATGCTGACCAACACCAACACGTCTGTCACAATCGCCCAGGGTACAACGGCGCTTTCAGATTCGACAACTGCGGGAACCACTACGATTAATGCTTCCACCAAAGGCATCGAGACCATCAGCTATCAGCGCGGAACCAACGAGTCCACGACCAACCTGTCGACCACGGACCTGCTGACCGCCGGTGATGCTCAGACGGCGCTGACCCAGATCAACGCCGCCATCAACAACGTCTCGGCTCAGCGTGGCTATCTGGGCGCTCAGGTCAATACGCTGAACGCGGTCTCCCAGGTGGAAACCACGCAGCAGCAGAACATCCTGGCTGCACAGAACAGCGTCCAGGCCACCGACTACGCCCAGGCAACGTCGAACCTCTCCAAGTACGAGGTTCTCAGCCAGACCGGCATCTCGGCACTGGCCCAGGCCAACAGCCTGCAGCAGGAAGTCACGAAGCTGTTGCAGTAAACACATATGCCAGAGCGGGAAAGAGTGTCATGCTCTTTTCCCGCTCTGCTTTTTCGGAAGAGTTTGGAAGGGTTGTCGATTTGAATTGGGAGAGACTTATCTGTCTTTCTTCGAAACGGCGATCAGGATGCTTTTATCTTCCCGGAGGTTGGTATGGGAGCGGTTGGAATCAGTTTTGGTTCTCCGATCAGCGGTGTCGGATTCAATGTGAGTCAGACCGTAAGCCAGATCGTCGGCAATCTGCAAAACGTCGAAATCCCCTGGAAGAATCAGGTAAGCAGCACGAATGCGCAGGATACGGTGATCTCGAATCTTGGAACGTTGCTTTCCCAGGTTTCGACGGATATGAGTAACCTGACGAATTTCCAGGGTGTTCTTGCCGGGAAACAAGGTTCCAGCTCTGACCCCAGCGTGATTGCGCTGACATCGGCATCTTCATCGGCGGTTGCCGGCACACACACGATAGTCGTGAATTCGCTTGCCTCCACCTCATCGGGCTATCTTGCGTCAATCACGAACGCATCGGATACGCTCTCCGGATCGCTGACCATTCAGGTTGGATCGGGAACGGCGCAGACGATCACAATTGGTTCCACGAGCAATACGCTTTCTACGCTGGCCACTGCGATCAACTCCGCAGGCATCGGTGTCAATGCCAGTGTGATCACGGATGCAAACGGTTCGCGGCTTTCACTGGTCTCGGGTACGTCCGGGGCGGGTGGCGATCTGACGGTGACTTCGAGTGTCACCGACACCACCACAAGTACGGCGCTTGGCTACACCTCAGCAACGGCCGGAGCGAACGCAAGTCTGGTTGTCGATGGCTTGAGTGTGGCAGCCTCATCCAACACGGTCAGCACAGTCATTCCCGGTGTCACATTTCAATTGCTGGCACCATCGCCTGTGACAAGCGGGACTCCGGAGACCGTGCAGGTACAGATTCTGAACGATAACACGGCGGTTGTCAGCTCCATGGGCCAGCTTGTCTCGGACTACAACGCGGTAATCAGCGCTGTGAATGCACAGGAGACGAACAACACCTCGGGTTCACCGCAACCGCTCTTTGGCTCGCCGACGCTGGCCATGTTTCAGGAGCAGTTACTTAGCTCCATCAATCAGTCGAATACGCAGGGAAACGTTGGAAGCATTACGCAGCTTGGAATCACGGTGAATAATGACGGCACTCTCTCGCTGGATACAAGCACGCTGAATACGGAATTGAATCAGGACTACTCGGGAGTTGTCAGCTTCTTTCAAAATGCCGGAAGCTGGGGGCTGAACTTTTCGAATGCAGTCAATTCGATGGGCACCAGCTCACCGACCGGAATGCTGACGCTGGATCTCAACGCAAATAGCGCGATTCTCTCGTCGCTGAACCAGAATATTTCCAATGAGAATTTGCTTATCTCTTCGCAGCAGTCCAGTCTGACGACTGAGCTGAACCTCGCGAATCAGACATTGCAGCAGATTCCGTCCAACCTGAACAACATGAGCGAAATCTACTCAGCCGTAACCGGATATGTGAACCCGACGCTTTGATCGCAGGACCTGGACAGAAAGACAAACACAAAGCTGGTTGGCCGCGATCCACAACCGATCTCAGGAGGTTGCACCACTCGTATGTCTTCTTACAAGCAACACACCCTGGAGGGTGCATCGCCAGTTGAACTCGTCGTGGCGCTCTATGACGGCATGATCGGTTTTCTCTTCACTGCCATTGCCGCCGTTGAGGCTGGGGATGTTGCTGGTCGTCGAGCCGCGGTCAAGCGGACTCTCGACATCCTCATCCATCTTCAGGCTCGGTTGCGCATGGATATTGGCGGCCGTCCGGCGGAGGTGCTAAGCGAGTTCTATGCTTCAATCTTTGCGCTCACGTTGCAAGCCTCGCAGACAGCTTCCGCGGATCGATTTCGTGAGGTGATCCAATGTGTGCGCAACGTTCGCGATGCCTGGCGACAGGTAGCGCAACAAACCGCGCAGCAAGCTGCACCAGTTGCGATGCCTATGGTGCAGCGTAACGCGAACACGACATCATCGCCTGATGGGGTGCGCTGGACAGCCTGACTGGACTGCAAGACTGGACGAGCTGATAGGCAAGTTCAGCTGGCGACAGAGAGTTCCTCTTCCAGCAGTTGTTTCTCGTTCAGATCCGCATAGTACCCTCCGAGCGCGAGTAATTCTTCGTGGGTACCCGTCTCACAGATACGACCATCGCGTAGAACGGCAATCGTATCGGCGGCGCGCACGGTAGAGATTCGATGTGCGATCAGGATGGTGGTGCAGTTGCTGGTGTAACGCTCAAGACCGCGAAGAATCCGCTCTTCGGTATATGTGTCAACACTGGCCAATGCATCGTCGAGAATGAGGATGCTGGGTTTGCGCAGCAGTGCGCGGGCAATCGAGGTACGCTGCTTCTGACCACCCGAAAGCGTGACGCCGCGCTCCCCTACCATGGTTTCCAAACCTTCGGGAAATTCGGCAAATTCTGCGCGAATCTGCGCTGCATCGGCGGCATCCAGAATCTGATCCTGCGTAGCTTCGGGCGCTCCGAACCGCAGGTTTTCGTGGATGGTTTCACTGAATAGAAATGTCTCCTGCGGCACGACTCCAATATTCGAGCGCAGACGTTGCAGTGGATAGTGTTTGACGGGCACGTCGTCCACGAAAAGTGTTCCGTCGGGAGCTTCCAGCAGTCGTGGAATCAGGTTAACCAGGGTTGTTTTGCCAGCGCCTGTTGGGCCTACAATCGCCAGCGTGGAGCCGGCTGGAATTTTTAGCGTGATATTGTGCAGTACTTCCCGGTCACCGTAGCTGAAGCTGAGATTGCGAAATTCAATCTCACCGCGCAGTGGCTCTTTCGCCCTGGCCAAAGAGGCATCCGCAAAGCGATCGTCGATCTCGGGCATGGCCCGCAGAATCTCGTCAATGCGTTTGACGGATGCAGTGCCGCGCTGGAAGATGTTGATGACCCAGCCAATCGCGATGATCGGAAATGTGAGCATCACCATATAGGTATTGAACGCGATGAAACTGCCGACGTTGATACGATGGTTGAGCACCTGATGCCCGCCCACCCACAGCGTAATCACCATCGCAACACCGAGCACGAACTCCAGTGTTGGCCACAACATGCCCATCAATTGCACCAGACGAAGCGCCCTCCGGATATACTCCTGATTTGCTCTTTCAAAGGAGGAAATCTGTACCTTTTCCCGGGCAAAGGCGCGCACCAGACGTGCTCCAGAGAAGTTTTCCTGGGCGTGTGCAGTGATTTCGGAAAAGCTGGCTTGGATGCGCTCAAACCGCTCGTGAATGCGTGCGCCAAAGTATTGCACCAGAATGCTGGCCACCGGCATCGGCGCCAGTGCGACAAGCGTAAGCCATGGGCTGATACGCAACAGGAAATACAGCGCTCCCACGCTGAAGAGAACAGTGTTGGCGCTGTACATGATCGCCGGACCCAGCATCTGACGGACAGCGTTCAGATCGTTGGTTAGTCGCGCCATAATATCGCCGGTGCGGTTACGTTGATAATAGGCTGAATCCTGTTTCTCCAGCGAACGAAAGAGATCATTGCGCAGGTCCAGCTCAATATCGCGTGAGATACCGATCAGGATCCAGCGTGAGGCGTAGAGAAAAATGCCTTTGACGACTGCGATGCCCACCAGCAAGCCGGAGTAAAAAAGAATCAAGTGATACATCGTCGCGGCTGAATTGCGATTACGGTTCAGGTCATTGACGGCGCGCTCGATCACCAGCGGAAAGAGTACCCAGATGCCATTGGTGGCAATCAGGGCAAGCGTACCGCGTAGGTAGCCCCATCGATAGCGCGCCATGTATCGAAACAGTGGTTTCAAATCCCGCAGCATGGTTTCATTGTATCGGGAGCATGGAGATATATGGAGCCGCAATCGGCCCACCCCATTCGTATCCAGCGAGTTTTCATGCCTGTTGATGCGATATTCTGGAAATGTGACAGTGCCGGAAGAGAACTCGGCAGTTGACTCTGCTTCGGCGAGAGCGACTTCAGGCAATATTGCGGAGGTGCATCTACAGGGGAATCGCAAGACTTCGCTTCCCGTGATCTGGCTCCGCGATATTCTCATCTCCGTTGTCGTTTCGGTGCTGATTATCACGTTTCTGTATCAGCCGGTGCGCGTGGAAGGCACCAGCATGTTGCCCAGGCTGGAGAATCATGACCGACTTTTTATCAACAAGTTTGTCTATCACTTTGAGTCGATCCATCGCGGCGATGTGATTGTTTTTCACTATCCTCGCGATCCACGCCTGAGCTATATCAAGCGCGTCATCGCAATTCCCGGTGATCGAGTCGAGATTGATCGGGGTCAGGTCTATGTGAACGGTAAATCGTTGTCTGAGCCGTATGTTCCACAGCGATATCGCGACACCCGATCTCTGGATGCGCAGGTTGTTCCATCGGACGAATACTTTGTGTTGGGGGATCATCGCTCGATTGCCAGTGACAGTCGCGACTTTGGCCTGGTTGCCCGCAATCTGATCTATGGCAAGGCGGAGTTTGTATATTGGCCGCGTCGCGATGCTGGATTTGTTCGCTGAGCGGCGCGCCGGGTAGTTGCAAAACCTTGCAGAATCAGGGGGTGTTCTGCTTTCCCGTGTTTTCCTGTTAGAATCGATTGAATCCACTCCTTGGAGACGCGATGCAAGCGACTCTTGCGCTCGAAGACGGGCGCATCTTTGCAGGTGAAGGATACGGCGCTCCGGGCGAAGCCCTGGGTGAAGTGGTCTTCAATACCTCTCTTACCGGCTATCAGGAAATTGCAACTGATCCCTCCTATGCTGGTCAAATCGTCGTGATGACCAATCCTCAGATTGGTAACTACGGCACCAATGAAGCCGACAACGAAGCCCCAAAGCCTTACATTGAGGGGCTGATTGTGCGCGAGTTTTCACCGGTCAGTTCCAACTGGCGCTCGGAGCGCGTGACCGATGAATACATGGAGCGCTATAAAGTTCCAGTGCTCGCGGAGATCGACACGCGTGCACTGGTGCGACATCTGCGTACTCATGGCGTCATGCGCGGTTGCATCTCCACGTCGGACACAAACGTTGAGTCGCTGGTGGCCAAAGCCCGTTCTATTCGGAAGATGGATGGGATGGATCTGGCGCGGGTGGTTTCTACCCCGACCGCGTACAGCTTTGCGGCTGAGGATTCTTTGGCTGAGACGGGTAATTCGCTGTTGCCTGACAATACATCCTCGGATCGATCGCTGCTTCACGTAGTCGCCTACGATTTTGGCATCAAGCGCAATATTCTTCGCATGTTGACGCGCGAGGGTTGCCGCGTGACGGTTGTGCCAGCGGAGACACGCGCAGATCAGGTGATGGAGTTGAAGCCGGATGGAGTTTTTCTCTCCAATGGACCAGGCGATCCGGAGCCGGTGGACTATGCCGTGAAAGCCATTCGCGAGATGCTGGGACGCGTTCCGATCTTTGGCATCTGTCTTGGCCACCAGTTAACGGGTCTTGCGCTTGGCGGGAGGACGTACAAGCTCAAGTTTGGTCATCACGGTGGAAATCATCCAGTCAAGAATCTGCGAACCGGCAAGGTGGAAATCACGGCACATAATCACAACTTCGCCGTCGACCCTGAAAGCATGAACGCGAATGACGTTGATCTGACACACGTGGACCTGAACGATAACACACTCGAAGGATTGCGGCATAAGTCCTTGCCGCTCTTCAGCGTCCAGTATCATCCGGAAGCCGCGCCAGGACCGCATGATAGTAACTACCTGTTTCATGACTTTCGCAAGCTGATGGATGAGTGGAAGAGATGAGTTTGGTTGCAGGCGGAGAATGGAAGTAGCGCTGTAAGTGGTTATTCCTGAAGAGCTATCCAGCAGTATTACTGGTGGATGAAAGTTATGGGATATTTGCACAGCATCAAGTTTGAAGTCAGGAAAATCAGAGAGATATGCCACGCAGAAATGACATACAAAAGATACTGGTGATAGGCTCAGGGCCGATTGTCATCGGTCAGTCCGCGGAGTTTGATTACTCCGGTACGCAGGCGTGCAAGGCGCTCAGGCAGGATGGTTACGAGGTGGTGCTCATCAACTCCAACCCGGCCACGATCATGACCGATCCGGAGCTTGCCGACCGGACATACATTGAGCCGCTGACAGTTGCTTATGTGGAAGAAGTGATCCGCGTGGAAGCGGCGATGATGACTCCTGGTGCTGGCAAATTTGCGCTGCTGCCGACGGTTGGCGGGCAGACAGCACTTAATCTTGCAGTTGAGCTTTCTGACTCCGGCATTCTGGACAAGTATGGCGTTGAAATGATTGGCGCACGGCTGGAAGCAATCAAAAAGGCAGAGGACCGACTGCTTTTCAAAGATGCGATGGTGCGCATTGGGTTGGAAGTGTCCAAGTCTGTGTTGGTAAACAATCTGCGCGACGGGCTTGATTTTGCCGGGAAGATCGGCTTTCCAATTCTGATTCGACCCAGCTTTACGCTGGGCGGCTCTGGCGGCGGCATTGCTTATAACCGCGAAGAGCTGATGGAGATTCTTTCGCGGGGACTTGATCTGTCTCCAGTGCACGAGTGCCTCATCGAAGAAAGCGTCCTCGGCTGGAAGGAGTACGAGCTGGAGGTGATGCGTGATCTCGCAGACAACGTCATCATTGTCTGCTCAATTGAAAATTTCGATCCGATGGGTGTGCATACCGGAGACTCGATCACAGTGGCTCCGGCGCAGACACTTACTGATCGTGAGTACCAGAAAATGCGCGATGCAGCGCTGGCCGTTATGCGTGAGATTGGTGTGGAAACAGGCGGCTCGAATGTGCAGTTTGCTGTTAACCCGGTCGATGGCCGCATGACCGTGATTGAGATGAATCCGCGTGTCTCCCGTTCATCGGCGCTTGCTTCGAAGGCGACGGGGTTTCCCATTGCAAAGATCGCCGCCAAGCTTGCCGTTGGCTACACACTGGATGAAATTCCCAATGACATTACGCGGATGACGCCTGCTTGTTTTGAGCCGACGATTGATTATGTCGTCACCAAGATTCCCAAGTGGCAGTTTGAAAAATTTCCCGGCGCAGATGACACGCTGGGTCCGCAGATGAAGTCCGTTGGCGAAGTGATGGCGATTGGTCGTACCTTCAAGGAATCGCTGATGAAAGCACTGCGGTCGCTCGAGACCGGCAAGAAGACGGGCAGTGAAGAGCTGGATCCGCGCCGCCTGTTGCAGCGGCTGGTAACACCGCAGCCGGAGCGGCTCAACTACGTTCGTTTTGCTTTTGAACGCGGTATGTCGGTACGCGATGTGGCGCGATACACGGGCATGGATCCGTGGTTTCTCCATCATGTGTGCGAGATCGCGCTGGAGCAGAAACAGATGGCCGAGCAAAATGCGGAGAGCATCACGCCCGCGCAGCTTCGCCGCTGGAAGCGCATGGGTTTCAGCGATGAGCGCATTGCGAACCAGTGGGGCCTTGCGGGACACGATGGGATTCAGCAGGTGCGCGAGCTGCGGTATCGGCACGGAGTGCGGCCGATTTACAAGCTGGTGGACACCTGCGCGGCGGAGTTTGAATCGCACACGCCATACTTCTACTCCAGCTATGACGAAGAGGACGAAGCGCCGCCGACGGCCAAGCGCAAGATTATTATTCTGGGCAGCGGGCCGAATCGCATCGGGCAGGGAATCGAGTTTGATTACTGCTGTTGCCACGCGGCTTTTTCGCTGAAGGATGATGGCTACGAGACGATCATGGTCAACTGCAATCCAGAGACTGTCTCGACCGATTACGACACCAGTGATCGCCTCTACTTTGAGCCGCTGACGCTGGAGGATGTGCTTGCCATCTATGAGCATGAGGCCTCAGGCGGCGCGGAAATTGGCATGATTGTGCAATTTGGCGGCCAGACGCCGCTGAATCTTGCGCAACGATTACGCAAGGCAGGAGTGCCGATCATTGGCACATCTCCGGAGTCGATTGATCTAGCTGAAGACCGCAAACAATTCGGAAAACTGCTGGAAGAGTTGAGCATTCCACAACCCGCCGGCGACACGGCTACCAGCGTAGAGCAGGCACTTGCCGTAGCCGAACGGATTGGGTACCCGGTGCTTGTGCGTCCTTCCTATGTGCTTGGTGGTCGTGCGATGGTGATCGCTTATGACGCCCAGGAAGTGGCGCGCTATATGACGACAGCGGTCGAGTATTCGTCGGATCGCCCGGTGCTGATTGACCACTTTCTGGAGGATGCCGTCGAGGTGGACGTCGATGCGCTTTGCGATTCCAGGGATGTGGTGATCGCAGCCATCATGCAGCACATTGAAGAGGCTGGCATACACTCCGGCGACTCGTCGTGCGTTTTGCCGCCTGTAAGCATTCGCGCCACAACGCTTGATGTCATCCGCGATTACACGCGGAAGTTGGCTCTCTCGCTGAAGGTTATCGGCTTGGTCAATCTGCAATTTGCGATTCAGCGTGACGACTCAGGCGAGGATCATGTCTACGTCATTGAGGTCAATCCTCGCGCTTCGAGGACGGTACCTTACGTCTCCAAGGCGACAGGTGTGCCGCTGGCTAGAATTGCATCGCGGCTGATGACCGGTCGCAGCCTGCAGGAACTGCTTCCTGACGTGGTCGCATCGGGCAAAGATCTTGACCCAGGTTCGCATTTTTATGTGAAGTCACCTGTCTTTCCCTGGGGCAAGTTTCCTGGAGTCGATACTGTGCTCAGCCCGGAGATGAAATCCACCGGTGAGGTGATGGGCGTGGCGGCAACCTTTGGCGAAGCCTTTGCCAAGGCGCAACTCTCCGCTGGACAGACGCTGCCCTCCGGCGGCACTGTCTTCTTCAGTGTCAACGACCATGACAAACCGGCTGCCGTGCGCCTGGCGCGTCGCTATGTTGAGCTTGGATTCCAGCTTGTAGCTACTGAGGGAACGGCTGATGCGCTCGAATCTGCGGGCATGAACGTCGAGCGCGTCTTCAAGGTGAAAGAAGGCCGACCCAATGTGGTGGATCTCATCAAAGGTGACCGTATTCAGCTCATCATTAACACGCCGCGTGGTCAGGACACGATCTTTGACGAGAAAGCGATTCGTCGTGCCGCAGTGCTGGCGCGCGTTCCCACCATCACCACCATTGCCGCCGCACACGCTGCTGCAGAAGGCATTGGTGCGATGCAGAGCCACAAGACCACCGTCTACTCGCTGCAACAATTGCATCCGCTCGTCGCGGCCCGATCGTAAATCGATCTGGCCGCAGCGATCCGCGACAGAGCGATTCATTGTTCTTCAGTGCGATTCCGGTCCATAGGTTCCGCTGTTATTGATGTGGACAACCGTGCTTATGGGCAAGTTGTCAGACGATCCGCCTGCAAGCAGTTTGACAGGCTCCTGCTCGACGCGCCACAGATGCTGCGAATCGTCCCAGTAAGCCAGATCGTGCGCGCGCAAAGTCATTTGAACCTGTGTGGATTGCCCAGCGGCAAGATGAACGCGCTGAAATCCTTTCAGTTCCAGTTGTGGACGCGCGACAGCGGAGTGAACGTGCTGCACGTAGAGTTGCACCACTTCATCGCTGTCGCGCGTGCCGGTATTGGCGACGGTCACTGTCACGTTCACTTCGCCGTCTGCAGTCATTGAGGGTGCGCTCGCGGTGACGGTCTTGTAAGCGAAGGTCGTGTAGCTCAATCCATAGCCAAACGGATAAAGTGGCTTCAGGGTGCTGTACATGTACGTGCGGGCATGCAGCAGGTTGTAGTCCATCATTGGCAGCAGTTGGGCATCCCCTGTGGGCCATGTTTGCACCAGCCTGCCTGCAGGAGAATATGCGCCGAAAAGCACATCGGCCAGTCCGTTGCCCAGTTCCTCGCTGTTATGGGTCAGATGCACAATGGCAGGTATGTGTTCCTGGCTCCATTGGACGGCGTAAGGAAAGCTTGAAAGCAGAACCTCGATGGTGCGCGGATTGGCTGCGTAGACCAGCTTGACCAGTGCTTCCTGCTCCAGTGAGATCGTCTTGCGATCCACGGCTTCGCGTCCGTTGCTTGGCGTATCACACTGCTTCCAGCGCGTAGCGTTGCAATAGGGATGATTGCCCACAACTACAATCGCCACATCCGCCTGTCGTGCTGCGGCAACTGTCGCCGCTGCGTCATCCCCATTTTCGAAGAGCACTTTGGTTCCCGGTGCAACGGCGTTGCGAATACCATCCAGTGCGGAGACCGCGTAGGGCGGCGTGCCTGAGTACCAGTCCAGCAGCACCTGATTGGCCCACGGACCAATCACCGCAATCGTGCGAATCGTTTGCTGGTTTAGCGGCAGAGTCTGATTTGCGTTTTTCAGTAGTACGATCGACTCTTCCGTTGCTTTTCGCGCCAGCGCTTTGCTGCTTTCTCGCTCCCATGGTGGAGTATCTGAAGCGCGGCCGATCTGGCCATAGGGATCGCTTGCCGCCGAAACGCCGCCCGGAGTCTTTCCATCGTAGATCGAGTCAAATTCACCCAGCCAGTAGAAGACGCGAAGAAGACCTCGCAAGGAATCGTCAATCTGTGTCTCGGAGATGAGTTGATCTCGCACAGCATCGCGGAGATCATTCTGATACGTATCCAGAAAAGTATTGATGCCCGCTTTGACTGCGGCGGCTGCGCCCTCTTCCTTGTTGGCGAAGCTTTTGTGCGCTGTAATCAGCAATCCCAGGGCACCGCCGTCGGTGCAGATGATGCCATCGTTGCCCCACTCCTTTACCATCACGTTTTTCAGCACTGGATTGACCATCATCGGAACGCCATTCCAGGAGTTATAGGCTGCCATCACGGCGCGCGAGCCACCGAGTTGAAAGCCCATGCGAAAAGGTACCGAGTAGTATTCGCGAAAGAGCCGCTGGCTGAAATCCGACGATGACGATTCGCGATTGTCCTCATTTTCATTGGCCAGAAAGTGTTTCATCAGCGACACAGCCTGCCAGTGCTTCGGGTCAGGTCCTTGCAATCCATGCTGAAAGGCGACGGCCATGGTACCGACCAGATACGGATCCTCGCCCATGGACTCTTCACTTCGTCCCCAGCGCGGATCGCGCGCGAGATCGACGTTTGGCGCGCGTACGATCAGCCCGCCGCGGTCGTACTTCGCGCTCTGATACATGTACCTCGCTTCATAGCCTTCCAGTGCGCCTACCTTTTGCATCAGAGCAGGATCCCAGGTGTTTCCCAGGCCACGCTCCTGCGGAAAGGTTGTTGTTGGCAGAACATTTTTCCCGCGGCCTTCCCAGTGCCCTGGTCCACCCAGCGCCAGTCCGTGCAAGCCCTCCACCTGGCCGCTGAACTCCAGCCCGAGACGTGGAATCTTGGGCTGCCCGCCCATCAGTGAAATTTTTTCATCCAGTGTCAATCGACTCAACAGGTCGCTGATCCGAGCCTCCCGCCCCAGTTTTGTATCGCGGAACGGGTAGTCTGTACGCGCGGCCGCAAGAGCGGGCAGGACTGCTGTGGTGATCGCAAGTAGGAGAGTCGTAACCTTGGAAGGAATCATGTGCATTGCCCAGCATCCTCACTGACAATTCTTTGACTGACAATTCTTTGTAAGACAAGTCAATCGATACCGGATGAGACTATCACAGCACGTTACTGCAACAACGGCTGCAGATAGCGCAGCATATGCACGGCGATCATCTGTGATCCTTTGGCAGTGGGATGAATGCCGTCGGACTGGATGGTGCCCGGCACCGTATAAATGCTGTCATAAATCATCGGCATCCGCGCCACGTGCGTTGCATGCGCTACATCCACAAAGACCTGATCAAAGCTGCGAACATAGTCGGGCCCGTAGTTGGGCGGCAGCGTAATGCCCACCAGCAGCACTCGGATCTTTGCCGATTTCAGTCGGCGTACCACTTCCATCAGGTTGGCGCGCGTGTGGTTCACGTCGATGCCGCGCAGCCCGTCGTTGCCGCCAAACTCCACGACAACCACCTGCGGATGCAGTGCCAGAATCGTCGGCAGGCGCGTCAGCGCGTCCGTTGTCGTATCCCCAGGAACGCCCTGGTTGATGACACGATAGTTGCTATGACGCAAGGCCAGCAGATGGTTCAAATCTTCCGGATAGCTTACGCTCTCAGCCAGTCCGTAACCGGCAGTGATGCTGTCACCAAAACAAACAATCGTCTTTTGAGTCCCGCCAGCAGACAAAGACGTCCAAATAAGGCACACTGCAAACAGTGCGGGGAAGAGTGCGCGAATCTTCATCACGATTTCAGTCTATCGTGATGGATTCGACAGCACGATCCGGCAAGCCAACAAGAGATTTTTGGGGAGTGAAGATCAATGATTGAAGTGCGCGGAGTGCGCAAGTGGATTCAGCATCTGGATCGCCGCGTGGAGATTCTTCGGGGCATCGATCTCACCATTCCCGCGGGACAGTTCATCGCCATTGTGGGCGCCAGCGGTAGTGGTAAAAGCACGTTGCTTGGCCTGTTGGCGGGACTCGACTCTCCCAGCGAAGGTGAGATTCTTTTGGATGGGACTGCGATTCAATCCCTTGACGAAGCTGCGCTTGCGCGAATTCGCGGCCGCAAACTGGGCTTTGTGTTTCAGTCCTATCAATTGATCCCAACCCTGACGGCTCTTGAAAATGTACTGCTGCCATTTGAGCTGAATGCTGATGGTGACGGCGTGGAGCGTGCGCGTATTTTGCTTCGCCAGGTGGGCCTGGAGCAGCGCATGGATCACTACCCGGTGCAACTTTCTGGCGGTGAGCAGCAGCGCGTAGCACTGGCTCGCGCCTTCATTGTGGATCCTCCAATCGTGATGGCGGATGAGCCAACCGGCAATCTGGACTCGATCAACGGGCAGCGTGTGCTGGAGCTGTTGCTGGATCGCAGCCGCAATGCAGGCACGACGCTCGTTCTGGTCACACATGATCCGCAGGTTGCCGCGCTTGCGCATCGACGCATCACGCTGCGCGATGGTCAGATTATCGAGGATGTGGAGACGCCGCAGAACGATCATCCCGCAGCAAAACGCTCTGCTTTGGAGACGCACTGATGGCCACTCGCGCGCTCACCTGGCACCGCGCCGCATCGATTGCCATGCGCGATCTGCGATCCGCGCCGGGAAAGTTCCTGTTCGTGGTGCTCTCTGTCGCCATCGGAGTCGCTGCTCTTGTCGGTGTACGCGGCTTCAGTGAATTGTTTCGCGCCACGCTCAGCCGTGAAGCGCGTTCGCTGATGGCCGGCGACCTGATGGCGCGCACCAATCAGCAGCCCACTGACGCCGAGCGTTACGCCATCGCCGAGTTGCGCCGCGAATCGATCCACACCACCTGGGTCACGGAACTGGTCTCGATGGCCTCTGTTTCGCCCGATCCGGTTCCGCTGCTTGTCTCGCTCAAGGTTGTCGATCCTGCAGAGTATCCCTATTACGGCACGGCAGTACTCGATCCGGCGCAACCGCTCACCGCGGCGCTGACAGACCAATCCATCGTTGTTGCCGACGAATTTCTGATCCGCATGCACGCACATATTGGTGACAGAGTGCGGCTCGGCAGTCAGTCTTTTCGTATCGCGGCAGTTTTACAACAGGAGCCAGATCGCATCAGTGCCGGTGCCGGCCTTGGCCCTCGTGTCATGATCTCTCGCAGCGCTTTTCAGCGCACAGGATTGCTGATCCCTGGCAGTCGTGCGACCCAGCGCCTGTTGGTTCAGCTTCCGCAATGGTTGCAATCGGCTCCACAGGTTGCGGCAATTCGCAAGCGCCTGGAGATCATATTGCCGCAGGCTCAGGTCACTGATTTTCGCGAGGGGAATCCAGCGCTCACAGAGGGTCTGGATCGTGCCACTTCCATCCTGAGCCTCATTTGCCTGGTTGCACTCGTGCTGGGGGCGATTGGAGTCGCCATGTCCATGCACGCGCATCTGGATCAACGCATCGAGGTACTGGCCATCTTCAAGTCTCTGGGCGCTGACTCCGCTGATTTGCTGCGGATTTTTCTGCTGCAGACACTCGGCCTCGGATTTGCTGGCGCGCTACTTGGAGTTTTAGCTGGACTCCTGGTGATGCAGACGCTTCCGCTTGTCTTTGGCTCACTGCTTCCCGTCCATACGCAATTTGCACTGCCCTGGCGCTCGGCTGTGGCAGGCTTCAGTACCGGCATTCTCACTACGCTGCTCTTCTGCCTGCCTCCGCTGCTTGATGTTCGAGCGATTCGCCCGATCCTTGTTTTACGCCGGGCTGTCGCAGCTTCTGAATCCAGCGCGGGCGGCGGATGGTTTCGTCGTTTGCTCGCGCGCCGCTTGCAGCTGGCAGCCTCCGCCGTCACCATGATCGGCTTGTCACTTATCGCCTACTGGCTCACGGATTCACCCACGGTAGCGCGCGATTTCGCTGTTGCACTGGTTGCAGTTCTGCTGGTTTTGCTTGCTGTTTCGGCAGGATTCCTGCGCTTGCTGCGAGCGCTTCTCGACCGTGTGCGTTTGCGCCTGCCACAGGCAATTCGCCTCGGGTTGGCCAATCTCTATCGACCGGGCAACCAGTCCGCGGCGGTGCTTGCCGCGCTGGGCACTGGCGTCATGCTCATCCTGTCTGTCTTCTTGATGCAGAGCCAGGTGCTCACGGAGATTCAGCAATCGGCCGCGCCGACACTGCCCAATCTATTCCTCATCGACATGACGCAGCAACAGATTCCTGCGATCACACAGTTTTTCCATCAGCAGACCGGCGTTAGCCAGTCACTGGAATTGTTGCCTGTTGTCACGGGTCGCTTCCTGGCCATCAACGGCAAGTCTGTTGACCAGATGCGTCAGCAGCATTTTCCTCGACGTATGTTGGAGAGCGCGACGCTTAGTTGGGCCGATAGCATCCCTGCGGGAGACAAACTCGTCGCCGGACAGTGGTGGGGTGATTCCCATGCCCCGTCAATCGCCATCAGCAAAAGTATCGCTGACCGCATTCACGTTGGTGTTGGCTCAGTAGTTGATCTGGAGATCGATGCAGAGACGCGACATCTGACGGTCGTCGCGCTCTTTCGTTCTGACGAGCAGCATATCGCAGCGCGCAGTGGGTTTCTGCTGCCATCCGGACTGCTCAAGGCCGCTCCAGCCGTATGGTACGGAGCCGTCCGTGTCGATCCTGGGCGCATTCCGCAGATGGAGCGTGCGCTTTTCGTCAGCTATCCGACGGTCACGGTCATCAACCTGGCTGATGTGCTCACGCGCGTTGAATCCGTCGTGGGTCAGATCACCTACGTCATTCGCTTTCTGGCAGGCTTTTCGATTTTGGCGGGTTTGATTATTCTGGCCTCGTCAGTGGCAAGCACGCGTTTTCGGCGCACACGTGAGACGGTTGTCCTCAAGACGCTTGGTGCAACACGGCGCACCATTATTGCAGTCTATTCAGTGGAATACTGTGTGCTCGGCACGCTTTCCGCGCTGGTGGGCGTCTGCTTTGCGAACCTGCTGACGCGCGTCCTGGTTCAACGGATGCAGATTCACTGGCACATGGAGTGGAACGCGGCTCTCGTGACAATCCTCGCCACTGCCGTGCTGGCTACAGTCACTGGTTGGATCGCCAGCTATCGCATCCTTGGGCTGCGCCCGTTGGAGATTCTGCGGGAAGAGTAGCTCTTTCAGAAGAAAATGGTCTTGTATGCAAGCCTGGTGGAACGATCAGAAACAGAGGGCCTCGCACATCGCGAGGCCCTCTGTTCATTGTCGGTGTTCGCGAAGTATGTGCCTCAGAACTCCTCGGTCATATCGACCTTGGGCAGGGAATCCGTATCGCGAGCGACCCAGACGTAGAGCGTCGGCAGCAGGAAGATGCTGAGCACGAGATCGGAGATCAGTCCGCCCACGATCACGATGGCAAACGGTCGCTGCGAGTCCGACCCGATGCCGTGGGACATGGCTGCGGGCAGCAGACCGAGCGTGGCGACGAGCATTGTCATCATGATCGGTCGCAGTCGCATGACCGCACCTTCGACGGCAGCTTCGACGATATTTGACTCGCTGTCTTCCTCCATGCCTTTGCGACGCGCGCGCAGCTGATTGATGTATTCGAGCATGATGACGCCGGTCTGGACGGAGACACCGAAGAGAGCCAGAAAGCCGACGCCGGAGGAGACACTGAAATTCGTACCCGTCACCAGCAGTGCCAGCAAGCCGCCAACACGGGCCATGGCCACGTTGACCAGAATCAGAATCGCCCACTTGAACGAGCCGTACATCGAGTAAAGGATGATGAAGATCAGCAGCACCGTGATGGGCACGATGATGAGCATTCGCGCCTCGGCGCGCACTTCGCTCTGGTACTCACCCTCCCAGCCGATGTGGTATCCGCGCGGGAGCGGAACACCGCTGTTGACCTTCTGGATGGCCTCCTTGACTGCATCGCCCAGCGCACGCCCTCGGACGCTGTACTTGATGGCGACATAGCGTTCGTTGTTTTCGCGATAAATCTCCGAGCCTTCGTCCGCTTCGTGGATCGTGCATAACTGCGAGAGTGGAACGCGCTCTCCCGTCGGCGACAGAAGGAGGATATTGTTGATCGCCTCGTGTGTCTTCCGATATTGCGGCAGATAGCGCAGCGTCAGGTTGTAGCTTTGTTCGCCGCGCAGTACCTGCGTCAGTGCAGTGCCGCCAACAGCAGTTTGGACCGCGTCCTGAATGTCGGCGACGTTGATCTGGAATCGCGCGGCTTTTTGTCTGTCCACAGTGATGTCGAGGTCGGGCTGCCCGGTAACCTGAAAGACGCCTAGATCGGTGACGCCCGGAACCTGCCTCATTACGCCAGCCACTTTCGTTGCGGTATCTTCCAGTTGATGCAGATCCTGCCCGTAAATCTTGGTGGCCAGCTCGCCCTTCACGCCGCTGACGGCCTCCTCCATGTTGTCTTCGATGGGCTGAGAGAATCCCCAGACGACGCCTGGAATCGACTGCTCCAGTTGCTTGTTCATGGAAGCGATCAGGTCGTCTTTGTTCTCGTGAAAGATGGGCCGCCATAGCTCCTTTGGCTTCAATCCTACAAAGGACTCAATGTTGAAAAATCCTGTGTGATCTGTTCCGTCGTCCGGTCGACCAGTCTGGCTGGTGCAGATGGTCGTCTCCGGGTAAGAGCACAAAATCTGCCGCGCACGGTTGGCCACGCTCACGCCCTCGTCCGGTCCCGCGCTCTGAGCCAGTGTGCCGCGTACCCAGAGTGCACCTTCGTCGAGGTGAGGCAGAAACTCCGATCCGATGACGCCGCCAACGGCAAGATACACGGCCAGTACGAGGCTCACGACGCCAACACTCACAATGACGTATTTGTGATGAATTGACCAGAGAACAGCGCGGCGATAGTGTTCGGTCAGGTAGCCGACGATGGGATTTTCCCACTCCTTGGCTCCCTTGCGAAAGAGCAGCGCTGACATTACGGGCGCAATCACGATGGAGTAGATCAGCGCTCCCAGCAGGGCGAACGAGACCGTCCATGCCATGGGTCGAAAGAGTCGGCCTTCCACGGCCTGAAGCGTGAAGATGGGCAGGTAAGCCGAGATGATGATCAGGATCGCGTAAAAGACCGGACGCTGAACCTCGATCGCCGCCTCGCGCACACACTCCATCGGCGCGCGCGCTCCGTCCTTGTTGCGGTTCAGATGCCGGATGATGTTTTCGACCATGACAACGGAGCCATCGACGACCATGCCGAAATCCAGCGCGCCAAGTGATAGCAGATTGGCGGGAATATGCTTCAGATCGAGGCAAATGGAGGCAAAGAGCAGCGAGAAGGGAATGGTGAGCGCAACGATGAAGGCGCCGCGCGCGTTGCCCAGAAAGAGAAACAGAATCAGCACCACGAGCAGGATGCCTTCTGTCAGGTTGTGGAGCACGGTGTGCGTGGTGAAGTGGAGCAGATCGCTGCGGTCGATGAACGGAACGATTTTGACACCCTTCGGCAGTATCTTCTCGTTCAGCTCTTTCACCTTTTCGTGGATGCCCTCCAGCACCGGCTGCGCATTGGCTCCTTTCAGCAACAGCGCAATGCCGGAGACAGCATCGGGATTATCCACGAGCATTCCGTCTTCGCGGTGATAGGTCTTGCCGAACTGGCCGAGACGGATCATCGGCCCCTGCTCGACAGTAGCAATATCTTTCACGCGCAGGGGTGTGCCGGTCTTGGTATAGATCACCGTATTTTCAATATCCGTGATGGTGCGGACGAGGCCGACTTCGCGGATATTGATCTGCTGCTTGCCTGCCTGAATAAAGCTGCCGCCGCCATTGGTATTGTTGTTGGTCAACTGCTGCTCGACTTGGCTCAGGCTCAGCCCATAGGAGATCAGCTTATTAGGATCGAGGCGCACCTGATACTCGCGCGTCGGTCCGCCAAAGGGATTTGTATCCGGCACGCCGGGCACGGATTTGAGATTCTTTTCCACCACCCAGGTTTCGAGCGACTTCAGATTCATCGCGTCGTACTCGGGGTTGGTGCTGTCGAGGGTATAGAAATAAATCTGCCCGACCGGACTCCAGTCCGTGCCCATCTGCGGCGTTACGCCGGGCGGCAACGTGACCTGAGACAGATGCTCGAGCACGCGCTCGCGATTCTCAAAATTCGTCGTGTCCTCGCCGAAGACTAACTCGACCGTGGACAACCCGAAGATCGACCAGGAGCGCACATGCGCCACGCCAGGGATGCCGTTCATCGCAATCTCCAGCGGAATCGTGACCTGCTGCTCAATCTGCTCGGCGGAGATGCCGGGCCACTGCGCGATCACGTCGACGTAGTTGTTGGCCACATCCGGATACGCCTCCACAGGGAGCCGATGAAACGAGACGATGCCCCAGGCAAGCAGGAGGAATGCCCCAGCCAGAACCAGGAAGCGATTCTGCAACGCGAAATCGACGACCTTGCGGATCATTGGACCTCCAGCGTTGCTTCCAGTTGGAGCACGTCGCCGACCAACTGCTGCCCCGGCTCGATCCCTGCGAGTATCTCCTGCTTGCCGCCGTCGAGCATCGGCCCTGTTGTCACCTGCACGCGACGGAAACGTCCGTCGCTGGTGGGTACATACACCCAGTCTTCGTCGTGCAGATGAAGAATGGCTGCTGCAGGAACTACGGCGTGCGTCTGCTTCGTCGTGGAATCAATCGTTGCCGTAACAAACATGCCAAGCTTCAGCATTCGTTCCGGGTTGGCTACTTCAACGCGGACTTTTGCTGTGCGAATATTCGGGTCGAGAATCGGGCCGATATCGCTGATGGTTCCGCTCAGCGTCTTGCCTGCGTATGCGTTGGGCTGGATCAGCACGTGTTGACCCAGTTGAATTTTGTGCAAGTCGTTCTCATAGACATCGCAGATCACCCACACGGTTGAAAGATCGGCAATCGTGAACGCGGTCGATGATCCGGAGAAATTCACGCCTGCCGCCGCAGCGTTGGTCACATTCTGCGCCACGATGACGCCGGAGATTGGCGCGTATACGTCTTCGATCGTCGTTGGATGATTCTTGTCCGCACCGAGGACTTGCAGTTGCTGTTCGGCAGCCTTCAGGTCAGCAAGCGCGTCCTGTTCCGTGTCGTCTGCCTGCTCCACCATGCTCTGCGAGATGGCTCCGTGCGCGTAGAGGTCTTTTGCGCGCACGTCGGCCTTGTTCGCCAGCACCTCATCGTTCTTCGCCTTCAGATAGGTATCGAACGCATTGGTGATATCCGGGCTTTGCACGCGCAGCAGCAGTTGCCCTTTGCGCACATTGTCGTCCAGCCGCGCGCGAATATCCACCACCTTGCCGCTGGCCAGGGAGATCACCGGCACCTCGCGCGCAATGTCGGGATTCACCGTGCCGGTCACGTTCAGCGTGTCATACGCCTGATACGTTTCGGCAGTTGTCAGCTTGAAGTTTTCGGCGTGAGGAACGGTCACAACGTCACCGTTGCTCACCTCGACCACCTTCGCGGGCTTCACCATGCCTGCTTCGGGTTGAAACGGCTTCTGGCACCCGCACATCCAGAGCGCTCCCGCCGCCAGTGCGCCGGCCAGAATTTTTGCGTTATCACTTGTCCATTGCTTTGTATGTGTCACTGAATCACCTCGCGTCCCACAGCCAAATTCAGTTGTGCCGCTGCTGTCATGTATGTGCCCACCAGTTGCAGATAGGCCAATTGCACCGTGCGATAGTCGCTCTGCGCATTCAGGAAGTCCATCAGCGATGCGCCGCCGTGCTGATAGGAGTAGGTCACGGTGTCGCGCACGCGTGTGGCCTGAGCGCGATATTTGTCCCTGTAGGGCTTGAGCAGCGTGCCCGCGCTGCGCACCTGCTCGTAGGCGTTGTCCACATCGCTGAAGACCTGAGCGCGCGCGGCTTCGGTCAACTGCTGGTTGCGTTCAATATCAATTTGCGTTCGCTTTTTCTCGCCCTGGTTGCGATCAAAAATGCGGATGGGCACAGAGATATTCACGCCCACATAGGTCGGCAGCGGAGGATTGGCTCCCGAGTCCACGGCAAAGGTCGGGTCAGCCGAGCCATTGGCTTTCGCCAGCTTGAAATTTGTCTTCGCCTGCAGAACAGATTGCAACGCAGCTTCGAGATCGGGCCTGGCCTGGAGCGCAGACTGCTCGAAGTCATTCAGTGGCTGGAGTGTGTCGGCAAAATCAAATGGTCCCGTAACATCGAACTTGTCCACCGGCGTGCGGTCATCGAGCATCTGAAGCAATGCGATTTTCTGCGAGCGCAGATTGACCGTGGCCGCTTCGATCTCCGACTCATACTGCACGCGCAGCAACTCGATGCGGTCCAGATCAATCTGCGCAAGATCACCAGCCTTGAATCGATCCTGGCTGATGCTGATGATGTGGTCGTAATAGTCCAGATCGGCTTTTGCCAGCTCGAGAACCGATTTTGCCTCCAGCGTCTGAACGAAGGCGACGCGCAGGTTATACATCAGGTTGCGCTGCAGATCCTCATGCAGCGAACCGGCGATGCGTGTGCCCTCCTGTGCGCTTTCCAGGCGCAGCTCGCGCTTGTGCTCGCGCTCATGCAAGTAGCTGATGGAGCCGCTCGTGAGAGCGTCCGTGAATGGTCGGTAATTCGTGGTGTTTGTATTCGGATCGATGTGTGGCGCAAACGGATACATCTGGTCCTCGGTGAACGACAGCGTCGGATTTGGTCGCAGATTGGCCGTGATCTCTTCGGCCCTCATCTCGTCCACATTCAGCGCATCGGCCTTCAATGTTGGATTCGCGGTTTGAAAACGCGTCTTCACCTCATCCCAGGTCATCGTCTGCTGCGCAGCAGTATGGACCGGCGTCGGTGGACTGGATGGCGTTTGTGCATACAGGCAAGCAGACTGTGCGGCTACTGCAAATATGCAGCAACCGAACCGCACTTGCCACTTGGGCAGGAATCGATTCATATGTATTCGCCTCGTCGCTCAGGGGAGCGACTGATTTAGAGGGTCATTTTTTTGATTTTCGATGAGCGAGGGGCTACACCTGGGGTGGTGGCCGATTGTACGGGAGACGGACATCTCCTGATCGTTGCTGCACGTGCTCTTCCGTTGGCAGCACAATCTCGGATCGCAGCGGACTGTGGAACGTATGCATGGCCAGAGCGGGGATCGCCCATGCCGTCACGTCCGTATGCGGCGACATCGGATGGCCATCATGCGCGCGCCGCAGACAGCAGTCTGCCTCACGAGCTGCCTGTGCTGCCACCAGATCGTCACTGAGCGAGATCACTGGCAGTAGCAACAGAATCGCGATGGCAAGACAAGTCGCCTGATAGCGACGCGATATCTGCTCATTTCTGGGCAGTAGCAACCAGGCCGCAACCATCGCCAGCCCCGTCGCCAACCACACCAGATTCAGAATTAATTCCATTGCCATTTCCGATTCTACTCAGATTGCTTGGTCAACTTCAAATTCGCATATCCGGGATAAATCTTTCTTAAGTATTGAATCAAATCTTTATCCTTTTGCGCCGTTCATTCCTCTGCACGTTCGGGTCGGTCCGGCCTGCCAGCGAAGTGTGCGTCATAAGGGCGGAAAGAACTTCTTCAGCAAAGAGACTATGAGATCGATCCCGCGCGTTGACCCCAATGCGCGATTCCCTTTATGATCAAAGAGTCAACAGAATACTGCCCTCTCGTTCAATGGTAGGACAACTGCCTCTGGAGCAGTCTATCGGGGTTCGAATCCCTGGGGGGCAGCCAATCACGGACTTCCTCGTACTTCTCCGTACCATCTCGAACTAGAAAATCTATTGAAAAATAAAGCATTTGTTGAGACTTGGCGTTTGGCTGAGGTCCCAGAGGTGCGTTTTGAGCCAGCCTGAAAGTGGGGTATGTTTTGGGGTACGAAACCCCGGGAAGGTGGGGTATCGTCCAAATCAGCCTCTGGAGCTGGATTATCGCGCTGTCATTGGCAAAACCTTCCGCACATCCGAATCGCTCGCTCAGGCATTCCATGCGGCATCTGTCGAAACGCTCTCCGTCCATCTCAGCGCCTGAGCAACGCATCCCACCCTGGCAACACATCTCGCCTGCGAAACGAATTTTTCGCCGCAACAAATCTTCGCAAAAACGCACGAGGGAAATCCCCGTCGGATTTCCCTTGCGCGCTCGTCTGCGATCCCGCAAGCTCAGAAATCGTAATGCAGCGCCATCTGGATCTGCCTCGGACTTCCAATCGTGTGCAGCGTAATCCCCAGGCCCGCCGGGCAACTGTAAAACCCATTGTTCGCGCCCGTCGGATTGCTCGTGCAGTTGTTCGTCGGCAGCGCGGGAGTGCCGGCCACCGGAAAGTTGTTATAAAAAGCATTCTGCGTCACGTTGTCGCCCGTCACGTCGAAGCTCGTCGTATTCGTCAGGTTGAACACCTCGAACGTATAGCGCAGCGCACCGCCCCGCTTGCCAATCGGCGTCAGCTTGGCCAGAGAAATGTTCGCTGCACGCTGCGGAGCCTGCCGAAAGATATTGCGCTGTCCACTCACCAGAAAGTTCGTCTCATACGGATCGTTCGACGGAATCGCACCGCCCAGATCGCCCGGATGCAGCAGCGGCACCGTGAAGCAGCTTGCCTTCAGCGCCGGATTCCCGAATGCGCCCGATGCTCCCGTCGTCGCCGTCTTTGCCGAGCATCCCGGCGCAAGCGGAACAATGGGATTCGTGATCCCGTCAAAGACACTGTAGAAAATGCTGCCCACCGCGCCCGAGTAATCCACGACGCTGAACGGTTGTCCGCTCTGCAGTACCGTGATTCCTGTCAGGCTCCAGCCATTCGCAAACAGTCCCTTCACCGTGTCGCCCATAAAAAAGGTCGGCAGGTTGTAGGCATAAGAAAAATTCAGCACATGCTTGCGATCAAAATCCGAAAGCCCGTAGCCGCTCCGGATATTGTTCGGATTGTCGCCGTTATAGAAAAGTCCCAGCGCGCTCTGCTCGTCGGTTGCGTGCGAAAACGTGTAAGAAACGCTGGTCTGGAAGCCATGCGAGAGCCGCTTGTCCACGTGCACCTGTAGCCCGTTGTAGGCTCCGATACCCACCGTCCGATAATCCTCTGCCTCCGCCGAGTAGCCAATGTAAGGCACGCGCAGATCGTTGTTTCCGCCCTCATACGTATTCAGATACGGAGTCCCATCCGGCAGCGTCAGAGGATTGAAATTGCTATCCACCACCGTGTAGCCATAGGTGTAATTCTGGCTTCGAATCGGTCCCGATGGTGTCGCGATATTCGGCTGGTTAAACGGCAGCGGAATCACCTGATGCCGATCCAGATTGCCCACATATCCGATCTCAATCGCCAGGTCGCTCCTCGGCTGCCACTGCACATCCAGCGTGTAATCCATCGAATACGGCAGCACGTTCTTGCGGTCATACACGCCCATCGAAAACGGAATCGCGCCGTTCATGATCTGATACGCATTCGGCAGAAACTGGTTGATATCCGCGGCATTTCCCGTCGGAGCCGGCCCCAGCGTCTTTCCCCACGGGTCTGAAAGATTCGCCACATTCGGATCGCACGTCGGAATATACCCCTTGTAGTATTCCGTGATGCTCGATGTCGGGCAGAGCTGCGTATTCACAAACGGCGGCGCCTGGTTCACACCAAACGGTCCACCCAGCACTTCGCCCGCCGCGTAGCCCGGCGAAAAATACGCCGACAGCTCGCCCCGGTCATAATAAATTCCAAATCCCGAACGAATCACCACCTTGTTGTTGAACTTCGGCGGAGCATACGCAATCCCGAACCGCGGAGCCATCCCCCACTGCCGTCCCGTCAGCGTCGTGTCGTGGCTGTTCTGCGCCACCACATAGCCATTGTTCGCAATCGTTCCATTCGGATTCGTCGGATCATCCGCTGACCCGGCATTGAACAGCGACGCATCGAAGTTGAAGATGCGTCCATATTTCTCCGTCAGTCCGCCATTCCAGTCGTAGCGCAGCCCCAGCGTCAGGCTCAGGCTGGAAGTCGCCTGAAACTTGTCCTCCAGATACATCCCCACCTGATTCGCCCGATAGTAACGATTGCCATCTCCCTGAAGAAATGTCGTCGTCTGGAAGTTGTCATTCGTCGTAATCAGCCCCTGCAGAAACTGGCTGAAATCTGCCGATGCCGTCGTCCCCGCCACATTCGGCCTGCGGTCGCGACTGTTCAACTGCGTGTACGCCCAGCTTCCGCCCGTCGATATCGTATGCTTGCCTTTCGTCCAGATCGCATTCGCCGAAGGCATCAGTCGATTCTGGAAAATCCCCGTCAGCGACCCTTGATTCGATCCCGGCCCGATATTCAGCGTCTGCGTTCCCGTCGGCGTATTCGACCCCAGAATGTCCACAATCGAAACGCCCGGATAATACGCCGAGCCAAGCGTATTCACGCCCACGCTGCTCGGGCTGAACGGCTGCTCGTTCGTGCTGTAAATCTTCTCGCGCAGAATTCCCAGATTCTCCGTCACGCTGAAGTTCGATGTCAGGATGTCGGCATTGTTGATCGTCGCCGCCTGGCTTCCGTTGTCCATGTGCTGCGAAAAGCCCGGCACATTCGAGTAGCCATACGGCGCAACCGTAGGATCGTGCTGATAGTAGTAGCGCAGCGAAAGCGTATCCTTCGCGCTCGGAACATAATCCACATCCGCCACTGCCTGGTCGGCCGTAAACCGCGCCGTCCCTGGCAGCGAAACGTTGTACGGATGCGTCACCGTCGCCACGCTCACCGGATTCGGCACCAGCCACTTGCCCGGCTCACCATCGATGCTCGGCTCGTTCATCAGCGCCAGCGCCACCAGCCCGCCGCCGCCCTGGCTGTTCGTAATGTTGCTCGCCGTCAGGTTGTTCTGTGACCACCCATTGTTCGATACCGCCGCCAGTCCCGACGCGCTGCGATCATCCGTCAGACCCACCGGCACCGAGAAAAACGAATAGCCCGTTTCCTGATCCGAAACATGCACATGCTGATAGCCCACAAATCCGAAGAGCTTGTTCTTGATCAGCGGCCCGCCAAAACTCCCGCCCGCCGTATAGCGATGCAACTGCGGCACCTTCATATTCGCCGGAATATCCGGATCCTGATTGAAAAAAAACGGCGCAGCATTGATCCAGTTCGTCCCCCGATCCAGATACAGATTCCCATGCGGCGAATTCGTTCCCGACCGCGTCGTCATCTGGATGTGCGCGCCCGATGTCGATCCCTCGGAAGCGTCATACAGCGACGCATCCACCTGCACCTCCTGAATCATCTCCGGCGCCGGAGTCGGAATCGCGTTGCCAATCGACAGATACACCGAAGCGCTGCTCTGAATCGTCCCTCCCGCCGTCGTATTCCCCACGCCCGTGTTGTTCACCACGCGCGCTGACTCCACCTGGCTCGTGCTCTTGCCGTTGAACAGGTTCGCCCCATCAATTCCGTTCAGCAAAAACGAGTTCGACGTATCGCGCTGCCCGTTCGCCCAGATCGGCTGATTGCCCAGTCCCGAGTTCGCGCCCGTCCCGCCCGTCAACTCGGCATTCACGCCCGTCGCCAGAATCGCCAGACCCGTAAAACTACCCGTCGGCAGCGGTGCCGCCTCAATCTCGGCATGGTCCAGCACATACCCGTTCGTCGTATCCACCGAATTCAGCAGCGGCGTCGCATCCACCTCCACCGTCTCCGAACGCGATCCCACCTTCAGCTTCGGACTCACCGTCGCCGTGCGCGATGACTGCACCGCAATATGCGGCGTCCTCTGCTCGTCAAATCCCTCCGCCGAATACGTGATCGTATACACGCCCGCCGGCAGGTTCGACAACAGATAATCTCCCGACCCGTTCGACTTCGTCACGCGCGTCAATCCCGTCTGCTCGTCCTTCGCCGTCACGCTCGCATTCGGAATCACCCCGCCCGTACCGTCCATCACCGTCCCGGTAATCGCACCCAGCGTCTGCTGCCCCCGCGCGCTCCCGCACATCACGCACACCGCCACCAGCACAACCCATCCCATCCAACTGCCGCGCAAACATCGAAACATACTCAAGCTGCCGCCTCACAAAAAAGGGATTCCCTCTGCATGAAAAACGCTTCCATGCCCAGGGTGCTGCAATGCGACCCACATCCGTGAGTGAGTCTGAAAAGTGTAAGCGAATCGGAGCTGAAACCCAGTCTTCTCCGCAGCCAAAAAACGCGTCAGGAGCGTACGGAATTTAGAGATACATTACAGGACAATTTCCCGATTGCAACAGCAAAGTGAACGCACTCGCCGGGTTTTCTGCCCGCCATCGATTATGTTTATAGGCCTCCTGCTCATCTGTTTATCGCGCGCCAGCCTCCCGTGCCTTTCACGGCTCCGGCAATAGCGACACATGCGCCGAAACAATCCTCCATCCGAACGCAAATCGCACCCACATCTGGCTCTGCCTTCTACGCCGCACCACCCCTCCAACGACCAGAACATCTCCATCAGCGTCGCCACATCATTCGTCACCAGCGCCTCTTCGTATCGCGTATACAGCGCGCGAACCTCCGCCGCAACCTCAGGAATATTCACTTTCTCCTTCACGCATCGAGATCCATTGATCCTCCTCTGGCCAAAATTCAACCATCCACTCCCACTGTGGACTACTTATGTAAACCATCCAGGTTCCGCAGACACTTTGCGTACCCGACTTGCCCGGAAACCGCCGAAGACCAATAGCACTGCGGCCACTCGATCCTCTACAACACGCTCGTCCTCCTATCCAGATGACCGACCCCGCAGCCTGATTTTCTTCGTCACGTCCGCAGCGGATAGAGCCGCCCGCGGTACATGGCCATCGGTTCCACCGAAAGGATGGAGATGACCAAGGCCGTGGTGTTATCGGAGCCGTCAGCCTCGACTGCCACATCCACCAGGTTCTGCGCTATCTGGTCAAGGTTGCCCGACCGGGAGGCGATTGTGCCGATTTCGCGATCCGTCAAAGCGTCGTGCAGTCCGTCGCAACATAGCACTAACAGGTCGCCCACGCGCAGGCTCACCGTTCTCGTCTCTGCCGTAACAAATAACTGCGACCCGAGGGCGCGTGTCAGCACATGTCGGGATTCGGAAGTGGACGCTTCGGCTTTGGAAATCAGGCCGAGTTTGCGCTGCTCGTTCACCAGGGTGTGGTCATCGGTAACTGCGACCGCTTTGCCGTCCCGTACATGGTAGCAGCGGGAATCGCCGACATGCGCAATGCAGGCCTGATCATGGCGCAGGGCACAGGCAACGATGGTGGTGCCGATGCCTCTGCCGCGACGCTCGCGCGTGAGTCCCTCATCGTAGACAGCGGCGTTTGCATGCTGAATGAGCCGCGGCAGAAGAGCAGGCAACGACGTGCCTTCCTGCGTCTCGGCAAAACCTGCGCACATGACCTCTACGGCCCTGGCCGAGGCTACTTCGCCCAGATCTAGCCCGCCCACTCCATCGGCAAGTACGAACAGCCAGCCTCTGGAGCGGGCCTCCTGGTGTGATCGGGGAACAAAGAAACCTAAGGAGTCCTCGTTGTTGGTCCGAATTTTCCCAGGATGAGTCGCTTGGCCAAACTCGATTTCTAGCATCTGGCTATCACTCCTCGGGAATACGGTGCATCGAAACAAGGCGGACGCTTCCAGCGCGGAGGGAAAGCGTCCGACACATCAAGAGGAACTCCCGCTTCGCACAGAATTCTGCCGCTGCGAGGAAGCTAAGTCAGTCCGAATGCTACCGTTCCTCGACGAACGGCAGACCGGGTAAGGGTGAGTCCGGATGCATCTCCTGTTACTCTTCCTCAGTTGGCAGTCCCCATGTTCTTGTCATGCGTCGCCAGAAGAATTTTCCTTCCCTTCAGCTTTGACGCTCTCATGAAGTACCAGAGGCCGTAAAGACCCCAGACGAAGGCCACGCTTAAGGCGATCAATGGCTCTTTCACCGTGCCGTAGCCAAGCGTCGGACCGATCAGGTAGAAGAGCATGCACCCTAGGTTTGCCAGCAGGCCGAAACCGGGAATCAGCATATGGCGAAGAAGACTGAAATCCGAGCGCTTGTGAAACGCCACGATACACAGAAAGCAAGTGAGCGCATAGAGGATGAACGTTCCAAAGTTGGAGGTCAGGGTCACGGCGAGCAGGGAGTTCGGCAGCATTGCCATCCTGTCATGCGAAAAGTAGCCGACGCTTGAGAAGATGCCGTGGGGCATCGCGGCAATGGTGGAGTCGGCAGGCGCACCCGCATCTCCGAAGGCGAGCGAGACGGCGATGACGCCGATGACAGCCGAAATACCGGCCAGCGTCCAGATGGCGCGGTGCGGCGTCAGGTTCTTCGAGTGCAGCATACCGAAGTGCTCCGGAGCTTCCTCGTCGCGGCCCATGGCATAGGTCACGCGCGCGCCGGTATTCATGCAGGAAAGCGTGGTGCCGATCAGCGCCAGAAAGACCGTCGCCGCCTCGGCCAGCATGAAATATTTTCCGTGGCCGTGGCCGAAGAGATAATCGCCGACGATGATCATCTGGTCGCCGATTGGAGCGGCGGAGCTGACCGCTGATCCCGCCGGGTATACGGTGCTCAGAAAATAGTTGGCTGCGAAATACTCGAAGAGGTAGCACAGCACTCCCTGAATGAGCAGAGACAGAATCACCGCGATAGGAATGTGCTTCTTCGGATTCCTGGCTTCGCCGCCAAGCGCCGTACAGGATTCAAAACCGACCAGGATCAGAATGGCAACCGTCGCCTGAATCATCATCCAGTTGAAGTTGTGAATCCCGACCACAGACTTCGCTGATGGGTGACTGACAAAGTGGCCGGTTGAGTCGGCGTAGGGATAGGCGATAGTAAATGGAACCGGATGCCCTGCTGTATCGAGCATTGGCTGAGGAATGTTGTTGGCGTCGCGGAGGATAGTTCCATCCGGCCTGGTGGCGAACTGATAGTCGTATGTGGCCAGAGTGGTGGTGTCGTACTGCGCTGCTGGCGCGCCGGTGGGATGGTTGAGGCGATAGCCAAGTAGCAGTACGCTGAACAAGACGAGTGCAGAAATCTGCACCACGTTGACTGCCACGTTCACCGCGGTCGAGGCGTTTGCGCCCCGCTGGGCGATCCATGCGACGCTGAAGGAGAACGCGACAGCCACCAGTCCGGTGAAGACGGGACCCGGATTCGAAGCGCTGATGAAGTTCGGATAAAGGAAACCGACAATATAGCCGACGAAGATGCCAGTCACCGCGACCATCACTCCGGGATAAACCCAATAGTAGAGGTGCGATCCCCAGCCCACCACGAATTTCATGAGGCGGGCGTACTTGAACGCTTTGTCCTTCGACAACATCGCCTGTTCGGCGTAGTAGTAGCTGGATCCCGTTCCGGGATACAGCTTGGAGATTTCAGCGTAAGAGACAGCCGTTGCCAGACACAGCATCAGTGCGGCGAAGATACCGGCCCACATCGACGGCGCGGTGGATCCGGTTCCCAGTTGGATCACGAATGTGAGCCACAGGAAGGCCCCCGGAGCAATCAACGCCATCGCGTTGCTGGTCAGGCCGGTCAGTCCGAGACTTGCTTTCATTTGCCCGCTGGTTTTCTGGTCTGTCATATTTTCTCCTCTGAATGTGAGTTCCTGTCTATGGGTGATCCCTTCCCTTACGGTCAGGGAGAGACGATTGCCATCATGCCGATGCTCAATGTGGACTGCGCATCCACCAGGCTGCTTACACCTTTGTGGAAGAACTGTTTATTGGACCAGTCGTGCCGATACTCAAGACGCCCGAGAAAGCGCGACTTGAACGCCTTGTGTTCATACGTCATCGTGACTTCCCTTACAGTCTGGGCGAGGCCGGTGCTGAAACCCTCCTTGTCATCCAGTTGTTCCACGCGCCCTGCAAATGCCTGCTGTGAAGTGATCTGTTCGTGCGCGGCTAGCGCAACGCCTCCCCAGTTTGCGTTTGACTCCGGCAGGTTTGCGGTGGCATCCGTATGGTTGTGATCGTAATCCAGGTTGATATACGCGTTGAACTTTGCGGTTGGCGTGAGTAGCAGAGTGGTATCCAGAAGGTTGCGATACATGTTGAGTCCATTGCTTCTCTCTGGACCGGTGTATACGTCGGCCGACCAGGTGTACCTGGGTCGCGTTACGGTGCTATTGATGCTGCCGGTTGGTCCGCCCTGATTATTGACCGTATTATTCCATCCATTCACCAATTGTGCGCCGACTGTCCAGAATTTATTGACAGGGGTCGTGGAGCGGAGGCCGAAGTGGTAGTAGGGAGTGGCCCAGGAAAAAAGGAGCGAACGAGAATAGTTCCAGTCATCCTTGGCTTCAATCACCTCGACTCCGGCGTAGGTGACGAACTGCCCCAGGTCAAACTCGCTGCCGTGCGACTTGCGAGGCGTGTAGGAGACGTAAGCCTGTTCCAGATAGTTGTCGTCGTATTTTGTCGTGTCGGGATGGAGAATCGCGTTGACACGACCGAATACCACATCGGCATGGATCCCGACCGGGTTTGGACCTCGATTCAAAGTAATTCGGGCCTCAGCCAGATCAAATTGATCCGTTCGATCGTTGAAGTTGTAGAGGTCGTTCAGGCCGTCATTGGGATGGTTGTTATTCAGACTGCCGTAACCGTCGAGATAGGCGCTCCAGTCAACTCCGGCGAAGCGCCAGTTGACCGGTGTAGCCGGGCCGGAGGAGGGTGCTGGTGAAAGTGCTGTCACCTGTGCCACCGCAGGCGCAGATGCGGATGACAGGCTCTGCGTCCAAGCCGTGATGGACACTCCCAGTGCGGCGCAGAAGCACGCAATGACCCGAAGGATACGATCTATAGTCAGATACAAACAAATAGTCCTCATCGATGTAAACTTGCCCTGCCCATTAAAAATTGCCGGAGAGTGGCCTAAAGCCGTTTACACTTGCTGATGTATCCGGCAGTTTTTAGATTGAGTAGTGCTTGGATTTATATGAACAAGGAAGGCATGAGGAAAACATGAAGACGTCATACACTGATCCATCGAAATTGAGTTGCGGGATTGAGTACCGTCCGTGAAACAGTTCTTCGAAGAACATTTTACGGACGGTGTACGGGAGATATTTATCTTTGAAGGGCGCGGTCGGCCCGGAGCCTGCGGTATCGCTGCTTCAGTCCGGCGCAACAGGAATTCTCCGATTTGATTTGTATATCCAATCAAGTTCTCGGCGGAAACAGCCAGGCATCGCATCTCTCAGGCAGAACGTGTGCGGAGAGGGTCTGTCATCTGGTGGAGCACGCGGCGGAGCTGGACCTGCATCGCAAACCTGGCCCGGCTCTAGCATCTCTGATCCATTCCATCTTCGGCTTCGAGGCCGTAGCCATTTTAGATGCGGATGTGAACGAAATTTACCAGTCAGGCGAGTGGTTCGCACCCGTGGAAGAGATAGTGCGAAACATCTTTGTCTTTGAAACCGTTCGGGACGATTCAGAGACCGGACTGATACGGCGCGTGCTGCGGGTCAGAAATCTTCCCATCGGCGGTTTGCTTCTGCGCGGCGAGGCCGATGCGACGATTAGCAGTCAGATAGCTGCGATTATTGCCATCAGTTTTGACCGCTACCACGCCTTCGCCAACGAACAGCGCATCGAGGGCGCGAAGCGCGCCGAGCAACTTCGCAGCGCCGTTCTCGACAGTCTGGCGCACGCATATAAGACCCCGCTCACCGCCATACAAGCGGCTGCCACCGGATTGAAGGAAATGGGAAATCTGTCCCCGCCGCAGAGCGAAATGGTCGCATTGATTGCCGATCAGACCGAGCATCTGAACCAGGTGACGACACGCCTGTTGCGCACGGCTAAGCTGGAAACGCACAGCCTGCAAGCGGAGCGGTTGGCGATTGCCACTCTGATTGAGGATGTGATCGCCGCTACCCGAGAACAGATGGTGACGATTCCGGTGAAGGTGGAACTGGCCAGGGATGACCTGGCTTTGATCGGTGATCGCAGCCTGCTAGAGGCGATGTTGATGCAGTTTGTCGAAAACGCCGGCAAGTATGCGGACGAAGGGACGACCGTAACCGTTGGCGCCGTCGAGCACCCTGGCTTTGTCGTGCTCTCCGTGCATAATTATGGACCGGTCATACCTGCCACCGATCGCGAGCGCGTCTTTGACCGCTATTTTCGATCGGGCGCGGCGGAGGGCATTGTTCCAGGAACAGGCATCGGTCTCTCGGTGGCAAAGCAGTCGGCGCTGGCTCACGGAGGCCAGGTTTGGGTTAAAAGCAATCAGGACGAAGGAACCACTTTCTTCGCGGCGCTGCCGACCACGCCCCCGGCGAAGAGCCTATGACGGACAAACTGCCAATTCGCATCCTGCTGGTCGACGACGAGGTGGCCATCCGCCGCGCTCTACGCACGCCTCTGGTGGAGCTTGGATTTGAAGTCGTCGATGTGTCCCGCGGCGAAGAAGCTCTTCGTCTAGTCCGCGTGGAGCCATTCGATGTCGTGCTTCTCGATATCAATATGCCGGGCATCGGTGGCCTGCAAACGTTAGCTCGGCTACGATGTTTTTCTCCGCGCCTTCCGATTCTGATGCTCACGGTGCGCGATGCCGAGCCGGATAAAGTGGAGGCTCTGGAGAACGGAGCCGACGACTACATCACCAAGCCGTTCAGCATTCGTGAATGTGCGGCGCGCGTGCGATCCGCAGTGCGTCGTGCTCAGGCTCCGGAGCGCCCGAGGGATGCTTCCATCACCATCGGAGAAATTGAGATATTTCCCGCAACCCGCATCGTGCGCAGATGTGGCCAGCCCGTCCGGCTTACGCCGAAGGAATACGATATTCTGCTCTGTTTGATGAAGCAAGCGGGACGCGCGGTTACGCATGGCAAGCTGCTCAGTTCCGTGTGGGGTGCCGAGTACCGTGGGGAGGTGGATTATCTTCGAACGTTTATCCGCCAGCTTCGCAAAAAGATCGAAAACGATCCGGCAAATCCACGCTACCTGCTCACAGATCCATGCGTAGGCTATCGCTTCACGGAGGAGATCGAACCGCTCTGATCCGCCTGCCATCGACATAAAGACAGCCTGACGCTGTCCATCGCTGAGGACGCATTCCGGCAAACAATCCACAGCGCCAACTGTCTGAACCCTCGAATCGTTGCGCTACACTGACTATCTCAACGCACGAACAGGATGATCTACGAATTTCTCCAGAGAGACTCTGCATGAAACTGATTGGCTTTGGTCTGTTGCTTTCAGGTTGGCTCCTTGTGGTGCTGGCATTAATCCTGCTCCCCTCGCAGGCAGAACGCGGCGCATTCGTTGTGGCGGCTCTGATGATTGAAATTCTTGGGCTGGGGCTGGAACTGCGTGCGCATCGCGGAGTTGATCGCGAAATTGATGGAGACGTGCGGTGAATTCACTTCCCAATCAGCTATTTCTGCTCTGTCCGGTACTGATCCTGGTGGTTCCGCTGGCTCCCATCGGGCTGGCGCTGCTGAATACCGGGCTAAATCGTTCGCGGAGCGCAGCGCAGGCGCTGCTGGGCAGTTTGTGTGTGCTAGCGACGGCAGCGGTTGCCTACAGTGTGGTGGGTTGGTCCATCGAGGGCTTTGCTGGCGGGACATTCCACAGCGTCTCGCTCGCCGGCGTCTCGTGGAACTGGATCGCCAGCCAACCCCTGTTTCTTGGCGGCGTTCAATGGAATGAGCCGCAAGCATGCGCAGTCGCTCTTCAGTTTTTTGCTGTGGGTCTGGCAACGCTCATTCCGTGGGGATCGGGAGCGGAACGATGGCGTCTCGGTCCGGCCTGCGCGGCTGCGGTGCTTCAGGCGGGGTTCGTTTATCCAATCTTTGCTCACTGGGTATGGGGCGGTGGATGGCTGGCGCAACTCGGCGCGGCCTTCCAGTTGGGAAACGGCTTCACTGACCCTGGCGGAGCGGCAACGATCCAGATGCTCGGAGGCCTGACGGCGCTGGTGGTGGTCTGGCTGCTGGGCGCGCGAAGTGGAAAGTTCTCCGGGGACGGTCCTCCCACAGCTGTTCCCGCTCACCACATCGTCTATGTTCTTCTCGGCTGCATGATGGCGCTCTGCGGCTGGTTCGCACTGAATACTGCCGGAGCGATTCTGTTTGCATACGCGGATGTGGCAACGCTGCTCCGTACGGTTGTGAACACGATGCTCTGCGCCTGCGGTGGACTGCTGGCCACACTGCTGGTAACGCGGCTGCGCTTCGGCAAGCCGGACGCTTCGCTGTGCGCCAATGGATGGGTAGCGGGTCTGGCGGCCAGCAGCGCTGTCGCCGCGCTTGTTTCGCCTGCCGCAGCCCTGTTCACCGGCCTGGTCGTCGGCTGCCTGTTGCCGCTGGTCATTGAGTTTCTGGAGGTGCGCTGTCTGATCGACGATCCCTCAGGCGGCATTGCCGTCCATGGATTTGCCGGGCTGTGGGGTTTGCTGGCAAGCAGTCTTCTGAGGCACGCGGCAGCGGGACAGACGTTGGCTCAGGTGGTGGGAATCGCCACCCTGCTGGGGTTCATGCTGCCGGTCATATATCTCCTTTACCGGCTCATGGATCGGATCTCACCCTTCCGCACCCATGCGGAAGGAGACCGGATTGGCATGGATCTCCACGAACTGGGCGCAGGTGCTTATCCTGAATTCTTGGTACGCAACGACGAGTATCTACCGCGCTGAAGCGCGCGGTAGATACTGCCCGCGAACCACTCAGGACAAAGCAACAGCTGCGCAATTCTCGCAAACCTTTAGAAAATATTTATGGGATGCTCGCTTATACTTTGACAGGCAAGCGCGAATTCGTTCCAGGAGCAGGTTCCTGAGAAGTCTCGTCGGCTTGCGGAACAGGTAAAGCATGAGCCTGCTTGCGGAGATCGAAACCGGCCAGCGGATCGACCATTACCGTATCGACGCGCGTGTTGCGGAGAGCGGAATGGCCTCGATTTATCGAGCTACCGACCTGCGCGACGGTCGGCAGGTGGCGCTGAAGATCCCACACGCGGCAATGGAAGCCGATCCAAATCTCTTTGATCGCTTTCGGCGCGAGGAGGAGATTGGCGCGGCGCTCAATCACCCCAACGTGATGCGGACATTTCCCGCCACTGACCGTTCCCGTGTGTACATGGTGATGGAGTGGGTACCGGGTCAACTGCTGCGCACGATTCTGGCCGAGCAAGGCCGGATGCCCCAGGACCGCGCCCTAGCAATAGCGCGAAAGGTTCTGAATGCGCTTGAGTACATACACGCCAACGGCGTGGTGCATCGAGACCTGAAACCGGAGAACATCATGGTCGATGAGGACGACAGCGTAAAGCTGATCGATTTCGGCATCGCTTCCAGGGAAGGCGCGCGCAGGCTGACCTACACCGGGTTTTCTCAAGCTCTCGGCACGCCAGACTACATCTCTCCTGAGCAGGTGAAGGGCAAGCGCGGCGATCAGCGTTCAGACATTTACGCCATGGGTGTCATCCTTTATGAAATGCTCAGCGGAAGAACGCCATTTTCCGGACCGTCGCCGCTGGCCATCATGAACGATCGACTTTTGAATCACCCTCTTCCGCCACGCGAAGCCAATGCAGAAATCAGCCCGCAACTGCAAGAGGTGCTCTATCGTGCGCTGGAGCGCGTCCCCCACAACCGATATGCTACCGCCCGCGAATTCGCTTCCGACCTGCAGTGCCTGGAACATGTGGGTGTTGCAGATCGAACCGAACTTACAGACTGGCGTAATCGACGCTCGGTGCGTGGACGCAAGACTCTCTATTACGCCGCGCTGGCGTTGCTGCCGTTCTTGTTATTTGCGATTATGCTGCTGCTGGCGCATCGCCATTGAAAAGGGGGGGGAATCGCAGCGGCGACCTAGGCGCACACTCCATCGACTTGAATCAGGCGGAAAACTTCAGGCGATCCACAACCGCCGTCAGCGTTGTCAGCATGCACAACCGGCAACAGGAAAGGCCTCATGAACAAGGCTGTATCGATACTCATTCTCGTTCTCGCCGCCGCACTGGAGGCGGGTGGCGATGCTTTCATACGAACCGGTCTTCACGCCCACTCCCCGTCGAAGCGGATTGGATTGTTTGTCGTCGCCGCGATCGTTCTTTTCGCCTACGGATGGACAGTAAACGCTCCGCCGTGGGACTTCGGAAAGCTACTGGGACTGTATGTGGTCTTCTTTTTCCTCTTCGCCCAGTCGATTTCCTGGCTTGTATTCAAACAGGCCCCCTCGCACATGATCCTTCTCGGCGGTGGCTTCATTGTCATCGGCGGATTTATCGTCTCTCTTGCAAAGTAACAGTGCGCTGAATCTCCGTCTCCGCTTTCACGGCTTCGCTCTTCGTCTTATGCTCCGCCATGGGGCAGAGCCAGCCTCAAACCTGCGGCGTGCCTCTCAGCCAAGGAGATGCATCACGCTTGCAGGCTCTCGCCCGGCATGCAGCTCCTCGGCCATATATCGCATAAATGGATCGATATGCTGGAAGAAATATTTATACCCGGCGCAGAGATAATTCAGTCCATGCTCGCCCTCTGATGTGATTACAAACCGGTGTTTCGGACATTCCCCGTGACAGGCGAATCGCACCGAGCACTTGCGGCACATCGATGGCAAGCCGTCTCGCTTTTGTTGACCAAATTGAATCTGCTCGGCTGACTGCGCCATATCGCCCAAGCCCTCGTTCATAAGGTTTCCCAGGCGATACGCGGGATAAACAAAGTGGTCGCAAGAATAGACGTCTCCGTTGTGCTCCAGCGCCATCGCTGATCCGCAGGTGGAACGAAAGATGCACAAACTAGCCCTCATGCCCAACCAGTTCTGCAGCGCAACTTCGAAGTGCTGCACATAGACACGGCTTACATCACTGCGAATCCACGCATCAAAAATCTTGCTCAGAAATCTCCCATACGCCAGCGGTTCAACGGACCAGTCCGTCACCTTGGTCGGACCTGGAAATCCTGGTTCAATGAGTAGAAGACGATCCGCACGCGGTTGCTCAGTCGTCCGTTCCACAATCGGGATAAATTGCATGTAGCTGCTCCCGATTTCCTTCAAAAACTCATAAATCTCCAGCGGGTATTCGACATTTGTTCTATGCACAACGGTTAGCGTGTTGAATTCTACGCCATGCTCGTGCAGCAGTCGGATGCCACGCATCACTTTGTCATAGGTCGGCGCGCCACCTTTGTCTACCCGATAACTATCGTGAAGTGCTCGCGGGCCATCGATCGACACTCCGACAAGAAAGTCATTTCGTGCAAAAAATGACGCCCATGCATCGTCTATCAAAGTTCCATTTGTCTGGAAAGCATTGTGAATCAGCTTTCCCTGCGCATGCTTTTTCTGGAGCAGGACGACGCGCTCAAAGTATTGAATGCCCAGCAGAGTTGGCTCTCCACCCTGCCATGAAAAATCGACAACATCGGATGGCTGTGCTTGGATGTACTGTCGAATAAAAGATTCCAGCACATCGTCATTCATCGCCCGCTGGGAAGACTTGGAATAGAGCGACTCTTTTTCCAAATAGTAACAATAAGTGCAATCGAGATTGCAGATTGCTCCGGTAGGCTTTGCCATCAAGTGAAATGCTTTTGCACTTGCCATCGAATCTCCTGTTTGGTCTTTCTCGTCCTGCCGATATCAGATCGAGCAAGCGATCCTACCCCCTTGGTATGACACAGGCAAATGGGTGCGGCCAGACTCTCATAGCCTGACCGCTTTCATCGGGGCCTGGCGATTAGTCCTCCACGCATGTTGGGCCGGGTAGCCAGCTACATCCAGCAGGGCCGATTCGCAGATTTGCGAGCTCGGGGTTATAGCCAGGATTCGGTGTTGGCATCACCGCGTGGACGGACTCTCTCCAGGCGACAAGCTTCTCTCGAAGAAGATAGGCTTTGTCCTGATATGTCGAGGCGAAGTTATATTGCTCGCCTGGGTCCAACGCCAGGTTATACAGCTCAAGATGATTATCCTCAAAGAATTCGATCAGCTTCCAGTCGCCCTCACGAATCGCTCCGGACGGAGTACCACCCTGGTCGCTGTAGTGCGGATAATGCCAGTAAAGATTATCGCGATCAGGAGCTGGACCACCGCGTAGAAATGGTGTCAGATCCAGCCCATCATGCTGCTCTGGAGGTGCTCCTGCACCGGCCATTTGCAGAATTGTTGGCATCAGATCCAGCGCGCTCACCGGCACGTCTGAGACGCTTCCGGTTTGTGTCACTCCGGGCCAGTACACCATGAACGGCTCTCGAATTCCGCCCTCATACAGAAATCCTTTGCCTGCGCGATACGGTCCGTTATCTGCAATCCTATGCAACCGGCGTCCCTGGAAACCCACACCCCCGTTGTCCGATGTCAGTATGATGATTGTGTTATCTGCCACGCCAGCTTTTTCCAGCGATTTGCGTAGGCTTCCAAGCGAGATATCGGTACTTTCGATCATGGCCGCGTAGGTTGGATCTGGTTCGTCCTTCCCTTCATTCAACCTCCGATATTCTTCGATCATCTCTTGCTTAGCCTGTAACGGCAGATGAACAGAATACTCTGCCATGTACAGGAAAAACGGACCCTTCTGCGCTGCATCTTGCACATATTCGTCCATCTTGGTCGTCAGTACATCGGTCAGGTAGTTATCTGGCGTGTAACCAGTCAGATTATGAAAATGAAATGGACCAAAGTATGAAGGTGGATGACCGTGATTGTCACCGGCAATATTCACATCAAACCCGAAATCCTCCGGTAGATAACCCTCCCCGCCGAGGTGCCATTTGCCAATGGCCGCCGTCTGGTAGCCTGACTTCTTCAGTAGACGTGCAATCGTCGGCACACTCAGGTCCAGATGCTTGGGCGTGGGTGCTTCCAGCATCTTCTTGTGAGGATAGAACGTTCCCGGAATCCACTGAGTCAGCTGTAGGCGGGCTGGTGCCTGGCCTGTTAGGATTGCCGCTCGGCTGGGTGAACAGACGGGCGCACCCGCATATCCATTTGTGAATCGGATACTCTCCTTCGCCAGGCGATTGATATTCGGCGTCTGATGAAATTTGTCACCGTAGCAACCCAGATCGCCCCATCCCATGTCGTCAATCAGAAAGACGACGATGTTCGGCTTCTGCTTTGGCGTGGCTCCGCGCAGCGCTGCCGGTGCAAGTGCAAGCCCAGTTACACCTGCAAGCTGTGCGCAAAAATCCCTTCGTGTCGGCATTGATTCAATTCTCCATTTGGGTTGGATAGTACCGTTGTAGTTTCAGCGGAATCGATATCGCACTGTCAATTACGCTCATCGTCTACCAGTAAAGCTTTAAAGCAAGCTGTATCTGCCGCGGATCATTCGGAGAATCCACAGTCGAGGTAATCCGACCAAAGCTCGTCGTATCGGAGATATTCAACTGGGAGGGATTTGCAAAGTTTGCCGTGTTTGTAATGTTGAAAAACTCTGCACGAAATTCTGTGTACACGCGCTTGGTGATATTCGTCTGTTTCACGAGTGAGAAATCAAGGCGCCGATAAGACGGTCCAGTTACCTGAGTAGGCCCTCCACCAAGCGGAGAGTAATCTGTCTGTCCAATTGCAGTTGCTGCCCCGGGATTAGAAAATGCAGTGGCATTCACAAAATGAGACACGCTGCTCGCCAGATAGGGATGCTGACCCGGAACAAGCAAAGCGTTGCAACCCAGTCCCGAAGCGGTGGTTACGGAGCAACCAACAGTGAAGGGCATTCCGTCTTCCGCCGTGGCAATGAAGTTCGTTACCCATCCACCTAGAACAGCTTGTGCGAAGCCATGTGCTTGCCCCAGGAAGGTCTTTCCATTGCCGACCGGGATCTCGTACGTCCCACTAAAGTGGAAGATGCGATGCACGTCAAAGTCTGCATGTTCGGTATCCGCTTTGATTCCAAAATTCGGAAGAAAGGGCGCGCGATATCCTCCAGTAGTTCCTTCCAGTGGATCACGAGCATCGGTGAGTGTCTTTTGCAGCGCAAAGTTGGTCAGAAGTGTGAGTCCATGCGTTGGACGTTGTTCCAGGGTAACCTGTGCTGCATTGAAGTCACTTGCTCCTCCTGTGGATGTGAAATTATTGCCACCCAACGCAGTTGTTCGGTACGGCACATACGAGGAGTTAGTAACTGTTGGTGGCAGAATCTCTCCGACTGAGTTCAGATTCATTACTGTCTCAATGTGTCGTGTGACGTCGCCAACATAGGCCACCGTCAAAGCGAGTGAATGGGTGAGCTGGTACTGAAGGGCGAGGTTGTAACCCTCTGAGGCGGTGGTCTTGGCGTCCTTTTCAAAAGCTTGGAGGTTGATGCCGGATGGCTTGACCGCAGAAGGGACGATCGATAGGTTGCTGAATGTGTTTTCCAGCAAACCCAGCGAATTATTTGCAGCCAATGGTGTAGCTCCGTTGATCGCCGTCTGCGTCAGATCGTATTCGATAGGGAAGTTCTCCGTCACCAGAGGCGCTCCGCCGATGTCCTCAATTCCGCCGTAGAAGATTCCGAATCCACCACGAATCACAAAGCGATCATTCATCTCATAAGCAAATCCCACTCGAGGTGCAAAATTCAGCCGGGGAACATTGACGAGTGAGTTCTGATCCGTCTGCTGCACTGTGATGTTTTCCGCCTGGAGGGCAGCGATGAAATCCTGTGGCAACTCCTTGTTCACTGTCGATGTCACCAGATATGTCCCGCCCTGTCGATTAGGTCCAGGGACGAAGTTTGCTATGTTCCCATGACGTTCGTGCATAAAGTCGTAGAAGTCATAGCGTACGCCCAGATTGAGTGTCAGTTTGCGATTCACACGCCAATCATCCTGCGCATATGCGCCAAAGTATTTATGAGTCAGAGCGTGTTCGGTGAATGTGGATAGGGCTACCTGGTTTGCACCTGCAATGTTGGAATTCGCTGTCGGTAGTAGCAGCATCTGGCCAATGCCGGTGCTCCCGTCTGTCTGTCCATATACAGACGTGAAGTTTCCGCTGAAGGAAAACTCTCCCCGCGACTGCGGCGGCTGCGTATATGGGAACTGGATAAACTGCTGCTCCACTCCAAACTTCAATGTGTGTTCGCCTCGCACAACGGTCAGATCGTCGTTCAATTGCGGCGTAGTGCCGTACTTATTGGACGGCATGTAGTTGAAACTTCCGAATTCGTTATAAATGCCCACAAAAAAGGAAGGAAGGCCACCATTTGTTGGATACTGTGGAACACCTTGAATTCCAAACTTCGCCGGGATTCCGAGGGTGTTCCCGTTCGGCTGAAGCCACAAGACATGCTCTCGATTGACACCAAGTCGCAGATCATTCACCACATTTGGATTGAAAGTATGTGTCTCACCAATCGAAACATTCTGTGCTCGATCATAGTAGTTACTCAAGGATGAGGAGTTACCGCCGTCCGCATAGCCTTGCTGATAATCGGAGTATGGACCGGGATGATTCTGCGTGTGTCCGTTGTAGCTGTAACGTGCAAAAAGATAGTCCTTGCCGCCGAGCACCTGATCGATGCGGATATCAAAGTTGTTGAACTGGTCTGTATTGGTTGGCGACGTGACATAGTTCGCCAGCAGGGTTGGAAATGTAGGCGCCGGCAGCAGATTGAGCAGAGCTACCGCATTGGGATCGATTCTGTTGCTTGGAATCTTGTTATTCGGGAACGGCGAACGAACATAGCTGCTGCCATAGGCTTTCGTCGTCGAAGGATCGAAGATCGTTCCAAACGGATAAACATTGCCTGCCGCGTCCGGCTTATTGTTGCCCGTTTGCAGGGTAAGCAGATCGCTGAAATCCGTATAGCCGCTGTTGCGCTCTTGCAACGTCGGCACCGTGGTGGTCAATGTATTGCCTTGACTGATGCGCGTTCCTTCATAATCTCCAAAAAAGAATGTGTGGTTGTGTCCGTTATAGATGTGGGGCAGCCAGACCGGACCTCCCAGCGTGAAGCCGTATTGATTGCGGCGAAATGGCGGTCGCTTCAGTCCTGCTTGATTTTGAAAGTAGTCGTTGGCATCCAGAACATCGTTTCGCAGAAACTCCCAGACATCCCCGTGAAAAGAGTTTGTGCCGGACTTCACCGTAGCATTCAGCACCGCTCCAGCAGCTCGGCCAAACTCCGCGTTGTAGTCATTGGTCTGGATCTTGAAATCAGCCAGCGCATCAACCGGAGTCTGAATGACATAATCCTTGCCATTCTGCACGGAGATAATGGCGGAGTTGTTGTCAATCTCATCCAGCAGATAATCATTCTGTGTGGCGCGCACTCCATTGGCCACAAATCGACCGTTCTGGTCTTCTCCTCTCGATCCATTCTGTGCAGTGGTGACTCCCGCTGCTGTCTGCGCCAGGAAGTAGTAGTTACGTCCGTTCAGTGGCAGGCTGTTGATCTGCGCCGCATCGACCGTCTGGCCAACCGATGCATTCTGTGTTTGCAGCAGGGGAATATCGTCTGCCGTCACCTCCACAGTCTGCTCGTTCGATCCAGGTTGAAGTACAACCGGGACTCTCAACTGCTGCTGCACCTCCAGCTGAATATGCTGACTTACGCTTTTCTGGAATCCGCTTGCCGTCACGGTCAGCGTGTAGACGCCAATGCGAACGGGCGAAAATGTGAACTCGCCCTGGGCATCGGATTTTGTCGATTGCGCGACTCCGGTATTCTCGCTTTTCAGCACGACCGACGCATTCGGAATCACCGCGTGGCTCCCATCCTCCACCTGCCCTTGAATCGAACCGGTATCGACCTGCGCGAATCCAACTGTGGAACCGATGCTCAACAGGACGGCCATCAAAAGAGACAGGCCAAGCATATGACGGCGGAGTTTTCGCAGCCGGTTGATTTCGTCGCTACTCCAGTTGATTTTCAATTTATCAGATAACGTTTTCATGGGTCTCGCCTCACTGTCCTCAAAAATTGACCGCCAAGCCTTGGTTTGTCCGTATTTTCTGATTGCAGGCCAACTCCAGTCGGTGGCATGTCTTTGATTCGCTCGAACCGTAGGTCTGCTTTGAATGTGCTGTCAAGTTACTTCTGAGAGCGAACCGTTAGACCCATCCAGCTTTCAAAATAGTGAATCAAATCATAGGCTTAAGGGTGAAATTGATTCACGTTACAGGGGAATGTAACGTCCTATCGGGCCTCTCATCAATTTCCTTGACATTGTCTTTCATATCCGTGTAGGTTAACGATGAACTCATCGAGACTCTTCTACGTTGTTTGCAAACACGGTCGACGTCTGGATCAGCGGTGAGCGAATCTTCATGGCTACGCATTTCAAATCGGCAGACAGCAATCAGGAAGACTCCGTTCGGGTTATGAGTGACTCTCCGCCCGTACAGGATTTCGGCTGCTTTGAAAAGGTGGCCTCATCCTTCCCGGATTCCTCACGCCAGGTTGACGCACCTTCGCCATCCACCTTGGATGAAGGGAAGGTCTTTGTCGCGCTGGATCGCATCTGTGGAAGTGCAGCTTTTCGTGGTAGTCGCCGCAGCCAGCAGTTTTTGCGCTTCGTTGTTACGGAGACGCTTCGCGGACACGCCGATGAGCTTAAGGAGCGCACCATCGCGACCGAAGTTTTTGGCCGTGGAACGGATTTTGAGCCGGGTGAAGATTCTCTGGTGCGCGTCAAGGCTCACGAACTGCGAAAACGTCTCGATGCCTACTACGAGAGCGAGACAGATATCTTCTGCCGCATCGAGATCCCGCTTGGCGGATACACTCCTCGATTTATTGTCACTCCACGTCCCGCTTCCGCGGCGCCTGATCAATTGGCGCAAGCCCTGCTTGCCACTGAAATCAACGAGGCTCCTTCGGCTTCGCGATTTTGGTCGCGCCGCAGGGTACTGTGGTCCTCCGCCGCACTGCTCGGTTGCGTAGCTATCGGCGTTGACCCCATTTGGCAAAAACTTCACGCCCCGGTGAATCCTCTGAACGAGCTTTGGAAACCTGTTTTTCGAACAGAGACTCCACTCGTCATCTTCATTCCCGTACTCAAGGACAGAACCACGCAGGAAGTCACGGACCGCATCGGAATCGGCCCAGCCGAGGCGCTGCGAAGAGTTGTCGATTTTCTTGACGCCCGCCAATTTCCCTACCATCTCCGGTTTGGCTCCGAGATGAATTTTGCCCTGCTGAAAGAACAGCCAAGTCTGCTCCTCGGTGGATTCTCTTCCACCTGGACTGAGTTCATGACCAAGGGCCTGCGTTTCACCATGAAATGGGATCAACAGCGGCAGAAGCGAGCGATCATCGACTCAACAAACGGAAAATCCTGGATCAGTGTGAATCCAACGGACAACGGATACGCAGACGTCGATTATGGCCTTCTTTCACGCATCTTCGATCAAGAGACAGGGCAGATTTCCATGATTGCAGGCGGACTCACAACTTTTGGAACAGAAGCTGCCGCGGAGATACTATCCAGTGGACCTGATCTTCATCAAGTGCTGCAAACTGCTCCCAGAAATTGGCAAAGGATGAACTTTCAGGTCGTGGTGCAGACGATCATCGTCGGCACCACGCCGTCTCATCCACGCATTATGGCTGTTCATTTCTGGTAGTAAGCGTGCTTCGTTCGCTCTGTGCATTCGGTTTGTCGACACGTTGGGTTATTCGGTTTCCAGAAACAACTTCAAATTGCTGCGCATCACCAGATGTGGAGCCAGCCGAAACTCGCTTCGTTCGACCGTTCTCTGCGTCAAATATCGAATCATCTGCTCAATAACTAACTTTCCCTGGGTCAGCGGACGCTGATGAAGTGTTGCCACGACCGCTCCGCTTTGCAGATAGGGAAAAACCTCCGGAAAAAGATCTGTCGTAATCAGCAGAATTCGCCCAAGCAGTCCGCGTTCTTCGCATGCCCGCAGCACTGGTGCACAATGCGCTGTAGTCATGTAAATCGCTGACGGACAGGTTTTCAAGTTTAGCAAACTGCCAGCCAGCTGATACGCTCGTTCCGGCTGCTCAAAACATTCCGCAACCGGCAACAGCTTCAGTTGTGGCGCCCACTGGCGGATACCGTCCTGAAAGCCGTGCACTTTCTCTGCATGATCCACCGTGGTCAGTTCGCCCGTCATTACGGCAACCGACGCAGCCTTTGGCAGCATACGCGACAGCAGTTCCGCAGCCATTGCGCCGCTCGCAAACGCATCCGCAGTTACAGCCGCAACTCGCCCGGAATTTGGCGCATCCGTTGCGACACAAAAGACCGGTGTATTTTCCTGAATCAGGCTTCGGAGCATTGGCTCTAACGGTTTTGGATTCCCCGGAGCCACAATACACGCATCGAAATGCTCATTGCGATGCGCCTCCAGCAGTTCGATATCGCCTTCACCCAGGCGCGGGTAGCGATAGAAAAGTGGTTGAATTGCCATCAGGGTCGATGCCGCACAGGCAGCTGTGATGCCATCACGAATTGCATCAAAGAAGAGCTGAAATTCTGTTGGAAGAAAAACACCGACACGCAGGGATCGGTTCAATTTCAGGGATCGTGCTGCATAGTTGGGCCGGTAGCCCAGCTCGCGCGCCTTTTCCAGAACCAGTTGCCGCGTCTGCTCGCTGATCCCTCGACGTCCATGAAGCGCGCGATCCACCGTGCCAATCGAAAGGTTCAGAGCCGCCGCAATGCCCTTGATATTTGCTTCGTGCATTCACTCAGGATTCTAGAGCATTTTCACCCTAGCTCCACATCCGCAGGCAGCGGTAAGTGAGGCGTTCGTCGAATATCGCCTGCGCCGAACGGTCTCGACCGAAAACATTCGAAGCATAAGACCGCATCGAATCCTGCCCATGGAGATGAACTCGATTGACAATTGATGTGCGCTGCGTGTACGTTACCGAAAAAAGCCACCAATCTTCGTTGGTGTCCCGTCTCACATCCCCTGGAGGTTCCATTCAGCTATGCCCGTCACAGAAGAAGCCTACGTTCTCTGTCGCGAAGAGAGGATTCAGTTGCTGACCTACCGGGCGATGTCGCCTGATCCCAATCCCATGTTCTTTGAGAAGCGGATATATCAGGGGAGTTAGGTCTGCCCGGTAATTTGTACCGGTGAGATTGTTAGTGTAGCGCAACGTGAAGGGCCTAGTTTTCCTGTACCAAGTCTGATGTTAGTCCGCAGCCGGTTTTGGTTTCAGCCAGTGCGCGGCTAGCCGCGCACTGACTGGCGAACTCGCTCGGTGTCCTGTCCGCGAGAGATGCGTGAGGACGACTCTCATTGTATTCCTTTCGCCAGGCCTCGATCCGTTGCTTTGCCTCCTTGAGATCCATGAACCAGTGGGTGTTCAGGCATTCACTGCGGAACGTTCCATTGAAGCTTTCCACGAACGCATTGTCCGTCGGTTTTCCCGGCCTGGAGAAGTCGATCTTCACTTGATTCCGATAAGCCCATAAATCCATTGCCTGACAGGTGAACTCGCTGCCGTTGTCGCAAAACAGTATCTTCGGCACGCCGCGGTCAAGCTTCAGCCGGTTCAGTGTACGCACAACATCTTCTCCTTTCAGACTCTGGCCAGGCTCGATGGCT
>DAIDKP010000027.1 GCA_027449965.1 Acidobacteriaceae bacterium
GAGATGGTGATGCCGGGCGACAACATTCAGCTGGAGATCGAGTTGCAGACGCCGGTGGCGATGGAAAAGGGATTGCGTTTCGCGATTCGCGAAGGCGGACGCACGGTCGGCGCCGGCGCTATCTCCGAGATTCTGGCGTAAAAACGGCTTGCGAGGGCCGGAGTGAGCAGTCAGCTCTCCGGCTCACGAGAAAGAAAGATGAGTATGGTTGGACAGAGGATTCGCATTCGGTTAAAGGCATACGACTATCGTGTGCTTGATACATCGACGGGTGAGATTGTGGAGACGGCCAAGCGCACCGGTGCTCAGGTTGCGGGTCCGATTCCGCTTCCCACTATCAAGAACAAGTACTGCGTGCTGCGTTCGCCCCATGTGGACAAAAAGTCCCGCGAGGCCTTCGAGATCCGCACGCACAAACGGCTGATCGACATTCTGGAGCCGACGCAGCAGACGGTGGACGCGCTGATGAAGCTGGATCTGCCTGCCGGAGTGGATGTCGAGATCAAGGCATTCGAGAAGTAGGGTTTGGGGTAAGTCAAATGCGCGCAAGCGCCCGGCAGTGCCCACGAATTGGGCATGATGAGGAAAGGAAACCATGTCAGTAACAGGAATTCTGGGCAAAAAGATCGGTATGACGCAGGTGTACGATGAAAAGGGTGATGTTCATCCAATCACCGTTCTTCAAGCTGGCCCGTGTGTGATTACGCAACTGAAGACGGCCGCCCGCGATGGATATGATGCGGCACAGATTGGACTTGTTGAATTCGTCAAGGCATCGAAGATGAACAAGCCCGAGACGGGCCATCTAGCCAAGGCGGATGCGCCTCCTGTGCGCGAGATTCGCGAGGTTGCCCTGGAGGCGACGGTCGAAGGTGCTGAGCCGGTCAAGCCGGGCGACCACGTCTTGGTGGATATTTTTGCCGAAGAGAAGTTTGTCGATGTCATCGGTACATCGAAGGGGCGCGGTTTTGCCGGTGTGGTTCGTCGGCATGGTTTCGGCGGCGGTCCCAAGTCCCACGGTCACATGTTTCAGGTTCAGGGTTCGATCGGTGCTTCAAGTTTCCCCTCGCGCGTCTTTCCGGGGCAGCGCATGCCCGGTCACTTCGGCGTGGATCGTGTGACGGTACGTAATCTGCGGATTCGCGGTCTGGATATTGAAGAGAATTTGATCATGGTTGAGGGTGCGGTTCCGGGACCTCGCGATGGTTATGTACTGATTTCAAAGGCTAAGGCTCCGCCGCGTGAGCGCCGTGGCTTTGCCGGTGCGGGTACAGTTGATCCGTTGAAGGCGTCGAAGAAGGCATCCTCTGGTAAGAAGAAGTAGCTTTCGTGCAGCCCCATAGCGGGTTCTCGAAAAGTTCCAAGTACTGGCAAAGATAAGTGTTCTGCAGAGTTTTGGATGGGCGCTGACGCCCGAAAGAAGACGATGATGGCAAAAAGCGATGTGTTGAATTTGAATGGAGAGAAAGTTGGCGAGGTCGAGCTGGCAGAAGAGATATTTGCTGCAGACCAGATCAACGAAGCACTCCTGTGGGAAGCGGTGAAGCACTATCGCGCAGCTTCTCGCCAGGGTACCCACGCGACCAAGAACCGTAAGCTTGTGGCCGGCTCAGGTAAAAAGCTCTGGAAGCAGAAGGGCACCGGCCGTGCACGTATCGGGTCAGTGCGCTCGCCTCTTTGGCGTCATGGCGGCACGGTTCACGGACCCCAGCCTCGCAGCTACGATTATGCATTTCCACGCCGGAAGCTTCTGGGTGCACTGCGTGCTGCGCTGGCCTCAAAGTTTGCCGACGGCAAGCTGACAATCGTTGATTCCCTGACTCTAGCCTCGGCCAAGACCAAGCTTTATCGTGTGGCGCTCGACAAGCTGGAAGCCCATCGTGCAACGCTGATCGTCGAAAGCGGCAAGGATCTGCGGGAAGAGCTGGTGCTGGGGGTTCGCAATCTGGACCGCGTCGAGCTTGTACTGAACAACGAGGTACATCCCTACGACCTCCTGCGTTGTGAGCGCGCAATTCTCTCTCGTGGCGCGCTGGAGCAGTTGACCGAGACACTGCAGAAGACAATTTCGCGTCGTCGTGCGACTCAGAAGGAGGTTGCGTAATGCCGACTTTGTATGAAGTGATTCGCCGACCTCTCATTACAGAAAAGGGTCTGCAATTGAAGGAAACCGAAGGTTCGCTGGTTTTTGACGTGGATCCTGCGGCTAGTAAGACAGAAGTCAAGCAGGCTATTGAAACGCTCTTCAAGGTAAAAGTTGCATCCGTGCGCACGGCCAATGTGCTGGGCAAGGAGCGCCGACGCGGCAAGTTCTCCGGTTACAAGCCGGACTGGAAAAAGGCTTATGTTCGCCTGAAGAGCGGCGAAAAGATGCCGGAGTACGTTAGCAATTACTAAGCGCTGGCGTGAGATGAGCAGACGCGGGCAAAGGCCCGAAGATTGAAGAAGGCTCCGGGGCGAAAGAGAAGCTCTCCGGAAGCAGGGAAACTGACGATGGCTATCAAAACATATCGACCGATTACGCCGACGCTTCGCTTCCAGACCTCGCAGGTCAACGACGACATCACGGCCACAAAGCCACTGAAGTCGCTGGTGGTAACTCGGAAGCGTACGGGGGGTCGCCGCAACTCCGGTGACCTGACGATCCGGCACCACGGTGGCGGACACAAGCGGCAGCTGCGCCTGATTGACTTCAAGCGTGAGAAGTTTGGCGTTCCTGGCAAGGTGGCTACGATCGAGTACGACCCCAACCGCTCTTCGCGGATCGCTTTGATTCACTATCTGGATGGTGAAAAGCGTTATATTCTTCAACCCATCGGCCTGAAAGTGGGACAGACGATCATGAGTGGCCCGGAGGCCGATATTCTGGTGGGCAATGCGTTGCCGCTCAAGAATATCCCCGCAGGCACAACGGTGCATAACATCGAGCTGCGACCGGGCAAAGGCGCGCAGATGGCGCGATCGGCAGGTGCTCAGGCTCAGCTTGTAGCCAAGGAAGACGACTACGCATTGCTCAAACTGCCTTCAGGCGAGACGCGCAAGGTGTTGGTTGAGTGCATGGCGACGATTGGCCAGGTGGGCAATGCTGACCATGAGAATGTCTCGATTGGCAAGGCGGGACGGAATCGCTGGAAGGGCATTCGTCCAACGAACCGTGGTGTCTCGATGAACCCAGTGGATCACCCGCACGGCGGCGGCGAGGGTAAGACCTCGGGCGGTCGTCATCCGGTGACTCCGTGGGGTCAGCCGACGCGCGGATACAAGACGCGTAATAACAAGCGGACCGACAGTTTCATCGTGAACCGTCGCGGCCGCTAGGACAAAGTTAAGCAGGGTGGCTGGATGTCGCCAAAGATTTGGAATACGGGCCAGAAGCCCGTCAAAAGGATGAACTGAAGATGGCACGTTCGACAAAAAAAGGACCGTTTGTAGACTCCCACCTGATGGTGAAGGTGGATGCGATGAATGCAGCCAACGACAAGAAGGTATTGAAGACCTGGTCGCGGCGTTCGACGATCTTTCCGGAGTTTGTCGGACACACCATCGCCGTACACAACGGCAAGAAGTTTGTTCCCGTCTATGTGACCGAGAACATGGTGGGCCACAAGCTGGGCGAGTTTTCGCCGACGCGCACCTTCAAGGGACATACACAGAAGGCGGCCGAGTCGGGAGCCAAAGGACGCTGATCGGGTTTCGCGCCTCACGCGAGCGCGGGAATCGTCGCAAAGTTGAAACCGGTGGTTGAAGCCGGGTGTAAGCAATGGCAGGTTGAGGAAAGGCAAGAAGATGGCAGCAGAGAAGATACAGGCAGAGTTCCGCGCTGAGGCGCGCTTTCAGCGGATTTCACCGCAAAAGGCGCGTCTGGTCCTGAACCTGATCAAAGGGCTGGATGCGCAGCAGGCGCTCGATACCCTCTCGTTCACGCGCAAGAGGATTGCTCCGGTGGTGCGAAAGGTGCTCACCTCAGCCATTGACAACGCGCGCTATCTTTCCGATGATCGCGGTCTGGACCTGGATGTGGACCGTCTGTTTGTGAAGACAGCCATCGCAAACGAAGGTCCGCGCATGAAGCGGATTCGTCCTGCCCCAATGGGCCGCGCGTTTCATTATCAGCGTCGTTTGACGCACATCATTGTGACGGTTGCCGAGCGGGCTGCGGAGCAGCCGAAGCCGGCAAGCAAAGCAGCGAAAAAGGCCAAGACGGCCGCTTAGGCCAGAAGAGGATTTGAGAGGCAGAGTATGGGACAAAAAGTCCACCCTTACGGATTTCGATTGGGCGTTAACAAGCCCTGGCGCTCGCGCTGGTTCAGCGAGCGTGAGTATGCCAAGCTTCTGGTTGAAGATGTCAAGCTCAAGGCAGAACTGAAAGACAAACTCAAGGCAGCGGGTGTCAGTTCGGTAGAGATCGAGCGACCCGGCAACAAGTTGCGCTTCATCATTCGCACGGCGCGTCCGGGCATTGTAATCGGACGCAAAGGTGCCGAGATCGAGAAGCTGAAGTCGGAGCTGGGCAAGCGCACAAATCGTGATGTCTTTATCGATATCCTTGAGGTGAACAAGCCGGAACTGGATGCGCAGCTTGTCGCTGAGAATATCGCGTTGCAACTGGAGAAGCGTGTAAGCTTCCGTCGCGCGATGCGCAAGAGTGTCGATTCGGCGCTGCGCTTCGGTTGCAAGGGCATCAAGGTGCGCGTCTCGGGGCGCTTGAACGGCAATGAGATTGCGCGTTCGGAGTGGTATCTCCAGGGTCGTCTGCCGCTCCACACGTTGCGCGCGGATATTGATTATGGATTCGCCGAGGCTAGTACCACATACGGGATCATCGGCGTCAAAACCTGGATCTATCGCGGCGATATCTACGAGCAGAAGCGGCGTCAGGGAGCCGGAATCGGAGCCTCGGTCTTTGAGGGCTAGCGGAGAAAGCTGGCGAATAAGCAGCCAAAGCGGGCTGTGGCAGGAATTCAGGCGCATAAGCGGGTAAGAGGAAATTACAATGTTGATGCCAAAGAAAGTGAAGTTTCGCAAGCAGCAGAAGGGCAAGATGCGCGGCAAGGCATGGCGCGGCTCTTCGCTGGCATTTGGCGAATATGGATTGAAGGTGATGGAGTGCGGTTACATCACCGACCGTCAGATTGAAGCCAGCCGTATCGCAATGACGCGCTTCATCAAGCGCGGCGGTAAAGTCTGGCTGCGCCTGTTCCCGGACAAGCCGGTGACCAAGAAGCCGGCTGAGGTCCGTATGGGATCTGGTAAAGGCGCGTTGGATCACTGGGCAGCGGTGGTGCGACCTGGCAAGATTCTCTTCGAGATGGAAGGCGTGACGCCGGAGATTGCGCAGGAAGCGATGCGTTTGGCAGCCAACAAGCTGCCGTTGAAGACCCGTTTCGTGCAGCGTCCGACGGTCATCAAAGCCACGGTCGAAGAAGCAGCGGAGTAACGAGGATTACGTTCCGGCGGAGGCTGCAGTCTTCGCCTGAGAAGAGGGCATGATGGAATTGGCAAAGATTCGAAGCTGGAGCGATGAGGAGTTGAAGACTCAGGAGACCCAAGTCGCCGACCAGCTCTTCCGTATCCGCTTTCAAAGCAAGCTGGGGCAGAACGACGGCGTCAAAAAGATCCGCGAGCTGCGCAAAGATATTGCGCGGATTCAGACGATCGCGCGGGAGCGCGCTTTGGGCATTCGAAGCTCGGAGGCAGTGGCGTCTGCGAAGTCGGCTCCTCGCGCCGGACGACGCGCCACGACGAGTACCAGGAAAGGTGCAAGGTAAGAGATGACCGCTACTACGGAAACAGCCGCGCAGGCACTCACTGGTGCTCGACGCAATGAGAAGGTCGGGCAGGTGGTTTCGACCAAGATGCAAAAGACGATCGTGGTCGAAGTGGAGATGCGTAAAGCGCATCCCAAGTACAAGCGCATTGTGCGCAGTTCGCGCAAGTTCTACGCCCATGATGAGCAGAACTCGGCGCGTGTTGGCGACATGGTGCGTATCCGCGAGACCCGTCCGCTCAGCAAGTTGAAGCGCTGGTCTTTGGAAGAGATTGTTCGTCGCTCTTCGCTGAGTCAGGCTGAAGAGACCCACGCAAGCGAGTAAGCAGCAGAAGTGGCCAGAGTAATCCGGCCAGGGAGATGATTCGATGGCAGTACAAATGAGAACAATGCTGTCCGTTGCCGATAACTCCGGCGCGCGAAAGCTTCAGGTGATTCTGCCGCTGGGCGGTGCTTCCGGTCGAAAGGCCAGTCTGGGTGACGTGGTGACGGCGGCGGTCAAGGAGTCTTCGCCGGATGGCACGGTCAAGAAAGGCAAGGTCGTCAAGGCTGTGATTGTGCGCACGCGCAAGGAATATCGTCGCAAGGATGGTACCTACATCCGATTTGATGAGAATGCCGCAGTGCTGATCAACGAGGGTGGTGAGCCGGTGGGCACGCGCGTCTTTGGGCCGGTGGCCCGCGAGCTACGCGAGAAGAAGTTTCTGAAGATCGTCTCACTGGCGCCGGAAGTGATCTAAGCGCCTGAGAAGGGTGCTAATTGTTGGTGGCCTATGGCTGCCGGATGAAAAGAGAGTAAGCAAATGGCAGGACTGAAGATTCATCGCAATGACACGGTCGAAGTGATTACCGGAGCCGACGCCGGCAAGCGTGGACGGGTGTTGCGCGTACTTCCGGAGAGCAACCGGGTGTTGGTCGAGCATGTACGCATGGTCAAGAAGACGGTCAGCTCAAAGACCGGACGCAATACGCAGGGCGGCATCGCCGAGCAGGAAGCGCCGTTGCAGATTTCCAACGTTGCGCTTGTTTGCCCCAACTGTGGGCCGGTGCGGGTGGGCTACAAGGTTGAGGGCGAAACCAAGACGCGCGTCTGCCGCAAGTGCGGCACAGCGTTGCCGTTCAAGAAGTAACGTGGTGTTCCAGCCGGAGGCTTTGGAGAATCCGGCGCAGCAGACTTCCGAAACGGTAAACGGGCAAGCCCACTCCGAGGAGCGGAAGAAAGAGAGACGACGATGGCAGCACGATTGAAAGAGAAGTACAGCAGCGAGATTCGCGCAGCGGTCCAGAAGGAACTGGGCCTGAGCAATGTGATGGCGGTTCCGCGCATCGAAAAGATCGTCCTGAATATGGGGCTGGGTGAAGCGACGCAGAACACCAAGCTACTGGATCCGCTGGTCGGCGATCTCGCCGCGATTGCCGGGCAGAAGCCGGTGGCGACCAAGGCCAAGAAGTCGATTGCCGCCTTCAAGGTACGCGCGGGCATGTCGATTGGCGCCATGGTGACGCTGCGCAACGATGCGATGTATGAGTTTCTCGATCGTTTGATCTCGCTGGCGTTGCCACGTGTACGCGATTTTCGCGGCGTCTCGACCAAGAGCTTTGATGGACGAGGCAACTACACACTCGGACTGCGCGACCAGTTGATCTTTCCCGAGATCGACTACTCCAAAGTGGAGAAGCTGAAGGGGATGAATATCACCATTGTGACGACGGCCTCGGACGACAACTCGGCGCGTGTGTTGCTGAAGCACTTTGGCATGCCCTTCCGGCAGGGCGCGTAAGCGAATTTTTTCAGAAGACGAAAGGCAAGTATGGCAACCACAGCAAAACGAGTGAAAGACGCGCGCAAGCCCAAGTTTGCCTGCCGCAAACACAACCGATGCCAGCTTTGCGGACGCCCGCGAGCGTTTCTGCGCAAGTTCGGCATCTGCCGTCTGTGTTTCCGTAGTCTCGCGCACCGGGGCGAGATTCCCGGCGTTGTGAAGTCAAGCTGGTAAGCAATGGAATCTCCACGGAGAACGCGCTGCAATCGCGTTGCTTCGTGGACAAGGTAAGAAAGAGCATCTTCGCGGGTTCTCCAAAGTTAAGGAGCGAACGGGAGATGAAGGAGAAACGATGAGTCTGACTGATCCGGTAGCCGATTTTCTGACGCGCATTCGTAATGCCATTCGGGCGCGTCAACAAAAGCTGGATGTACCCGCCTCCAAACTGAAGGCGGAGATCGCACGCATCCTCAAGGAAGAGGGTTACATCACCAGCTACAAGACCCAGGACGAGCAGGGCAAGAGCATCCTGCGCGTTTACCTGAAGTATGGTGCTGGCTCGCAAGCGGCGATTCGTGATTTGGCGCGAGTCTCGCGTCCAGGTTGCCGCGTATACATTGGCCGCGATGAGATCAAGCGCGTTCAGGGTGGACTGGGCATCTCGATCATGACCACGCCCAAGGGCGTCATGACCGGTCGTCAGGCCCGTCGCGAAGGCGTAGGCGGCGAACTGCTCTGCGAAGTTTGGTAAAGCCCTCGCGGCGCTGAAGTCTCGGCGCATGGAGGATTCGGCTGCAGTGGAACGCAATCTATGCGGGACTCGCAAGCCAGTTAAGGGAAAACGATGTCGCGAATTGGAAAGAAACCGATTGAACTGCCCAAAGGCGTGAAGTATACCATCGAGGGAAATACCGTACTGGTCGAAGGGCCCAAGGGCAAGTCTACGGCGCTGATTGCGCCTGGAGTGAGCCTGGCTACTGTCGATGGCACCATTCACGTCACGCGCGAGAATGACAAGGCCGCGGCTTTTCACGGTTTGACGCGCGCGCTGGTCTTCAACGCTGTGCATGGTGTTTCCGCAGGCTGGACCAAGGATCTGGATATTGTCGGAATTGGCTATCGTGCAGAGATGAAGGGGAAATCAACGGTGGTCTTTACACTGGGTTACTCGCACCCAATCGAGTTTCCGCTCCCGACTGGCATCGAGGTCACGATCGATCCCAAACAGACGCACCTGACCATCAGTGGCGTGGACCGGCAGAAGGTAGGCCAGGTGGCCGCAGACATGCGTTCGCTGCGCAAGCCCGATCCATACAAGAACAAGGGTGTGCGTTACACGGGCGAGAAGCTGAAGAAGAAGGCTGGCAAGTCCGGCTCCAAGTAACAGGACCATGATCCGGGCTACGCACTGCAACCTGTGGCCCGACCAACGACCGAACGGAGCGGCAAGGCAGCTCCGCCGATAGGACAGAAGAACCATGATTGCAAAGATCGAACGCAATGCGATTCGTCGCCGAGTCCACTTCCGCATTCGCGAGAAGCTCTCTGGCACTGCCGAGCGCCCGCGGTTGAACGTCTACCGCTCGCTCAATCACATCTACGCTCAGTTGATCGACGACTCGCAGGGAGTCACGTTGGTCTCCAGTTCGTCGCTTGGCGCCAAGATGCCAACCGGAGGCAACGTCGCGGCGGCGCGTGAGGTGGGTCGTCTGGTCGCCGAGCAGGCTCTGGCCAAGGGCATCCGCAAAGTGGTGTATGACCGGGGTGGTTATTTGTATCACGGTCGCGTCAAGGCGCTGGCTGATGCAGCGCGCGAAGCTGGGCTGGAATTCTAAGCAGCGCAGGGCACAACGTTTCTCAGGGCAGGAGCGAGCCGTCAGGCCGCACGGAAGGACACAGAAAGCAATGGCGATACTCTCGAAAAAACTGGATGCCAACCAGTACAATCTCAAGGATCAGGTGGTTGCCATCAACCGCGTGACCAAGGTGGTCAAGGGCGGCAAAAACATGTCGTTTGCGGCCCTTGTCGTCGTCGGCGACGCCACGGCTGGAGTCGTTGGCTACGGCTCGGGCAAAGCGCGCGAAGTTCCGCAGGCTATCCGCAAAGGGATTGAGTCGGCGAAGAAGAACCTGGTTCGTATTCATCTTACGGAAACAACGATCCCGCATCAGGTGCTGGGTCGGTTTGGTTCCGGCCAGGTTTTGCTCAAGCCGGCTCCGGAAGGTACGGGCGTAATCGCAGGTGGCGCAGTGCGCGCGGTGATGACCTCGGCTGGTGTTCAGAACGTGCTGACCAAGAGCCTGGGCACTGCCAATCCGCATAACGTGATCAAAGCAACGTTTGATGCGCTGGTCCAGCTTCGCGATCGCCAGGAAGTGGCAGCGATGCGTGGGAAAAGCGTAGAGGAGCTGTAGACCATGACAAGCAAAACACTGCGAATTCAGTATTACCGGTCGGCAATCTGCACGCCGGTCAAGCATAAGAAGATTGTGGTCGGACTGGGATTCACGCGCTTGAATCAGATCGTTGAGCGGGTGGACAATCCTTCCGTGCGCGGGATGGTCAATGCCGTTCCGCATCTGGTCCGCATCGTCGAGCAGTAGCTCGTCGAGCAGCGCTCTGCGGGGAAACCCAACGAGCTTACACTTCCTGTTTGCCGCCTCGGCAGCAGGCAAACACAACGCGAGTCGTCGGTGAAGTCGACCGTCGGCGCATGAGCGAGGACAACATGGCAAAGAATCTTTCCAATCTTCGGGCCCCGAAGAAAGCGAACATCGGGCGCAAGCGTGTCGGACGCGGTATGGGTTCCGGCATGGGCAAGACTTCAACCCGTGGCCACAAGGGTCAGGGATCGCGCTCCGGCTCCAGCCTGATGCGCGGCTTCGAAGGCGGCCAGATGCCTCTGCATCGACGTCTGCCCAAGCGCGGCTTCACCAACATCTTCCGCGTTGAATACACGGTTATCAATCTGAGCCGCATTCAGCAGGTAGCGACGGAGAAATCAGTCGCAACGATCACGCTTGAGGATTACCGAGCTCTAGGTCTGGCCAGCAGCCGCAAGGCGATGATCAAGATCCTGGGCAACGGTGAGGTCACAAGCGCGATCACCATCACTGCTCACAAGTTTTCGAAGTCGGCGATCGAGAAGATTGAAAAAGCCGGTGGCAAGGCCATCATGCTCGAAACCGAAGCGAAAGCAGCCGAATAAGCAGTTTCATGCGGGACAGAGTTGGCCATGGCGCGATACCATGGCCACAGTTCTTAGTTGAAGAAATGGCCGTCAGGCCGCGGAGTTCAGGTTCCAACCATGCTGGAAAAATTCCTCAATATCTTCCGCGTTCCCGATCTGCGCAAGCGGGTCTTTTTCACGATGGGCCTGCTGGCCATCTACCGGCTGGGAGCGCAGTTTCCCACGCCGGGCGTGAATAGCAAGCTGCTGGATCAGTTCTTCCGCAGCCAGGGCGGATCGGCGCTGGGACTGCTCGATATGTTCTCCGGCGGCAATCTGCGGCGGTTTACGATCTTCGCACTGGGCATCATGCCATATATCACGGCTTCAATCATCTTTCAGTTGCTGACGGTGGTCTATGAGCCGCTCGCGCGGCTGCAAAAAGAGGGAGAGCTGGGACGACGCAAGATTACCCAGTGGACGCGCTACACGACAGTGGTGCTGGCGGCGTTTCAGTCGATTGCGATTGCCTTCGGGCTGACCAGTCAGGGGATGGTGCTCATCTCTGGACCTTCATTCATTCTTCTGACGATCCTGACGCTCACCACCGGCTCGGCCTTCATCATGTGGCTGGGTGAGCAGATCACAGAGCGCGGCATCGGCAACGGGATGAGCCTGCTGATCTTCGCCGGCATTGTCGTCGGTCTTCCGCGTGGCATCGCCGACCTGGTGGACAAGGTGAGGACAGACGCCTGGGGCGGATTTACCGGCTTTGCCATGCTGCTGCTGCTGGCTGCGATGGCGGGTTTGGTGGCCTTTATTGTCTATGTGGAAAGCGCAGAGCGTAGAATTCCCGTGCAGTCGGCTCGGCGCATTGTGGGCCGACGCATGATGGGCGGTCTCAGTTCGCATCTTCCGCTGAAGGTCAACTCTGGCGGCGTCATGCCGGTTATCTTTGCCAGCTCCATTCTCTCTGTTCCGCTGCTCTTCAGCCAGGTCAGCTTCGTGCAGTCCAGTAAGTGGCTTTCGGGTGTGGTGGCCAATCTGCAACCGGGTGAGCCGTGGTATGAGCTGCTCTATATGGTGGCGATTGTCTTCTTCGCCTACTTCTACATCTCGATTGTCTTCCGCCCGGATGATATCGCCGACAACATGCGCAAATCCGGATCGTTTATCCCCGGAATTCGCCCCGGTCGCAGAACATCGGATTACATCAACGATATCCTGACCCGCATCACTCTGGTCGGTGCGATATATCTGATCCTGATTTCGCTGGTGCCAACATTCCTGATCTCCGGCTTTCACCTCAACCATCTCTGGCTGGTGGGCAATTTCTTTGAGCGTCTTCCCGCTTGGGTAACCAACGGCCTCCATATGAACTTCTACTTCGGTGGAACTTCACTGCTGATCGTGGTGGGCGTGGCGATGGATACGGCGAACCAGATCGAGTCTCAGCTCATCATGCGACATTACGATGGTTTCAGCGCTCGGTCGGGCCGTGTGCGGGGCAGGAAGACCTGGTAATGTCGGGCGTAACTACCAATTCGCCACAACCGGGCATCTCGGAGAGTTCTGCAGCTGCTTCTGGATCAGCTTCGCGCTTGGGTCATGCCTTGACACCGGGCCCAATCCTGCTGCTGGGCGCTCCGGGCGTCGGCAAAGGTACACAGGCCAAGGAGTTGATGCGGCTTTGGAATATTCCGCAGATCTCCACTGGCGACCTGCTGCGGGCCAATGTGGCTGAAGGTACCGATCTTGGCTCCGCCGCCCAAGAGATCATGAAGTGTGGCAATCTGGTTCCCGATGACATTGTGAATCAGATGGTTGCGGTTCGGCTCACCGCTCCGGATACCCGCGAAGGCTTTATTCTGGATGGATTTCCCCGTACCTTGCCTCAGGCTGACTGGCTCGATGCAGAGCTATCCAGACGCCCGGGCGCTCTGCCGATCATTGCGGTCAGTCTGCAAGTGGACTATAATCAGTTATTGCGCCGGATCACCGGACGCCGTAACTGCCCAGTCTGCCAGCGAATTTACAATGTGTATCTCCAGCCGCCGAAGCGAGAAGGCCATTGTGATGTGGATGGCTCAGAGTTGGTGCAGCGGGCTGACGATACTGAGTTGTGTTTTCAGGGGCGAATCGGGAATTACCAGGCGCTGACGGCCCCGGTGATTGACCATTACCGCTCACTTGGTCGCTTTGCCGAGGTGGGCGGGGAGCAGGAAGTTGCAGCCGTAGCTGCGGAAATTGTTGGTGTTGTAGAGCGGTTACGCGGTCACGCCTGAGGCGCGCACTGTAGCCGGAAAAGTCTCAGTAGGGGCAGCCAGTGGGCGGCCATTTGTTTGTGTCGGGGCGCAAGAGCAGCATAAGGATCTAACGGGACGGAAGCAGGCATACTTGGCAGTGATTCTCAAGTCGGCACGGGAGATTGAGCAGATGCGTCGCGCGGGTAGCGTGGTGCGTCAGGTGCTTAATGTCGTTCGCGACGCGGTGCGGCCCGGTGCAACGACGCAGGATCTGGAGATTGCGGCAGAGCGGAAGCTGGCTGAGCTTGGCGCCAAGCCCGCCTTTAAGGGCTACCACGGCTATCCATGTGTTTTGTGTACCTCGGTGAACCATGAGGTAGTGCACGGGATTCCGTCGAAGACGCGGGTGTTGCGTGAAGGGGATATTGTTTCGATCGATTGCGGCGCGATTGTCGATGGGTTTTATGGCGATGCGGCAATTACTGTTCCGGTGGGCAGCCTTATCGACGACAAGACGCGAAAGCTGCTGGAAGCGACGGAGTCGTCTCTCGCCGCGGCGATCCAGACTGTGCGGCCGGGGGCAACACTGGGCGATATTGGCGCGGCAGTGCAGGAAGTGGTGGAAGCGCAGGGGTTCTCCGTGGTGCGGGATTTTGTCGGTCATGGGATTGGCACACGGATGCACGAGGATCCGCAGGTGCCCAACTATGGTGAACGCGGGCGCGGTATGAAGCTGCGCGAGGGCATGGTGCTGGCGATTGAGCCAATGGTGAACGCGGGCACGGCGGCGGTGGAAGTGTTGAAAGATGGTTGGACGGCGGTCACGTGCGACGGTAGTATGAGCGCTCATTTTGAGCATACGGTCGCGGTCACAGCCGATGGAGCAATGATTTTAACCCTTTAAGCGCCAGCGACTGCGTTGGCAATTCACCATCCGAAGCGGGTTGCTTTGGGGAAGCGGAATAAGGTTTGTCGAAGGAAGATGCAATTGAAGTGATGGCGGTGGTGCTTGAGACTCTGCCCAACGCCATGTTTAAGGTGAAGCTGGAAAACGAGCATCAGGTTCTGGCGCACGTCTCAGGGCGAATGCGCAAGAATTTCATTCGTATTTTGCCCGGTGATCGAGTCGCGGTCGAACTGAGTCCCTACGATCTCAATCGTGGACGCATCGTCTATCGTTACCGGTAACCATCAGGCAAGTCTGCGAGCAGTCGGCGCGGTCAAAGAAGAGGATAATCATGAAGGTACGGGCATCCGTCAAGAAGATTTGCGACAAGTGCAAGGTGATTCACCGCCGCGGTGTGGTGCGGGTCATCTGCGAAAACGCAAAGCACAAGCAGCGTCAGGGCTAGATCTCTGGCCATTGCGGAATCCTTCCGGTCCGGACGTGTTCATGTCCAGTGGGCCAGGGGCGAGTTAGCCGAAGTCAAGGCTTGCGAAGAACCCCGAAGGACGATCCGCCTAACCCGTGCGAGTCGGCGTGAGGCCGAAGGCACACAACCCAAGCGCAAAGGAACCCCATGGCACGTATTGCTGGCGTCGATCTGCCCCGTCAAAAGCAGGCTCGGATCGCGCTTACTTACATCTACGGCATTGGTAACTCTCGTGCGCTCAGGATTCTGGAGAAGGCGAACGTGGATACCTTCAAGAAAATTCAGGATCTGGGCGAGGACGAGCTGAACCGCATCCGTCAGGTTATCGAAGATGAGGGCAACATCGAAGGCGATCTCCGCAAGGATGTCGCCATGCACATCAAGCGCCTGATGGACATTCAAAGCTATCGCGGAACGCGCCATAAGCGCTCGCTGCCGGTCAACGGCCAGCGTACCCGCACCAACGCTCGCACCCGCAAAGGCCCGCGCAAGGGCACCGTCGCGGGCAAGAAGAAAGCGACCAAGTAATGGCGAAACAGCAGCAGAACGCAGCCGGGAAAGCCGGCAAGAACAAGAAGTTCCGCAAGCGTGAGCGAAAGAATGTGCCTCTCGGTCTTGTGCACATACAGGCCACGTTCAACAACACTATTGTGACCATCACCGACCCGATGGGCAACACCATCAGCTGGAAGAGCGCGGGTTCGCTCGGCTTCCGCGGCTCTCGCAAGGGAACTCCGTTTGCTGCGCAGCAGGCCGCCCAGAACGCTGCCAACGCAGCGCGCGATCACGGTCTGCGCTCAGTCGACGTTCGTGTTTCCGGGCCTGGTTCCGGTCGTGAGTCGGCGATTCGCGCCCTGGCCGCAGCCGGCATCGATGTGCGTTCCATCCGGGACGTTACCCCGATTCCGCACAACGGTTGCCGCCCGCCCAAGCGTCGCCGCGTCTGATCACGTCAACCTTTGCCGCGCTCGCTAGGTTTCATGTAGCGGCGAGCGCGGTCAAACGTCCTGATGGGCATTCACCGCTCAAAGGGAGCACAAATCACCGCCCTCAGGGGCTTTGGGCCGGGATGAAACTGCTGCGTCAAGGCGCACAGCGTAAACCGGCCGACACCCGAAGTCAGGAGAAAAAATGGCTCGTTACACCGGTCCCGTCTGTCGTCTTTGCCGTCGTGAAGGCACGAAGCTCTTCCTTAAGGGAACCAAATGCCTCAGCGATCGCTGTCCACTTGAAAAGCGTAACTTTGCTCCCGGTCAGCATGGCCAGAGCCGCAAGGCCAAGGTTGTCGGCTACGGTCTGCAACTGCGCGAAAAGCAGAAGGCCAAGCGCATCTACTTCACACTCGAAACTCAGTTCCGCGCCTACTATGAAAAGGCCAACCGCGCCACCGGGGTCACCGGCGACCTGCTCATCCAGCAGTTGGAGCGCCGTCTGGACAATGTGGCTTTCCGTCTGGGGTTTGCCATCAGCCGCCGTCAGGCGCGCCAGATCGTGCGTCACGGTCATGTTGAGGTCAACGGTCGCAAGGTAAACATCCCTTCGTTCCAGGTTTCCGTCGGGGACACAGTGGCCATCCGCGAGAGCGGTCGCAAGCTGGTTGTGGTGGAAGCTGCGCGCGATTACGCCGCTTCCAACCCGGTGCCGTCGTGGCTTCAGCCGGATTTTGCCAATCTCTCCGGCAAGGTACTTTCGTTGCCCCGTCGCGACGAGGTCAATCTCCCGGTCAACGAGCAGCTCATCGTCGAGTTGTATTCGAAATAAGATCAGGCCGGAGCTGGCTCCGTCCGAACATTGTTTTGCAGCAGCCGGGGCGCTTGCAGCCTGAGTGCCCCGATCATTTCAACCGAAGGAGAACTTGTGCGGCCGTCGCAAAATGCATCGCGACGCAACTGCCGTGCGGGAAAAGAGAAAGCGTATGTTGTGGAGAGGATTTCAGAAACCGAAGCGTCTTGCCGTTGAATCGGAGACGCTTACTGAGAAGTTTGGCAAGTTCAGTGCGCAGCCTTTTGAGCGCGGCTTCGGCACCACGATCGGCAATGCTTTGCGGCGCACACTGCTCAGCTCGATTGAGGGCGCTGCGGTCACCGCCGTTCGCATCGAGGATGTACTGCACGAGTTCCAGTCCATCACCGGTGTCGTCGAAGACGCGACCGATATCATCCTGAATCTGAAGCAGGTCCCATTCAAGCTCAACGGCGAAGGCCCCAAGGCGCTATATCTCCGCGCCGATCAGCCCGGCGTTGTGACCTCGGGCATGATCGAGGCCGACGGCGACGTCGAAATTCTCGACAAGGATGTCTATATCGCGACTGTCTCCGAAGGTGGCCGTCTGGACATGGAGATGCGGCTGAAGCGTGGCCGTGGCTACGTCTCTGCGGACAAGAACTACGACGCCGATCTCGGCATTGGTTTCATCCCGGTGGATTCCGTTCACTCGCCCGTGCGTCGTGTGAACTACCTCGTCGAGGCTGCACGCCTCGGTCAGATCACCGACTACGACAAGCTCACTCTGGAAATCTGGACCAACGGCGCCGTTGCTCCTGCTGATGCACTCGGTCTGGCGGCCAAGCTGCTCAAGGATCACATGAGCATCTTCATCAATTTCGAGGAAGATATGGACGCTGATGGTCACGGCGATGGCAGCGGATTGCAGTTGCGCAATGAAAATCTCAACCGGTCCGTCGAGGAGCTTGAGCTTTCTGTGCGCAGCTACAACTGCCTCAAGAATGCCAACATCCAGACCATCGCGGAACTAATCCAGAAAACTGAAGCCGAGATGCTCAAGACCAAGAACTTTGGTCGGAAGAGCCTGAACGAGATCAAGGAAATTCTGGCTCAGATGGGCCTTTCGCTCGGCATGAAGATCGACGAGCAGGGCAATGCTGTTCCAGGGCCGACCAGCATCCTGCCTGCGGCAGCGCTGGCGGCGGGCTTTGGCCGCTTCGACGACGAGGATGATCTGCTGGACTCTGTGGACCTGCAATTGAACACGGAGACGGAGAACTTCTAACTGGGGTTACGGTGGCTGCCGGAGGATTCCGGCAGCCACCAAATGGGTTCGGATGTGAGCCTGCTGTGAGCCACGTCCACGATATTTGCGAAAGAGAGCAACACTATGCGCCATCGGAATTCAGGATTCAAACTGGGACGCAACACCAGCCATCGTCGCGCGCTGCTGCGCAACCTGGTGACCTCGGTCATCATCGAGGATCGCGTTGAAACCACCGTCGCCAAGGCCAAGGCTGTGCGGCCGCTGGTGGAAAAAATGATTACACTTGGCAAGAAGGGCGATCTGCATTCACGCCGTCAGGCGCTTGCCTTTCTTACCACAGACGAGTCGGTGACGCGTCTGTTTGAGACGGTCGCGCCGCGCTACGGCGATCGTCAGGGGGGCTATCTGCGCATCGTCAAGGCTGGATTCCAGAAGGGCGATGGCGCGGAAAAGGCGTTCATTGAACTGCTGGGAGCCGAAAAGCAGCTCGACGAAAAGCGACAGAAGAGCGCTGATCGCAAGGCGAAGAAACGCGCTGAGCTGGAAGCGGAGATGGAAAAGCAAAAAGGCGAGAGCGGCGGCGAAGACGCCGCAGCATAAGCTGCCTCTATTACGGGCTGCTTCAACGGAAACCCTGACTTGTGTGGCTATCTTTTCAGCAAGCGCCACATCTGTTGTTGCTTGTTGGAGCCATGCAGAGCGTAAATGCTTTGTGTGCCCACCCGGTATTCTTTCCGCAAGGACAGCGAAAGGCCCTGCATCACGATGCAGGGCCTTTCGCTCATCCATTGCTTTTCCGGCTTTTGACCTGCATCCGTGCCGGTCTCAGGCAAAGGGTGATAGCGGCAGGATCGGTACGCCGCCCGCTTTGGAGGCTTCTTTGATCACAGTGTTCAGATGTTCCAGCACCTCTTCGGTGCTCATGGTATACATCTCGCGGCTGGGGTCGGCGCCATCCTCCAGGATCGACATCAGATAATGTCCAGCTGTCTGGGCAGCCAGCGCATCTGTAATCACTTTGCCGGTTCGCCGCTTCTGCTCTACCCAGGCATTGCAGGGCATGGCGATCCACATCGGCTTGCCGTTGACGTCGAAGCGAATGTCGATTGCGTCGGCGTGGCGCGTAGCGATGGCGACGATGTTGGCTTTCCAGCGGCAGCGCAGTTCCGCTCCGCTCCAGCGATCCGTTACGGTGAAGTCCTCATACATATCACCAGCCTACCTGTTTGCCGGGAGGTGCGGCAAGCGCTTCCGCCAGAAGAAGTCAGGAAGCTGAGGAAGAAGTGGAATGCTCAACTTTTCCCGAACTCTTCCGATGTATTCAGCGGAGGCAGTTTCATGCAGATTTCCGTTGAGGTCTCTTCCCCCGTGCAGCTTGAAGCCGAGCAGCGTGGCATTCCTGTGCAAGTATTTGTTCAGCAACTCATCGAACTTGCATTGGCTTCGCTGAACCGTTCCACAAATATCACACAAGACGTTCTTTTCGATGCCATGGATCGTATTCGCGCGCTGCGCAACTCCGATACTGTCACCCCTGCACATCTCGACTGAACTCCCAGTTCAGTAGCACGCCAAGTGCCAGATCGGCTCCCCACTGCGCTGGATATCGTTCAACCGGGTTTGTCAGCTCGTGCGTAAGAATCTGATTGATTCGCTTCGTCAACCCTTCCTTCAGTGCCTGCAGGTCATTGCGGTTGATCTGGTTCAGGCGTAGTCCATCGAGCGAGTGATCAATCTGAGTCGGCACCGGGCTGTAGTGAATTGGCCCCAGTTGTGGTCGACCACTTGTGCTGCTGCCGGCGTTCAGTTGTTCAATCAGCTTCTGTGCCTGCTCTCGACCGCATTCATAATCATGTCGTCGATACTGCTCGTCAAAGAAGCCGACAAATGCCGCAATCCCTGCTCCGGCCAGCTTGCCGGGGTCAACGACCACTCCATATATCTCCATGTAATCGAGCTCGCTGAGGCCAGCCGATTTTTCCAGCAGGTGAATCCCGGAGAGCAGTGTTTGCCCGGCCACGGTTTGTGCGCCGCCCACCTGTGCTAACTCCTCAGCGAACTGACGGCCGAGCCGGTCTTTGGTCTGAGCGCGGGATTCGTCGCCGGGAACCGTTTGATACAGCAGATCAAGCAGGGTTTCATGGCTAGCCTGTCGGCTGGCAAGCTGGTCCGGCGCAATCGCTCCCGAAGCGATGGCGTTGGCAAGCTGCTGCGCCTGTGTATCGAGTTGCTGAACGCGCGTATTGATGGCGTCAGCCTCGACCCAGTCCTGGAACATCGCCTGCCCCATATAGACCGATCCGATGCGGCCCAACACGCGAACCATGTTCACGTTGTTTTCGTTCAGCGAGGGGTCGCACTGGTCGCTCATCGGATTCGGTGAGATGAACAGATAGAAGCGATTTTCGGAGTGCTGGTGGCCGTCTGCATCGTCCATGAGCTGCTTGGCCATGCCCAGCGGCTGATTCTGAAGAATGCCGCCGTCGGAGTAGTTGAACTGGCGGCTGCCCTCGGTCCATCCAAGTGGTTTGTTGGCCGCGTAATCGGCGACGCTGCGCGTCAGGTTCTTTGTACGGAAAGCCACGGGGAAGGCTCCGCTGGCAACGGCTGCCGACGCGACATCTTGCCACGTGTCTAGTGAGCGGTCGCTGCGTGAGAGCAGCCGCCGAATCGAGTCTTCAAATCGCGTGTACAGGAACTCGCCTCCGCTAATCATTGGCAGTCCGTAGTTAACGCCGGTCAGGTTGGTCAATGCCATCCCCAGGCGAATCTCGCCAGATTGCGGATGGACGGCGAGGTGAGGGCCGTGATCGGTGATCTCGCCTGCCGTGACATCGGTCAGCAGTTTTTCCCGTGCGATGGTCTCAATCAACTGCGAAGAAAGCAACGAAAGCAATGCAGGATCTCCGCCTTCGGCAATCGGAGCGTCGGTCGTATCCAGCAGTCCGGCCAGCGTGATGCGTTGGACCCACGTCTCATAAAGAGGGTTATTCCAGGGCGCAGGATCTCCCAGCGCATCCACAAACGAGGGACCGTCGAAGAGCAGCTTCTGAGCCAGGATCGTCGCAGTCATTCCTCCTGCCGAGGCACCCGTAAGCACATCCAGATAGATGGGTTGTCCATCCTGTTCCTGCTCCACCTTCAGGTTATGCTGGCGGATGGCTTCCAGCAGTTCATAGAGCGCACCAGCTTCGTAACTGCCGAGCGATACCGCTCCGGCAATCGTGATGGCGAGTCGTTTGGGGGAACCAATAGGCATGGAGCAATCTCCTCCTTCGTTTGCCCTTGAAGTGCAAAAAGGAACAGACTCTCGGGCTGCCGTCCACTGTATCGCAAAGTTGCAGAATTGGATGCAGCCGATTCTGCGCCGATGACTTAGTGCGGGCTGGCGGAGGCCAGCCGGGCCAGCCGAATAAACTCCCGGACGCGCCCGCGATCCTTGATTCCGGGCCGAGATTCCACGCCGCTGGACACATCCACGCCCCATGGATTCAGCATGTTGACGGCTTCTTTTACGTTCTCCGGCCTTAAGCCCCCGGCGGCAATGAGCCGCAGTTCCTGATGGCTTGCAAAGATCGTCCTGGCGGCACTCTGCCAGTCAAAGGGAACGCCGGTTCCACCAACGATTTGACCCACTCGTGTATCGATCAGCGCAGCGTCGCTCAAGCCATCCTGAGCAATTGCTTCAAGCTGTGCATCCGCCTGAAGGTCGAAGTGAACAACCTGCACGATGCGCAGATCGACGCCAAAGCGCGCTCGCAGAAACTTCGCAGTAGCTGCAGATTTCGTTGCAGATTCCGGATTTTCCGCGGCAGCCAGGGCAGACTCCGCCTGGATTGCGTCAGTGCCGCCGTGCAACTGGACTCCGGTCAATGCGCACTGGTCCACGATGCGGGCAATCTCATCTGCCGATAAATCGACGAAGACGCCAATCGACTCGATGCGGCCATCGAGCAGCGGAGTAATAGCTGCCACGGTCCTTGGGTCTGCCCGGCGCGGGCTGGGAGCAAAGACAAAGCCGACGGCGTCCGCACCGGCTTCAGCGGCGGCTAATGCGTCTTCCGCGCGTGTGTTGCCACAGATTTTGATCCACAGGCTCATGGCCGGGCAGATTCCGTCTCGGTCAGCAGTGTGGCCAGAGCAGTGCCGGGGTCCTCGGCGCGCATCAGGCTCTCGCCAATCAGAAAGGCATCGAAGCCAGCCTGACGAAGCAGGCGAATTTCAGCGCCGCGCGCGATACCGCTCTCTGCCACGCGCACCACGCTTGAAGGAATGCGCTCAACCAGCTCCAGCGAAGTCTCCAGCCGAACCTCAAAGCTGCGCAGGTCGCGGTTATTCACCCCAATCGCATCGGGTAGCTCGGCCATCGCAAGCACGCGCTCCAGTTCTGCTTCGTCGTGGACTTCGGCGAGCACGTCCAGCCCGGCAGAGTGCGCCGTTCGCGCCAACTCCAGCATTGACTCGTCGTCGAGTGCGGCGGCAATCAGCAGAATGGCGTCAGCGGCGTGCGCCCGTGCCTCGAGGATTTGGTAATCGTCGATCATGAAGTCCTTGCGCAGGCAGGGCAGTGCGGTGGTGGCTGAGGCAATCTCCAAATTCCGCAGACTGCCCTGAAAATACGGCTCATCAGTCAGCACAGAGAGCGCGGCAGCGCCGCCGGCAGCATAGCGATCGGCCAGCCATGCCACATCGAAATCCTCTCGAATCAACCCCTTGGAAGGCGAAGCCTTCTTGATCTCTGCGATGATCGCCGGACCGTTTTCGGCCCTGTGGCGCAAAGCCCGTGCCCAGCCTCGCGGCGTGTGACCGGCGGCCTGCTGTTCCAACTCAGCCAGGGCCACGGTCGCCTGAGCACGGCTGATCTGCTGCCGCGTAGAGGCCAGAATTCGTCCCAGATGAGTGGTTTCGCCCGTGCTGCTCCGCATTTCGCTGAGTGTTTTCGCCATCCTGACCAGTATAGCGGGAGATCAATCGAAGCCAAGAGATTGACCGCAATCCCTTTTTCCAATAGCATGAAGATGCGAAGTTGTGCGCCATTCGCCGTCTCATCGGAGCCTCTGCGAGAGCAGGCACCCAAGACAGCAGAGGTCCGCAGTTCAGCCACCGCTTACCGTTGAAACGGTTCGGGGCATCGCACAGAATCTGCCCGTGCAGGGCACCCAAGGATGATCCGCAGACTATGGCAAATCATGTTTCTTCGTTGAAGCGCGCACGTCAGACCGTAACACGTACCGAAGTCAATCGCGCCAACCGTTCACGCGTCCGCTCCGCTCTTCGCGCTATGCGCGAAGCATTGGTCAAGGGCGAGTCCGCAGCGGCGCAGGCTCAATTTCGCCTGACCGCTTCCGCTTTGGACAAGGCAGTGCAGAAGGGTGTTCTGCACAAGAATACCGCTTCACGCTACAAGAGCCGCTTGAATGCGCGCATCAAGGCTCTGGTCGCCGCGTAAGCGAGCATTCCGGAGCTCGATCCAATACACCGGAGCGCTCAAGACGTACATCCCATCCTGAGAAAGTACAGCAAGCCAGCGCGTAATCGCTGGCTTGTTCTCGTTTGTGTCGCAGAGTGGCCGCGTCACCAGGGGCATGTGGCGGCGATCCACGCATCCAGAAACAGCAGTAACTCCTGTGGAGGGCGCAGCCAGATCGAAGCCGCCGTGGCCCGATACTCGGTGCGCACCAGTACAGCAAGTCCATTCGAGCCGATGTTGAGAAAAGCGTCTTCATCGGTAGCGTCATCACCCAGATAGGCTACTTGCGCATCGCCTGGCAACGATTCCCGAATGGCTCTGACCGAATCTCCCTTGTGCGGGCGGGTCACGCGCAGTTCCAGCCCTCCATCAAAAGGCAACAGGCGCAGCGAGGTGCCTGCCAGCAGCGGCGTCCAGAGCCGCACGGCGAGCGCTCGCATCTGCTCGGCTGCATGACTGGGCTGTTCTCGCCAGTGCAGGGCCAGGCCGCCAGCTTTTTCTTCGAGCGCCCCGATCATACCCAGGTCTTCAAGCCTATAGCGCGCCGCGCGCAGCGCAGCCACGTCGACCTCATCCAGTGGCATCCGCTCCAATTCTCCCTCAGCGGTGCGCAACTCCAGACCATGCGCGCCGCGGATTTCGATTCCTGACAACGGCTGCAACAGCATCGCAACCTCCGTCGCGGGACGTCCGGAGATCATTGTGATCCCGCTTGTGAGAGCCTGTTGAATGCGACCCAGACGCTCGGTCACGCCTTCGTAAGGACGTGCCTCCATGCGCTGTTGCTGAAACGGAGCCAGGGTGCCGTCGTAGTCCAGCAGCAATCGAGAGTGAGCAGCTGAAGCAAGGTCGGCGAAGAACTCGCGAAGTCTCTGCGTTTGCTGAGTTCGCTCAGGCATGGATCACCGTGCTTTCTGTAGCTTCATGTCTCTCGGTACCGTTGACATCTGCATCGACCCAGGCATCTTCCAGCCGCAGGTCGCAGAGTTCACTCAACAGTTTGCTGGCCCACCAATAAATGTTGTGGTCGCTGACCCACTGGCGCATTCGCCTCATGCGATCCGTAGCCTCCGCGCTATCCATGGCGAGTGCCCGAGCAATTGCTTCACCCGTGGCGGCAATGTCATACGGATTCACGATCAAGGCATCGCGCAGCTCACGAACGGCACCTGTGAACCGACTCAGAATCAGCACCCCGCGCTCATCCCGCCGCGAGGCAATGAACTCTTTCGCCACAAGATTCATGCCGTCGTGCAGCGAGGTGACCATACAGATTTGCGCTGCGCGGTAGTAGCGTTGCAGCTCTTTGTGATCTTGTTGCTGCTGGATAAGCAGAATCGGTCGCCAGTTTCCGCGGCGGAATCGCGTATTGATGCGCTCAGCCTCTACCTCGATTTCGCGTTGCAACTCGGCGTAGCGCGGAATGGTGGAGCGCGTCGGCGCGCCGATCTGCATCAGCGTGAACTCACCCTGATGCTGCGGATGCTGCTCCAGCAAGCTTTCCACGGCTTGAAAGCGCTCCAGAATGCCCTTGGTGTAGTCCATGCGGTCCACCCCTATGGCCACCACGCTGGCTTCAAAATTCCACTGCTGGCAAATCTCGCGCAGATGATCTTCACCGCGTTTGTCCGCTGCGGCATATTCTTCGGGCGGCAGATCAACGCTGATGGGAATGGGACGAATGATCGACCAATGATCGTTGCGCTTGACTGAGAAATGCTCCCAATCGACACGCGCCTCCAGCGCTCGGTCGACTGTGTCCAGAAAATTGTTGCAATGCGCCTGAACGTGGAAGCCAATCAGGTCTGCGCCCAGGAGTCCATGCACCAGTTCGCGCTGCCACGGACAGATGCCGAACGACTCTGGATTGGGCCAGGGAATATGCCAGAAAATCGCCACACGGGCATGGGGAATGCGCTCCTTGAGCAGGCGCGGCAGCAGCGCAAAGTGATAGTCCTGAATGAGCACGACCGGATGTGCATCGTCGCCAATCTCTTCGACCAGCGCGTCGGCAAATTTTCTGTTGACTCGCTCATACTGCTCCCAGTCACAGACGCGAAACGTGGGCCGCGTGTGGGCGATGTGGCAGAGCGGCCAGAGTCCTTCGTTGGCAAATCCGTAGTAGTAGCCTTGCTCCTCTTGTTCGCTCAGCCAGACGCGGCGCAGGGTGTAACGCGGCTCCTGTGGTGGCGCAGGAAGTCGGCCGTGGGAGTCTGCCGTCTCGTGGTCCGCACTCCCACTGCCATGCGCTACCCACGTTCCGTCACACGCGCACAGAATCGGCTCCAAGGCCGTCACCAGTCCGCTGGCTGGCACCTGAACGGTGATGCCCTGCGGCGTGTGGTTGTGAATGTACGGCTCGCGGTTGGACACCACGTAGAGATGGCTGTCGGCGAGCTTGGTGCGCACATGATCGGCCAGTCGTTGCGCGGTCCAGATCTGCGCTCGTATGTTGCGCAGGCGTGCTTCCGCCGCAGCTGCGGCACGCGCCTCATACACGCTCTCAATCAGCGGAGCCACTTCGCTTGTGAGCGGCGCAAGAAAGTCGAGTGTCTCCATCGGCGGCCCTGTGACCTTGCCGTCACCCATGCGCAACGCGCGCATCCACTCCGCTGCCCGCGTGATGGGGCGCGTCAGCGTCCAGCGCACAATCATAATCGTGATCGCGGCGATGATGAGCACCTGGAATCCAAAGTGAGCGAGCGCCAGCGCCCACACTCGCAGAGTGGCATTGCGAATGTAACCCGTGTCATAGACGACGACCAGCGCGCCGGCTGGTTTCTGGTCTGCTGTGCGCAGCGGCGTCACCAGTACGTAGACGCGACGCAATCGCATCCGGGTATAGAGGCCAATGGTGTGATTTTCTCTCACGGACGCAAGTGCTTGCTCCGGCATCTTTCGCAGGAGTGGAGCGATGGCCCGTGGCATCGCCAGTGCCACTCCGTTGCTGTCCAGCACAGAGATGCCCAGCAGCTGTCCTCGATTGCTGAACTGTTCGCCGAGGCGCGCAATGGAATTGCGATCTCCGGTATTCAGCATGAATTGTGCGCTGCGGGCCAGCCCGTCGGCCAGAGTGTCGGCCTTGCGCTCCAGGTCGGCATAGAGACTCAGCTTCTCTTGCCGGACTTCGTACCAGGAAGAGATTGTGGAAACAATCGTGATGCCCACTACCAAAGCGACAATCAATCGCAATCCAATGTTCTTCATCGTTCTCCTCAAGCGCCGGAGGCATCTTTGTCCGAATTGGCGACAGATGGCTCGGTCCGACGGATTCGCAATGCAGGCTCGGCAATTGCGCCGTACCGCATCAACCAGCATTGCGAAGATGGATTTTCCCTGGAAGATTTCCGCAGTTTCCGGATCTGCCTGGCAACGAAAAAGTACAGTGAATGGAGCTTGTTAGCAGTTTCTCAAAGATCAATTTGATCAATTTCCAAAAATAATTGTCCGTGCTCAACTCCGTCTCACAACGGACATGCCTGAATGCTCGTCGATCAGCGATGCGTCAATCTACGAGTCCGCATTGCGGATGGAAACCAGCTCCGGAACAGTGCCAGCATGATGGCTGTTGCTGCCCGGCGAAATCACGTTGCTTTGCGGTCCGCGCCAGTGATCAATGTAGCTAATTTGATGCACGCAACTGATGGTGCAGTTGGGCGAGCACGACTTGGCCGTGCGATATTCGCGCTTCACATCCTGATGCGTGTAGCTGGCCAGCGGCACCCCTGGAAATCCGCGCTGTTGTGAGCAGTAATGCACCAGCCCGTTTTCACAGATATATAGATAGCGCGAACCGGCTCGGCAGCGCCAGTCGTTCGGTTTCCCTAAGGCAATCGCTTCCTGAAAATGGTTGAAGCGCGAGTAGTTCCGCTTCTTCATGCCGCGCATCTCAAAGTAAACCTTGGCTTCGTTTTCCTTGAGCGGTTTCAGTTGTCCGCTGCCGTCGTGGATGATGCCGATGGTAGACGTAAATCCAAGCCCTAGCGCGCGCTTCCCGATCACCAGTGCATCGTTCGGCTCACGAATGCCGCCGCCGACCACCGAGTTGATGTTCACGTGGAACTCCGCATATTCAGCCAGCATCTCGAGCTTCTTGTCGAGTACTTTCAGGCTTTTCTTGGACACTTCATCCGGCTCGATGTTGTCGATCGAAATCTGCATGTGGTCCAGTCCTGCCCGATTCAGTCGCTCAATCCGTTCGGCGTTGAGCAGATAGCCGTTGGTAATCATGCCCGCTAGTGCGCCCACTTTGCGAATGCGACGGATCACTTCGTCCAGTTCCGGATGCGTGAGCGGCTCGCCGCCGGAGATCGTGATGATGCTTGTCCTCAGACGTCCCAGGTGATCGATTCGGCGCAGCATCTCGTCCAGTGGAACAGGCTCGGAAACCTTGTCGTACTCGTTGCAATATGCGCAGGAGAGATTGCAGAAACGCATGGGCACAATCTGCGCCATCACCGGATGGCCGGTCGAAGCCAGCGCCCTGCCCACGATCGCCAGTTCTCTCAGCTTGCGAAGCGCAGCCAATGTTTTGCCGCGTACTGTCTGTCTGCGTACATTTCCCACCCTTTTATTGAAACACATCCGCAACCGAAGGGTCCAAGCGTCCCATGCTGGCTCCTTTTTCCTGCACCGCCGCTACGGGATGGACGTACTTCAGTGTCGCCGGGGATTCAGTTGCAGCCACAGCGTCTGTCGCGTGCGGTCGCGCTGGATGGAGACGGGAACCACTTTGCCATTGCTTGCGCGAAGGAGTCGCTCCCAATCGCTTGTGGTCGCCACTGTCTCCGCGCCTACGGCAAGAATGACGTCATGCGCCTGCAATCCGGCCTGCGCGGCTGCGCTGTGCCGCGCCACGCTTTTCACAATCACTCCATTGTCCACGCCCAGGTAATCCTGCATCTCCGGAGTCATCCGCTCCACCAGCGCCCCCACATGAAAGCTGCTGCCCAATCCCCAGAAGTGAAAACCGCCTGCCATGGACGGGGCCACATCGCCGCCGGAGAGAAATCCCTGCGCACCCGGGGGTAGGTTGTTTTGCTCAATCTCCTGCTGCGCCTCCTGCTCCACTTTGCGCCGGTCGGCCATCTGCACTGTGATCGTCTGCATCAGACCTTCGTGATTTACGCTGAGCCGCAGCTTCTTCCCCGGCCCTAGCCGATGCAGCAACTGTCGAAACTGTTCTGCATTCTCAATCGAAGCGCCGTTCGCGGCAACAATCACATCATGCACGTGCAGCCCAGCCTTGCCCGCTGGTGCATCGTGATCCAGAATCGTGATCTCTGCGCCAGACTTGCTGTTCAGGTGAAGTGACTGTGTGCGGCTTTGTGTCAGGTCCGCGACGTCCACACCCAGGTAGCCCTGCGAAGGTCCGTGATGCAGCAGGTGCATCGGGCTGATCCACTTGCTGGCTTGCGCTCGCGCCGCGACCTGTCCTTGCGGGACGAAGGCCGCAGCCATACCAAGCACCACGACTAATCTCCTGAAGATTTTCACTGGCTCTCCAAAGCAATGCATACAAGCTCTCCCAATCTCTTTTTTCTACTGCGCCGCTGGCTGTTGCGCCGCAGCTCTGGGATTCATTATTTTTTCCGTTCTGGCTGTCTTTGTTTCGCCAGTTTGTGATTGACGTTCTCTGCTTTGCTGTGAAAATGCAGATAGTTCACTGAATTTCCGATACGCGCTCCAGCATCAGCCGAGAAGCATTGCGCACGTGCGAATCCTGATCCTGCTCAGCTACGGTGGACAGCACCTGACGCACGCTGGTGTCAGCGTCAACCGGAGTCAGCATCGAGATCGCGCGAGCACGAATCTGCGCATCTGGATCGTTCATCAGTGCCTCCAGCAGCGCGTCACGCACCTGCACATCTTCGCCAACATAGGGCTGCAATCCCTCCAGCGCCTTCTGCCTGACCTGCGCGCTGCGATCGTAGCGCAGAGCAATCATCAGTGCATCGCGCAAGCTGCCACCGGCCGTCTCCGGCCCTGCGCACTCTTTGCCGTTGCTGCAAGCTGCAGCCAGCAGCGCGATGGAGTGGTCGCGCACCATCGGATTTGGCGCTTCCTGTGAGGCGTACATCAGCAGATCCCGTATCTCCGGATCATGGAGCGTTCCCTGCACATGGCGCTGCTCTAGGGTGCTGTAGTGAATTTCGATCACTCCCGAGTGGGGAACCTCGGCAATCTGTGCCACATTGGCTACGCTTGGCTGCACAGTCCCGTTCTGCACATTCATGGCGCTTGACGTGGGTTCGGCTGTGGTTTCCTGCGCGGTCTGTTGCATTGCGGCATTTGCCGCCCGACGCTGGGCCACCTGATAGCCCACCAGCGTGCCCGCACCGATGCCGGTGATCAGCAAAATGCCAGCAGCCAGAGGAGCCGCTGCCATCCCTGCCGCACTGCGCGTCAACCACTCCGCCACGCGATCGTACCATCGCTTCGGCGGCAGGCTGTCCAGCGCCTCTTCCAGCCGTATGCGCGAGCGAGCCACCAGATTAGCGTCAGGCTCTTCGACAGGCAGTGCTGCCGCCAGTGTCTTCAGTGCAAGCAGCTGCTCCAGCTCTTCGGTACAGGCTGCGCATCCCTGCAAATGCTGTTGCAGTTGATGCATTTTGTCATCGGCTAACTCGCCATAAGCCGCCAGTATCATTGTCGTCTGTGTTTCGTTGCAAGTCATCGTCCACGTCCTGTCTGCCTCAAAGTTTTTCTGATTCTTCTCGTCGCCTCGATCTTGTGTGCCGGGCGATCCCTCTTTGTCTTGCTTCTGCTTCAGCGGATTCCTGCCAGCTTGCTGCGCAGTTTTTTCGTTGCACGAAAAAGCGTATTCTTTGCTGTTTCCTCAGTGGTATTCAACATCTCGCCAATCGTTCGCAGTCGCAAGCCCTGGTAATGTTTCAGCTCAAAGACCGTGCGCTCGCGCGGCGTGAGTGTCTCCAAAGCCTCGCGAATCCGCTCGCCCAGCACTTTGCGATTCAACTCTCGCTCTGGATTGGAAAACGAACGATCATCCGAGATCGACGCCATCAGGTCCATTTCATCGCCGCGGTGATCCGTAATCACCGTTGAATCCTCGCGTCGAGTCTTTCTGCGGCGCAACTGGTCCAGGCAGAGATTGGTCACAATCCGGTAAATCCAGGTGTAAAACGAGCACTCGAATCGAAAGTTTCCAAGGTAGCGATAGGCTTTCAGAAAAGCTTCCTGATAAATATCCTCGGCGTCCTGCTCGCTGCCCGTCAGGTGCAGGGCCAGACGCAGAACCTGATGCTCATATTGACGTACCAGCGCGTCAAATGCCGTCCGCGAACCAGCCTGCGCCTCGCGGATCAGTTCCATCTCCGAGGTTCGCGCTCGCAGCGCGTCTTGCTCGGCTTCCGGCGTCTTGCCGCTGATGCCGCGAATCCTGGCCAGCTCACTTTTTCCGCCGCTGAGCTTGATCTCCATCGCTTGAGTGGATTGTACGCCCGGCTGCCTGGGCCATGTCGTCAACACACTTGCGTCGAGTGGAAACGCTTCACTTGCCATGTCGTGGAGGACTCCTTTGCGAGCGTTTGGATCGCTCTTCAATGGACGTTACGTATTGTCGTTGGTGAGCATTTTTCGTGCGCTGCGTCACCCGATACACTGGACTTCTATGCCGGATTCCACGCCAGCCCATCTCACACCGCAACCCTCCGCCGAAACTCTGGTCATCGCCCACTGCGACGGAGGCTCGCGCGGCAACCCCGGCCCTGCTGGATTTGGCGCTGTTCTGGAAGATCGCAGTGGACGCATCCTGGCGCGGCTCAGCGAATTTCTGGGCAAGCGCACCAACAATTACGCCGAATACTCCGCCCTGCTTGCCGTGCTGGCCTGGACGATTGAAAACGGTTATCGCCGCCTCCGTGTGGTCGCCGACTCCGAACTCATGGTCCGCCAGATGCAGGGCCGCTACAAAGTCAACAGCCCCGATCTGCGCCCGCTCTGGGAAGAGGCTCGCCGCCGCACCAGCCAGCTTGACTTCTTTGAAATACAACACACCCTGCGCGGCGGCAACAAGCTCGCCGATCAGCTCGCCAACGAAGCCATGGACCGAGGCATGGGCCGCAATCCACAGCCAGCACAGCCCCGCAGCATGGACCGCCGTCCAGAGCCGATGCAAACCCCGAACGCTGCCCGCAGTCAAACTCCTGAACCTGCTTCCGCCGTTGGATTTGTCAAAAACGGCGTCGTCCACTTCGTGGAGGGATCGTTACCCGAGGGCGTCTTCGTCCGCATCATCCGCCAGTAGCCCGCATTGTCAGGCGTTCGTCGCCGCGTCGAGATATGTCCGGTACGGCTCATCTGCAATGGCAAAAAACGGCTTCAGCCGCACCAGTCCATCGGACGATTCCATCGCCCAGTCGTGCTTGCCCGTACGACGAGCCGTCAGCATCTGTTTGCGCGTCACGGCGGGCGTGTCATGCGTCAGCGGAAACAACACAAGCGGTCCGCGCATAAGCGCCAGTGTATTGGACCCCGGCTCAATCTGCACCACTCGCATGGGTAATGGAATCGTCAACTCCACCGAATCGCCTCCGCGCCATTTCCTGTGAATCGTTGCAAATCCGCCTTCGGCGCTCAGTGTCACCGGCAAGCCATTGACGCGTGCGCTCATCGCTTCCCCGCCGCAGGTTGTCCACTGCGGTCCGCGCAAACGCAGCGCAAATTCGCTCGCAGAGCTACCGCTCAAACGCAGCGTCACCTGCTCATCCAGCGGATAGTCACCGCTTTGCGAAAGCGTCCACTGCGCGCCGTCGCCGCTTATCCACCGCAGCTCCGACGGCAGATACAGATTCACATACACGCCATCGGTGCCGCGCAGATACGCCGCAATCCGATAATCCGCCGCCACCTGCGGCAGCGTCCCGGAGCAGCACGGCCAGGCATCTGGGAAATAAAACTTCCCGCCTGCGTTGCTGTAGTCGGAGTAGTAGAACGCGCGTCCACCCGGCTCCAGCGCCTTCGCACCCAGCACCGTATTCCAGATCACCTGCTCCATGCTGTCGCCATAGCTGCCGTTGCCCGTCACGCGCATCAGATATCGGGTAATTTTCATGTGTGCGTAGCTGCCGCAGGGCGTCTCAAAGCTGTGGCGCGTCTTGGTCAGACTGGCTTTCAGCGCGCCCGTCCCCGGCTCCACAAAGCTTTCGTCCGGTCCCCAGCCGCCGGTGGCAAAGCTCTGCGCGCGAATCATCGCAAAACCATTCTGCGCAGCGCGAAGATGCTTTGTGCTGCCCGCGCTCAAATACGCCTGCATCGCAGAACTCAGCGAGTTGCAGAAGCTGTAAGCATGGTGCCCGGCCAGCACATTTCGTCCCTCGGCCAGCGGATCGAACCACGTCCGATCCAGCAGATACCGCCCCGCCATCTCGCGATACCGCGCGCCCGCTCCGCGCTTCGCCGCAAGATACAGATTCTCTGGCAGCGTATACGGCTCGTCCCAGGTGTAGTCGTCGGTTGTCTTGTCACCAATCGAAGCGCGCCACCGTCGCTGCACCTCGTCGCGATCAAGCGCCATCGGCTCCATATGTGGCTGTGCTGCGTCCGTCGTTTTGTCCAGCAGCGCAAACGCGTTCTGGATTCCCGCAAACTCATGCGCGTCAATCATGCCGATCACAAGCTTGTCGTAGTCGTAAGCAGGGAAGCGGAAGTTGGTAAAAAACTTGCCGTTGATTGCCTCTCCATAGAGATTCAGCAACTTCTGGACACGTGCTCGTTTCAACGGATTACGGTCCACCGCATAGCCCCGCGACAACGCCGAAATCCACTGGCCAAAGGCATGGCCTGGAGCAAATCCGCCTGCGTCATACCAGCCGCCCAGCCGTGGTCCCGGCGCAGCCAGGCCGCCGCGCACACGAAACGGTGCCAACAGAGCATCCTCATTCAACCCCATCAGCACAGCTTGCGTCTCAGTAAACTGGCTTTGAAAGCGTCCCGGCATCAGCGTCACGGCGCCGTAGCCAAACTCTTCCAGCGGCTTGGGCAAAGGCTCTTCGCTGGGGGCCTGTGCGGCGGCCATTCCATGCAGCCATCTGTCTCCAAGCGCAGCTCCACAGGCCACCGCACTCATCTTCAACACTTCGCGTCGGGTCGTCATCGCGATCTTCTCCCGCCAACATCCTACTCCGGCAGCGCCGCTCCGTCACCCACGGTTCGCAGTCTTCAGTCAGGCTTTTCTCAAGCCAGCGCCGCCTTCACCGCCTCGCTCACCACGCGACCCTCCGCCCGCAGCCCACCGGCGGCCAGCCTCGCCTGCACGGCCTTCATCACCGCGCCCATCTCCCGCTGTCCCGGCTTCGCGCCGCCTGCCGCCGCCACCTCGTCCACAGCCGCCACCACCAGCGCCCGCAGCTCGTCCTCGCCCACAGCCTTCGGCAGAAACTCCTCAATCACCCCGATCTCCACCGCTTCCTTCGCCGCCAGCTCCGGCCGTCCGCCCTTCGTAAACTGCTCCACCGAATCCCGCCGCTGCTTGATCATCCCGGCCAGCACCTGCTGCGCCTCAGCCTCCGTCACCGGCTCGGCGCTTTTGGCCCGCTTCTCAATAGCCTTGTTCTTGATCGCCGCCGACACCATCCGCAACGTCGTCGTCCGCTCCCCATCCCGCGCCTTCATCGCCACAATCGTCGCCTGCTTCACCGCTTCCTCAATCGTCACCGTCCAACCCTCCCCATCCTCTGCAAACTCATTCTAAGCGACGCCCATCTTCCCCGCGCGCCCACCTAAACTCAAAGCAGCATTCGCGCAGCATGAATGCAAGGAGCCTGACGACGAGATCAGTGTTTCTCAGGACAAATGATCCAAAGGTACACAAGCCCAGTTCAATGAATGCATTGGCCTGAAGTCGTCAGTCGAAGCTCGCCAGCGGATTATTTCCCATATGCCGACTTATCGGGACCTTTTATAGGATGTACCCATGAGCCGGAACGTACCAATTTTGTCTACAACCGATGCGCAGGTCGTCGATACTATGCGCGCAGAGATCGAGAAGTCTGAATCAGCCGGACCACGACGTGCATTTGAAAAGCTTTTGTTGGCGGCGCTCTGCAGCATTCCCTGGGTGGGCATCCTTGTCAGCGCGGCGAAAGACATCAAATCGGACGATGATGCGGACCGTCAGAATTACCTCCTAAAGCTGTGGGTTGAGCAGCATCAACGGAAGCTCATGGAGCTTGGACAAATGTTCCAGGAAGTCCAGTCTCGTTTCGAAAACTTTGGAGAAGAGATCAATGAGCGCATCGAGAGCGATGCGTACTTAGCATTAGTGCGAAAAGCCTTCCGTGCTTGGGATCAATCAGACACTCAAGAGAAACGCCGGATGCTGGGCAATATTGTTATCAACGCTGGAAGTACCCGCGTGTGCACCGACGATGTAATTCGCTTATTCATCGACTGGACGGAACTCTACAACGAGGTTCACTTCGCCGTGATCCAAGAAATCTTCCACAATCCGGGATCCACTCGCTTCGAAATTTGGTCCGTGATATATGGTGAGTTGCCCCGAGAAGACTCCGAACAGGCGGACCTCTTCAAATTTCTCGTCAGGGATCTAAGCACCGGTGGGGTAATCCGACAGGAAAGAGACGTAAACAGCCTTGGGCAGTTTGTAAGGAAAAAGCCAATCAGGAAACGCGGCACTCCGACAACTTTGGAATCAGCCTTTGAAGACTCAAAACCTTATGTGCTCACTCAGTTGGGTCGAAGCTTCGTCCACTACACGATGAATGAGACCGTCACGAGGCTTTCTGATGAGAACGAGGGATGATGTGCAGAGCCACAGCGGTGATAAGTGACGATAAACGCCCCTGTCGTCAGTAGCGCGGTCAGTTGGTGCATTATCGCCAAGTCACTCATCGAGGCTGGACAAGTTCCGATAAATTGGGTCGCCGCGTGTCAGAAGCCGGAACTTCCCCTGCCGACAATCTCCAAACCGCCCACATATCCCCGCGAACCGCTAAAAATCTCCATCCAATTCACATTTATCACATTCCTGTGTATTCTGTGATTACACCGCCAGCCTCACCGGCGCACCCACCTCGAATGGAGATGCCCTCGTGTTCCGCAAAACCCGCCTTTACACCCCCGGTCCCACGCCGCTCCTGCCAGCCGCCCAGTTCGCCATGGCCTCCGCCGACATACACCACCGCACCGCCGAGTTCCGCGCCCTTTACAGCAAAGTCCTCGCCCAGTTGAAGCAGTTCGTCGGCACCGAAAACGATGTCATCGTCCTTTCCAGCTCCGGCACCGGTGCCATGGAGGCCGCCGTCAGCAACCTCACCTCGCCCGGCGACCGCGTCCTCGTCCTCACCGCCGGCAAATTCGGCGAGCGCTGGACCTCGCTCGCCAAGGCCTTCGGCTGCCAGGTCGATCTCGTCTCCGCGCCCTACGGCCAGACCTTCGATACCGCCCAAATCCGCGCCGCGCTCCAGCCCGACACCCGCGCCGTCTTCGTACAGGCCACCGAAACCTCCACCGCCGTCCGCCACTGCATCCAGTCCATCGCGGAAACCCTCCGCGCCGCCGCGCCCGACGCCCTGCTCGTCGTCGACGCGATCACCGGCCTCGGGACGACGCACTTCGACGTGGACGCCTGGGGCATCGACGTGCTCATCGGCGGCTCGCAGAAGGCCGTCATGATCCCGCCCGGCCTAGCTTACCTGAGCGTCAGCCAGCGCGCCTGGGCCGCCATGGAGACCAGCAAAAATCCGCGTTACTACTTCGACCTGCGCAAGGAGCGCAAGGTCGCGCCGAAGGGCGAAAGCGCCTACACGCCCGCCGTCGCGCTCATCGCCGGTCTCGGTGCGGCGCTGGACTACATCGCCGGCCAGGCAGGCGGCGATCTGGTCGCCGGACGCAAGCTGCTCATTGAAAACGCCGAAAGCTGCGCCGCCATGACCCGCGCCGGACTCACCGCGCTCGGCTTCACGCTCTTCGCGCCGGAAGCACCTGCCGCCGCCGCCACAGCCGTCGCCGTTCCCGACGGCATGGACTCCGGAGCCGTCGTCAAAGCCCTCAAATCCCGCTTCGGCGCCGTCATCGCCAACGGCCAGGGCGAGATGCAGGGCAAGCTCTTCCGCATCGCCCATCTCGGCTTCTTCGACTACATGGACACCATCGCCCTGCTCGGCGCGCTTGAGTTCATTGCCCGCGACACGCTCGGCCTTCCCGTCGAATTCGGCTCCGCCGTCGCCGCCGCCCAGCGGGTCTTCGCCGCTCGCAAGCCCGACGAATCCGCCAGCGCAGCCTGCCTCTGCGGACGCGCCAACTGCGCCCGAAGCTGATCCCTCCAACGAATCGCAGGGGAGGGAAATCCTCCCTTCGCGGAAACCGTGCCCCGGAGAAATCCATGCCCGAACTCACCTTCGCTGAAAAGCTCATCCTCGCCCGTCGTCAGCTCGGCCTTTACCAGTACCAGATGGCCGAAAAGCTCGGCGTACATCCCAACTCCATCTGGAAATACGAGCGCAGCGAGGGTCGTCCGCAACCCTCCGTCGTCCGCCTCTTTGAGCTTTTCTGCGAACAGAACCAGATCCGCTTCGACGCTTACACCGCCGACACCGCGAAAGGAACTCCCATGAAGATCGTCCTCGCTGAAAAACTCTCCCCCGCCACGCTCGCCGTCCTCGCCGAGGAGCCGGACTGGAACATCCTCACGCCAGATCAGGTCGCCGCGCTCGACGGTGGTCTGCCCGCGGCTCTCGCAGATGCCGACGCGCTCATCGTCCGCTCCGCCGTACAGGCCGACGACGCCCTGCTCAGCCACGCCCCGCGCCTGCGCGTCATCGGTCGCGCCGGTGTCGGCGTGGACAACATTGACACTGACGCCGCCACCCGTCGCGGCATCGTCGTCATGAACACCCCCGGTGCCAACGCCGTCGCCGTCGCCGAGCTCACCCTCGCCATGATGATCGCGCTCGCCCGCAAGCTCGCCATCGCCAACGCCTCGCTCCACGCCGGCAAATGGGAGAAGAAATCCCTGCAAGGCACCGAGCTGCGCGGCAAAACTCTCGCCATCCTCGGCCTCGGTCGCATCGGCCTCGAGGTCGCCCGTCGCGCCCGCGCCTTCGGCATGGAACTCGTCGGCCACGATCCCTTCGTCTCGCCCGCCGTCGCCCGCGAAACCGGCATCCGCCTCGTCACCCTTGAAGAACTCTTCCAGGCAGCCGACTACCTCACGCTACACGTCGGCCTCACGCCGCAAACTCAGGGCATCATCAACCCGCGCACCCTCGCCACCATGAAAAAAGGCGTGCGCATCCTCAACTGTGCGCGCGGCGAACTTATCGAAGAAGCTGCGCTCGCCGACGCGCTCACCTCCGGCCACGTCGCCGGTGCCGCGCTCGATGTCTTCGCCTCGGAGCCGCTCAAAGACTCGCCATTCTTCGCCATGCCCAACGTCCTGCTCACGCCTCACATCGCCGGTTCCACCGACGAAGCGCAGGAGGCCGTCGGCATTCAGATCGCCCGCCAGGTCCGCGATTATCTTCGCCTCGGCGTCGTCCAGAACGCCGTCAACGTCACCTCGCTCACCCACGAGGAGTACGTCCAGCTCGCGCCCTTCATCGAACTCGCCGACCGTCTCGGCCAATTCCTCTCTCAGGCCGCCACGCGCAGCATCGAGAGCATCGAACTCACCTACTCCGGCCTGCTCGCCGAGAGCAAAACCGAACTGCTCCGCAACGCCGCCATCGCCGGCCTGCTCACCGGCTCGGAAAACGTCAACCGCATCAACGCCGCCGCCCTCGCCGCCGAGCGCGGCATACGCCTCCACGAGGAGCAGCAATCCTCCGCACGCGGAGCCGACGCGCTCCGCATCACCATCCGCGACGCACACGGCTCCAGCACCGTCGTCGGCACCGTCCTCCACGGTGAGCAAACGCGACTCATCGAACTCGACGGCCTCGACCTCGAATCCCCGCTCGAAGGCACTCTGCTCGTCTGCCGCAACCGCGACGTGCCCGGCGTCATCGGCAACATCGGCACCGTCCTCGGCCACCAGGGCGTCAACATCGCCAACTTCGCCCTCGGTCGCGAGCACCGCGCGTCCGGCGCGGGCGCACCCGTCAAAGCGCTCTCCGTCGTACAGATCGATGAACCCGTCGCCCCCACTCTGCTCGACGAACTGGCCAAAGTCCCCAACCTGCTCGAAGCCCGCCTCGTCCGACTGAGTTAGCTCTCGCTCGGCCAAACCAACCGACCACCAGCAACAGAACAGCCGCCGGAGTCCTCGCCCGGCGGCTGCTTCGTTTTCCAGCTTCTGTCCGCGTGTCTCACCCGCGCAGCGCAAACTCCCGCCCAGCCTCCAGCAGCTTCTCCACCGACTCCCGCGAGCAGCTTTCGCAGTAGACGCGCATCAGCGGCTCGGTCCCGCTCGCCCGCAGCAGCAGCCACGTTTCCGCTGCGCGCGGCTTCGCTGCCGCCTCCGGATTGCGCAGGAAAAACTTCACCCCGTCCATCGTCTCCACGCGCTCAATCTCCATGCCCGCAAACGCAGCCTCGCCCGCACGCAGCGCGCGCGCCCGCTCCACTGCGCTCCGCTTCACTTCCTCGCTCAGATGCAGATCGATCCGCCCATACTGGTGCTCGCCATACTCGGCCTGCAACTCGCTCACCAGCTCGCCCAGCGTCTTGCCTTCCTCGGCCATCACATTCGCCAGCAACAGCGCATTCAGAATTCCATCCCGCTCCGGCAAGTGCCGCTGAAATCCAATCCCACCCGACTCCTCGCCGCCCATCACAATCTCACCCGCCAGCATGTAGTCCACCACATACTTGAACCCGATCCCATGCTCATGCAGCCTGCGTCCATGCCGCTCGCAGATCCGATCCAGCATCTTCGTCGTATTGAACGCACGCGTCACATCGCCCGCCCATCCTCGCCGTTTCAGAACCCACTCCAGCAGCACGCTGTAAATCTTGTGCGGGTCCACAAAATTCCCATGCTCATCCGTCGCGCCAATCCTGTCCGCGTCCCCATCCGTACACAATCCCGCATCGCACCCGTGCTCGACCACCGCCTCGCCCAGCGCGCGAATATGCGGCTCGATAGGCTCCGGATGCACGCCTCCAAACAGCGGATCCACATCGCCGCGAATCTGAACATACTCCACTCCAATGCGATCAAAAATCCCCGCAATCAGCCGCCGCCCCGCGCCATGCATCGAGTCAATCGCAAACCGCCGCCCGCAGCGCGCAATCGCGTCCAGATCGACAAATTTCTCGACAGCCCGCATATACGGCGCAATGAAATCCACGCGCTCGATTTGTCCCGCCTGCGCCGCTCGCGCGACCGGCTCGCCCAGCCGCGCTTCAATCGCGCGTATGATCTCCGGACTCCCCGACCCGCCGTACCATGCCTTATATTTCATCCCGTTCCACTGGCACGGATTGTGCGACGACGTAATCATCACTCCGCCCGCAGCGCCGCGATCCCTCACCGCCATCGACAGCGCCGGCGTCGGCGTCACTGCGTCAGCGAGTGCCACGGCAATCCCCGCCGCGCTCAGCTCCTCGGCGCACGCCAGCGCAAACTGCGCCGACAGAAATCGCGAATCATACGCAACGCAAACCCCGCGTCCCGCCTGCTCGCGCGGGTCGTCACTCGCCAGCAGATACGCCGCAATCGCACGCGCCGCCACGCGAACATTGGCAAACGTAAAATCCTCGGCCATCACGCCGCGCCAGCCATCCGTGCCAAACCGTATCGTCGCCTGTTCCATCCTCAGCCTGTCCTTGTGCTCTTCGTGTTTCTCTTCGCCAGTTCAGATCGGCAGATTCCGCAGATACGCGCGAAACCGCTCGCCAAACTCCTCGCGCTTCAGCGCAAACTCCACCGTCGCCTGCAACATTCCAAACTTGTCGCCCGCGTCGAATCGCCTGCCCTCGAACGTGTACCCATACACTTTTTCCGTCGCCAGCAGCGCCAGAATTCCATCCGTCAGCTGCAATTCGCCGCCAGCGCCAAATCCCGTTCGCTCCAGCGTCTCGAAAATTCCCGGCGTCAGAATGTACCGCCCGATAATCGCCTGCTTCGACGGCGCTTCTTCAAACTTCGGCTTCTCCACCATCCCCGTGCAATCGTAGAGCCGCTCATTCGTCGCGTCCTGCGCGCCCGCCAACACGCCATACGCGCTGATCGACGGCCCTTCAATCGTCATCGTCGCCAACACCGACGCCTGCCGCTCGTTATACACGTCCATCATCTGCGCAATGCACGGTCGCGGCGCATCAATCACATCATCCGGCAGGATCACCGCAAACGGCTCATCGCCCACCAGTTGCTTCGCACACAGCACCGCATGACCCAGACCCATCGGCTCCTTCTGCCTCACGTAGCTCACGCGCGCCAACGACGAAACCTTGCGCGAAATCTCCAGCAACTCGCGCTTGCCCTTGCGCTCCAGCGTCGCGTCCAGCTCGAAGCTCACGTCAAAGTGATCCTCCATCGCGCCCTTCCCGCGACCCGTCACAAAGATGACATGCTCAATCCCCGACGCAACCGCCTCTTCCACGCCGTACTGGATGATCGGCTTGTCCACCAGCGCCAGCATCTCCTTGGGAATCACCTTCGTCGCCGGCAGAAATCGCGTGCCCAGTCCGCCTGCCGGAAACACCGCCGTTCTCACTCGCTTGCTCATCGTCTGCTCTCCTTTTTCTTCGCGCTCGTTCTCGTCTCAGCAACGTCGTGCCCGCAACGTCATCTCTGCAACGTCGTCACAGCGTCGGCGAATCATCCCCCAGCATCGCCTCGCGGACGATCTTTATCGGCGGAAATCCCTGCGCCAGAAACGCGTCGTGAAACTTCTCTAGTGAAAACGCTGCGCCTTCCTTTTTCATCAGGTCGCTGCGCAGCTTCAGAATCTCCAGCTTGCCCAGCGTGTAGTAGAGATACGTCCCATCCGCCGTCCCGCGCTTCGTCTCCACCACCGCCGTCTCGTGCGACTGGTAGCCCTCGTGCTCAAAGAACGCCATCGCCTGGTCCATCGTCATCGACCCGGTATGCATCTCGATCCCCACCACAAATCGCGCATCGCGCAGCAGCGCATCCTGCAACTGTCCCAGCCGCAGCAGCTTCGCCTCGCGCTCCGTCTTCGCGCCCTCGCCCGGCTGTCCATAGCCCTCGTCCAGCATCATCTGCTCGCAATAGTGCGCCCAGCCTTCTGCGTTCGACGACGCGCCCAGCAGCTTCCTCACGCGGCTCGGAGCCTTCGGCACCCATAGGAACTGCACATAGTGGCCCGGATATGCCTCATGCACCGCCGTGCTCACCACCGTGCCCACGTTGAACGAATGCATATAGCTCTCCACCTGCGCCGGCGTCATGCTCTTGTCCGGCAGCGTCACGTTGAAATACGCCTCCGTCGCATGCGTCTCAAACGGTCCCGGCGTATCCATCGAGGCAAACGTCGTCGCCCGCATGAATGGCGGCGTCTCCTCCACAATCGGCCTCACCTCCGATGGAATCGTCACAATGTGCCGCGACTGGATAAACCCGATCAGCCCGCTGAAGGTATCGCGAAAACTCTGCAACAACTGGTCCGGCGCCGGATGGTCCGCGCCCAGCTCTTCCAGCACGGCGCGCGCGTCCTTCGTCGGCTCCACTTCCTTCGCCAGCGCGTTGAACGCCGCCTGATTCTTCTTCAAATCCGCCCTGCCAATCGCCAGCAACCGCGGCAGCGGAATATCCACCATCTCGTCATACGCGAGCTTCCGCCGAAACGTCTCCGCGCCCCAGCGAAAATCCCCATTCGACCGCGGCAGCAAATCCGTCTTCAGCCACTGCTCATACTGCTCCAGCGCCGCAATCAGCGCCGCATTCGACTGTGCAAACTCCGCGCGCACCGTCGCGTCCTGTGCGCCCGCGAACGCCGCCGGCACATCGTGCTCAAAAAAGCTGACAATCCCCGGCAACTGCTCAATCGCAATCTCCGTATACACACGCGGCGCATCCGTCAGGTTCACGCGCGCCTGTCCCAGCAGCGCCAGCGACTGCTTCTCGCGCTCCACCACCGAGCGCAGCCGCTCATCGGGCGAAGCAAAATTCCGCTCCATCAGCGAGAAAACGCCATTCGAAATCGTGCTCGAATACGCATCCGCATCCTTCTGCCACGGACGAATCGTCTCCAGCGTCAGCAGCCGCGACGCAATGCTCGCCAGCACCAGCTCGCGATCCGCGCGCGTCGGCTGGTCCAGCCCCGCTGGCGCAATCGCCGTCACCTGCTGCTTCGCCCGGTGCAGCGCCGCAATCTCCGCCGCGCGATTAGCCGCGGAAAAATCCTCCAGCTTCACGTCGTACTGGTGATAACCGGCCAGCGTACCGTTCGTCGGCTGAAAGGGAAAATACACCTCGTCGAAATACGCATCGGAGGCGCGCAGGAACGTCTGCTTCGCCTGTTCGCTCTGCGCCTGCCTATTCTGCGCCATCGCCACTCCCGTCATCATCACGCCTGTCATGATCAAGCCCGCCACACACCCGGCCAATATCCGTCGTTTCAATTCCAGCCTCATCTCGCGTCCTCAGCTTCACTCATCATTGTCCGCTGTTCAAGCCGTCACAGCTTCCGCGCGAATGCTCTCCAGCAGCGCGCGCGCCTCGTTCATCACGCCGCCGACATCGCCCGTTGCCAGCGGATACTTCAAGACTCCCTGCGGTGTAAACTGCGCGCCGCGTCGCGCCCTGCGTCCAACCTCGTGCATCAGACGCTCGGCGTCCACCGTCGCATGCTCGGTGAATCGCAAATGCAGAAAATCCCGCTTGCGATCCATCTGCGCCACGCCCATCTGCTCGCACAGTACGCGCAGACTCGCCGCCTCCAGCAGCGCTGCGGCATGCGCGGGCAGCGGCCCATATCGATCCACCATCTCCGCGCGAATCTCCTCAACATCCTTCGCGCTCCCCGCTCCGGCAATCTTCTTGTAGAGCCGCAGCCGCTGATTCTCCTCGCTCACATACTCCTCGTCGATGCGCAGCGCAATCCCCAGGCTGAGTTGCGTCGTCGCGCGCGTCTGTTCCTGCTCGCCCTTCAGTTTTTTCACGGCGTCTTCCAGCATCGACGTATACAACTCAAATCCAACCGCCTCGATATGTCCGCTCTGCTCGCCGCCCAGCAGATTTCCCGCACCGCGCAGCTCCAGGTCCAGCGCCGCAATCTTGAATCCCGCGCCCAGGTCGCTGAATTCCTTCAGCGCCGCCAGCCGCCTGCGCGCAATCTCCGTCAGCTCGCGCTCCGGCGGAATCATCAAATACGCATACGCGCGCCTGTTCGACCGTCCCACCCGCCCGCGCAGTTGATACAGCTCGCTCAGCCCGTGCCTGTCCGCGCGATTGATCAGAATCGTATTCGCCAGCGGTATATCCAGCCCATTCTCAATAATCGAAGTCGCCACCAGCACATCAAACTCGTGCCGCATAAACGCCAGCATCACCCGTTCCAGATCGCTCTCGCCCATCTGCCCATGCGCCACCACCACGCGCGCCGCCGGCACCAGCTCCTGAATCAGCATCCCGATCTCGTAAATGCTCTCCACGCGATTATGCACAAAATACACCTGCCCGCCGCGCTCCAGCTCCAGCTCCACCGCCGACCGCACCAGCTTCTCGTCAAACTTCGCCACCACCGTCTGGATCGCCATCCTGTCTTTCGGCGGCGTCTCAATCACACTCATGTCCCGCAGCCCCACCAGCGACATATGCAGCGTACGCGGAATCGGCGTCGCGCTCATCGCCAGCACATCAATCGCGCGCCGCATCTCCTTCAGCCGCTCCTTGTGCTTCACGCCAAACCGCTGCTCCTCGTCCACAATCAGCAGCCCCAGGTCCTGAAACTGAATATCCTTGGACAACAGCCGATGCGTGCCGATCAGGATGTCCACCTTGCCCGTCGAAACCCGCTCCAGCACTGCCTTCTGCTCCTTCGGCGTGCGAAACCGCGAGATCATCTCCACCGTAATCGGAAACTGCGCAAACCGCTTCTTGAACGTCTCAAAATGCTGGAAGCAGAGAATCGTTGTCGGCGTCAGCACGGCCACCTGCTTGCCGTCCTGCACGGCCTTGAACGCAGCGCGCATCGCCACCTCGGTTTTGCCATAGCCCACGTCGCCGCACAGCAGCCGATCCATCGGTCGCTCTGACTCCATGTCGCGCTTGATATCCTCAATCGCGTTCAACTGGTCGTCGGTCTCCGTGTAATCAAACGCCTCCTCGAACTCGCGCTGAAACTCATTGTCCGCGCTGAAGACATGGCCCCTTGCAGCGTGCCGCTCCGCATAGAGCTTCAGCAGGTCGTCGGCCATGTCGGCCATCGCCTTCTTCACCCGCGCCTTCGTCTTCGCCCACTGCTGCGAACCCAGTTTGTTCAGCTCCGGAGCGGGTCCGGCGTCGGTCGAGCGATATTTCTGGATCAGGTCCAGTCGCGTCAGCGGCACATAGAGTCGCGCCTGCTCGGCAAACTCCAGCACCATGAACTCCACACGCATCCCGTCCTGCTCAATCTCCTTCAGTCCCTGATACCGCGCGATCCCGTGCTCCACATGCACCACATAATCGCCCACCGTCAGGTCGCGAAAATCCGAAACAAACGCCGCCGTCTTCGACTTCCTCGGCTCCATCCGCGCCTGCACGTCCATCTCGTCGCTGATGTCGTTGGCCCCGAAGATCGTCAGCCGCGTCTCGCCCACATGCACACCCGCTGCAAGCTGCGCCCGCACAATCACCGGCACGCGCAGATCGCCCGCCAGGTGGCTCGTTTCGTCATACAGCGTCTCGCTGCCCGCGTGCGGATTCCGGCTCCCGATCCGATACGGAATCTCGTACTCGCGCAACATCGTCGCCACGCGTTCCACCTCGCCCTGGTGTGGCACAGCGATTACGGTTCGTTGATGCTGGTCCATCAGGCCGCGCACCTGTTCAATAAAGGCAGGTATCGAACCATGAAATCGTAGGGTAGGACGCGTGGAGAACTCGACTTCACCCAACGTCGTATCCGCATCCAGAATATCCACAGCCCCCAGTTGATCCAGATCCAGTCCGGGATGTGAGCCAAGAATCCCTTGCAGAATCTCCGGGCGGATATAAATATCCTCAGGGCGAATCAGCGCACCCATTCCGGACCGCTCATGCCGCTGCTCTACCTTATTCCACCAGCGCTCGATCTGGTTGCGCACCATCGCAGGCTCTTCGACAAACAACGTGCAGCGCGGCAACAGACGCGTTAGATACGTTTCTGCTCCATCAATCGGGGCAAAAAACTCCCAGCCAGGAAAAATCGTCGCGCCCTGCAGCTCCAGCGCATCGGCTAACTCGGCGTCGTCGCCACCGGCCACGCGCTCACGGCTCAGCCGCGCATGTACCGCCGCCAACATCTTTTCTGTTGCCGGAGTCTCCGTCAGCGGCAGCAGCAACACCTCATCCAACTGGCTTGCCGAACGCTGTGTCTCCGGATCAAAAGTTCGCAGCGACTCAATCTCGTCGCCAAAAAAATCGACGCGCACGGGCCGTTCCGACTCCGGCGAATAGACATCCAGAATTCCCCCTCGGCGCGCAAACTGTCCTGGCATCTCCACCAGGTCCACACGTTCATAGCCTACGCTTGCCAGATGATCGGTTACCAACTCGATGTCCATCTCTTCGCCACGTTCAAGACGCAGCGCCAGATTGGCATAATACGTACGCTCAAACAGTCGCAACGCCAGCGCTTCCACTGGAGCAATCAGCAGCGTTACCGCGCCGCTCACAAACTTCCATAGCACCGCCGCTCGCTGCTCTTGAATATCCGGATGCGGCGACATATTCTCAAACGGCAGCACGTCATGGGCAGGCAATCGCGCCAGGCTTTTCACGTCCACAGCGCCCGTCAACTCGCAACCCGCGCGCAGCACCGTCTCCAGCGCCTCGGCGGCTTTGTTGTCGGGGACCACGAGGATCACAGGCATCTTTGCCGCACGCGCAAGCAGCGGCACCATCAGTGCGCGCGCCGTGGACGTCAACCCGCTGACCCGCCTTCGGCCAATTCCGCGCTCCAAATGCCGACGCACTCGCTCGAAGCCGTCCGTCTGCTCCAGTTCGGCAAAAATGTCACGAACAAATGGCAGGATCATTGCATTCAGTCTACCAGCGCCTCACATGACAATCTGTCACTTCGCCGCGCACGCCTCTTCAATTTCCTACTGCCAATCGCGTAGAGTAAGAGGGCGGTTGCTCTCTCAGGAGTCTCAATGATAGCCCTCGTCAAAAAGCAAGCCTCACCCGGTCTCTGGATCGAGGAAATTCCCGAGCCGTCCTACGGCATCAACGATGTCCTCATTCGCGTTCACTACGCCGGCATATGCGGCACAGACGTGCACATTTATAGGTGGGACGAGTGGGCGCAGACGACCATTCCTGTTCCCATGGCCATCGGTCACGAATTTGTCGGTGAAATTGTTGCGGTCGGCTCGAACGTCAATGATTTTCATCCCGGCGATATCGTCAGCGGAGAAGGTCACGTCGTGTGTGGACGCTGTCGCAACTGCATGGCGGGCCGACGTCATCTCTGCGCCAACACTCAGGGCGTTGGCGTCAATCGCCCCGGAGCATTTGCCCAATACATCGCGCTTCCGATGGCCAATCTCTGGCGTCATCATGGCAGTATCGATCCTCAGGTCGCCGCCATCTTCGATCCCTTCGGCAACGCTGTCCATACTGCTCTTTCCTTTCCCGTTCTCGGGGAAGACGTGCTCATCACTGGTGCCGGGCCTATCGGGATCATGGCTATTCCAGTCGTACGCCACGCTGGCGCACGGCACGTCGTCATCACAGACATGAATCCGTATCGACTCGAACTGGCCCGAAAAATGGGTGCAACTCTGGCTGTCAATCCAACGGAAACTTCACTTGCTGACGTTCAACGTCAGCTTGGCATGGCCGAGGGCTTTGATGTCGGTCTCGAAATGTCCGGCAATCCAGCAGCTCTGGCTCAGATGATCGACAATCTTTGCCACGGCGGCAAGGTTGCCATCCTCGGCATCCCCTCCAGAGAAATGCCCATGGACTGGCGCAAAGTTATCTTCAACATGATCACGATCAAGGGCATCTATGGGCGCGAGATGTATGACACATGGTACAAAATGTCCGTCATGATTGAATCCGGTGTCGATATCTCGCCCGTCATCACGCATCGCTTTGACTTCGCCGATTTCGAGCAGGGCTTCGCCGCCATGATCTCCGGCAACACTGGCAAAGTCGTCCTCGATCTAACGCGACTCGGATAAGGACCCATCATGTACGGAAAATTTCAGCAGCATGTCGAAGAAAAACTCGCAGCGATCGAAACCGACGGCCTCACCAAGCGCGAGCGCTTGATTGTCGGTCCGCAGCAGCCTCGCGTTGCCGTCACTTCCGGCCAGGTACTGAATCTCTGCGCCAACAATTACCTCGGCCTCGCCAACCACCCCGCCATCCTCGACGCCGCTCACTCCGCGCTCGACCGCTGGGGATTCGGCATGGCCAGCGTCCGCTTCATCTGCGGCACCCAATCCCTTCACCGCACCCTCGAACAGCGCCTCAGCGAATTTCTCTCCACCGACGACACCATCCTCTACAGCTCCTGCTTCGACGCCAACGGCGGCCTCTTTGAAACCCTCCTCGACGCCGAAGACGCCATTATCTCCGACGAACTCAACCACGCCAGCATCATCGACGGCATCCGCCTCAGCAAAGCCGCTCGCTTCCGCTATCGCAACGGCGACATGGCCGACCTCGAAGCCCAGCTCCAGCAGTCGGCCTCCGCGCGCCATCGCCTCATCGTCACCGACGGCGTCTTCTCCATGGACGGCTTCGTCGCCAAACTCGACCGCATCTGCGACATCGCCGAAAAACACAGCGCCCTTGTCATGGTCGATGACTCCCACGCCGTCGGCTTCTTCGGTACCGGCGGCCGCGGCACACCCGCTCTCTTCGCCGTTGAATCCCGCATCGACATCCTCACCGGCACCCTCGGCAAAGCCCTCGGCGGAGCCAGCGGCGGCTACACCAGCGGTCGCCAGGCCATCATCGACCTCCTGCGCCAGCGTTCACGCCCCTACCTGTTCTCCAACTCCGTCGCCCCGCCCATCGCCGCCGCCACGCTCCAGGCCCTCGACCTCGTCAGCCAGTCCGCCTCGCTGCTCGACACCCTGCGCGAAAACACCCAATTCTTCCGCCAGTCGCTCACCGCCGCCGGATTCACCCTCCAGCCCGGCGACCACCCCATCGTCCCCGTCATGTTCGGAGACGCCGTGATCGCATCGCGTGTTGCTGAACGAATGCTGACCAAAGGTGTTTACGTTGTCGCTTTCAGTTATCCGGTTGTGCCGCTTGGCAAGGCACGTATTCGCACGCAGATTTCCGCTGCACACACCCGCGCCGATCTCGAATTTGCCTTGCGCTGCTTTCAGGAAGTGAAAGCCGAGCTGGCTATCTGAACCCGCTCGGCTTTGGTTGTTTCATTTGGCTCTGATGTAGTCGTTGAATTACTCATTCCCCACGGCTTTGGCAAAGCCGTACATGAACTCCAGTGCCTTCGTGTACGAGTCAATGGGCAGCCGCTCATCCTGTCCGTGCATCCGCTCGTCGCCGCGTTCCAGTGCAATCCCGGAAAATCCGTAACAGGGAATTCCCGCTTTAGCAAAGTAGATGCTGTCGGAAGCTCCGTCTTCCATGATGGGCGTCACCAGCGTTCCTGGCCATATCGCCTGCACCATTGCATCCAGCGGCTTGAAGACCTCAGGCATCGGTGGCGGGGGCGTCATTGCCTGCCGATCCGGAGCCGTATCCGAAACCACCCCGGCATCGGAGACGTATTTCACTGTCAGCTTCGGATCGTCGAACAGCGCGATCAACTGCTGGCGAATCTGTTCCGGCGAGTGCCCCGGAAAAATCCTGCAATTCACATTCGCCTGCGCCGTCTGCGGCAGGGCGTTGTTCGCGTGCCCGCCGGCCAGGCGCGTGGCCACACAGGTCGTGCGGAAGTTCGAGTTGAAGTCCGGCGACATCGCCGAGAGCCGCGCAGCAGCCGCCATATCCGGCGGCGTCTTCAGGATCGCGCGCATATCGTCAGCCACCTGTCCCTGCTCCTCTTTCGCCATCGCCGAGAAGTACTCCCGCGTCACGCTGTTCAGCTCAAACGGAAACGAATAGCTGGCCAGCTTGTCCAGCGCCGCCATCAGCTCATAGATCGCATTGTCCGGACGGGGCAGGGAACTGTGTCCGCCGCGATTGTAGGCCGTCACCTGAAAATCCGAATAGACCTTTTCCGTCGCCTCCACATCGGCCACAACTGGCTTGCCGTTCTGCAGCTCCACGCCGCCCGAGTCGGGATTGATCACAAACGCCGCGTCCACCAGCTTTCGCTCGTTCTCCACCAGCCAGCTCGCGCCATTCGACTTTCCACCCTCTTCATCGGCGGTGAGCGCCAGCATCAGTCCGCGCTTCGGCCTGTATCCCTCGCGATGCAGCCGCAGAAACGTGGCCACCACCGTCGCGTCCGAATCCTTCATATCCTGCGTCCCGCGCCCGTAGTAGTAGCCATCCTGCTGCACAAACTGAAACGGGTCGGTATGCCAGTCCGAGCGCAGAGCCTCCACCACATCCACATGGCAGAGAAACAGCACCGGCTTCTCGCTCGCGTCCGTTCCCGGATAGCTCACCACCAGATTCATCTTCCGCGCATTCGGCCCGATCAGATGCACATCCGAAGCTGGAAATCCCGCATCCAGAAAGCGCTTTTCCATCGCCTGGGTCGCCGTCGTCACATTGCCCTGCGGCGTATCCGTTGTGTTGATCTCAATCAGTTGTTTGAAGATCGCGCGTGCCTCAGCCAGATCATTGTCCGGTACCGGCGTCGCCGTCTGTGCCGTAGCCAAGGTGCCCATCAGAAAACAAGAAACCAGAAGTGGCATGATTTGTCGCTTGAACATGTTCGCGATGATAAGCTGCCGACGCGACGGATGCAACGTGCCAGCGAAAAATTGCACTTCACTGCATGTAAAATTCACCGGCCAATTGCTTGAAGGCTCGCTCCTGCTCGATGACCCAGTTGGAGTCCTTCCCGAGTTCTGTTGCCAGCAACGTAGCCACACTGCCAGCGCAAGCAGTTGCAGCGCGGGCATCCAGCAGCAGCGCTCGCATTCGCCGTGCAAGCACATCTTCCACCGTTCGCGCCATCTCCTCGCGCGCGGCATAGATGACTTCAGCCGCGGTGAAAGGCAGCCGTGAATCCAGCAGCGCACCCCACTCCGGATGCTCCTGCTGCAACTGCTCAATCGCTGCCGCATCCGATCCATAACGCGCCAGCGCCTCATCGACCACACCCGTTGTCGCTGCGCCACGCAGCGGAATGGATTCTGTTGCGCAGGGTCGCTTTTCGAGCAGTCCCTGACGCGCGGCAAAGTCCAGCGTATCCGCAGCCATCCTTCGATAAGTAGTCCACTTGCCCCCGGCGATGGTAATCAATCCGCTGGCTGAAGCCGCCAGATGATGCTCGCGCGAAAGTTTTGCCGTCGATGCCGCCTCGCCCGTCACCAGCGGGCGCAGTCCGGAGAAGACGCTCAGAATATCCGAGTCCGTGATCGGCTTTGCCAGATACGGAGTAATCGTTTCCATCAGAAACGCAATCTCCTCCGCACTGTGTCCGGGTTCCATCGTCGCGTTTCCGGCTGGAATATCGGTCGTTCCAATCACGCATTTTCCCATCCAAGGAATCGCGAAGATCAGTCGCCCATCGCGTGTCTTTGGAATCATCAGCGCACTGTTTCCGCCTAGCATCCTGGCCGAAACCACAATATGTGTCCCACGGCTTGTCTTGAGAAGTGGTTTGCTTTGCGCATCGTCCATCCGCCGCACCGCATCCAGGAAAATTCCGGCGGCATTCACCACCACGCCTGCGGAAATTTTCATTCGCTGTCCACTCTCCACATCTTCCAGCGTCGCTCCGCACACGCGACCATTTTTCTGCACCAATCCCGTACATCGAACGTAGTTCATCACCACTGCGCCATGATCTTCCGCCGTTCGTGCCAGCGCTAGAGCAAAGCGCGCATCGTCAAACTGGCCGTCGAAGTACTGCACGCTGCCTTTCAGCCCATTCGGATTGATTCCCGGCACTGCCTCTGCCGTCTTCCGCGCGCTCAACAGATGCGTCGCGCCGAGGGAGGAGCTACCTGAAAGCACATCGTAGATCTTCAGCCCCGTGCCATAGAACGGCAAATCCATCCACCGATAAGCAGGTGTCACAAATCCCAGTCTATGCACGAGGTGTGGCGCATTCTGCAGCATCACGTGGCGCTCGCGCAGCGCCTCATACACCAGATGAATCTGCCCATTGGCCAGATAGCGCACACCTCCATGCACCAGTTTTGTCGCCCGGCTTGATGTTGCCTGCGCAAAATCCCCAGCCTCCACGAGCACCGTGCGGAATCCGCGCGTCACCGCGTCCACGGCGATTCCAAGCCCCGTTGCGCCGCCCCCAATCACCAGCACTTCACAGCCATTTTGTAAACGATCCCATTTTTCCGAGCGTTCCATCCCTGCCTCCGCCACTCACACTGCCCCATCTGTGCTTACATTGCCCTTCAGCATACGTTGCCATTGAACTTCGCTTCAACGTGGTCGCACCTCTGCGCCCCGCTTGCCAGTGCCCCCTCTGGCATCGTAGATTGCACAAGAATCCTCGGAGACAACGTTTCCATGCCTCAACCTGCTTACATCGGAGCACTCGACCAGGGCACCACTAGCACTCGCTTTCTCATCCTTGACCGTGCCGGCCACATCATCGCGAGCGCGCAGCAGGAGCATGAGCAAATCTATCCGCAGCCAGGATGGGTCGAGCACAATCCGATGGAGATACTCCAGCGCACTCACGCTGTCATCGACCAGGCATTCGCCCACAGTCAGCTTCCCGTCCACGCCGTCGCTGCCGTCGGCATCACTAATCAGCGCGAAACCACCGTCGTCTGGAACCGTCACACTGGCGCGCCCATCGCCAACGCCATCGTATGGCAGGATACGCGCACCGCTGAGGCTGTCGCGCGTTATGCGGCCACCGAAGGTCAGGATCGGCTTCGTGCAAAGACTGGTCTGCCACTCAGCACCTACTTCAGTGCGCTCAAACTGCAATGGTTGCTCCAACACGTTTCCGGTGCCCAGGCTGCAGCCGAGCGCGGCGATCTACTCTTCGGCAACATCGATTCCTTTCTGCTCTGGCATCTCACCGGAGGGCCAGCCACCGGCATTCACGCAACCGACGTCACCAACGCCAGCCGCACTCAGTTGATGCACCTGCACACGCTCGATTGGGACTCCGACCTGCTTGCGCTTTTCGGCATTCCGCGAGCGATCCTGCCGGAGATCCGTTCCAGCAGCGAAGTCTACGGCACCTTTGCCACCACCGCGCTCAAGGGAGTACCCATTGCAGGCATCCTCGGCGACCAGCAGGCTGCGCTCGTCGGCCAGACATGCTTCCACCCCGGCGAAGCCAAAAACACCTACGGCACCGGCTGTTTCCTGCTGATGAACACGGGAGAGGCTCGCGTCTCTCGTCACGGCCTGCTCACCACCCTCGCCTATCGTTTCGGCAGGCAGCCCGCCTGCTACGCGCTTGAGGGCAGCATCGCGATCACCGGCGCTCTGGTGCAGTGGATGCGCGACAACCTCGGCATCGTCGAGCGCAGCGACCAGATTGAATCACTTGCTGCTTCTGTCCCGGACAATGGCGGCGTCTACTTCGTGCCCGCGTTTTCCGGCCTTTATGCTCCTTATTGGAAGGACTCCGCGCGCGGTGTCATCGCTGGCCTCACGCGCTTCACCACCAAAGCGCATCTGGCCCGTGCTGTTCTCGAGGCAACCGCTTTTCAGACGCGCGACGTCCTCATCGCCATGGAGCAGGACGCAGGCTCAGCTCTGCCGCAATTACGCACCGACGGAGGCATGACCGGCAATGATCTCCTCATGCAGTTTCAGGCAGACATCCTGCAGCGCGAGGTGCTGCGTCCTGCCATGCGCGAAACCACGGCGCTCGGAGCGGCCTACGCCGCTGGTCTTGCCACCGGCTTTTACTCTGGACTCGACGAACTGAGGGCCAACAGCAGCATCGAAAAAATCTGGACCCCCACCATGTCTCCAGCCCGGCGAGATGAACTCTGCCGCCACTGGAAAAAAGCCGTCGAGCGGTCCTTCGATTGGCTCGACGATCCGCCGCAAGACCGCGTCACTGCTCCGCAATCCTGAAAGGTTCCCATGATCGCGCACACCCCTGTTTTGGGCGAATTTCTTGGTACCACTGTCCTGGTATTCATGGGCGATGGAGTCAATGCCGGCGTCCTGCTGCGCGGCTCCAAGGCTGAAAACTCCGGCTGGATAGTCATTGCTTCCGGCTGGGCGTTTGCCGTTTTTTGCGGCGTTCTCACGGCCATCGCATTTGGTTCTCCGGCTGCCCATCTCAACCCCGCGATCACTATCGCCGCCGCCATCCAAACCGGAGATTTCGCTTCCGCCGCCTCGTTTCTCGCCGCGCAGATGGCCGGTGGTTTCGTCGGCGCCGCGCTGGTCTGGCTTTTTTATTTCCCTCACTGGCGCGTTACGTCTGACCCCGCTGCCAAACTCGCTATCTTCTGCACCGCGCCCGCCATCCGCAGTCCGTTCTGGAACTTCCTGGCTGAAGCACTTGCCACCGCAATCCTGTTGCTCACCACGCATGCGCTGGGATCTCGCATCTTCAGCGGCGCTACGCCTTCGCTTGCGCCTTTTCTCGTCGGCGTCATCGTCTGGAGCATCGGACTCTCACTTGGCGGCGTCACCGGATATGCCATCAACCCCGCGCGCGACCTCAGCCCGCGTATCGCCCACGCCCTGCTGCCCATCGCTGGCAAAGGTCGCTCTGACTGGAGCTACGCCCCCATCCCCGTCTTCGGTCCGTTGCTCGGCGCCGTCGTCACAGGAATCTTTCTGCGTATTGTCGGCTGAGTCGCGACTGCGGTGATCGTCCCACGGGTGCAGTCAGCTGCTTTTATAGCGCCCGCGCGCACGCCATTGCGGATGACCATGCCCATTGGAAGTTGAATCCACCCAGGTGGCCGGTCACATCCACTACTTCTCCAATAAAAAACAGTCCGGGCGCAGCGCGCGCCTCCATCGTTCGTGAATTCAGCGCACGCGTATCCACGCCACCCACAGTCACCTCGGCCTTTTCAAAGCCTTCCGTGCCGTCCGGCTCCAGTCGCCATTTGTGCAACCGTTCTTCCACTTCGGCCAATGCAGCATTCGTCCATCGCTTCGGCTGCAAATGTATCGCAAGAAACTCCGCCAGTCGTTGCGGCATAACCCTTCGCAGCGCCTCCCGCAGTGCGTTCGCATCTCGCCTCGGCAGCGCGCTCAACACTGCTTGGCCCGGCGCAAAATCCACGTACAGCACCGTCTCCGGCTGCCAATACGAAGAGGCCTGCAACACAGCCGGTCCGCTCATCCCTCGATGCGTCACCAGCAACTTCTCTGGAAATCGCACACTGCTGCCTTCAACCCACGCCGTCACCGCCGCAGAAACTCCCGCCAGATTCGCCCACCGGGCATCAGCCAGCGTCAATGGAACCAGCCCTGGATGCGGTGCGATCACAGGCAAGCCAAATTGCCGCGCCACATCGTAGCCCCATCCGGTCGCACCCAGTTTCGCAATCGACAATCCCCCGGTCGCTACCACCAGCGCAGCTGCCTCAAACACACCCTCGGAGCACTCCACGCGAAATTCGCCACTACGCTCCACGCGCGCATTTTTTGCGCGCAGCACTGTCTGCACATTGCCGCGTGCGCACTCCTCCTGCAGCATCGTCACAATTGCACGCGCCGAACCATTGCAGAAGAGCTGCCCCAGCGTCTTTTCGTGAAACGCGATGCCGTGTCGCTTCACCAGTTCCACAAAGTGTTGCTGCGTATACTGCGCCAGAGCCGACTTCGCAAAGTGAGGATTCTGCGACAGGAATCGATCCGGGGCGCAATGTAAATTTGTAAAGTTGCAACGCCCCCCGCCCGAGATCAGAATCTTGCGCCCGACCTGCTCGCCGTGCTCCAGCAGCACCACTTTCCGGCCGCGCTGACCGGCCATCGCCGCGCACATCATTCCTGCGGCGCCCGCGCCAACTACCACTGCATCCACGCGCTGCGCCTCAGCCATCCGTTTCACCTGCACTCATCTGCGCCTGCGCCAACTTCAGTGCCATTTTCAGTGCTGCCTCGCGCGTCGTCACGGCTCTTTCCAGTTGTGCATCCTCAACCGTTTGCAACACCTTGGAAAATCCTGGTCCTGCTCTAAATCCAGCCGCAATTAGATCGCGTCCCGTCACCAGCCGCTTCGGATGAATCGCTACCTCCGGCGTCGTCTCCCACCGCTGCTTCGCATATTTCCAGTTGCCCAGGTTTCCGTGCGACGCCAGGCAATCCATCCGGTGCAGAGCCAGATGCTCGGCAAAGCTCTCCAGGCGAAAGAATCGCTTCAGCGTCGATTCCTTCATCCGCATCACATCGCCAAAGCGCATGTGATGCGCTACCAGCGTCGCAATCTGCTCACTGTCATCCCGGGAAAAACGCAGCCGTCGAGTAATCTCCTCGGACATGCGCACGCCCACTTCCACGTGTCCGTCAAACCGAATCCGTTCCGGTGCTCGTCGAAAGGTCGTCGGCTTCCCTACATCATGCAGCAGCGCTCCCCAGGCAAGTGTGCTGCTACATCCTGTCTCCAGTTGCTCCATCAGGCGCAGTGTATGTTCCCACACATCGCCCTCTGGATGAAACTCCGCTGGCTGTTCCACGCCGCGCATCCGCGCCACTTCCGGCAGCACCACCGCCAGCATCTCCGTCTCTTCCAGCATCTCCAGCGCGCGTCGCGACGATCCTTCGGTCAACATCCGTGTCAGCTCGTCACGGACCCGCTCGCGGCTTACCTGACCCAGCGCCGAAGCCATCGCCCGCATCGGCGACCAAGTCTGTTTTTCAATCTCAAATCGCAGTCGCGCTGCAAATCGCACTCCTCGCAGCAATCGCAGGTGATCCTCGGCAAATCGCTGCTCGGCGCAGCCAATTGCCCGCACAACTCCCGCGTCCAGATCGTCCAGTCCACCCACAAAATCCAGCACAGCCTCGCGCAAATTTCCTTGCGCACGAACCGGATCCAGAAACAGCCCATTGATGGTGAAGTCACGCCGCGCGGCATCCTCCGCCGCGCTTGTCGTGTACCGCACCGCGTCCGGCCTGCGCCCGTCCGAATAGCTTCCATCGCTGCGAAACGTCGCAACCTCGGTCACCACTCGCTCGCCACCTGGCGCAGTCTCCACCAACACCACGCCAAAGTGTGCGCCCACACCATAACTCTGCGGAAACATCTCCATCACGCGCGTCGGCTCGGCCGCCGTCGCCACATCATAATCCTTGGGGCTGCCGCCAAGCGCCAGATCACGCACACAACCGCCCGCGAGCAATGCTTCGTAGCCTGCCTGTCTCAGCCGTCGCGCAATCTCCACTGCGGCTCGCGCCGCTGCTGTCTCTGGAAGCATATCTTCAGCCTACGCGAGCCTGCTCGCTCCACTCAAAATCCCTTCGGTCTTCCAGGAGTCAGTAAACTGGAATGATGGCGATCTCCACTCCCTCGCGCGGCCTCATCCTCGGTATCGAAAGCTCCTGCGACGAAACCGCAGCCGCCGTCGTTGCGCGTGGCGAGCAAACGCTCTCTTCGGTCGTTGCCAGCCAGATCGCTACCCACGCCGCATGGGGCGGAGTTGTTCCCGAGCTTGCCAGTCGCGAACATCTTCGCAACATCGCTCCGATCGTCCACGCCGCGATCCAACAAGCCAGACTCGCCTTCGACGACCTCGACGCCATCGCCGTCACCAGCGGTCCCGGACTCGCCGGTGCGCTGCTCGTCGGCATCAGTTACGCCAAAGCGCTTGCCTTTGCATTGGATAAGCCGTTCATCGCCGTCAATCATCTCGAAGGCCATATCCACGCCGTATTGCTGGAGCATCAGCAACACTCCGCCCAACTGCTCCCCATGCCCGCTCTTGCGCTGGTCGTCTCCGGCGGCCACACCCATCTCTTTCTGGCTGAGCCTCCACTTGATACTCACGCGGAGGCTCAGCCCGCATGGAAATACAAGCTCCTCGGACGCACTCTCGACGACGCCGCTGGCGAGGCCTTCGACAAGGTAGCCAAACTACTTGGTCTTGGCTATCCCGGCGGCCCGTGGATCGATCGCCTTGCCCCATTTGGCAACCCGCGTGCGGTTACCTTTCCGCTCACGCGCATCAAATCCAAACCTCATCTGGTCGGCAAAACTCCACGTACCAAAGGCGCGCTCACTTCGCCGGTCGCCGCTCTTGATCCACGGTTCCTTTTCAGTTTTTCCGGCCTGAAGACCGCCGTACTGCGACACGTGGAAGATCTCGGCCTGCGCTCTGCCGCCATCGCTCGCGAAGAGGCCTTGCGCGCTCTCGACGCAGTAGGACAAAAGCTTTCGCTTGAGGATATCCGCATCCTTTGCGATCAGCCTACACTCGACCTCATCGCCAGCTTTCAGGCCGCTGTCGTCGACAATCTGCTCCATCGCGCTTTCGATGCCGCAGAGTCCGTTAACGCGCAATCTCTTCTGGTTACAGGCGGAGTCGCAGCAAACTCCGAGCTGCGTCGTCGCTTCACCGACGAGGCGGATCGTCGTGGCCTGCCCATCGCGTTTCCTTCTCTCGCGCTCGCCACCGATAACGCTGCCATGATCGCCGCCGCAGCGTGGCCGCGCCTGATCGCCGGTCAACTTGCGCCGCTCAATCTCGAAGCCGATCCGCGCCTGGTCCTTGCCTGATCTCTTCTCGTGCCTTGCTGTGCTTCACCGGACTCTTGCCTGAGCCGCAATCTCACTCACGACGCCGTGCCAGCTTCGGCTTTGTCTTTCGCTACGGCATCATCTCCAGCGCCGCCATCGTTCCCACCCCGTTCCACAGATTCTGCAATCGCAGGTTCTCGTTTGCTGTGTGCTGATTATCGTCAAAGTTGGCAATCGGTACGGTAATCGTGCGCGTCGCTGCCGCTCGCTCCATCGCACCCAGCGGTACGCTGCCGCCCATCGTCGGCAGCAGCACAACCTGGCCTCGCGCCGCCTTCACTGCCGCAATCACCTCCTGCGCCATTGGTAGGTTCATCGGCGTCCGCACCGCGTTATAACTGTTCTCATTGCGCGCCACCCAAGCCACTCGCGCATGCTCAGTTCGCTCCGCCTGGGTCGGCTCGTGATCCGTCACAAAATACCCTTGCGACGTAATGTAATCCACCACTCTCTGCTGTTGGGTGCGCCAGTCCTCGCCCACCACCAGCCGCAGGTCCAGGTCGGCCACCGCCATTGCTGGAATCACATTCGTAGCTCGCGCTCCCACCTGCGCCGCTGCCATGCCGTTGATGTTCAGCGAGGGCAGATTCAGCAGATTCAGCAAGTGTTTTCCGCCACCATCCGTCCGTCCCAGCCAGAACTTCCGCCGCAGCATTGCCTCGTTATCCGGAGCCTCGGCAAGAGCCTGCTTTTCCAGCGCCGACAACGGCGCAATGCCGTCATAGAAATGTGGAATCAGGACATGCCCATCGGCGTCTTCCATCCCGGCCAGCAACTGCGCCAGCATCATCGCCGGATTCGGTGCCCAGTTGCCATAGTGCCCGCTGTGTAGCCCGTGCTGTGGGCCATAGACCGTGATCTCCAGCCCCGTATCGCCGCGCGCACCAAAGACCACCGTCTGCTCTCCGCTCTGGTCCACTGGCCCATCGCAGATCAGCCAAAGATCGCCATGCACCTGCTCGCGATGCTCCATCAGAATCTGTTCCAGATGCGGTGATCCTGCTTCTTCCTCACCCTCCCAAACAAAGCGCAGATTAGCCTTTGGTTCCATTCCTGTCGCGCGCAGTGCATCAAGCGCCGTCAACTGCGCAAAGATCGCCGCCTTATCATCTCCCGCTGAACGTGCATACACACGCTCTTCGCCATCCACACGCTTGAGCGTTGGTTGAAACGGTGGCGTCGTCCATTCCGACGGCGTCACCGGCTGCCCATCATAATGCGCATAGAAGACGATCGTGTGCGTCGCGCCCGGCCTGTGAATCTCGCCATAGACAACGGACGGTGCCCCCGGAATACTCAGAAGCTGGGCGCTTGCCCCGCGAGCCTTCAGCGCTGCCAGCAGATACTGCGCATTCGCCCGCAATCCTGCCGGATCGGCAGCCACATTCGGTATCGAAAGCAATCGTTCAAATCCGCTTGTTAACTCTGACCGATGCGCAGCCACATACTCAGCCGCAGCATTCGCCAGTGGATTTGTCGATCGCGTCTGTGCGCCAGCACTGCGCACCCGGATAAGGAAACTCAAAGAGAGAATTAATAAAACTCGCAAACGCATGAGCGCTACTATAGCAGCCTGCTCAAAAGCTATGGCGTATCCGTCTGCGCGTGCGCATGAGGCGTCAGCCTGCGCACCAGAAACTCCTGAAAGATATTGCTTGCCCCGCTCGCGCCAATCCCTATGCCCAGATTCTCAAACGTCAACGAAGCTCCATGACGATTCACTGCCGGGTAATACGCATTCGAGATGCCCGCAGCCGCCAGGCTGCCCAGCAGGCCAGAGTAATTGAACTGCCAGTGCCCATTGTCGCCGCGGCAGATCACCGCGTTTGCCAGCGCATACAGGATTCGGTGTCGAGTTGTCCCCGTTCCCAGCACCAGATAGCGCGGATCCTGATGAAACATTGCCGGAAACACTGCCCCGCCCAGGAACGTGCCCATCACGTTGTCGCCAAAGTCTGCGCCATAGCGATCTCCATAACCCACCGCGCCCTGCCCATATCCGCTGAACGCATTCGTCGCCTGCTGAATGCCCGCCACTGCGCCTGTGCCGATAAAGTTAAACGGATCGATGATCGACTTCCACGCCAGGTCATACTTCTCCCGCTTTGTCAGCGGCGGTGCATTCCTGTCATAGACCACATAGAAATTTGGAATCACGCCAAAGACGCGCTGGTGCTCCTCGGCATGGACTTCCTGCGTCGCAATCTCCCGCTCATCGCCGTTCACCATTACCTGCGTCGTTACGTCTTCCATGCCCAGCACAATGCCGGGCAGAGCCAGCGGCTCGCCCGCAGCCAACGTCACTGACTGGTGCGCGGTGCGGAAGCCGGGTGCCGTCACCGTCAGCGTATAGCGGCCGGCAGGCACTGCGGCAAAGAGAAAGCTGCCCATTGAATCCGTTGTCGCCATGCGCTTCAGCGGCTCCAGCATCACCGTTGCGCCCTCATAGACGGCGTCGTCGCTTCCCATCACCACGCCGGTAATCGACCCGGTCTCGGTTGCCGGCACCGTCACTGCCAAACCAGCCACTCCCGGAGCCTGCATGGTCATTGCCGGAGTATCTGCGCTCGCTGCCGACGCAGCCGCCGTTACGGCTGCGCTCGCCACGCCGCTCATCGTCGCCAGCAGCGCCAGCGCCACCCACCATCCCTGCCGCTTGCCCACGGCACATCGTTCCGCAGTCATGCGGCTCCGTCTTCTGCACGCCATCCGGCGGCTCCTGCGTTTCTGTTCCTGCTTCATGGTAGACGTTGAAACCGGCGTTTAGGATGGCTGGCTGCGACCCAGTTCGGCTCGGCAATCCAAAATGGCTCCGGTTCGCGCTGCTACAATCAGATCTGACGTTCAGTGCCACGCACCCTCTTCACGGTTGCGCGCCCCGGATATGCATGACCTTACGGCTCTTCAATACCCTCAGCGGACAACTGGACGATGTGCTTCCTGCAGACGGAGCCGTGCTGCGCATGTATGCCTGCGGCCCAACCGTCTATGACTACGGCCACATCGGCAACTTTCGCACTTTCCTCCAGGTTGACCTGCTGCGCCGCGCCCTTCAGCTTTTTGGCGTACCTGTTCGCCACGTCATGAACATCACCGACGTCGACGACAAGATCATCCGCAACGCCGCCGCTGCCGGTCTCTCGATCGCCGAATACACACCAAAATTCGAGCAGGCATTCCTCGACGATCTAGACAGCCTTGCCGTTCAGCGTCCTGAAGTTCTCACCCGGGCTACCCAGCATATTCCCCAGATGGTCCATCTCGTCGAGCGTCTGGCCGCCAAAGAAGCCGCTTATCGCACCGATGACGGCAACTGGTACTTCCGGCTCCGCGCATTCCCCGACTACGGCAAGCTCAGCAAAAAAGATCTTGAAGGCATGACCGACGGCGCGCGTGTCGATGTCGATGAGTACGAGCGAGACTCGGCTCGCGATTTTGCCTTGTGGAAGTCCACCAGATCCGGCGAAACGGGATGGGAAACTGCCATCGGACGCGGACGTCCTGGCTGGCATCTCGAGTGTTCCGCCATGGCCATGGAGTATCTGGGCGAAAGCTTCGACCTCCACGCAGGCGGTGAAGACCTCATGTTTCCGCACCACGAAAACGAGATCGCTCAAAGCGAGTCCGCCACAGGAAAAACCTTTGCCCGCCATTGGTTTCACGTTCGCTTTCTGCTCGTAAACGGACGCAAAATGTCCAAGTCTGAAGGGAATTTCTTCACCCTCCGCGACCTGCTGCTTCGCGGCTACAAGGCCTCATCCATTCGTCTTGCGCTGCTCTCCGTGCCCTATCGCCATCAGCTCAACTTCACCTTCGACGGACTCATTGAGGCCACCAGCGCCATCGATCGCCTGCGCACCTTTGCCGCGCGACTTCGTGCTGCTTTGCTCGAGCCTGGTTCCACCGCCAAGGGTCTCGACACTGCCACCCGCGCCCGTCAGGAGTTTCTCGCTGCCCTCGCCAACGATCTAAACACCGCCGAAGCACGCGCGCCCATCTTCGAGCTTGTTCGCCAGGGCAACATCGCCCTTGATGCAGGACTGCTCCGCTCCGATGATCGAGACGCTATGCTGCGCACCCTGGACGCCTTCGATTCCGTCTTTGCCGTCATCGCAGATCACGACGCCGCACCCACTCGCGCAGCGGTGGAATGGGCGCGCACCAATGGCAGGCTCGACGAAGTTGCTCCAGAGTTGCTCGCCGCCTCCACTCTCACCGATGCCGAGATCGATGCGCGCGTCGAAGAGCGGAATCTCGCTCGCCGTCAGCGCAACTTTCGTCGTGCCGATCAAATTCGCGACGAACTCGCCAACCTTGGCATCCTGCTCGAAGACAGCCGCGACGGTATCCGCTGGAAGCGAAAATAATCCTCACCCAGATTTTTCTCGCATTCTCGCATTCTGCGTGATACGAATCAGAAATGTTCCTCCTGCCTCGATCGCTTCGCGCTGCCGTTGCGCTGCTGATGCCTGTTTGCTGGCTCATCGCGGCCTCAGCTCATATCTCTGCTCAGGCCCCGAATCGGATTCCGACCAGCTTTCATGCCGTCGGGGCAACCATCGCCCAGACGCAGGTCGCCATTCTCTCCGGTCGCACCACCTGTCGCGCTGTTGTCCAGGCTTATCTCGACCGTATTCGCGCCTACGATCAGACCGTGCCGACTCTCCCCGGTCAGACCCTCGCCCCAGACCAGCGCTTTCCCCTCAACTCCATCATCATCGTCAACCCCAACGCGCTCGCTCAGGCCGATGCCTGTGACCGTCAGGTGCGCCGCACACACACACTGCCACCGCTCGGCGGCATCGCCGTCCTAGTCAAGGACAACTACGACACCGCCGGCATGCAGACCACCGGAGGATCGCTCGCGCTGAAAGGCTTCATCCCCGCTACGGACGCAACGATGGTCGCTCGCCTGCGCGCCGCCGGAGCTATTCTCCTTGCCAAGACCAACATGGCCGAGTGGGCTTTCAGTGCCTACCTCACGGCCAGTTCCATCGCTGGCATCACCCGCAATCCCTACGATCTCAGCCGCGTTCCTGCCGGGTCCAGCGGTGGTACCGCCGCTGCTGTTGCCGCCAGCCTTGGCGAGTCCGGACTCGGCACCGACACCGGCAACTCCATCCGCGGACCCTCCAGCCACAACGATCTCGTCGGTATCCGTCCCACCATCGGACTGACAAGCCGCTCAGGAATCATTCCACTCTTCGCGCACAACGATGTCGGCGGTCCCATCGCTCGGTCTGTCGCCGACGCCGCGCGACTGCTCACTGTCCTTGCCGGGCCTGACCCGACCGATCCCGATCTCGCCGCCGCTTCCGCCGCTTATCCTCATTCATGGGGCGTCGACTATACGCGCTCGCTGCGTCGCCATGCCCTGCGCGGCGCTCGCATCGGCGTCTTCCGCCAATACTTCGCCACGCCGCGAACCGATCCTGAAGTTCGCTCCGTAATGGAGCGCGCCATCGCTACCCTGCGCGCCGAAGGAGCAACGATCGTCGATCCATTCACGTTACCCGACTATGCCAGGCTCGTGCCCAATCTCTGGTGCGGGGATTTCGAAGGTGACCTCAATCACTATCTCGACCTGCACCCCAACGCACCCTACCACTCTCTGCGCCAGATCGTCTCTTCCGGCCTCTATCTGCCTTACATCGACGACGAGATCAAGGCATCCATCGCGCCACCGGCTAAAGATGACCGCCGCACACCCTGTCCCGATGTCTACCACGACCCGGCGAAGATTCTTTTCCGTAACGCTCTGCTCGCCGCCATGCAAGCCAATCGCCTCGACGCCATCGTCTACCCCACCTGGAGCGATCCGCCCCGCAAAGTTGGCGACATGACCTCGCCAGCCGGCGACAACAGCCAGGTACTCAGCCCTCAGACTGGTTTTCCTGCCATCACCGTGCCCATGGGATTCACGCACGGCAACCTGCCCGCAGGCATGACCATCCTCGGTCCAGCCTTCAGCGAATCCATACTCATCGGCTACGCCTACGACTTCGAGCAATCCACTCACGCCCGGCTCGACCCCGCGCTGTATCCTGAGCTTCCTGCCCATTCCCCCCAAAACCGCCATCCCTGAGGAAACCAATGCGCTCCATCTCCGTTCTGATCGCCTGTTTTGGCTCTCTGCTTGCTGTCGCTGCGCCCGCACCCACCCCAGCGCCTGAGCCGGTTCAGCACGTTTTCATCCTTCACAACTTCCGCACCGAAAGCGGCATCGTTCTACCTGAGGCAAAAATTGTCTACGGTACCTACGGCCATCTCAACGCCGCCGGTGACAACGCCTACCTGCTCCCGTCGCACTACATGGCCAACATGCACGGCTACGGCTGGCTCGTCGGTCCAGGCCACGTCTTCGATCCCGCAAAGCAGTTCCTCATCTGTTCCGAACTCTTCGGCAACGGTCGCTCCTCGTCGCCCAGCAATACGCCAGAGCCATTCCACGGACCACGTTTTCCCGTCATGACCATCCGCGACAACGTTCGCGCCGTCCATCAGCTCCTCACCGAAGCGCTTGGCGTGCATCATCTTCGCGCAGTCGTCGGCTTTTCCATGGGCGCGCAGCAGGCTTTTCAATGGGCCGTCTCGTATCCCGATTTCATGGATCGCATCGTTGCCACCTCCGGCACAGCCAAAACCTACGGTCACGGCATCGTCCGTCTTGAAAGCCAGATCACCGCTCTCGAAACCGACCCAGCGTTCGCAAACGGCGACTACAAATCCGAACCCGCAAAAGGCATCGAAGCCTTCTCCATCGTCTGGACAGCCTGGCTCTACTCCCAACCCTGGTGGAGAGAAGAACTCTGGAAGTCCGACTTCCCCAAAGGAACCACCCTCGCTCAGGTCATCGACTACTACAAAAAGAACTTCATCCCCGGTGCTGACGCCAACGACATCATTCTCCAGATGCGCACCTGGGAGACGCAGGACGTCGGCGCTACGCCCGGCTTCCACGGTAACCTGCGCCAGGCGCTCGGCAGCATCCGCGTTCCCGTTCTTTACATGCCTTCGGCCACTGACATGTACTTTCCCGTCACCGACGCGCAGTATGAAGCGCCCATGATCCCTCACTGCACACTCATGCCCATCCCGTCACTTTGGGGCCATCCCGCCGGAGCCGGCGCCAGTCCCGCCGACGAGCGCTTTCTCAACCAGCGCATCGCCACATTCCTGGGCCTGCCATCGCCTGCTGCAACGGCCCTATCCGGCCTGTAAGTTAAAATCGTCCTGTAAGTTAGAATCGTAAGGATGCCTGCCATCACCGATCAATCCGCTTCCGCACAACCCGCAGGACTCCGTTCCTGGGCACCGCTCATCCTCGGCTGGCTCGTTCCTGGCGGCGGACATCTACTGCTGCACAGGCCCATCCGCGCCGCGCTCATCTTTGTCTCTGTCGTCACCCTGTTCTTCCTCGGCATTGCCATGCAGGGCAAGCTCTATGGCGGAGCCAAAGACATTCTCGATCTCCTCGGACTTGCCGGCGATCTCGGCAGCGGACTCTGTTTCCTCCTCAGCAAGCTCTTCGGCTGGGGCGCTGACTCCGTACAGGTCACCACCGCAGACTACGGCACGCGCTTCATGGTCATGGCCGGCCTGCTGAACATCATGGCCGCAGTGGATGCGCATAATCTGTCCATTAGCAGAAAGCAGGATCTGCCCTGATGCTGATCCAAGCGCCTCTTCTGCTCGGCCTCGTCGTCCTTCGACCGTCTCACTTCACCGCTGTTCTGCTTTGCGCGCTCTTTGCGTCCACGGTTTTTGGCATCACTCAGCGCAGCTCACCCCGCGCCATGCTTCGCTACGCAGCCTGGTGTTTTCTGCTTTTTGTGGGATCGGTTATCGCCGCAAGCTGGCTGATGGCGCTCATCCTGCACTGATTTTGTCCAGCATCGATCCGCGCATCCTCGAATCTGCGCAGTTCGTGTTTGGTGCTGGTTACTCGCTTGTTCTCTCTGCGATTCAGTTCACTGGGCGCGTCCAAACCGCAGCGTCAAACCTCCATCGCTCCGCAAATCCCTCACGCAGATACAACCGGATCGCACTCTCGTTGCTCGCCGTCACCGTCAACGTGAGCTCGCTCAATCCGCGCATGGCAAGTTTTCGCGTCGCCCCTTGCAAAAGACGTTCTGCCAGGCCTCGTCTGCGATACTCCGGAGCCACGCAAATCTGCGTAATATGTCCGCACGCCTCGCTGATCTGCGAAGACAGCACCATCCCCGCCATCGCACCCGTCAGCGCATCCTGCGCCACAAATGATGCCGTCGGCACAAACATGCCGCAGCCCGGATAGCGCACAATGTTGTGCAGAAAGCGCTGTGCTCCCTGCGCCGTCTGATACTGATCGTTGATTGCGCTATCCGGATGCCCTCGATACGCGCTCACAATCAGTTGTGAAGCCGGCGCCATATCGGGTTCGCGCCACGGTCGCAAGACGCATCCGCCCACCTTTTCGATCATCTCCGCGCCGCTCTCGGCGTCCAGCTCGCGTTGCAGATACAACCGCTCCGCACGATCAAATCCTGTCGCCAGCAGTACGTCGGCCATCTCCCCGGCATCGTGCAGCAGCAGTTGAGTCTCCACGCGGTCCACTCCCGGCGAATGCGTCAGCAGCGTAATCGCCTGCTCCAGCAACATCCGCTGTGCCTCTTGCCGACCACACTCTGACGGCGCAGCAAAAACATTTCCAATCACGCCTTTGTTTGCCTCATACACACAAAAAACATAGCCCACGATCTTGCCATGTTCCTCGGCAACAAATCCCGGCAGCGCATGCGCGTCTAGATATTCCAGCAGCAGCCGCGCCGAACTCAGATACTCCCAGTGCAGCCGCTTCTGCCAAAGTCGATTCTCCACCTCCAGCAGCGGACGAAGCTGTGCGGCGGTATACAGCCGCAAATCCCGTATCTCCGGCGTCACGCCTGCCGTCATCGCTGCCTCCGCTTCAGATCTCTTACTCTTCGACGGAATCCCGGCGGCATCGGTTGCAAATTCGTGCTCCCGTCACGGCCAGCAACGCAAAACTGGAACACGCCTGCAACCCCCGTACCCCTTGCTCTGAGCATAACTCAGCCACCGGCAACCCCGGCACACCATCTCCACCGCAAATCCATATGTGCCTTCGCTTTTCCTGCGGCCATTCCTGCTGGGAATTCGTTTCTGCGTCCCCCGTCGGCCTCGCCGCTCACTACCTGGATACTGGCAAATCCCCCGGTTCGCAACGCACAGCGTCAGGGGTGGTTCGTGGCCATCCGGATCGCGCCCACCCGATATACCGCCAGCCCCTGCTCCGGCCAGTCAAAAAGCTTCTCGTAGCTCCGTCCGTCCAGATACTCCTGCAGCGCGTCCATCGAGTGCAGGTTAACGCCATTCTTGCCTATCACTCGCACCACCAGCACGTGTTCTCCTGCCGGAACCCCTACCACGTCGTAGTTGGCCACTTCATGATTCCGATAAAACGCCAGCCCATACTCCATATCCCGCCGTACGCGAAACACCGCAATCGTCTCATCCGCCGGAACCATCGTCGCCAGTCGGTCCGCCAGCGGTCGAGCCGAGTAGGTCCGATCCAGCAGATGGATCGTTCCCTTGCTTGCCTCCAGCGCAGGCAATCCAAAAAACGGCCCCACCCCATACAGAAACAGCAGCAACCCCACCATGACCAGGCTTGTCGTCACGCGCAACCGCTTCAATCCCCACCGGCCAACCGCCGCCAGTTGCAGCGCCGCCGCCGTCAACCCCGCCAGCGCCGCCACGCCCATCGTCTCCATTGCAGGAAACTGATGCGTCCCATGCGCTACAAACCACGGCCCCAGCAGCACGGCCGTCGTCGCAAAGCCCACCAGAAGCGCATGTCCCGCCAGCACTCCGCGCCCCAGCCCTCGTTCTCGCGAGCGAAACAGATAATCGCCGGTCAGAATCATCATCGGTGGAATCGACGGCAGGATATATCCCGGCAGCTTCGATTGCGACAGTGAGAAAAACAGAATCGGAATCAGCGCCCATAGCACCAGATATTCCGGAAACGCATCGCCGGGCTGGCTCTTGGCCACTTGGTCGGGCGTCGAGTGACGCAGCCGCCACTCCTTCACTGAAGTCAGAATTCCGTCCCACAGTGCTCGCATCGCCACTACAGTCCACGGCATCGTAGCTACGGCGACCACTACCAGGTAGTACCAGAGCGGCTGCTCATGCTCGAAACGATTCGTCGCAAATCGCTCCAGATTGTGTTGCAGGAAAAACTCCACAAAGAACGTCGGATTCTCCCGCTGCACCGCCACAAACCACGGCAGCACGATCGCAAAATAAAGCAGGATGCCAGGCCACCACAGCGACTTCTTCAGAATCCACCACTCCCGCCGCAACGCCGCAAACGCGCCAATGATGAGCAGTGCCAGAAATGGCGCCACCGGACCCTTGGCCAGCGTCGCCAGCGCGGTGAAGAAATAGATATCCACCAGCCAGAACTTCGAGCGCGTCTCATACCACGCATACCAGCCCAGCATCCCGATGCAGAACGGCGCGGCCAGTTGCATGTCTGTCGAAGCCCCCCGCGAAAAGCTCAGAATGCCGACGCAGGTGGCCGTTATCAGCGCCGCGTCCAGGTGTCCGCCGCGCCGGAAGCTGCGCATGTGCAGATACGTCAGTCCCACCAGCCACAGCGCAAAGCTGACCGAAGGCAGCCGCGCCGCCCAGTCCGAAACGCCAAACTCGCGAAAGACATACATCGCGCGCCAATAGTAGAGTGCGGGCTTTTCCAGCCACGGACGCCCATACAGATACGGCGTCACACATGCCGATAGCTCCCCGCGCAGCGAGTGCGCGTGCAGCAGCTTGGCCAGCATCTCGTGCGCAATCTGCGCATAGCGCGGCTCATCTGCGCCCACCAGTCCCAGTCCAGCCCCACCCAGCAGGGGCGTCACACCGTACAGAGTGAAAAACGCCATAAACAGCAGCAGGCTGGCAAGCTCCCGCCACGGAATCTCCGCGGACAGCTTCCTCGATCCGCCGACGTTCGAATTGTTCGTGGATTCGTTCAAGACTGGGTCAGTTCCGCGCAGAAACCTTCTGGGATGACTTCAGCATAGCCTTCAGCATCACTCATATTACTCATTCGGCCAATCAGGGAGAATCCGGCCCGTCTTCAAGGCTACCAGATTTCTGGCAGCACCCCGCTCATTGCGCCGTCGGGTGCAGCACCTCGCGCATCTCCCGCAGTATCACCCGCTCCGCCGCGGCGATCGGCCCGTCCAGCGTACATCCGGCTGCGTTCTCGTGTCCGCCTCCGCCCAGCCGTTCGGCAATCGCCGCCACGTTCACTACCGCCTTCGGGCCTTTGCTGCGCAGGCTCATCCGGATGCGCCCCTCTGGAAGTTCACGCAGAAATACCGCCGCCTCCACGCCTTCGATCGAAAGCGCATAGTTCACGATTCCTTCGCAATCTTCCTCGCTCGCCCCGGTCGAAGTCATATCGCCGTCCGTCACCGCAAGCCACGCCAGACCATCCTCGCAGTGCAGCGTCGCCAACGCCCGTCCCAGCAATTGCATCTTGGCCAGCGGCACGGCAAAATACACATCCCGCGCGACAGCCACCGGGTCGGCGCCGGCAGCCGTCAGTTCTCCAGCCAGCGCAAAGGTCGCCGCATCGATGCCTCCGTAGCAGAAGCCGC
>DAIDKP010000028.1 GCA_027449965.1 Acidobacteriaceae bacterium
GCCCAGGGGCGCTACCCGTACGCACAGAACGGCATAATCCCGTATCCATTGCAACCCTGCGACGAAAAGTTGCTGCCCACCTCGCCCGCTCGCTACCTCGCTGCCCCTGTTGCCTTCGTGACTTCTTATAACACAGTAGTACTAGGAACTTGTTGAAATAGGCATTGATTCTGCGGCGATCCACAAGGGGTGGAGCGTCTAACGAGTATGCGTGGAGACGAGCGGATACAGGGCGGGATGTTCAGTTATGTGTCGTTGGAGCAGCGGGTGCCGCAGGGCCATCCGTTGCGTGCGGTTCGCGAGTTGACGGACGTGGTGTTGCGGAGGCTGGACGCGGAGTTCGATGCGCTGTATGCCGACTCTGGCCGTCCGTCGATTGCGCCGGAGTACATTCTTCGAGCCTTGTTGTTGCAGGTGTTCTACTCGGTACGCTCGGAGCGGCTGCTGGTCGAGCAGATCGACTACAACCTGCTGTTTCGCTGGTTTGTTGGCCTGGGCATGGACGATGCGGTGTGGAACCATGCGGTGTTTTCGAAGAACCGCGACCGTCTGCTGACCTCAGACGTTGCGCAGCGATTCTTCGCCGAAGTGAACCGGCAGGCGAAGAAGTACATGAGCGACGAGCACTTCACGGTGGATGGCACGCTGATTCAGGCCTGGGCCTCGCAGAAGAGTTTTCGCTCGAAGGATGGCTCCGATGACGGCGATGGCACGGACTTTCGCGGGCACAAGCGCTCCAATCAGACGCATGAGTCGAGGACCGATGCCGATGCGCGGCTGTACAAAAAGAGTTATGGCACGGAGTCGAAGCTCGCGTTTCTGGGCCATGCACTGGTAGAAAACCGCAACGGTCTGATCGCCGCCGCGATGGTGACAGAGGCCGATGGCTACGCCGAGCGCGATGCGGCGCTGTTGATGCTGCACGAGAAGCAGAAGAAGCGTAAGCGTCGCATCACAGTGGGCGCGGACAAGGCATACGACACCAGGGATTTCGTCGGCACGGTGCGGGAGTTGAACGTGACGCCGCACGTTATGAAGAACGACAAGGGACGGCGCAGCAATCTGGATCGCCGAACCACGCGGCATCCGGGCTATGCGATCAGCCTGAGTCGGCGCTGGCTGGTGGAGAAGAGCTTCGGATGGCTGAAGCAAACGGGCTCGCTACGGCAGGTCAAGTTGCGAGGCCTGGAGAAAGTGGACTGGCTGTTCGTCTTCAGCTGCGCGGCGCACAACCTGATCCGGCTGCCGCGACTGATGGCGCAACCGCCGACAAGGCTCAGGGAGAAGTGTGCCTGACGGATGATTGCAGGCCTCCGGAGATGCTCCCGGAGGCTCGCAAACCCCTGGAAACACCAGATAGAACTGCAATCCAGACAGATTTTCAGCGGAAAGAAATACAAATCCCCAGCAAAAATGCCGCAATCAGACAAATTTCAACGAGTTCCTAAGAATCGGACCTTCTAGAATTCTGCCGGGCCTGATTGAAGAACGCCACTTGTGTCAGTCCGACAGACGCAATTGAGACTGAAGCCGAGGCGGAGCAGAGGTTCCTGCCGAAGCAATTCGGCAGGAACGATCTGCCGCTCCCCGATTCTTCCCATGATCCTTCCACAACAGAAACAGCGGAACTGGTCTGCGCAGTTCGGCGTGATCCTTTACGCAAAGATGCCTTTATCCGGGCAGACCACCTGGAGCAAGCTGATCTGGGCCTGCATCGGCGGCGGGTTGATCGCCGGAGTTCTCCTCCTGGCTGGCGGATTTTGGCTAGGGAAGAATTGGTAAGTCGCCTGAGCCGGTGCGGATGCAGTCGATATGTTGCGATTGTCGTAGTTTAGCTACGACAATGCAAAACATCTCAAGTTGAAGGAAATCTGAAAATATGTCTACAATCGCAGTATGGCTACGACCGGAAAGAGAATACTAAAACAGTTGTACGCTCAGACGGTTGCAGGAACTCCGCTCACCTCGGCAGACCTGGCGGCTTTTGGGGTGTCGGCCGATTTGGCTGTCCATTATGTACGATCTGGTTGGCTGCATCGGCTGGCTCGGGGAGTATTTGTCCGAACAGGCGAAGAACCGAACCTCCACGCTTCGTTGCGCCTATTGGAGCGTACGATCCCCGGTTTCCACGTCGGCGGTAAAACCGCGCTGGACTGGTACGGAGTGCGCCATTACGTTGCTCAGCAGGAGCAACTCCACCTTTACGGTGCGAATGCGGTCAAACTGCCCACCTGGTTCACCGAGCGTTTTCCGGCGGAATACCACCGCAAGCGACTCTTTACTGAGCCGACGGAAAAGCCGCTCCACGTCGCGGCGCTCGAAGGACGCGAGGGTGCGCCGCTGGTTTCAGCGCCAGAGCGGGCGATGCTTGAGCTGCTCAGCGAGGTTGGAGTTCGTCAGCCGCTTCAGGAAGCGAAAGAGTTGATGGAAAGCGCCTACAACCTGCGCGCCGAAGTGCTGCAAGAGTTGCTGAAACGCTGCACAAACGTCAAAACAGTCAGACTCTGTCTTCAACTGGGACGTGCATCTTCGCTTCCTTGGGCGCAGAAACTTGATGCCGCAGAACTGCCCACCGGTAGTGCGCGGCCCTGGGTCGCACGCTCCTCAGATGGACTACTGGTGCTCAAGCCATGAACCAAATCTATCTCGGCACGGCTAGGCTGCTGACGCAGGTCGCGCCTATTGTTTTTCAAGATGGTGTTTTTGCTCTCAAGGGTGGCACGGCCATCAACATGTTTGTGCGCGACTTGCCGCGCCTATCTGTCGATCTCGATCTGGTCATTCCTGACCATACGCTGCCGCGTGAGGCGGCTCTGGCCAGCATCAACGAAGCAATACGCAACGCCGCGGAGCGCCTGAATGCTCGGGGATTCTTGACGCATACCGTCGCATCGGCCGACACCGGAGAAACCAAACTGCTGATTCGGCGCGGCGCCATCGAAGTGAAAGTCGAAGTGAACTTCGTGATGCGCGGAACCGTGTATCCGGTTCGCATGGCCACTCTCGTTCCCAAAGCGCGCGAAGCGCTGATGGCCGATCTTGAGCTGCCGGTCGTCTCGATCGAAGATCTCTATGGCGGCAAGTTGGTCGCCGCGATGGACCGGCAGCATCCCCGCGACCTGTTTGACTGTATGCAGCTCTTCGCGCATGAAGGGATTACACCGGCCATCCAGCGCTCATTTGTTGTTTACCTTGCCTGCCATAACCGTCCGGTTCATGAAGTGCTTTTCCCGGTCCCCCGTGACATTAGCCAGGAATATGAGCGGACGTTCAAGGGAATGACCGCTGAGCCGGTCGCTCTGGAGGAGTTGATCGCCACGCGGGATCGTCTGATTCACGAGTTGCAAAAGGGGCTGGATGCAGACGAACGCAAATTCCTGATTTCTGTTGTGCGCAATCAGCCGGAGTGGAATCTGTTGGGAACAACGCATTTCCCCGAGTTGCCGGGAATTCGCTGGAAACTGAGCAATCTGGAAAAGCTGGCCAAGCGCAGTCCACAAAAGTTCATGGCACAAGCCAGCGTGCTCGAAAGCCGTTTGACGCATTAGCTTTGTATTGTGGATGCATGGGGCAAGAAACCCTCGAGCACTCAATGGCTGAGGCTCGTTTTCCTGCTCCAGTTCCTTGAGCCGCTTGGTCTGGTCCACCTTCAGAATTCTGCTGGCTCTGATTGAAGACCGCCGCTTGCGTCTATAAGGCAGAGGCGACTGGGCAGGAACGATCTGTCGCTTCCCGATTCTTCCCGTGAGCCTTCAACAACAGAAACAGCGAAACTCGTCTACGCAGTCCGGCGCGATCCGTTCGGTCGAGATGCCTTTGTCCGGTCCGGTCCTACCTGGATTTCCGCGTCTCGGCCAGCTCAGCAAGTACACACGAAAGGAGAAGAAATGTATCCATACAGCGACGAAGAAGACGATGACGACATCGAGATCGAAGAAATCATCGAACTCGATGCCTACGAGAACGAATCAGAATCCTTCAACGAAGACGAGGCCGCGATGGCGGATTTGGAGATCGACTGGTATCCAGCCGACTCCGGCGGTTGTCACCGCGCGTCCCGATAACCCTGCATCCCACCCGACCATCCCCCACACACAATTCAGGAGCAATGCATGATCTACGCCCTATCCCTCTATGAGGTGGGGGTCGAGCAGACCCCTGCCTTTCGCTCGCTCTTCCTGGCTGGCGGCTTGTGGCAGAGCTTTGCCAGCAGCCTCACCGGCCACATCCACACAACTGTGATGCGCGATGTCCGCAGTCCGCACATCCTTCTCATCCTCGAATTCTGGACCACCGAGTCTCACTACATCGCGGCACGCGAATCTACTGAGGTGCGTGCTTTCGAACTCTCGATCGAGGCACTGACGAAATCTCGCTGGAACCTTGGCCTGTTTGCGTTTCCGAATGCTGATAACCAGACACGGACTGCTTGCGGCGAATCATGAGCCGCACAAGCGGCGGAAACATTCACTCGATGCAAGAACAGAATCAGGCTTACCACGATTCCGTTTTGCGAGGAGTCAGCTTCAAAGCGGGCAGGTCAGTGGAAGTCGTGCGAGCGGATGTCGATGGCGTGGTCGGAGAGTGGTTGCATCCGCTGAGCGCGAATGTGGATCACGCCATTCTGGTTTTGCAGCTGACCCTCGACGAGGAGGAAGCGCGCGCGGGTGACGACGATCCGTTCGCGCTCGAAGAGGTCTGGCGAGACGATGACGTTGGTGATGCCGGATTCGTCTTCCATCGAAAGAAACAGAAATCCCTTCGCCGTGCCGGGGCGCTGGCGTGCGATGACGCAGCCAGCCGAGCGCACCCAGATGCCATCGGGCTTTTGTTGCAGGTCCGCCGCGGCGAGGATGCCTTTGGCACGGAGTGCTTCACGGCGAAACTGCATCGGGTGGCGGCCGACGGTGAGGCCGGTTCCACTGTAATCGGCGGCGAGTCGCTCGGTGTTGGTCATAGACGCAAGTGGCTGCGTGTTTGCTACTTCGCGCAGCCAGGTGCTTTGTTGCCGCAGGAGTGGGCCTTCCGGCTTTCCGGCGCGTGCGATTTGCCAGAGCGCGTCGCGGCGATGCGCGATGCCTTCGATGCCGTTGAGCGCGCCGATTTCGGCGAGCAGCGTCAGTTCCCGGCGATGAAGCAAGGAAACGCGCTGGGCCAGGTCTTCGGCAGAGGCGAAGATGCCACCGGATGCTCGCGCCTCGAGGATGGCTTCGGCAGCCTGACGGCGAAGGCCACGCGCGTAGCCAAGGCCAAGCCGCAGCGAGAGTGAGCCATCGTCTTCGTGCTCCAGCGTGCAGGGCCAGTCGGAAGCCTGCACGTCGATGGGCCGGACACGCAGGCCGTGTCGACGCGCGTCGGTGACGATCACGGCAGGCGCGTAGAATCCCATCGGCTGATGGTTGAGCAACGCGCAGGTGAAGGCGGCGAGGTGCTTCACCTTGAGATACGCCGAAGCGTAGGCGATGAGCGCGAAGCTGGCGGCATGCGATTCCGGAAATCCGTAGAGCGCGAAGGAACTGATGTTGTCGATGATGCGCTGCTGTGTCTCTTTGTCGATGCCGTTGGTGGTCATCCCAGCGCGCAGGCGACCTTCGAGGTTCTTCATGCGCTCCCAGGAGCGGCGCATGCCGACGGCGCGGCGGAGTTCTTCTGCCTCGGAGCCGGAGAAGCTGGCGACGGTCATCGCCATGCGCAGCAACTGCTCCTGAAACAACGGCACGCCGAGCGTGCGCCGGAGCACAGGTTCAAGCGATGGATGCGGGTAGGTGACCGGCTCCAGCTTCTGCCGTCGGCGCATGTAGGGGTGCATCATCTTGCCGACGATGGGACCGGGACGGATGATGGCGACCTGGACGACGAGGTCATAGAAGTGCTCCGGGTGGTTCTGCGGCAGAGCGGCCATCTGTGCGCGGCTTTCCACCTGAAACATCCCCACGGTATCGGCGCGCTGAAGAGTCTTGTAGACCTCAGCGTCTTCCGGCAATTGGGCAAGATCGACGCTTTCGCCGTAATGCCGCGGGATCAGCTCGATGCAGTCCTTGAGCACAGCGATCATGCCGAGGCCGAGCAGATCGACCTTGATGATGCCGAGATCGGCGCAATCTTCCTTGTCCCACTGGATGACGGTGCGGCCGGGCATCGAAGCACGTTCGAGCGGCACGACGTGGTTCAGCAATCCCTGACAGATGACCATGCCGCCGGAGTGTTGGCCCAGATGCCGCGGCAGTCCCTGCAGGCGCATCGAGAGTTCGAGATACCTGGCGATGCGCGGATGCTCGATATCGAAGCCCGCTTCACGAAAGGCCGTGGCCATTGTGTCTTTGGCCCCGCGCCACTCCCAGCGCCCGACGAGACCTGAAAGACGGCTCAGGGCCTGTTCGTCGAAGCCCATCGCCTTGCCGACTTCGCGCGCCGCCGAGCGGCTGCGGAAGGGGATGACGTTGGCCGTCATGGCCGCGCCGAGTTCGCCATAACGCTGGTAGATATACTGAATGACCTGCTCGCGCATCTGGTCCGACGGCAGGTCGAGATCGATGTCCGGCCACTCGCCGCGATTTTCGCTGAGGAAGCGCTCGAAGAGCAGCTCCATGCCGACCGGATCAACGGCGGTGATCTCAAGCGCGTAGCAGACGGCGGAGTTGGCGGCGCTGCCGCGGCCCTGCACGAGAATGCCGTTGCGCCGGGCAAACTGCACAATGTCCCAGACGATGAGGAAGTATCCGGCAAAGCCGAGCTTTGCGATGAGGCGGAGTTCGTGCTCGACCTGAGCCTGCGCGCGGCGCAGCAGTGCGGGATCGTGCTTCGGCGCGTAGCGGTGGATCACACCTTGAGCGACAAGCTGCGTGAGATAGCTGTCCATGGTCTCGCCTGGCGGCACCGGGTACTGCGGGAACTGGTAGCCGAGATCGTTGAGCCGGAAAGCGAGCCGCGCGGACATATCCACTGTGTTGGCGACGGCATCGGGAATGTCCTGAAACAAGCGCGCCATCTCACGCGGGGAACGCAGAAACCGCTGGCTGTTGGACGCGAGCAGACGCCCGGCTCGATCGAGAGGCGTGTGATGGCGGATTGCAGTGAAGATGTCGAGGATTTCACGGTCACGCGCACGGGCGTAGCGGACGCCGTTGGTCGCGAGCACGGGCAAATGAAAGGATCGCGCGATGCGCAGAGCCGCCTGATTGCGCCACTCCTGCTGCGGTTGTGATGGCGCTGCAATTCGACATACACATTCTGCGGGCCGTAGATCCCGATCAGCCGGTCCACGATGCGACGGCCTGCCTCTTCGCCGCCGCTGGTGAGCGCGGCAGCCAGCGGGCCTTCGTCGCCACCGGTCAGACAGACGAGTCCATCGGCAAATTGCTCTAGTTCGCCGAAGGTGGCCGAGCCTTCGCCCTTACCCGGTTCGCGGAGCTTGAATGCAGTGATGAGCTGGCAGAGGTTCTGGTAGCCGGTGCGCGAGGCGCAGAGCAGGGGAAGGCGTGCCGGTTCCGCAGTTCGCTGCGCGGGAAGCCATGCAGCAGGCGTTAGACGCGGTCCGAAGTCAGCTACGGCAATCTCCGCGCCGATGTGCGCGGCAACGCCGACGCGGACTGCCGAGGTATGGAAGCGTGCCGCGCCGTAGATGCCGTTGCGGTCGAGCAACGCGATGGCTGGCATGTTCAGTTCCGCAGCGCGCTCAATGATCTCTTCCGGCCCGGAGGCTCCTTCCAGAAAGCTGAGGGCGCTGGCCGAGTGCAGCTCGATGTAGCCCTCAGTCATAGAGGACCACCATTTGCCAGCGCTTCGTCAGCGGTTCATAGCTGAGGCAGCCGTAGAGTACGCCGCCAGAACTCTGCGCAATCACGTCCCACTGCTGGCTTGCCCACAGGGTCGCGCTCCACCACTCGCCGCTTGCGATCCACGGACCGTAGGCGCGGTCAATTCCGTAGCGCATACCGCGAAAGACGAAGGAGACTGGCCTGCGATGGCGAAGTGCAACCTGCAAATCCTCCGGCGGGCGCAGCATGCGCAAGGCGCTGCGCGGCGTCGGCGGTTGAGTCTGGCATGTGGCTTTCTGCTCGGACGCCTTCACTGAGAACGCGGCCATCTCGAAGCTGTCGGGCTTGTGCGTGTCCTTGAGTACGGGTGTACCGACGCAGCCCTCGCCGACCAGCGCGCGCAGCCGTGCAAGCGTCACGTCGAGCCGATCCGGCTCCGGAGCCTGCGGGGCAAACAATCCCATCTGCACACGGCGAGCGCTGCCCAGCTCCGCTGTCAGCTTCACGGCATGGATTGCGGCAGAGGGAGGATGCGCGGCAAGCTCCAGTTGCAGAAGCTTCATCCACAGTTGCAGGTCATTGCCGGGAAGTGCCGGGCGCACCGTCCGTGTATGCGATGCGCCGCCTTCAAGACGAAGCGTGAGAACGATTCCGGCGAGCGCGACCAGGTGATCGGCTGCGCGCCGGAGCATCTGCTCCAGCAGGATGCGGAGCACGAAGAGGAGCGAATCAAGGACTTCGACGGGAGTTTCGAGTTCGATGCTCTCCTCAATCCCGAACTCTTCCTCGAGCGGAACAAAAAGATGGTCCGCAACGCCACGCGCGATGGCCTGCTGTCGCAGAGCCTGCTGCCCGAGCCGAGCCGCGAGCGAAGCTTCGGGCAGCGCCGCCAGTTCGCCCAGAGTCCGGATGCCCCATCCGGCAAGTGTCTTCGCTTGTTCTACTGTGAGATCGAGAGTCGTGAGCGGTAGCGGAGCGAGCGCTGCGCGTTCCTGTCCCGGAGCGATCACCGTACATCCCGAGGCTCGTGCCAGCGCCAGACATTGCGCCGCAGCAAAGTTGCAGGCCACTGCGATTGCAGCAGAAATCCCGAGCGACTGTAACTGCCGGATGAGATTTGCAGCAAGCGCCTCTGGCGGCCCGAAGAGCTTGCCGGTTCCAGCAATATCGAGAACTGCGAGCCAGGTGCTGTCGCGCGGGCACTCCTCGACGCGCGGCGTGAAACGGGCCGCGCAGGCCAGGATTGCTGCTCGTGCATTCTGTTCTTCGGCTACAGATCGCGCGAGCAGCTTCGCAGGAAATGTCTCCGCTTCGACGCGCGTCATGCCTTCCGTAATGCCGATGCGTCGCGCTGCGGCATTCCTCGAGCAGACGGCTTCGAGTGGCGGCGCGCCATCGAGAATCGCGCAGGGAGTATTTCGCAGTTCTTCGCGCAGGCGCAGCATGGCCTGCGCGGGAAACTCACGCACAGCGATCGCGGCATAGAGT
>DAIDKP010000029.1 GCA_027449965.1 Acidobacteriaceae bacterium
AGCAGCGTGTTGTTGCTGATCGGCTTTTCGGGCCGGACGTCGCCGGGGAATACCAGTGCCCGATCGAATGAGATCGCCTGGAGTCGCTCCAGCACGTGCAACGCCTGCCGGCTGAGCGGCACGATGTGCGGCGTTTTCATCTTCATGCGCTCGGCTGGAATGACCCACCGCGCCTCCTTGATCTCGAATTCCGACCATCGCGCGCCGATCAGCTCAGCGGTACGAACGAACGTCAGCGCCATGAGCTGCAACGCCAGGCGCGTGTGGTCGGAGCCCACATAGGCGTCGATCGCCTTCAGCAGCTTCGGCAACTCGTTCTGGTCGATGCGCGGATAATTGCGACGAGTGCGGGGCTTCAGCACGTCGCCCGGCTTGATGCCGGCGACGGGATTGTGCGTGGCGAAGTCATTGGCCATTGCATAACGCATGATTTGGCCACAGGTCTGCAGCACCCGCTTGGCAATGTCGGCGGCGCCGCGGCTCTCGATCTTGCGCACGACATCGCGGAACGCTGAGGTACGGATCTGCCCGAGGCGCAGCGATCCGATGTCGGGAAAGACGTCCGCCTCGAGGCGTTTCAGCACGTAGTGGGCATGGCGCTCATGACGGTTCGACTTCCAGTGCGCATGCCACTCGCGCGCGACTTCCTCGAAAGTCTTGCTGGCGGTGCGCCGCTCGGCGCTCGGATCGATGTCGTCCGCCAGGAGCTGCCGGGCCTCGCGGTGACGCTCACGGGCTTTGGCCAGACCCACATCAGGATAGACCCCAAGGGCGAGCGTCTTCTGTTTGCCGGCGAATCGGTACCCGAAGCGCCAGTAGCGGCCGCCATTGGGCGCAACGAGCAGGTACAGCCCCCCGCCGTCGCTGAGCTTACGGGGGCGTTCAGCGCGTTTCGCGCTGCGAACCGCGGAATCGGTGAGCATCTGCTGGTACCTGAGGGTCCGCCAGATCCGATACCAGCAAATTTACCAACCCGGGACGAAGACAGCAAGGATGGGGATGAGACGCCCTGAGAAACAAAATCGCCTGTTTTTTATGGCTTTTTTGCTGTCTCTGAGACGATTTGAGGCGGTCTGAGACAGGGAACTGGCGGAGAGAGAGGGATTCGAACCCTCGAAGGGCTTTTGACCCTTACACCCTTAGCAGGGGTGCGCCTTCGACCACTCGGCCATCTCTCCGGCACTTTGAGGCGGAATTCTCGGGTGGCTGGCATGCTTGGGTGTACAAGCAGCCCTCTGCCCCGCCGAGAGGGGCGCATGATACTGGAAATGCCGGGAGATTGGGACGCCTAAGCGCGTTGCACGCTCAAATCAGGACGTCCTGCACGTCCTTTCTCGCCGCCTCGCCCCCCTCCGACTCGGCGGTACCCGCATCCGGATGCGGCTCCCCGCCGTGCTGTTCTCTTTCCCGCTGAATGCGCTTATAGATCTCCTCCCGGTGGACCGCGACGCTCTTCGGCGCCTGGATTCCAATCCGGACCTGATTGCCCTTGACGCCGAGGACGGTCACAGAGACCTCGTCCCCGATCATCAGCGTCTCGCCTACTCGCCGGGTCAGTATGAGCATGGCTTGACCTCCTCAGTTGCACTCTACACCCTTTAGGTGCCCTGCTGGATCGGTGGAAACCGGGATTTTCAGCCTGAGAGGCGCTCGCGCACCCAATCTGGCACTGCCGCAAGCGCAGCCTGAAGCGCAGCAGGGTCATTCCCACCCGCCTGAGCAAAATCCGCTCGCCCGCCGCCCCGCCCCCCGATACGGCCCGCAACCGCCCCAACCAGTTCGCCCGCCTTGACCCGGCCGGTCTGATCCGCGGTTACCCCAGCGACCAGGACCACCTTGTCCGCGCCCTGCACGGAGGCCAGCACGATCACCGCAGATTTGAGCCGCTCCTTCAGCCGGTCCACCGCGCTGCGCAGCGCAGCAGCATCGGCGTCGGCGACCCGGGTGGCGAGGACCTTCACACCGTTGATCTCTTGCGCGTCCGCAGCCAGGTCGTTGCCCTGACCGGATGCAAGCCGGTCCTTGAGCGCACGGATCTCCCGCTCCATCTGCCGAACGCGCTCGAGCGCCTCGCGCACTTTGTCCTTCACATCTTCGCGCGAGCTGCGCACGAGCTGCGCCACTTCCTTCAGCAGCGCATCATTTTGCTCGACAAACTCCACCGCGCTCTCGCCGGTCACCGCCTCAATGCGCCGCACTCCGGAGGCGACTCCGCTCTCACTGACAATTTTGAACAGGCCAATGTCACCGGCGCGCTGCACATGGGTGCCACCACAGAGCTCCATCGAGAACTCTCCGACCCGCAGCACCCGCACGTCCCGCTCGTATTTCTCACCGAACAGCGCCATGGCGCCCGCCGCCACCGCGCTTTCGTACTCCATCACGCGCGTCTCGGCCGGCGCATTCGCACGGATCTGAGCATTGACGAGTCGCTCGATCGCCGTCAGCTCGTCACCGGTCACGGGTTGGAGGTGCGAAAAATCGAACCGCAGCCGGTCGGGCGCGACGAGTGAGCCCTTCTGTTGAACGTGAGTGCCGAGCGTCTTGCGCAGCGCTGCGTGCAGCAGGTGAGTTGCCGTGTGATTGCGTGCAATCGAGCTCCTGCGCTCAGCGTCTACCGTCGCACGGAGCATGTCGCCGACGCGGATCTGCCCTTCGGCGAGACGCCCGATGTGCACATAGGCCACACCGGACTTGACCGTGTCGACGACCTCGAAGCGTACTCCCGATGAGACAAGGCAGCCGGTGTCACCGACCTGGCCACCGGACTCGGCGTAGAACGGCGTGCGATCGAGGACCACCTCGGCACGCTCGCCGGCGAGGATCAGCTCACTCTCGATGCCGTCCTTGCGCAAGGCCACGACACGTCCTTCGGCTTCGGTCTGGGTGTAACCCTCGAATGCCGAGCGCGCCTCGATCGCCGCGCCACCGCGCATGTCGACCCCGAACTTGCTGGCTTCCTGGGAGCGGCGCCGTTGCGCCTCCATCGCGGCATCGAAGCCCGCCTGATCGATCCCCATGCCGCGCTCCCTGGCAATGTCTGCTGTGAGGTCCGCAGGGAATCCATAGGTGTCGTAGAGCTTGAACACGACTTCCCCGGGGATCACGGCCTGCGTTCCGGCCTCCCTCCCGATCGGCGGCAGATCCTCAATCACCGCATCGAGCAGGGACATACCCTTGGCGAGGGTCTCAGCGAAGCGCTCCTCTTCCTGCTGCAGAACGCGCTCGACCTGTGCGCGGCTGCGGGTGAGTTCCGGATAGGCCCCGCTCATCTCGCGCTCGAGAACGGCCACCAGCTTGTAGAAGAAGGGCTCACTGATCCCCAGCTTGTAACCGTGACGCACCGCGCGGCGGATGATGCGGCGCAGCACGTAGCCGCGCCCCTCGTTGGACGGCAGCACGCCGTCCACGACCAGAAAAGTGCAGGCACGAATGTGATCGGCGATCACGCGCAGGGAACTGGAAGTGAGATCCGTCGTGCCGGCGAGGGCGGCGGCGGCCGCAATCAGATTGCGGAACAGATCGATATCGTAATTCGAATGCACGCCCTGCAGGACCGCGGAGATGCGCTCCAGACCCATGCCGGTATCCACCGAGGGCTTCGGCAGCCGGGTGAGCGCGCCGTCGGCAGCGCGCTCGAACTGCATGAACACCAGATTCCAGATCTCGACGAATCGATCGCCGTCCTCATCGGCAGATCCGGGCGGCCCGCCGGGGATTTGCGGGCCATGGTCGTAGAAGATCTCGCTGCACGGCCCGCACGGGCCGGTGTCGCCCATGGCCCAGAAGTTCGACTTCTCGCCCATGCGCGAGAACCGCTCCGGGGAGACGCCGATTTCCTTCAGCCAGATGTCCGCCGCCTCGTCGTCGTCCCGAAATACGGTGACCCAGAGGCGCGCCGGATCGAGCTTGAGCGTGCCGGTGAGGAATGCCCAGGCAAAGCCGATGGCTTCCCGCTTGAAATAATCGCCAAAGGAGAAATTTCCGAGCATCTCGAAGAACGTGTGGTGCCGGGCCGTATAGCCGACGTTCTCGAGGTCATTGTGCTTGCCGCCCGCGCGCACGCATCGCTGGCTGCTCACGGCGCGCACGTAATCGCGCTTCTCTTTGCCGAGAAACACATCCTTGAACTGCACCATGCCGGCGTTGGTGAACAGCAACGTCGGGTCGTTGCCCGGCACAAGCGGGCTCGACGGCACGACGGTATGGCCGCGTTCGCGGAAGAATTCGAGGAAGGCGCGGCGCACGTCGGCGGCGCCCAGAGAGTGAGATCGGGTCAAGTTCGTCAGTCCAGTTCGAGCTCGGCGCCAATGGCCGCGCGGATATCATCCGATGAAAAGCCCCGGTACTGCAAAAAACGCGCTTGCCTCGCCTTCTCGGTCCAGTTTGCCGGAGCGGCCGCACCGAACTTGCGGCGGCGTACTTCGCGCGCCCGGGCAGGCCAATCGGCGCCCGCCTCGAGCGCCGGGGCAATCAGCTCGGCGGGGGCACCCTGGGTCTTCAGATCGAGGGCGATGCGCACCGGCCCCTGACCCCGCTCGGCGCGGTAGGCCACAAAGCGCTCCAGGCAGCGCGCATCATCGAGCAACCGCTCGGCCGCAAGCGCCGCAAGCGTCTCAGCCGTCACTGCCGGATCGAACCCGCGCTCGATCAGCTTGCGGCCGAGTTCGACGCTGAAGTGGTCGCGGCGCGCCAGCAGCCCCAGGGCAGCAGCCCGGACGCGGCCCGGGTCGCCGGGCGCCTCAGGCCGTGGCCGCTTCACCGCCGGTGCTGCGCGGCGGACGCGCCGGCAGCAACCGGGCACGCACTTCCGCTTCGATCTCCCGCGCCACCTCCGGATTGTTCTGCAGGAACTGGCGGGCATTGTCCTTGCCCTGGCCGATCCGGTTGCCTTTGTAGGAATACCAGGCGCCGGACTTCTCGATGATTTCCTGCGCGCTGGCCAGGTCAATGATCTCGCCCTCGCGAGAGATGCCCTGTCCGTACATGATTTCGAACTCGGCCTCGCGAAACGGCGGCGCAACCTTGTTCTTGACCACTTTGACGCGGGTCATGTTGCCGACCACTTCATCGCCGTTCTTGATTGCACCGATGCGGCGGATATCCAGTCGTACCGAGGCGTAGAACTTCAGCGCATTGCCGCCCGTGGTGGTCTCGGGGCTACCGAACATGACGCCGATCTTCATGCGAATCTGGTTGATGAAGATCACGATGGTATTGGACCGCTTGATGTTGCCGGTCAGCTTGCGCAGCGCCTGTGACATCAGTCGTGCCTGCAGGCCCACCTGCATCTCGCCCATCTCACCTTCGATTTCAGCCTTGGGGGTCAGCGCCGCCACCGAGTCGACCACGACGATGTCGACCGCGTTGGAACGCACCAACATGTCGGTGATCTCGAGCGCCTGCTCGCCGGTGTCGGGCTGCGAGACCAGCAGGTCTGCGATGTTCACGCCGAGCTTCTCGGCATAGGCCGGATCGAGCGCGTGCTCGGCGTCGACGAATGCCGCCAGGCCGCCAGCGCGTTGTGCCTCGGCGATGATTTGCAGGGTGATGGTGGTCTTGCCGGAACTCTCCGGGCCATAAATTTCGATCACACGGCCACGGGGCACGCCGCCGACGCCAAGCGCTGCGTCAAAGCTGATCGATCCGGTTGAGATCACGGAGATTGGCACAATCGCTTCACGCGCGCCCAGCCGCATGATCGAGCCTTTGCCAAACTGCTTTTCAATCTGCGAAAGCGCGCTTTCTACTGCTCGCGCCCGATCATCGGCTGCTGCCATGGGGAGTGTCTCCTGTGTGATTGTGCAATCGCTCCTGTGAACAGGCGCGTGACGCGGCTGTCGAAGGAGAGAGATGATTTCCGGTTCAACGGAATTCTAGCAGTAGTCAGGCTTTGCATACTACTGACGCCGGAATCAGTGGATGATGGGTGTGGCGGCGGGAAGCGGGAAGCTGCGATGGGACGGACGGGCGGGGCGGGATGATGAAGTCTGCCGCGAGCATGGATCTCTGGGTCAGTGGCTCTCGGCCAGTTCCCAGGGGCGCGTGGGAGATGCAGCGGAGGTTTCGCGACCCTTCACGCGGTCATATTGGTAGAGGTCGCTGGTGGTGCCGAGCGATTCGTTGTAGAGGCTGACTCCGCCGGTGATGACGGTCATCTCCTCTGTGAAGCGATGGATGGCGCGGAGCTGGTCGGCGGTGGCGGGAAGCTCGAAGCGGCTGACCTGAAGGAATTTCTGGTATCCGCGATCGAGCAGCCGGGCAATCTCGCCGGCTATGGCCACGCCCGGACGCTCGAGATAGGCAAATATGGCGCCCGCGGTGTCGTTTGTATCCCCGTTGTGCGGATAAAGGACAGCGGCACAGCCGTACTTCTGGACGCGTAGGCCAACGGGTGTTTCGGCGACTTCAAACTCATGCTGCCGCAGGGCAGCGATCGCTTCTGCAAAGCTGGCTTTGACAATCTTCCGGTTCATCGTGGTGCTCCCTTTGTATTTTGTGTGGCGCGATGCGGATCGTGTGTGTGGGTTTCTGGCCCAAATCCGCCGGGACTCGTAATCTAACCATACCCTTATCGGCGCAGGGGCTAATAGCATTTACTCTCGCACACGGCTTGTGCGGGCTGCAATGAGAAGAGAGGTTGAGGATTGGCAAGTTGTTGAAGATCAGTGAATCAGCATACCGAAAGGTGATACAGGAGGCTCGGGAGGCGTGGCCGCTGGAGTGTTGTGGCGCTCTGCTTGGGACGCGTGGCGAGGGTTCGCCGAGGGTTGTGGAGGTGCTGCCCGCTGTGTACCCGGAGACGGAGACGGCGCAGGATCGATTTCGGATCTCCGGGCAGGATATGGTTCGATTTCAGGCGCAGGCTGAGCGGACGGGATGGGAGATTATGGGGTTTTATCACTCGCATCCGGTCCTGCAGACGGCGGTGGCTGGTGGTTGGCAAGAGGACGAGCCGCCGACTCCCTCGCAAGCTGATCGAGAGGGTGCGACGTGGACGGATTGCTATACGGTGATCGTGAGTATGACGGAGGATGGCCGGAGCGCTGTGGGCGGCTATCTGCTGACCGGCGAGACGCTTGCGACGCGCGCACTGGCTGCTGTTTCGCTGGAGTGGACTTAGGTTGAGCCTGGTTTGGCAATCTGAAGAGTGGCGTGGCGGACGGCGTGCTCCTACAATTCAGGAAGAAGTGATGCGTGAGCGACCCAAATCCGATGAGCCGGACAAAGTGCATGGGGCTGACCTGAGCGCTGAGGAGCGGCAGCGGTATGCGCGGCACCTGATTTTGCCGGAAGTGGGCGAGGCAGGCCAGAGAAAGCTGAAGGCTGCGCGGGTGCTGTGCGTTGGGTTGGGCGGACTTGGCTCGCCGGTGGCGCTGTATCTGGCGGCTGCGGGAGTGGGTACGCTGGGGCTGGTGGACGGCGACCGTGTGGACAGGACGAATCTGCAACGGCAAGTGCTTCATTCGACGCCGGATGTTGGCGATTTGAAGATGGATTCGGCGCGGCGTAAGCTGGAGGCCCTGAATCCGGCGGTGCGGATTGAAGCGCATCCGATTATGCTGCGCGCCTCGAATGCTCTGGAGCTGATTGCCGACTATGACGTGGTGGTGGACGGAAGCGACAACTTTGCCACGCGCTACCTGGTGAATGACGCCTGCGTGCTGACAGGCAAGCCGAATGTCTATGGCAGCATTTTTCGCTTTGAAGGCCAGGCAAGCGTCTTTGCTCACGAGGAGGGTCCGTGCTATCGGTGCCTTTATCCGGAGCCGCCGTCGCCGGGCATGATTCCCGATTGTGCCGAAGGCGGCGTGCTGGGTGTGCTGCCGGGGATGATTGGAACGATTCAGGCGACGGAGGCGATCAAGCTGATTCTGGGCCTGGAAGGCACACTGACGGGCAGGCTGCTGATTGCCGACGCACTGTCCATGCGATTTCATACACTGACATTGCGCCGCAATCCGGAGTGCCCGGTCTGCGGCGAGATGCCTACCATTCAAACACTGATCGAGTATCAGGAACTGTGTGGGTGGATGAGTCATTCAACCGACGAAAAGGAGATGCCCATGAAGAACGGAATTCCACAGATTACGGTTCACGAGTTGAAACGCCGTCGTGAGGCGCAGGAACCCCATCTGCTGCTGGATGTGCGGGAGCCGTGGGAACATGCCGTAGCCCACATCGGAGGCCACCTGATGCCGCAGGGTGAAGTGGCCGCGCGGCTGCATGAACTGGATCGAGAGCAGGAGATTGTGGTGCATTGCCACGGCGGGGTCCGCAGCCAGCGCATTGCAGAACTGCTGCGACAGAATGGCTTTGAGCGCGTGAGCAACCTGGCCGGCGGCATCCACGCGTGGTCGGTGGAGATTGACCCGAAGGTGCCGACTTATTGATTGGTGGTTGGTATCACCCAATCCGGCGCAACAGACGATGTGGCTGGATGTATCTCTTGCAGGTTGCCAACAAGGCGCAGTTTTCTGGCAGCCTGCTGAGGGATTTTGGTTATTGGCCGCTGTAGAAGCCGGTGCGGGTGCGGACGGTGAGGCCCGGTTTGTCCACCTTGATGGTCAGGCTGTGGTATTGGTCAGGCTTGCCGTCGAGCGGCGACGCAAAGGCGAGGAAGTAGGATTTGTTGGCGTCCTGAGCGCCGCGAGCGATGGTTCCAGCGAGATCCGTGGCACCGGAAAAGGGAAATGGCACGCCGCCGGTTCTGACGGAGAGGGCTTGAATCGAAAAGCTGCCGACGGGGGTGTGCATCGGGTTGGTAATGGGCTTCAAATACAGGACGTAGTTTTCCCATTCGACGGTGCGCTCACCGGGAGTGCGCGCGGATTCAACGGAGTAAAACGTGACGCGGGCGTGGCGTGAGGCCGAGAGCAGCGATGTGAGCGTGGTGAAGAAAGTCTGCTCCTGTTTGCGGTCGGCAAAGTTTTGCGTATTCATCATGAGCGGCCATCCGCGCCCGATCCAGAGGACAAGCTTGTGGCCGGGCTGTGTGGACTCGTGGGCGAGAAATGCGCCGACGGCGTTGAGCGAGGCTTCCAGGCGGTCTGTCAGATTGTAAAAGCCCTCGATCTTGAGATAAGGCCGCTGGGCGGCTTCAGCGGCATGGAGCTGCTGAGCAAGCTGGTTGCCGTCGGTGGAGGGTCCGGCGACGAGAACAAGCCCTTTCCCGTCAAAGTGATAGATGGAGACGGGGGTGGTGAGCTTACCGTCATTCATGCGGAGAAAATCCTCTGTGCACTGGCGAATGTAGCCGATGCGCAGATCGGGGGTGTTCACATTATCGAGGACGATATCGACCGAATCGGGAGGTGTAGGTTTGGCGCCGGGAGCATTGGCGACGCGAGGTGGCTGAAGGGCCAGAACCTTGCGCGGCACACCGTTGTCGAGTACGGTGAAGTCGCTGGCTTGCAAATTGGTGATGTGATGGCCGCTGGCGTCGGTGACGATCAGGTCAGTGGCGACGATCTGGGATTTGGGTTGGGTTTGGGCGAAGACGAAGCTGGGACTGAGCGCAGTGACCAGCGCAAGGGCAAGGTGGCGAATGGATCGAGACGACAACATGCGGGAACCTCCCAGAGCGTAGAGCGCGTTGCATCCGTACAAGAAGCCTTAGTTGAAAGGCCCGAGCAAACAAACCTGTACAGAAACTGGCGGCATGAGGAAATCAGCCTAAGGGTAAGACACGACGATGGTCGCCGGAGTTGTGTGGCGGCAAAAGATTTTAGGCGTAAAGTTTTGACAGCAGTAACAGCGGGCAAAAGCCTGCGACAGGCTTAGGAGGGACGGTGATGAAGGCAGGGGGAGAAGCAGATGTGCTGATTGTGGTAGATGTGCAGCGGGATTTCTGCGCAGGCGGTGCATTGGCTGTGCCGGAGGGCGATGCGGTCGTGGAGCCGGTGAATCGGCTGATGGAGCGATTTCGCCACGTGGTCGTCACGCAGGACTGGCATCCGGCAGACCACAGTTCGTTTGCCGCGCAGCACCCGGGGCGTAAGGCGTTTGATGTAGTGGAGATGGCCTATGGGGAGCAGTGTCTGTGGCCCACGCATTGCGTTCAGGGGACACGCGGCGCGGAGTTTCATCCGGATTTGCAGTTCGGACGGGCAGAGCTGATAGTGCGCAAAGGATTTCGACGGGAGATTGATTCGTATTCAGCATTTTTGGAGAATGATCGGGAGACGCCGACGGGTCTGGCAGGTTATCTGCGGGAGCGCGGGCTGAAGCGCATCTTTCTTGCCGGGTTGGCGCTGGACTACTGTGTGGGATCTTCTGGAGTGGATGCGCGATGGCTGGGCCTGGAGGCGTGGGTGATTGAGGATGCGACGCGCCCGGTGAGCGATGGACTGTCGCTGACGATGATGCGCGCGAGGATGGAGGCAATCGAAGTGGGAAGCGTGACGACAGAGGAGTTGTTACGATAAGGGCATCCGCGACGGCGCTGGATGCGTCCAAGTAAAATGGGAATCAGAGAACTGGAAAGCGGAGCGGCACGCTTGGTGGGCCAATCCGAATGGAGAAGAGACGATGGCACTGATGAGAACGTCGAATCCGGCTTTGAATGAGCGGCAGTTTCGTGGCGGCGGCAATATGGGTGGATATCCGCTGCAAATGGGCGAGACGATGACGCTGAACGGCACGGTGAACAAGACCGGCATCCTCCTGGTGTGCGCGATGGCAACGGCGTACTGGACCTGGGAGCAGTTCCTGGCAACGGGCAATCCTGCTTCTGTAGGCGGATGGATGATGCTGGGCCTGATTGGCGGCTTGGTGATGGCGATGGTGACTATCTTCAAGAAGGAATGGGCTGGAATTACAGCTCCTGTCTACGCGCTGTGCGAGGGTTTGGTGCTAGGCGGGATGTCGGCTATGTTCGAGCTGCGCTGGCCTGGAATCGCGATTGAGGCGGTAAGTCTGACGTTTGGCGTGCTGCTGGTACTACTGCTGGCGTATCGCTCAGGGCTGATCCGCGTGACGAACAAGATGCGGCTGGGCATTGTGGCGGCGACCGGTGCGATCATGCTGTTTTATCTGGCAGAGATGGTGATGGGCTTCTTTGGAATGCACCTGACGGCGCTGAACGGTTCAGGGCCTCTCAGCATCGGGATCAGCCTGATCATTGTGGGTGTAGCGGCGATGAATCTGGTGCTGGACTTTGACATGATCGAGACCGGCGTGAGGATGGGTGCGCCGAAGTACATGGAGTGGTACGGTGCGTTTGGGCTGATGGTGACTCTGGTTTGGCTCTATATGGAGATGCTGAACCTGCTGTCGAAGCTGAACAGCCGACGGTAGTGGCATCCAGGCGGTCAAGCGAAAAGCCCATCCCTTCGGGGGTGGGCTTTCTGTCTTTTGACAGGGCAGTGATGGAGGGAGAACGCTGGCTCAAGTTTCAGGGCACGTTGCCGATAACTGGACTAGAAGGAGACCGAGACAGGTTCATGGCCACCCAAAGTCACATGCCACAGCCCGTTGAGGGTGGGTCCGAGTGTGCAGCTACCACGCCAACCGGTGCAGAGCGGCGAACAGCGCAGCGTTTTGCGCTGGATGAGTCGGTAGCGGTGCATCCGATCAGTGGCGCCAGCAAGCTGGAGGGGCGTATTCGTGACCTGAGCGCCGGAGGATGCAGGCTTGAGGTGGATACTCGTCTGCTGACCGGAGCCATGTTGCGGGTCGAGCTCCAGTTCAAGATTCACGGATATACGTTTCGACTGGTTGGCGTGACCGCGGGGAGACGCACCAAAACCTCGATTGGCATTCGTTTTGTGGATCTTTCTGAGCGTCGGCGCGCGGAGTTGGTGGAACTGCTGACCATGCTGGAAGCAAATGCCCAACAGCGCACGGGGCAATCCGCCTCGTCCGCGCCGAATCAGCACTCTTCGCCACGAACAAAGCCGATTGAGGTGAGTGTCAGGACCACAGTAGGCCCGGCCACACAAGTGTCAGCCGCACAAGCCGCACGGATCCCAACTGCTAAGGTGGCGGCTGCAGTGAATCGCACGCAAGCCGGGGCTGTGGCGGAGCTTGCCGTGCAGGTGCCCAATGCGCAAAGTGCTTCCGCTGCGGCGTCGGGTGATCGGCGTGCTTTTCGCCGACTGCGCGTCGATACGCGAGCGCGGCTGTATCTGGTGAAGACCGGCATTCAGATGACAGGTGCTATTCAGGATTTGAGCATGGCCGGATGCCGCATCGTTACGGAAGAACCGTTCAATGTGGGCATTTATGTTCGTGTGGAAGCGGAGTTTTTTCTGCACGGCCTGCCCTTTCGATTGGGCGGGGTGAGCCAGGCGATTATCGACAAGAAGACGATCGGAGTGCGCTTTCTGGATATGAGCGACCGCAAGCGGGAACAACTTGCCGAGCTGATTGAAGAGATTCAGGCGGCTTTGAACGAGGCAGAAAAAAACTAAGCCTGAGGGATTGCGCTTCTGCGGATCAAGCGCTCTTATGGCCAGGACCGTATGGATGGAGGACGGTTTACGGTCTGCGCGGCGGTGTGGCGCGCAGGCGTTGCAGCTCGCGATAGACTTCGCTTTTCGATTGGCCACGCAGGCGTGCCAGATGTTTAAGCGCATCCTTTTCGCTCAGACTCTCCGTTTGCTGCAAGCGGGTGAGTAACGTCAGCAGATCTTCGCCGGCATCGACAGGGATCTGCTGAGGGGGCGTAAGCAAGAGCGTAATCTCGCCTCGCACGCGTTCCTGCGCGGCCATCTGACGCTGGATCGTGGCCACCGGGCCGCGCAGAAATTCCTCATGCAGCTTGGTCAGTTCGCGGGCCACGACAATCGGCAAAGCATCGCCCCAGACGGCGCGCAGATCGGCGAGCGTATCGAGAATCCGATGCGGCGCTTCATAGAAGATCAACGTGGTTGTCGGCTCTGGCTGCACGTGCAGAGCGGTCGCCATCGACTCGAGCGCGGTGCGCCGCGCGCCGGATTTCTCGGGCAGGAATCCGTAAAAGCGAAAGCGTTCGGTAGGTAGTCCAGAGGCAACCAGCGCGGTGACGGCAGCGTTTGCTCCGGGGACTGGGATCACGGGAATCGCTGCCTCCAGTGCCGCTTTCACCAGCCACGCACCGGGATCGCTGATGCCCGGCATTCCGGCGTCAGAGACCAGGGCGACGCGCTCTCCACGCTGGATTGCGTCCAGCAGTTCGACGGCGCGCTCGCGCTCATTGTGTTCGTGGCAACTAAGGGTGGGCGTGGAAATCGCGAAGTGGTGCAGCAGCTTGCGGGTCTGACGTGTATCTTCGCAGGCGATGCGATCGACGGAGCGCAGAATGCGAAGTGCGCGCAGCGTGATGTCTTCAAGATTGCCGATGGGCGTGGCCACCAGATACAGTCCAGACGCAAGCGGAGCTTGATCCGCAGAGGCAATCTCAGGCTGCTCGGGCGCGTCAGTTGTGTCCAGCGGTTCCATCCACAGATTCCCCACAGATTTGTTGGAAGCGGCGCAGTCAGCGTTCCGCGTCCATGCGCTCCAGGCGGCGTTGTTCATTCAGCAGAGACATGGACGACATCAGATTCTGCACGCTGACCATGCCTACGATTCGTTCACCCTGTGCGACGGGAATCAGGGTCAGTCCGCGCCCTGCGGTGATGCGGCGGATGATTGCGCCGAGTGTATCCTCTGGACGCGCAACCTGAAAGTTCCGTGTCATGATGCCCTGTACGTATCCGTTCCCATCCACTCGCAGCGATTCCAGAATGCGCTGGCGATTGACAATGCCCACCAGTTGTGAGCCGCGGACAACGGGAAAGTCCTCCTGCAGGGTGTGGATGCAGTGACGCAGTGCGTCGAGCAGGGTGTCTGACGGAGAGAGCATGGCGAAATCCGTCAGCATGACTTCTTCCATGCGCACGGCGTCGACCACGGACTGGAAGAGCACGCCCTGATCTTCAATCTGTGCGCCGATGAAGATGAAAAATCCGACGGAGGAAAGCAGTGGATCGTGAAGATAAAAGCCTACAACAATCGTGCTCAGCGCGATGGCCTGACCTAGCAGGTGGATGGCGCGACTGGGAGCCGCCTGCCCGCTGGACTGCGTGTAGCTGGCGCGCAGCAAACGTCCGGCATCGAGCGGATAGGCGGGCAGCAGATGCAGGACTCCGAGGAGCGCCTGAATCCAGACCGCGCTGCGCAACAACGCCATGGGAGTGACGTAAGGCAACGCGAGCAGCGGAAAGGCTGCGCTTGCGCCGGTAAGCGTAGCGGCGAGCATCAAAGCGGTGGCAAGATTGGCAACAGGTCCGGCCAGGGCGAGAACGTATTGCGTCTCTGCCGAGTTGGCTGACTCCTGACTCTCCGGGTTGGCAAAAGCAAACATGCCGCCAATCGGCAACAGCAGTACGGCGCGCAGGCGCAGACCAAACCAGGCGGCGACGAGCAGCCGCGCAGATTCGCGAACGGCTACGGCGGCAAGGATGAGCAGCCACAGAGCTAGTCCCGCAGCGATGGAGCCGCCCAGAGACTGGCTGTAGAGCATGCAGATGGCGATGAGGATGACGAACAGCGTGTGGATGCGAAACTCCACACCCATCCATCGACCGAGAGGCAGCGACCATCCACGCATGGCTCCATTGTAGCGGCTGACAGGTGGCTGCGATGGGTTGCAGATCGTTTATGCTCAGGAACGGGATGCGCATCATTGGAGGACGGTTTCGATCACGCACGCTGCTGGCTCCTGCGGGTCAGCAAACCCGACCTACGTCGGATCGGCTGCGCGAGACGTTGATGAATATTCTGACAAATGGCGCAAGGAATCGCGTCCAGGAAGCGCACGTGGCGGATCTGTATGCGGGCACGGGCGCTGTGGGGCTGGAAGCGCTCAGTCGAGGCGCGCAATCTGCAACCTTTGTGGAAAACTCGCCCGCGGCGATAGTCACGCTGGAGGCGAACTGCAAGCGAATGGGTGTTGGCGCAGAGGCTGTTTGCGTGCGTGCGGCTGTTACGACTTGGCTGCGTCGCGCAGCAGTTGGAACAACTCGGTTCGACCTGGTCTTTCTGGATCCGCCATGGGAGATGCATGAAGAGTATGCGCAGGCGATGAGTCTGCTTGGCTCTGCAACGCTGCTTGCAGCGGAGGCCTGGGTGGTGGCCGAGCATCGATCGAAGACGGTGCTTGCAGAGCAATTTGGCGAGCTGCGACGCTGGCGCGTGATTCACCAGGGCGATGCCGCGCTCAGCTTTTATGCGCCAGTTGGCCAGCAAATCCCAGAGTAGCGACCTGACCTGCGCGAATTAGTTATTTAGTTCATCTGCTCGCTGTGCGAAGCAAGATATTTGTCGAACGGAATTTCAAAGTAGAAGAGTTCCCTGCCATTGATGTCGCGCAGAGAGTGGATGTTGAGCGCGGCACCTGCCAGAGGATGGCTCAAACCGCTGACGTCATAGAAAAGAAAACCGGCCTCTGTGGTGTGGGGCTTTACGATGAGTGATTGAAACTCCAGCGTATTGAAGTCTTCATCAATAGCCTTGCGCATGTCTTTGTGGGGTAGGTGCAGGCCGGGGATTGGACCAGTCACGCTGCTGCCGTGAATGCGCACAATGCGCCGCTCGACATCTTCCGGTTCGGCGGCCTGCAATCGGTCTCCGCCCGCTGTGATGAAGAGGATGCGCGCATCCTTGAGCGAGATGGCATTATCGCCTGTGTTGGTAACAATGAGACGGACGGGCATGAAGCCGTGCGTGACGTAATTGACGCGGAAGAGCTTGAGCTGGCGGGTGGTGTTGTAGGGTTCCACGGCGATGGCCAGATGTTCGGCTGGATGAACTTCGACAGCGGCGAAGTTGGTGGCCGGTTCAACGGGCGGTGGCTTGTGTTCGGCAGCGTAAGCGGGCGCGAACGCCAGCCACAGCAGGCAAGCCAATGAGATGGCGCGAGTGACGGAACGGTCTCGCCGGAGGTGATGCGAAAACACACCGGGCATGAACTTCAGGCTCCTATGGATGGAAACATACCAGTACGGTGGCCAGTCGCGCCATAGGATTGGCGGAAGCCGAGTGTTGCTCGGGTTCTGTATTCTGAATCAGATTTTCATCCGCACTGCAATGCCCTGGCAGAGAGAATCGTGGCGTATGAACTGGATTGTCTGGCTCTATCAACTCGCATTTCCACTGGCTCTGGTGGTGGCTGCTCCGTGGTGGCTGCTGCGGATGTTCATGACCAAGCGTTATCGCGAGGGGCTGGGCGAACGGCTGGGATGGGTTCCGCGTCGGCTGCTTCTGGCTGGAGATGAGCGCGAGGTGATCTGGGTGCATGCGGTGTCCGTCGGCGAGGTGATCGCCGTGTTGCGCCTGATTGCGGCGCTCGACGAGCAGCGACCACAGGCGCGTGTCCTGCTCTCTACGACCACGCGTACCGGGCAGCAGATTGCGCGCGCGCGGCTTGGCGCGGATCGTGTTTTCTATTGTCCACTTGATCTGGCGTGGCCCGTGGGTGCGTGGCTGCGTGCGTTGCAGCCGAGCCTGCTGGTGTTGGTGGAGACGGAGTTCTGGCCCGGTCTTTTAAGCGGATGTTTTCGTCGTGGAGTTCCGGTGATGGTGGTCAATGCGCGTATCTCGGATCGTTCATGGCCGCGCTATCGTCGTCTGCGTGCTCTGTGGCAGCCGATTTTGCGGCGTCTGAGCGCGGTTCTGGCGCAGAGCGAGCAGGATGCCATGCGGCTGCGTGCGCTGGGATGCACGACGGTGGAGGTGGCGGGAAATCTGAAGTATGACCTGAAAGCGGACACCGAGACCGAGATTGTTTCTCTGCTTCGTGCTCGGAGTTTGAGCGCCTGCGAGTCGCGTGACGAGAAGCGGTGCGCAAAGATGAGCGGGAGCCGATGGCTGGTGGCTGGCAGCACACTCGACGGCGAAGAGCAGGGGCTGATTGCTGCATGGCCGAGAGTGCGAGCCAGGTACGGCGACCTGCTTCTTTTACTGGCGCCGCGACATCCTGAGCGATTCTTGGCAGTGGCGCAGATGCTGGACGAAAGCGGCATTCCGTGGTTGCGCCGCAGTGAACTCAACTCAGCCGAGCAGATGCGAGATGGAGCAGAGATCCTGCTGCTGGACAGCATCGGCGAACTGGCCGCAGCGTATGCTGTGGCGGAGGTGGCGTTTGTCGGCGGCAGCGTGACGCGTGGCGGAGGTCACAACCCGCTGGAGCCGGCGTTGCACGGAGTGCCTGTCGTTATGGGGCCGCATGTGGAGAACTTTCGTGGCATTGTGGCGGATATGCACGCCGAACGGGCCATTGTGATTGCGCAGACAGCGGACTTCAACGCAATCTTTGAAGCCTTGTTTTCACTGCTGAGCGACCGTGCCGCGGCGCGCGCCATGGGTGAGCGTGCGCGTCAGGTGCTGGCTCGTCACGCTGGCGCAACAGAACGCGCGTTGCGGAGGATTGACTGTGTTCTGGAGGCAAAAGGCAGGAGGCAGGGATGAGACGACCGTGGCTGGCTCCGTTGATGCCGTTCTATGCGACAGGATGGCTTGTGCGGGCATGGGCATTGCAATACGGCTGGGTGCGCAGGCAGTGGCTTCGCTGGCCGGTGATCAGCGTGGGCAGCATCTCGGCTGGGGGAGCCGGAAAGACGCCGCTGACCATTGCTTTGGCGCGCCTGCTTGTTGCGCATGGCATGGCTGTCGATGTGCTTTCGCGGGGCTATGGACGAGAAAGCCGAGAGGCGCTCCTGGTGGATGCCACGGGCGATGCGGAGACCTATGGCGATGAGCCACTGTTGATTGCGCGTGAGTCAGCAGTGCCTGTTGTGGTGGCTGCGCAGCGATGGAAAGCTGGTCAAATTGCGGAGCAGCAAGCTGTGTCGGGCTGCGCTGTGCATCTGTTGGATGACGGATTTCAGCATCGTTCATTGCACCGTGCGCTGGATATTGTCCTGGTTAGTGAAGAGGATTTGCGCGACCACCTGCTGCCGGCGGGAAATCTGCGAGAGCCGCTGCGAGCGTTGCGGTGGGCGGACGTGCTGCTGGTGCGCGACGACGATGAGCCGGCGCTTGACTGGCTCGCGCGACAGAAGACCCGGCAGACGGTCTGGAGGTATCATCGTGCGATGCAATGGCCTGCGGCTATGCCGCAGAAGGTCTTTGCGTTTTGTGGCATTGCTCGACCGGAGGCGTTTCTGCGGGGACTGCGCGCAGGCGGCGTCGAGATCGCGGGGGAGCGCGTTCTGCGCGATCATCAAGGATATTCCGAGCAGGAGTTATCTAGGTTGTGCGAGCAGTTGCAGCGATGCGGGGCGCACGCCTTTGTGACGACCGCAAAGGACTTGGCGCGGCTGGGAAACCGCGCGGATGCGCTGCGGCACGTTGCCCCAGTCTTCTGTGCAGAGGTCATTGTCCAGTTTGCGGATCCGGGGGCCGTGGTTGAGTGTATTCGCACCGCGTGTGCTGAGGCGCAGGGGCAGGGCTGAAGACACCGCTGTGCGCAGTGCGCTGTGAGAAAATCAGGTTTGCAGCGGCTGGCACAATTTCGACTTCTGGTGGTACGCCTTGGCGCGATGGGCGATATTTTGCACGCGCTTCCGGCAGTGACTGCACTGCGACGAAGCCATCCACTATGGCGGATTGACTGGCTGGTGGAGCCGCGCTGGAGGCCACTGCTGGCGAGTCAGGATGCACCAGCCTGTGCCACGATGACAGATGAAGTGAGCCTTCAACGTCCAGCATCGCGGCCCGTCGTGGATGGTGTGCTGCAGGCGGATACGCGCTTGTGGCGCAGGCAGGGATTCGGTCGCACCAGCGCCACGGCAATTCTTCAGTTGCGCGCAAAGCTACGCGCGGGTGAATACGATGCCGTGCTGGAGATGCAGGGTGCGATTCGTTCAGCGGTGCTGGCGCGATTGACCGGCTGTCGACGCATCATCGGCGATATGCGTCCGCGCGAGGCGCCTGCGCGATGGTTCTATACAGAGCCGGTGAGCACGCAGCGAGCAGAAGACCAGAAGCACGTGATTGATCGCGGATTTGAACTGGCATCGACCATTGCTGCGGACCTGTTGGAAATCTGCGCGCCGGAGTTGCCCGTCGATGAGGCAGCGGAGTCCTGGTGTGATCAACAGTGGGAGCGTTTGAGGCTCGGGCAAAATCCTTGGGCGCTGATTCATCCCGGCGCAGGATGGGGCGCGAAGCGATGGCCCGCGGAGCGGTATCGGGAAGTCGCGGCATGGCTGGGCGCGCAGGGCGTTCGCGTACTGGTCAACGCAGGTCCTGGCGAGAATTCGCTTGCGGATGGCGTGGTGCAGGGGAACGAATCGGCGCAGGTGGTGCGCTCTTCGCTGGCCGAGCTTGTGGCGTTGACACGGCGCGCGGCAGTGGTGATTGGCGGCGATACCGGCCCCCTGCATCTGGCCTGCGCATTGGGTCGTCCTGTGGTGGGCATCTACGGCCCAACCGATCCAGCGCGCAATGGACCCTATCGTTTTCCAGGAGGTGAGGAGTGCGTGGTTCTGCGCACACCAGAGAAGCGGCGCGATCATCGGCGACTGCCAGAGCCGGAGGCGGGCTTGTTGCGGATTGATGTGCAGGCAGTGTGCACTGCGGCACAGCGGTTGCTGAACCGTTGACACGCCAGGCGGAAGAGAGCGCAGCAGCGATACAATCAGCAGAGATTCTGTCGCGATTGGGTCTGGCTGAAAGCAGCTGGAAGTGGAGGGTTATACAGTGAAGGAACGGCCCCAAAATTCGGAAACCTGGATTGCCCGCTGGCGGCGAATTGCGCGCCGGATTCGCGTGCCCCTGGGTTTTGTGGCCGCGGGTGTTTATCTGTGGCGGCTGCTGGATGCAGCGCCGCTTCCAGCTGCGATTCTGAGTAGCCTGGTGCTGGTGCTGCCTGGTCTCTGGCTTCGTGGTTATGCGGCTGGATATGTGAAGAAAAATGAGGAACTGACGCAAACCGGACCCTACGCATACACGCGCAACCCTTTGTATCTGGGTTCGATTCTGATTGCTACTGGTTTTGCCGTTGCGCTGATGAGCGTGGCGTTTGCGCTGTTGCTCGTTGTGGGATTTATGTTGATTTACGTCCCGGTGATTGTCGGCGAAGAGGAGTTTCTGCGCGCGAACTTCGATGACTATGACGAGTATTGCCGACGAGTTCCCCGTCTTTTGCCGCGGAGAGTTCCCTTTGCCAGCTCGGGCAGCTCATCGGACGTGTCCTGTGCAACGGGTGTGTCCAACTTATCCGGTGCATCCAGTACTTTGGAGGGCAGGTTTTCCCTGAACCTGTATCGGCGTCATCGTGAATATCGTTCTGCACTGGGAGCGGCTGTGTTGTATGCGAGTCTGCTGATCTCGCTTGCCTGGCATCAACTTTACATGCACGGCTGATTTTCTTTGGAGGCAGAAGGGTTTTCGGCTCAGCGTGTGATTTTGACGTGGAGCAGAGTGCGCTGCATCCATCGTCTAGAATCTGAGTAACGCGTTGCGCCCTGCGGCGCTTTCCCTAGGACGCTTGTTTTGCTCGCAGTGCAAGCGTGAATCTACCGGACATTGATGTGAGGAGCTGGTTCTGAGATTTCGCAAGAGATATATTGCTTTATTGTGTTCTGCCGCGCTGGCCTGTGCGGCTCTCCCGGTTTCGGAGACGTCCGAACAGCCGATGCCTCGGCTGCCCGCGCCGCGAGCCGGTTTTGAATTTCCTCAGCATGAGACCCTCACCTATGCTGTGGACTGGCGCGTCTTTCCCGCAGGCGTAGCTGTACTGCATTTTGATGCTGATGGCACGCGTGAGCGACTGACGGCGACGGCTGACACCACGGGGGCGATCAACCTGCTCTTTCATGTCGCGGACCGCTTTGAGTCAAGCTTTGATCGTGAGCGAGGATGCACCACCGAGTTTGACAAGCAGACGGTGGAAGGGCGCAGGCGCATCAACTCCACACTCCGCCTGGACTATGGTGCAGGCAAGTCGATTCTGGATGAACGAAACCAGGTCAACGGGCAGAAGAAACGCCTGGAGAACGCGATTCCAGACTGCCTGACGGATTTGCTGACCGGAGTGTTTTATGCATCTTCGCAGCCGATGGAGATCGGTCACGATTTTGATCTCCCGGTTGCGGATCCTTTGCGCACGGTGCGAGTGACGATGAAAGTGGAAAGCCGGGAAGAAGTGAAGACGCAGGCTGGCAGTTTTCATACGATTCGCGTGCAGCCGACAGCAGATGCCGGCGTGGTGAAAAACCGGGGAGACATCTGGATTTGGTACACCGATGACGCGCGTCACCTGCCTGTGCAAATGCGCGCGAGGCTCTTCTGGGGCACCATTACCTTTCGCCTGACCTCGGCGGAAGATCGTTAGGGAATCTTCCTTATCGGTTGTTCGGACTTGGATCTGTGCTCAGCATCGTCTGCGGCCGACACATGGGCATGGCAAGCACTTCGCTGCCGTTGAGTAAAAAGCATGTGGTTCCATCCAGGTCTGTGCGAAACGTGCGCACATGCGCGGCCTGCAACTCGGCCAGAACCTCGGGCCGAGGATGGCCAAAGTGATTGTGCAGCCCGCAGGAAATCACAGCCCACTGCGGAGAAACTGCTGCAAGAAATGCAGGCTGCGTACTGGTTCGGCTGCCATGATGACCCACCTTCAGGATCGTGCTCCTGAGTGAACCGTGGCGCATGATGCTGTCTTCTTCCGGAGCCTCGGCATCACCGGCCAGGAGCACCGATTCTGATCCCCAGACGGCTCGCATTACCAGCGAATCGTCATTGGTGGGCTGCGATGCGGGGGTGTAGTCTGCGGACGGCGCAAGCACCTCAAAATTCAACCGATCCAGATGCCGCTCATCGCCCTGATGCAGAGAGCGTACTTGCGTTCCCGCCTGCGCTGCCTGCTGCAACAGGAATTCGTAAGCTGGTACCGGTGGATTCTTTCCCACCCAGAGTTCGCGAGGGCGAAAGTTGCGTATCACTGAGCTTAATCCACCCATATGATCCGCATGAGCATGAGTCAGCACGACGGTGTCCAGACGTCGGATTCCGCGCGACCAGAGGAGTGCCGAGACCACATCCTCACCGATCTCGAATGACTGCGACTGCGAGTCAGCCGTCGAATGCTCATAGTTCAGCAATCCGCCACCATCGATCAGCATGGTGTGATGATCCGGCGTAATCAATAGCAGTGAGTCTCCCTGGCCAACGTCGATGGCCTGAAAAAGCAGCGCGTGAGCGGGCGCATCGATGGGCCGTGGCCACAGCAGTATGGGAAGAACGAGCAGCAGCACTGCCAGCGCACTCACCCGGAGAAATCGTTGCGCCTGAGCAGACAGAGCGATGGCAGCCATGAGGACCAGAACAACCAGCAGCGAAGCCAGCAGGGTCGGGGAAGGCAGGCGAATATCTGCCCACTGCCGCTGTGCAAAAAAATTGATCGTCCCTAGCGCCAGATGGAGTAGGAATGCGGCACATGCGGCCGGCGCCAGCGCCAACGGCGGCCACAGCATCAAGGCCCCCAGCATCAACATTGCAATCGGAAGCAGAATGGACAGCAGGGGGAGCACGATCAGGTTGACCGGCAGTGCGGCCAGCGTAAAGCGATGAAAATACATCGCCATGGGTAGCGCCAAAGCGAGCTCGACGATGAGGCTTGTCCAGGCAATCTCCACCAGGCGCAGAACAAGCCGTGCGCAGGCACTAACTAGTAGCTGTGCACGATTCAAGGGAAGTATGGGCGAGGCTTGCTGTGCCAGCCATCGCAACTGCGTGCGAAAGAGGAGCATTCCCGGAGTGAAGAAAGCATCTCTTTGGGTCTGTGAAATTCGGTGAGTGGCAGCGATCAAAGGCTGCACTGTGTTTTCCAGCATAGGCATCGCGATGCCCGCGATGGACAGGACGGAGAGCAGAGTCATTTGCAGGCTGGCGTTGAGGATGCTGCCGGGCTGCTCTGCCAAAATGCAAATCGCAGCGAATCCAATCAGATTCAGCGAAGAGCGCTGCCGATAGATCAGCCTTCCCAACAAATACAGCGCAATCATCCAGAAAGACCGCTGGACGGGAATCGAAAATCCTGTGGCTAGAGCAAAGAGCAACGTGCAGGCGAGGGTGATCCATGTGGCTACGCTTCGCGAGACGCGCATGGATTCGCTCAGCCAAAGCACGAGTCCGGCGAGAATGGCCAGGTGCAGACCAGAGACGACCACGAGATGGAAGGTTCCTGTGCGCTCAAAGCCATTGCGCAAGGGGCGATCCAGCAGACGACGGTCGCCGGTGAGCATGGCTGTCAGCATTGCAGCATCTTCCGTCTGCACTCGCAGCAGCGCAGGCAGGAACCGCATGGTCGCGGGTAGTTGCGTAATGCGTGAAGCCACGCGCTCCCGCCATTGATTCAACAGGCAGGCGGCGCTCTGTTCGCCCGCAATATTCATCCGTTGCAGACGACCCGGCAGATAGGCAGAGACGCTGCCAGTGGCTGAGATGGATTGGGTTGCAAGATACTGTTCGCGGCTCCAGACTCCGGGGTCGTGGTAAACGGCAGGTGGTTGGAGTTGCGTTAGCAGCTGGATATGATCGCCGCAGTGGAGCGTTGTCGGCTTGCTGCTTCGCCACTGAGCCGTCATGCGTATCTGCTGCGCCGACGAGGTTGGCAGTGGCAGCAACTGATCACTGGTGTCGGTGATGGATTCAGCGTGAGAAACCAGCATGTCGAAGGACTGCGAGGATGATGGACGGCTGAAATTGGAAGTGTCATCGCTGTCGACGTCTGCCGGAGTGCTGCGATGCAGCGGTTCGGCGGCGACGACTGTGCCTTCCAGGGTGCGGAGAAGACCGTCATTCAAAGCGCGAATCGCTGGTGAGGGAGCGGGCTGCGGAGCCGTCTGTGCTGACCAGAAGCCCAGCGAAATCCAAAGCAAACTCAGCGTAATCCACGCCACGCGGGGTGTACGAAAGATGCTGATCGCGGCTAACACGGCCAGCGCCAGCAGCGCGACGAGCAGCAAGCCAGGGCGAAGATACAACGACTGCGCGAGAAAAACGCCCATCGTAAACAAGAAGGCCGCGATCAACAGCGGAGCGTGCAGGACGATGCTCATTTGCTGAGGGATCCAAGCCGAATTGCCGGATGCACTGGATTCAGACACACGAGGCTCCCTGCACGAGATGGGCAGTCCAGAACAGCGCAGTTCAGGGAAAAGCAGTGCAGTCGAGCAAGGAATTCAAAGAGTCTTCTTCTGAACCAGTTTCACCACAGACTCGCAATGGTACGTCTGCGGAAATAAATCTACCAGATGGATCGACTCGATTTGAAATCGTTCCGCTGTCAGCAGTTTCAGATCGCGAGCAAGTGTAATCGGATCGCAGGAGACGTAGGTCATCCGAGGTGCGTGAATGGCGGCGAGCAGCGAACAAGTCTTTGCATCCAACCCGGCTCGCGGAGGATCGAGGACAATGAAATCCGGACGCGGCTCACGTTGAAGTCGATTGTTTTCGAGGAAAGCGAGCGTGGACATGTGTATCGCTCGACTGCTGGGTTGATCCAGCGCAACGGCCAGAGATGCGAACGAAGCATCTGCACCTTCCACCGCTGTCACGCGATGAAACTGCGACTCCAGCGCGCGGGCAAAAAATCCAACTCCGGCAAAAAGATCCCAGGCATGCGAGCCGTTTTCCTGGCCAACGACGAGGTCCCGAAAGGATTCCAGGAGCCAGCGGTTGACTTGAAAAAAAGCGCCTGCACGAACCGTGTAATCGAGATTCGCAACGCGATAGAGCAGAGCTTCACAGCCTGCCCGTGCAAGGATTGCATCCATCGCATCGTTGCGTCCTGCCAGGGCAATTCCAGCCAGCGGATGACCAATCGCCGCGATCACTTCACCAAGCGCCGCGGAGATGGAAGCACTGTTGGCTGGATGGCGGGTAAACAGCGTAATCAGCACCGCATCCTCTGCTGGAGTTGTCATCAGCTCCATCTCATCGACATGGTCCAGATGACCGTATCGCCGCAACCACTCCGCGACGCGCTCCGCAACCGGCAGCAGCACAGGAGCGGCGATCGGACACTCCACTACCGGAATGAAGGTGTGGGATGAACGAGCACGATAGCCAATGGCTTGATGTGCGTTGTTCGCATCGATGGCAAGACGAATACGATTGCGATAGGCCCACGGATGAGCGTTCAGAGTCTCTACCCTGGTGGGAAGGGCGAGGCCTTCGTGCGTAAGCGCTTCGGTCAGAACCTGATGTTTCAGCCGAAGCTGCATCTCTGGAGACGCATGTTGATAGTGGCATCCACCACACTGGCCAAAGTGGGCACACGATGAAGAAATGCGTTCGGGCGAGAGGCTTGTCAGAGTATCGACCTCAGCGCGTGCAAAGCGTCGCTTCACCTCGCGAATGCGAACGTGTGCAACTTCGCCGGGCAGAAGAAACGGAGTAAAGATGGCTTGACCGTCGAAGCGCGCAAGAAAGTCTCCACCGTAGAGCGGCTTGTCGACGCGCACTTGGATGCGGTCTTCGGGCTTCATGTGTGCCTCATGTAAAACAGACTCAGCCGCTGCAAGCCATAGTGCTCGATCAGGCGTTTGTGCAGGTACTGCCGCTGTACAAGCTGCATTTGTGTCGCCTGCATGCGCGCACGAAATGCGGCCAGATCGCGCGCCGCCTGCTGCTTCCATTCGATCAGCAGAGATTCAGGAGTAGCGGACAGCAGCGCCGCAAAAAGCTTTTCTTCGAGCGCGCTGAGCGTGGTTTCGAGTTGCTCCAGATTGGCGGAGGAGTATTCGGTTTTCGAGGCCAGTTCCTGCAGATGCAGTGCGATGGAGCGGCAGGTCTCCTGTGCAATCGGAACAGCAAGCAGGAGTTTGGCAGCCGATTGCAGGTGGTGGTCAATCCGGGCTGTGGTGAAATCGGAGCTTGCATCTTCTCTTGGGAGAGATCCAGTTGCTGCTTCCTTCATCTGATCGGCAGCCTCCATCACGGCCTGCGAACACCACACAAGTCCATTGATGCGCGAGGTGGTGCGTGAGCGTTTGCGAGCCTCATAATTGTCAAAAGCGTCATCGATTCCGCGCAGCACAGCGGCCAGGGGTATGCCGGCCTCGCGCCAGCTTTCAATCAAGGCCCAATCCAGCGTCGAAAGCAGCAGCAACGTGCCGCGACGACGCTGAAAGTGCTCTTCAATTTCCGTAAAGTAGTTGACGTAGTTCTGAGCCAAAGCAATCACCGAGGGCGTCGAGCTGGTCGAGCGGCCACATCATCCGGAAGATTCTTTTCAAAGAGGAGGCGAAGACCGTCAAGCGTGAGCATCTCATCCTGCTGTTGAACAAACTCGGAGTCGGTAAGAATCATCCCAGCCAGTCCCCCGGTAGCGATCACATGCGGCGGCGTAGGATCGGCAAGATGCATCTCCGCAATCATGCGTCGCAGGATGCCATCGACCAGACCGATATAGCCGTAGTACAAACCACTCTGCAGGTGCGCGACGGTGTTGGTGCCAATCACTTTGGCGGGGCGGCGGATATCTACGCGACCGAGTCGCGCTGCTCGCGCAAAAAGTGCATCGGCGCTGATACCAAGTCCAGGCGTGATGGCTCCGCCAAGATATTCTCCTCGCGCCGAGATCACGTCAAAGGTGGTTGCCGTTCCAAAGTCCACAACGATTGTGGGGCCGCCGTATTTAGCAAACGCAGCTACGGCATTCACCAGACGGTCCGCACCAAGTTCGGATGGATTGTCCACCAGCACCGGCATTCCGGTGCGAATCCCCGGCTCGACAAAGATGGGCTTTATGTTGAAATACAACTCGCAGACTCGCTGCAGTGTATTCTCTACCGGTGGCACAACGGAAGAGATGATGATGTGATGCACCTGACTTGTGGAAAGCTTGTGCTGGTTAAAGAGATTGACGAAGAGAACGCCGTATTCATCGGCAGTCTGCGTGCGATGGGTGGAGACGCGCCAGTGCGCAACCAGCGACGATTGGTTCGTGGCGGTTGCGGAGCCTGTGTCCAGAGAGAATAGCCCGAGGACCGTGTTGGTGTTTCCCACATCGAGAGCTAACAGCATCTGTGCATCCTCCGCAGCGCCTGATCTGCCATCCGAACCACAGGTCGGAGTTCAGGCATCGAGTTCTGTGATTCACTCCTCGGTTCCATTTGAAGCCTGGTCCCGCAGCCCGCCCGTGGTGATGGTGATAATGCCGTTCTCGGTCCGCAGGCGGAGAAATCCCTGCGCGTCCAATCCAGCCGTAACACCGTGCGCGGAGAGCGGTCCGTGTACGGTTACAGACTTGCCGCGAATCCAGGTCGAGATCGCTTCCAGCCGACTCGGAATCGACGCGTAATACGCGTCACGCGTCACTGGCGAGTCGATCTGCGACAGCTCCACATCCAGCGATTGTAGCAGTGCAACCAGGAGGGTTTCGTTCTCGACCACACGTCCGGTCTCGAGGTCAAGCGATGTGGCTGGCGTGGCCATCTCTGCTGGAAACTGCCGGTGGTGCAGATTGACGCCGATACCAATCACAGCAAAGACACCCCGCGCCGCATCTGTTTGCGCCTCCACCAGAATGCCGGCACACTTGCGGCCATGCAGCAGCATATCATTGGGCCAGCGCAGGTCAGCGACGAGTGCTGTCGTCTCCAGAATTGCACGATGCAGCGCCAGCCCTGCGAGCAGTGGCAGCCATACAAGCTGATCAGCAGAGATGCGGGGCCGGACCAGGACGCTGACGTACAGTCCCTGGCCGACGGCGGAGTGCCAGGCATGATCCCCTCGCCCACGTCCTGCGGTCTGCTCATCTGCTCCATAGACGGAGCCGTGCGGCGCACCGTTGCGCCCCTGCTGCATGGCATGAAGATTTGTCGAATCAATCTGCGGAAACCAGCGCAGATGTCCGGCAAAGATGGTTTGAGCCAGGGCATCGTTGACGGCGGTCAGGTCCAGCATGGGATTCGGCATGGGTTCGGCGCGGATTACTCGGTTGCAACAATTCGCATGGAGATATCGGCTGCGGGCGCGGAGTGTGTGAGCGCGCCAACCGAGATGAAATCCACTCCGGTCTCCGCGTATGCGCGAATATTTTCAAGCACAATTCCGCCTGAGGCTTCCGTGGGAATCCAGCGATCTTCGCTGCGAATCCGTTGCACACATGCCGCCACCTGCTCGGGCGTCATGTTGTCAAGCAGCACAGCTTCAGCACCTGCTGTCAGCGCTTCGTTCAGTTCTTCCATGGAGCGAACTTCGATCTGCACACGCTTACCCGAGGGCCGAGCCGCGAGCGACTTCTCCAAAACCCGGCGGATGCCGCCGCCCAGTGCGATGTGGTTGTTCTTGATCAGAATGCCGTCGGAGAGATCGAGACGATGGTTGGTGCCGCCTCCGCAGACGACCGCGTATTTCTCGAGCATGCGCAGTCCTGGAATCGTCTTGCGCGTATCGAGCACGCGCGCTGAAGTTCCACGAATCGCATCGGCGTAGCGCCGCGTGAGGGTGGCAATTCCACTCAGATGCTGAAGGAGGTTGAGAATGACGCGTTCGCAGCTCAACAGCGCCTGTGCGTGATGACGAATGACAGCAAGCGGCTGGCCGTTGCGCACCAGCACACCATCAAAAATCTCCGGATGACTGACTACTTCGTAGTGGCTTGCGCTGCCAGAGTCGTAACTGGCGAAGCGGTCGAGAAATGCAGAGGTGCAGCCAATCCCGCAAACCACCATATCCTGACGTGCAAGGATGGTGGCCGTTGCGCGCAGCGAAGGGTTCACGGTCAACCGCGTTGTCGTATCGCCGGTGGCGATATCTTCGCGCAATGCGCGATCCACCAGCGCCTCTACGAATTGGTTTTTCCACTCCAAGGGAAGAACTCCTGTGTGACGAAGCTGCGAGTATGCTAAGAGTCCGCGGGCAAAGCCGCAAGAGCCTGCCGGGCTTTTGTGAGCAGAATCGAGGAATCGGCGCGCTGCGATTGCAGGCCTTCCACTACGGCAGCCGGAGCCTTGGCCAGGAATCCCGGATTGCCAAGCTGGCGGTCTGCGCTGGCCAATGCTTTTTCCAGTCGAGCAACCTCTTTCGACAGCTTGTCACGCTCCGCGGCCACATCCACAGTGCGAGCGTAGTCGATGGCAAGATCAAAGGCAGCCGTGGAGCGAGCCGTCAGGCGTGTTGGCAGCGCATCGCAAAAGCTCAGCTCTTTTACCCGCGCCAGACGCAGAATCATCGCTGTATTCTGCTGCAGGGTCTGCCTGACCTTGGACGAAGCATGGACAAAAACCGGCGCTTCCGCCTTTTCTTCCATGCCGATCTCTTTGCGCTGCGCACGCGTCTCCGTGATGAAACTTTGCACCAGCCCCATGGTGTCGAACGAAGCATTCTGCAATGCCGCATCGGAGGCAACCGGAAATGCCGCCAGGGCAATCGACTTTGTGGGTGGCTGACCGTTGTAGAGCGCGTGCCATATCTCCTCGGTCAAAAACGGCATCAGCGGCGAAAGCAGGCGCAGAGCAGACTCAAACACCGCGACCAACGTCTGAAGCGCAGCACGAGCGGCGGCATGACCGCGTGGCTCAGCAAATTGCAGGCGAAGCTTCACAATCTCCAGATACCAGTCGCAAAAGCTGCCCCAGATAAAGCTGTAAAGCGACTGGGCCGCTTCATCGAAGCGATATTCGCCAAGTGACGCATGGACGACAGCAGCGGTGCGATGAAGCTCTGCTGTGATCCAGCGGTCTTCAAGCGGCGCTTCGTCATCGATGGCGGGCAATGCCGTGCTCGTCGTGATCTCGACGGGAATTCCCGCTTCCGCCGCGCGATTCAGATTGAGAAAAACAAACCTCGCTGCATTCCAGATTTTGTTGGCAAACGCGCGATTTCCCTCCGTGCGGGCCACGCTGAAAGCAATATCGGTTCCCGGCGAAGCCATGGATGCCAGCGTGAAGCGCACCGCGTCTGTGCCGTACTGGCGCACGGTCTCAATGGGATCGACAACATTGCCCTTGGTCTTGGACATCTTGTCGCCGTGCGCATCGCGCACAAGCGCATGGATGTAGACATCACGGAATGGCACCGACTCTGCGAGCGTGCGTGGCGAGCCATCCGGCATCGGCACGTCGGCGGAAAACCAGCAGCCGAGCATGATCATCCGCGCTACCCAGAAAAAGAGAATGTCAAAACCGGTGACGAGCAGAGATGTGGGATAGAACTCTGAAAAATCCGCGGAAGGATGCCCGTCTGCAAAAGGCCAGCCAAAGACCGTGACGGGCAACAGGCCGGATGAGAACCAGGTATCCAGCACATCGCTGACCTGCGTGATGGCTGCGCTGCCGCAGTGGCTGCACTGCGACGGAGTTTCGCGAACAACCGTCATCTGGCGGCACGCTGCACACTCCCATGCGGGAATGCGATGGCCCCACCAGAGCTGTCGCGAGAGACACCAATCGTGGATGTTGGCCATCCAGTTGAGGTAGATTTTGCGGTACTGGTCCGGGGTAAAGCGAATCGCTCCCTGCTCAACGGCAGCAATGGCTTTCTCGGCCAGCGGCTGAATGCGCAGAAACCATTGCTCGGAAAGTCGCGGCTCAACCACCGTCTTGCAGCGGTCGCAGATGCCGACGGAAAGCGCATGTTCGCGAGCTGCAACCAGCAGGTCCTGTGCTTCCAGATCGGCCAGAATTCGCTCCCGCGCAACAAAGCGATCGAGTCCGTTATATGGAGTGTCTTCTGCGATCATGCGCCCCTGCTCGTCCATCACAGAGAGTGAGCGAAGCCCATGCCGCTGGCCAATGGCGAAGTCGTTCGGGTCGTGTGCCGGTGTCACTTTAACCGCTCCGGTGCCAAACTCGCGGCTGACCCACGCATCGGTAATCACAGGAATCTCGCGTCCCATCAGGGGCAGCATCACCCGCTTGCCGTGGAAGGCGGCGTAGCGCTCATCCTCTGGATGAACGACGACCGCGACATCGCCCAGCATCGTCTCCGGACGCGTTGTGGCGATGGTGAGGAATTCACCCGGCTCGCCAACGACAGGGTAGCGAATCTCCCAGATTTTGCCTGGCCTGTCCTCGTGCACCACTTCCAGATCGCTGATCGCGGTCTGGCAGCGTGGGCACCAGTTGACAATGTAAGCGCCACGATAAATCAGCCCCTGCTCATGCAGGCGGACGAAGGCCTCGCGCACGGCGAGTGACAGATTATCGTCCATCGTGAAGTATTCGCGGCTCCAGTCCACCGTGGCGCCGAGCCGCTTCATCTGGTCCAGAATGGCTCCGCCATAGACCCGCTTCCAGTCCCACACTCGCTGGAGAAACGGTTCGCGGCCCAGTTGCTGTCGTGTGGTCCCCTCTTCGGCAAGTTGCCGCTCCACCATCATCTGCGTCGCGATACCAGCGTGATCCGTGCCGGGGACCCACAGCGCCTTGCGCTCCCCGCGCATGCGCTGCCAGCGAGTGAGGATGTCCATCTCTGTCTGGTTCAGCATATGCCCCATGTGCAGGCGCCCTGTAACATTCGGTGGCGGCAGAAGAATGGTGAACGAGGGCTTGTATGCGTCCGATATTTGTTCGCGGAAATGCCGTTCAGGCTGCAGTACAGGCTGCGAAAAAAGCTGTTCGCGAACCCAATACTCAGCCCAGCGGTCTTCGATGGCGGTAGGATCGTAGGTTTTGGAAAGTTCCTGGGGCATGAGTCAGTCGAAGGCGCGGAAAACTTTGACTCGAAATGGCCGACGCCCATTCGGCAAAGATACTTTCCGGCAAGCCTTTAACATAACACAATTGTGCTTGAATTTTTGGATGTGTCAGAAGTTATCTGTTGCGGTTTTTAGCATCTCTTTCCGGCTTGTCAGCAAATTCAATCCTTAATCAAAGCTCAATTACACATATGCTAACCTTAATGTAAAACGCAAGAAAACCGCGCGGGCTAAAGTCGATGCCGCCGTCGAGCATGATTCACTTCGCCATTTGGCCGCTGGATAAGAGGAACATGAAGAAATCAAAGATAATGTGTGTGCTTCTTCTGCTGCTCTCCATTGGCGTCCTTCGTGCAGAGGCGTCAGGTGCACAGACTCCCGGTCCGAGTACGACATCTGCGGTCATCGACCCAGGATTTGCGCCTGGCGATACGCTTTCAGTCAGCCTATATGATTTTCCGGATATCAAGAGCGACGTTACTGCGACAGTTGATTCGCAGGGATTCATTCATCTTCCCTATGCCGGCTCTGTGAATATCGCAAATCTTTCTCCGAGTAAGGCAGAGAAGGCAATTGAAGACGCGCTTGTTTCCCGGGGAATTGAAAAAGAGGCGAATGTCACCGTCAAGGTTCTCACGTCTTCGACCATGATTGTTTACCTGACGGGAGAGGTAGCCCACCCCTTATCGATTGCACTTTACGCACCAGCACCCTTGGCCTACATCCTGAACCAGGGCGGGGGATTTACAGGGGTTGAGGGCAAGCAGATCAGCATCCTCCATCGATTCGGTTCTCTGCCGACAGAGGTAGCGTTTGATTCTCAGAATATGACCTCGCAGGCTATGAACACGCTGGTGCATCCGGGAGACATTGTGGATGTTCTGCCAACAGCTGTGTTTTATATGGTGGGCGAAGTGACCCGGCCCGGCATATACCCAATTACGGGCGGTTTGAGCCTGGGTAACGGCATCTCCGGACTGGGGCGAGTACGCAATATGACTCTGTTGAAGGCACTTGCGCTTGCGGGTGGTATTACAGATATTGCATCCAGGTCGAAGGCTCTTCTTATCCGCGAAAAAGCGGATGGCACACGCGAAATCATACATATCGACGTTCTCAAACTGGAAAAGGGGCAGCTTGCGGATCCTCTTCTGCAAAAGAACGACATTTTCTATGTCCCATCCAGCTATCTTCGAAACCTCACGAACAATCTCTTTTCAAATGTCGTCAATTCCCTCTACGCTGTCCCTGCGCTCACGCAAACGATCAACAATCCGTAATGGCCTGTCAAGCCACATCAGGAGATATCCGGATGGCCGGAGACATGACACGACATTTCGCAGGCTTGGATACTCGCTCACCTCAAAAACATGAGGTGCAACAGAAGCGCCTTCTGCGCCTGTTTTTTGCAACCTATTGGTTGGTTGTGTTTACCGGGGCAATCCGCAAGTGGCTTTTCCCTACATATCAGATTTTATATCTGCTTCAGGATATTCCTATCGCGATGGCCTATCTTTACGCACTCGTGACAGGCTTGTTCACCCGCGCCTATTTTGCACTGGGTGTCGCATTGCTCTGCGCAGTCTTAATTGTTCACGGACTGCTTCAAGTGGTCTTGATCGATCTTCCGATCAAAGTGCTTACAATCGGTCTGCACAGCTATATCTTCTATCTTCCGATGCTCCTCATTTTTCCTCTGACGATGAACGCCGAGGGGCGAAAGAAATATATCCGCTGGAATCTGTTACTGAATCTTCCCATGACATTGTTGCTGGTCGCGCAGTCCCGATCTTCGGCCACGGCATTCATCAATCGGACGACCTCGCTGGTAGGTATGGGAGGTTTGGAGGGTGATCTTGCCCGTGGCACAGGAACCTTCAACTTTGTCAGTTTTTATGCATTATGGCTGGCAATTGTACTTGCGCTTTGCATGGGTGAATGGCTGATCCCACAAGAGAGGCGCGCCTGTGGCAAATTATTGCTGACGGCATCCACTGCTGGCGCGCTCCTCTCAACCGCAGTTTCCGGAGAGCGCACAAGTCTGGGACTTGCAGCCATCGTTGTTATCGCGTCGATGGTTGCCGCTGTCGTCTTGCGTACCATTCGTCCAATACTGATCACCGTCGGTCTTCTGCTGCTCACCCCAGGAATACTGCTGATTGCGACCCAGATATCCCCCACGATGCTCCGCGCATTTGAAGCGCGAACAACAAACTCGTCCAACGTTCAGGGCAGCAAAGCAAGGATCATCTATATGCTGACGGGGTTCATTCCTCAACGTTATGATCCAGTGGGTGCAGGACTGGGGCAAGGCACGAATGCCGCGCATGCAGGAGAGATCAATGCATATGATGCGACCTACTCGCTCGATGAACAGGACTTGCCACGAACTGCGGATGAACTTGGAACTTTTTCCGGTTCATTCTATGTTTTGATGAGGATGGGCACAGCTGTGGGCTTATTGCTCCTTGGCATGTACCTGCTCGTGAACCAGCGATATCCGCATTCACTGCTACTTTCCGTGTTGATATTTACACAACTTTATGTTGCCGACATGACCCGTAACTCCAGCATGACTTCAACACAAATACTTCTTGCCGCATCGTTTGTCCTGGGAGTGTTCTATTTCCCTGCGGACAACTCATCTGATGTCCTTAACCTGATTCACCCGGAGAGCGTGTACGCTTGAACGAATTGCAAAACAGCTTCGTGAAGAACCTGAGTGACGCTCCGATTCGATTTGGAGACATTGTTCGCATCGGCCGGAAGTATGGCTTGTTCATTGCGGCCTTCGCAAGTATCTGCGGATTTGCCGCGGGTATCTGGGCGCATTTTCAGCCCAGCCTCTATGATGCGACGGCTCTTATTCATCTGGATCAACACGGTTCGATTAGCCTCAGCGCACTTGGGTCCACTTCGGATGATTATGCATTGAAGATTCAAACACAGATTACTGGTTTGAAGACAACAGATGTTGCGCTTGCAACCATAAAGAAGCTGGGTCTTGCAGCGAACCCCCTCTTTAATCCGGGATTGAAGCAAAATATGGATATCCCAACGGTGCGGGACCAGCTTGTTCAAGCTTTTCTTGGGAGTCTCACCGTTGCTCGCATGCCTGACACAGAATTAATCTCTGTCACATTTCGTAGTCGCAACCCAGTCCTGTCCGCACTGGTCGCTAATGATGTTGTCGACGAATACTTTGAGCAGAGTTTTCGTCAGAGATACAGAAGCACGCAGGATGTCAGCGCATTTCTGACGGAGCGACTTGATTCGCTCAAGCAGAAAATTCAAACGGAACAGAGTGACCTGATGTCGTCCGGCCTCAAACTTGGGATTATCGACCTTGGAGGAGGCGCAAATCAGGGAGTTGGTGGCGGAGCGGGGGCATCCTCCATCGGAACCAGCACACTGGTGGTTGAGACTTCCGGGCTTCTTGGTCAACGGGTGAAGTCTCAGGCCGACCTCTACCTCGCAGAAGCTCAATACGAAAACCTTCTTCACAATCCTGATGCTGTCCCACCTGCGACAGTTCCTGGAAGTATGCAGATGGAAGGTCTGGTCGGTCAGCTTTCCGCAGCAAAGGCAGCCGTCGCTTCTCTCGAAGAGCGCTATGGAAAGAACTATCCGCCGCTTTCACAAGCAAGAGCACAGGTCCGGAGCATTCAAGACGACATCAACACTCTCCACCAGAAGCTGCTGCAAAGCGCACTGCAGGATGTGCAAAGCTCGCAAGCCGTCGTCAAAAGCCTTGACGATCGGATCGCCACACTCAAGCAACAGTCCCAGGATTCCTCGTCGGCAATTGTTCACTATGAGGTTTTGAAAGCGCAGTACCTGAGCGATCAGACACTTTATGACACACTGCTTTCCACCCTGGGGAGCGGCGAGATCGAAGCAGGCATGCAGACACAGATTCTGAATCACTTTTCCGAAGCCCTGGTTCCTGGCGCACGTGCTTACCCCAGGGTCAGTGTGATCGTGCTTTCCGGTTTTGCTGGTGGACTGATCATCGCCATCCTGATTGTTGGCATTCTGACGCTGAGCAGCGATACAGTACATACGGTAGAACAAATCGAGCAGAGCTTGCCTCTGCCTGTGCTTGCCTCCGTTCCCGAATACAAGGACGAGCTGGTGAGTAAGTCCACCGATGGACTTGCATTGGTCACCCTTCTGGCTCCGCGCTCTGCCAGTGCGGAGGCGTACAGGCTGCTGCGTACATCTATCTCGCTGATGCCCACACCAAAGCCCCAGCGGGTCATTGCCCTAACCAGTGGAGGACCCGGTGAGGGAAAATCCACGACCACCCTCAATCTTGCCGTGGTGCTTGCTTCGCAATCCAAACGTGTTTTGCTCATTGATGCAGATCTTCGCAAGCCCACTATCGCGCAAAGACTTCGACTGAACATCGGCGGACAGCCTGGACTCAGCCGCTTCCTCAGCGATCTTGAGGTTCATGCGGAAGAGTGCATCCAATCTGTACCTGACATTCCGGGCCTGGATATTCTGCCCGTGCAGGAGATTCCTCCGTTCCCTTCAGAACTGCTCAGCCAGCCTCGTCTCGCCGAGCTTCTGGATTGGGCACGTCTGCATTACGACTATGTGCTCATCGATACACCGCCGGTGCTGCTGGTGGCGGATGCGCTCATCATCACCCGATTCTGTGACACGTTGCTTGTTGTTGCTCGCATTGGGGTGGCGCAGCGACGTGCGCTGGCGCGCATTCGACAGGATGTGGCAAAGTATCCCGAAAAGCAATTCGGAACCATCGTCAATGCGCTGCCTTTCTCCGAGAGCTACTACAGCGGATATGGCAATTACCGTAAATACTACGGCGATGGCTACGGCGGCTACGGATCTGGCGGCTATTTTCAAGAAGGCTTTTCCAGCGACAAGGTCGAAAAGCAATAGCTGATTTCAGGAGGCATGTATCTTCCCTGAGGAATTTGCTGGATCAACACGCAGGAAATTCCATACCGCATTCTTTGTTGTCTGAAGTAGTCCTTGTTTCTCTCTCGCAAAACGCATACAGGAAACACTCTTCCCATGCAGGTTCCCGATCATCTCCGCTCCCGCATCCGTCACCTGCATCAGTTTGTAACGAGACAGGGGCTTGCTACCATCGGCAACCTGGTTTATGGACTGCTTTGCGTGCGTCTGCTTCCCACGGAAGAGTATGCCAAGTTTGCCATCATCTTTGGCTTCATGGGCACACTGACTGTGCTCATGGACACTCTGACCACGGGAACGGTTGCTCCTCTGGTTGGCGACCGCCTCAAGGATCACAAACTGATCGCCGACTATATCGATTCGGCTCGACACATCATGACCATGGTGTACCTTGCACTGGCTCCAGTGATCTCTCTGGTCCTCCTGTGGATTCTCAACCGACATCACTGGAGCCTTTTCGACAATCTTCAGATCATTGCTGCCATCCTTTTCATTACGTGGTTTGCACGCGTTGGCGGCAGTTATGCCACGGTGCTTCTGCTTCTGCGCGATCGAGCATTCTTCTATCGTGTTCAGATACTTGGCAGCCTGGGTTCACTTGCTTTGCTGTGTGTGGCTTGGGGCGCGCATGTGCTGAATATTTATGTCTGTGTACTTCTCAACTGTGCGCAGATTCTCTATCAGGCCACCAGTATTTACATGCGCGCAAAACATCTTTTGCAGGTCAGGGGACAAGCTAACCGTACAATGCAGCGCCAGATCGTGCAGCTTGCCTTGCCGAGTGCTCCAAGTTCGGTATTTTATGCTCTGCAAGGGCAGATCATGCTCCTGCTGCTCCTGGTGCTTGGTCACAACAGCACAGGCATCGCCAACCTTGGCGCGCTCGCGCGGCTTGGACAGATCCTCGTTACATTTCGCATCATCAATGCTATTTTTGTGGAGCCCTTTTTCGCCCGCCTGCCGCGTCATCAAGTACTCCCGCGGTATCTTGTTGCGATGGCTGTGGGCATTCTTGTCCTGGGACTGTTTTGCGCTTCTGGTTTCCTCATTCCCCAGATGTATCTGCTTATTCTTGGCCCGCACTATCAGGGCTTGCAGTTTGAAGTGGGCCTCATAATTCTAGCTTCTTCCATCAATTTCCTTGCCGAATATCTACAGACGATTCATGTCTCGCGAAGATTTGTCTACTGGTGGAATAACATTGCCAATGTAGTCGCCATCCTCGGCGTTCAGATCTACAGCATCTGGCGATTTGATCTCAGCATCCTGCGAAACCTGTTGTGGATGGATGTGGCGGCCGTCTCAACTTCGCTCCTCATTCAGATACTGGCCGGTATGTATGGATTCGTCTTTGGTCCGCAAAAGATGATTGGCGGACATTCCCAGTCGGTGGTAACTGAAATCTAGTAACCTTGACCGAAGATGTCCGCCAGTTTCTATCCTCGCAGCAGTTTGCTTCCATATCCTTTCGGATAACTCTGCAGTCGGATATGGAACAGGTTTGAGAGTTACTGCGCTTTGCCCACAGCCTTATCCAGATACGCCTTCTGCAGGACAAAGAAAGCCTGCTTCTTCTGTCCCTGGTCGCTGATCAGGCCCTTGCGGTTGAAGCCATCCTGAATGCCTGGCAGCACGCGCACAGGTGAGCGGAAATCCATCAGCACCCAGGGACTCATCCCGCGAAGCTGGCCGATTTTGTTGAGCATCACAATCTGGTGCCGATAGACGTTGGCCTGATACTCCTCGGTCCAGCGATCATCCGGTCCACCATGCAGGCCAGCCTTGGCTCCCGCACCAAACTCGCTCATAATTACAGGCTTTTGATAGGCAATCTGCCAGGTGAATTTGTCGATATCCTCCGGATGTCGTTCATACCAGCCGATATATTCGTTTGTCCCGATCACGTCCAGCGCCGCGCCAAGCGGGTCGTCCACAATCTTCGTGTCGTCTGTGCCATGCACCAGCAGGGCGGCGGTAATCAGCCGTGTTGAGTCCAGCGCGCGCGCGTGAGTGGCCAGCTGCGTGATGAACTTCGTGCGCGCATCGTTGACCGGAGTCTCGTTGGCCATTGACCACAGAATGATCGAAGCGTGATTGCGTGAGGTGTTGATCTCCTCATCCAGTTGATTTTGTGCGTTGGCATAGACGGCGGGGTTATCAAATTCCACTGCCCAGTAGACCGGGTTCTCTGACCAAACCATCAGGCCAAGACGATCCGCGGTGTGCAGCATTGCTTCGTCGTGAGGATAGTGCGCCAGACGCACATAGTTGCAGCCAAGTTCCCTGGCCCAGCCCAACAGCGTCGCCGCGTCTTTGTAGCTCCAGGCTCGTCCGGTGCGATACGGTGCTTCGGCGTGGATCGATACTCCGCGCAGAAACACTGGCTTCCCGTTGAGCAGAATCTCCGTCCCGCGTACCTCGATGGTGCGGAAGCCAATCTCATCCTGAAGTGAATCTGCCCCAGCCGTCAGGCGCACGCGATACAGTGTCGGCGACTCTGGCGACCACAGTTTCAGTCCCGCTGGATGGAATTGAATTGCTGCGCGGCCGCTGGCGTCCGTCTGCCCCGTGGTCGTGGCTTTCAGCTCGGGAATCGCGACCTCAACCGTTTCGCCGGGCTGGCTGTTCATCACGTGGACCCAGCCGTCGATCTCCGACCGGTCCGCGCGATTCAAATGCAGATCATATTGGTCGATGAACGTCTGCGGCACATCGATCAGCCCGATCTCGCGTGTCAGGCCTCCGTAGTTGAACCAGTCAGTCTTTGTCGTCGGCACGCCATCCGCTCGACGCGTATCGTCCACTACGGCCACAATAAAGTTGTGGCCATCCACCAGGGCCGGGGTCACTTCGCAGGCAAAGGCTGTGAAGCCTCCGGTGTGGTCGCAGATGCGCTTGCCATTCACCCAGAAGATCGACTTGTAGTTGGCCGCGCCCACGCGCAGAAAGACTCGTGTTCCGGGCTTCAGGTTGTAGTCAAAATCCTTTTCGTACCACATCGGCCCTTCGTAAAGAAACAGCTCCGGATCCTGAGTGTTCCAGTCTCCCGGAACATGGAGCACGGGCGACTGCGCAAAGTTGTAGTCCAACGGACCCGTATCGTCGGGCTTTGCCGTCCGGTTCAGGAACCAGCCGCGTTTTGACTCATGACCGTGGAAGTCGTACAAACCGGCAAAATAGGGATCGGGTATCGAGTGCCAGTCTCCATTCAGCGAATAGCTCGGGCGCTCATCGCCGCCCGTCAGTACGATGGGCTTTGTATCGGTCGAAACCGTGGACGGATTCTGCCCCAGCGTGAGCAGCCCGGACAGGCATCCAGCCGTTATCAAAACGACCACAGAAACCACCCGTCTTTTAAAGAAAAACAAGACAAATCGATTCATATACCACCTTCATTCCGGATTCAGACGAAGCACGAGACTCCGCAATTGGCGCGGAGTACGAGCGAACTCATCCTACATCGGCGCTGGAGGGCTGCGCAAAGAGATGGACCAAACACCAAGGGCTGGATTCGTGAGAATCCAGCCCCAAAACCTCGCCCTGCGTCCGCAATCCGACTCATCCACCGGCGCTGTCCGAGTCACTTCCTGCGGATTAAACGGTCACAGGCTGTCGCTTCCAGGCGTACAGCGGAAACTGGTTGGCCAGCTCCGTTACCTCGCCGTGAATGCGCGCAAGCGCCTGGTCGTCGCTACGCTGCTCGAGCGCCCGCGCGATCCACAGGGCAATCTGCCGCATCTCCGCTTCGCCCATGCCGCGTGTGGTCAGCGCTGGCGTGCCGATGCGAATGCCCGACGGCTTCAGCGGCGGATTTGTATCGTAGGGAATAGCATTCTTGTTCACCGTGATTCCAGCCTTGCCCAGCGCCAGCTCCGCCTCTGAGCCGAGAATGCCTTTGGCGAAGACATCGATCAGCATCACGTGGTTGTCCGTTCCGCCGGAGATGATGCGGAAGCCGGCCTCTTGCAATCCCGCCGCCAGCACGCGTGCATTGGCCACCACGCGCCGAGCATAGTCGGCAAAGCTCGGAGAAAGTGCCTCCTTGAACGCCACTGCTTTGGCCGCGACGATATGTACCAGCGGTCCGCCCTGCTGGCCGGGAAAGACCGCGCGATCAATCGCTGCCGCTAGCTCCTGGCCGCAGAGAATCAGGCCCGAACGCGGCCCACGGAGCGTCTTGTGCGTCGTTGTGGTCACGATCTGCGCATGTGGCACGGGCGAAGGATGCGCGCCGCCAGCCACCAACCCTGCAATGTGCGCCATATCGATGAGCAGCATCGCGCCGACCTTGTCGGCGATCTGCCGCATTCGGGCAAAGTCCCAGATGCGTGAGTATGCGCTGGCGCCGCCGATGATCAGGCGGGGCTTTTCGCGCTCTGCGATGGACTCCAGCTCGTCGTAATCGATCGTTTCGGTATCTTTGCGTACGCCGTAAAACGTAGGCCGGAACTGTTTGCCGCTGAAGCTGAGCTTGTGGCCGTGCGTCAGGTGACCGCCATGCGCCAGATCCAGACCGAGGATCGTGTCTCCGTGCTGCAGAACAGCCATGTAGGCCGCAGCGTTGGCCTGTGAGCCTGAGTGCGGCTGCACGTTGGCGTGGTCGGCACCAAAGAGCGCCTTGGCTCGGTCGCGTGCCAGATTTTCCACAATGTCGGTAAACTCGCAGCCGCCATAGTAGCGCTTGCCGGGATAGCCCTCGGCATACTTGTTGGTGAAGACACTTCCGGCTGCTTCCAGCACCGCTTCAGAAACGAAGTTTTCGCTGGCAATCATCTCCAGCCCTTCGTGCTGGCGCAGGAGTTCGTGGTCAAGAGCGGCGGCGACGTCAGGGTCGGCCTGAGCCAGCGGCAGAGCAAAGGAGGCAGGTACGCGGTCGGTCATACCAGCATTTTATGCGCTTTTTGTCTCGTCGTGCAGCGTCAGTGGGCTTTCGTCAGCGCGAGACGGTGGCTTTGAGCGGCTCTCAGTCGCCAGTGCTCGAAAGGCGCGATAGACAAACGATCCCAGAAACCACCCATCCATATACTGGAACGGAGTCTCGCCGGTGGTGTAATGGCCGCAGGGCAGCTCCCGCCGTTCAAACTCGATGCCATGCTCGTCAAACGAGCGCAGGACCTCCAGGGAGTACTCCAGAGGAAAGGTCAGATCGTAGCGGGCGTAAACCAGTAAAACCCTTTTGAACCAGCCATGTACAGTCTCGCCGTCTGCTGCCGGATTGCGGCTGTAGCTGGCAAACTTCTCGTAGTAGTGCATGGGGCTGATGCCTGCCCAAAGATGGCGCAGATCGGTCTGCGTGAGGCCAGCATCTTCCAGCCCCTGACGAATGTGGCGCGTGCTCTGGCCCGTCCAGACCACGTCGCCAAAGGCTGCCGAGGCATGATTGAAGGCATTCACGCGCAGCCTTGCATCGTGTGCGCTGGCCAAAAACGCATAGCAGCTTCCAAGGCTCGTGCCCAGCACGCCGAACTGCTCAAAGCCCTGCTGCTCCAGCCAATCCAGGCAGCAGCGAATATCGATCACCGCCTGCTGCGTGGCGGCCAGCGTGCGTCCGATGTTGGCGCTCACCGCATAGTCGGCGCGTTCCAGCTCAGCCGGACGACGAATATCGTGGAAGGGCTTGGACAATCGCAGCGCCGAAACGCCGAAGCGGTTGAAGATGCGGCAAAGCGCATTGTGGCTGAGCGCATCGGCGTTCCACTGCGGCATCACGATCATTGCCTGCCTGGGCTGGCCTGGCCCGGGTTCGGCTGGAAACCAGCGTGCATTCACGTGGTCATTCTCGGTATAGGGCGTCGCAACGGGCGAGGTGAAACGCAGAAACTCCGCAGCGGGAACTTTGCCCGCTGCCGCATCCTGCTCCATGCGCCGCGCGCGACGCAGTGTCTCCGGTCGAACGTTGGTGGGAAATAACTGCGGTGCTCGCCGCTCCAGATAGAAATCCGTCGGCTTGCGATAGGCAAAAAAACCCTCGCTATCGGCCAGGATCGCCTGATTGACTGCCATCATCAGCGCCTTTGCCTGAGCTTGCGCCGAGGCATCCGCACGCGCCAGCCCAGCCTCGACGCGCATCGCCTCATCGCTTAGCCCGATGCGCTGCAGATATGGCGCAAGCCAGTCAAATCCCCACTCCAGTGGACGGACGATGCGGTTCTGGTCGCGAGTGGTCAGTCGCGTCTCCCAGGCATACATCCAGCGCGCATACAGGCGTTTGAGCATGAAACTTCAGTTTACCAGCGCGTGTATCCGCGGTCGGCTTCTCTTCTTTGAGGCTTGGCGAGCCGCGTCACGCGTGAAGCGATCGAGGTGAATATCTCCCAGGGAATCGTCTCGGCCCAGCGGGCGTGATCCTGCGCTGTGACCGATGCCTGGCCTGGCCCCTGCCTTCCCTGCTCTGCCTGATTCTGGCTGCCCAGCAGCACCACTTCGTCACCGATGCGGACGCCTTCTTCAGGAATCCGGGTTACGTCGATTACGGCCTGATCCATCGAGATGCGTCCGGCATACGGTGCCTGCTGGCCAGCCACCAGCGCGTGGCCGCGATGGGAGAGTTTGCGACTCAGCCCGTCGGCGTAGCCAGCTGCGATCAGCGCAAGGCGCATGGGCTGCGAGGCGCGAAAAGTGCCGTTGTAGCCGACGACTTCACCCGGCGCGATGTGCCGCAAAGTGGTGATGCGCGTCGTCCAGCGCAGCACGGGCAGGAGATGGTCCGAACTCGCAGCAAGGACCGGACACGCATCGGGGCGTGGGCTTGCATCGGGCTGTGGCAGCGGATCAAACTCCGGGGCGATGCCATAGAGCGCAAGGCCCGGACGCAGCAGTAGCCTCATTTGATGTGCCGTCGCCATTGCCATCAGATGTTCGCGCACCAGGCCGTCAAGCAGCGCGGCGGAGCTGCCAACACTCAGCCATTTGGGCTTCTCCGTGCCGGTGGCCGCAACCCAGTCGCTGATCCCGCGCAGGCCAGCCTCCAGTTGCTTCAGCTGGCGGTTTGTGGCAAGGTGGTCGCCTTCATCTGCGGCGTAGAGATGCGTCATGACGCCATCCAGATGGAGCGCAGGAAAAGCAGGCAGCAGGGCAAGGAACGCGGGAAGATCGTCGAGTGCAATACCCTGCCGATTCATGCCTGTCTCGATTTCCAGATGGACTGGAGTGCGTGCGGGACCGACAGCGCGAGCGCCACGCTGCAACTCTTCCAGATGATTGCGCTGCCAGACCGAGCAGGTGAATCCGTGCCGGGCGACCGCTTCACCATCGCCGGGAAACGGACCGCTGAGCACCAGAATCCGTGGCAGGGCGCGTAGCGAAGTTTGCGTCTGGGCACAGGCGTGAAAAGCCGCCAGCGCCTCATCGGTGGAGGTGACGGCGAGCCACGATGCGCCAGTCTGAACTGCTGCGGGCGCGCAAAGCGCGAGCGAGTGTCCATAGGCATCGCTTTTCACGATTGCGGCAAGCGTGGCCTGAGCCGCAATGCGCTGCAATCGTTGCAGGTTATGTGCGAATGCAGCGAGGTCGATTTCGGCCTGGCAAGGACGTGTCAGCATGGGAGAATCCAATCCCCATCTTAACCGCGCGCCTGCAAGGAACGGATTGCTTGCGTCGCCTTCTAGTTCTGTTACCTCAGAGAATCGGCGCGCGCCAGCTTTCCAGTTGGCGCTTGAACTCGGTCATGAAGCGTCCTGCGTCGGCCCCGTCAATGATGCGGTGGTCAATGCCGAGGCAGAAGTGCTGCACCGAGCGGATGGCGATCGTATCGTTGCCCTCGTCGTCTGTGAGCACAACGGGCGCTTTCTTCAGCCCGCCGATGGCCAGGATTGCCGACTCCGGCTGGTTCAGAATCGGAGTACCAAACTCCTCACCGAAGATACCGGAGTTGGTGAGCGTGAAGGTTCCGCCCGTGACCTCCTCCGGCTTGAGTTTCTTGGTGCGCGCGCGCTCGGCCAGGTCGGCGATGGAGGCAGCAAGCTGGGCAAAGGTCATGCGATCGGCCTCGGCAACGACGGGCACGATCAGTCCCCAGTCCAGCGCAACGGCGATACCCAGGTTAACGCTTCCGTGATATTGAATCGCATCACCGTCGATGGCGGCATTGAGTACAGGAAAGCGACGCAACGCGGCGATGGCGGCAGCGGCAATGAACGGCATGAAGGTCAATCGCACACCGTGATGGGCTTCAAAAGCAGCTTTTTCCCGCTCGCGCAGACGCACGATGCGCGTCATATCGATGCGGAAGACGGTGTGCGCATGGGCGCTGGTACGTCGGCTTTCGATCATCCGGTCGGCGATCATGGCGCGCATGCGCGTCATGGGCACACGCTCCTCGACGAGCGCCGGTTCTGCCGTTGCTTCATTTTGCTCCTGGCTGGTCGAGGCGGTTTCCAGATAACGCAGCAGATCGTCGCGGGTAATGCGTCCGGCGGAGCCTGTTCCGGGCACACGACGCAGATCCGTGCCGTGTTCGGCGGCGATGCGGCGGACCAGCGGCGAAGAACGCAGACGCTCCGGCGTGGACGCGGGTAAGCTGGTGGCAGACAAGGCAGCAGCACGGGCGGAAGCCGCTGGCCGACTGGCCGCGGCGGGCGCTGGCCTGGCAGCCGGTAGCCCAGCGGGCTTGGGTGCCGATTGCTGCACGGATGGCGGTGCAGCTTGGGTTGCTGGGGCCTGCGGTGTTGGGGCCTGCGGCGCGGACTGGGTGGCGTCGGCGGCCCCGCCTTCAGCGATGCGGGCGACGATGGTGTTGACGTTGGCCGTGACGCCTTCGGCGACCAGAATCTCGGTCAGGGTTCCAGTCACGGGCGAGGGAATCTCCACGTCTACTTTGTCGGTGGAGATTTCAAAGAGCGGCTCATCGGCGCGCACCACGTCACCGGGCTGTTTGAGCCAGCGTGTGATCGTTCCTTCAAAGATCGATTCGCCCATTTGGGGCATCACAACATCGGTGGGCATGGAAAAACCTTTCTGAGCGCGCAAAATCTTTGCGCTGAAAGCGCGTCGGGCGCTTGTCCCGGAGTTCGCCAGCAAACTCCCAAACGGATTATATAAGTCCACTGTTGAGGCAGGCAGTAGCGACAGGCGACGGCCTTTTACTGGGCGAAGAGAGATGCAAGCGACTCGCGCGCCAGCACCTGCTGGCCGAAGACCTGCCCAAAGTAAAGCGCGGCACGGTTGGCAACGGTCTCCAGTTCAAGTCCGTCGGCTGGCTTTTGCGCGGATGCAGGAATTTCGGCTTTCATGCTGGTGACGGCGCGGTCGGCGATGCCGCAGGGCACAATCCACTGAAAATCTTCCAGTTGCGTGGTGACGTTGAGGGCAAAGCCGTGCGAGGTGATGCCGCGCGAGATGTGGACTCCGATGGCGGCAATCTTGCGCTCCTGTTGCTGTGCTGGCAGGCCGGGTTGGGGCGAGCCAACCCAGACGCCGGTGCGCCCTGCGACGCGTCCGCCGAGGATGCCAAAGCTGCCACAGAGCCGGATGAGTACCTCTTCCATCTGACGGACGAAATCCACGGGTCCAAGCCGATTTCCTGAGGAGCCGGTGAGGCTGCGCAGGTCAAAGATGGGATAACCGACAAGCTGGCCGGGGCCGTGATAGGTGACATCGCCGCCGCGGTTGATGGAGTGAACGGTGATGCCGCGCGCTGCCAGCAGAGCGTCGCTGGCGAGAATGTTTTCGCGGCGGGCATTGCGGCCCAGCGTGAGCACGGGCGGATGCTCGAGCAGCAGAACCAGGTTGCCGATGCGGCCGGAGTGGCGCAGCTCGACGCATTGCTGTTGCATGGCGAGCGCCTCGGCGTAATCGACTCGTCCCAGCCAGAGATACTCGATCATTTCGGCTCCTGCATTGCGTCAGAGCGGGGTTCGCTGGTGCGCTCGCGAGCCTGGTCCAGCTTCTCGCGGGTCTGGCCCAGCTTTTCGCGCGTCAGGTCATTCCAGGCAAGAATGTTGGCTGGCAGAGGCGGGCTGACCAGATCAGCCGCGACCGAGGCAATGATCTGGCGCGGCGAGACGATGCGCTCCTGATCCAGAAGCGCGCCGCGAACCCATCCTACAGCGCAAAGTTCTCCGCCTTGCGTGAACGTCTGCTCCATGTAGAACCAGCGATCGTCCCAGCAGACGAGGCGCGTGGCCAGATCGTAGCGGGCGAGAAGTGGAAGAGAGCGGCGATAGGTCATCCAGACGGCGCCGACGACGGCCTTCCAGCGGGAACGCAGAAAGATGTCAAATAGGCCGGAGCGGGCAAGCAGACGCATGCGCCCGTAGTCCATTGCGTTGAGGTAACGAGCGTTGTTGAGATGCAGGTTGAAGTCGATGTCGATGGGCAGCACACGCAGCCGGACAAGGTCGGTTTCGAGCAGGCCGATGGGCGGCAGCGGCAAGAGACGGTGGCGCAGCGCAAGCAGCGGGATGCGGACGAAGCTGTTGAACTGCGACACGAGAAGACTCCGTATGGATGGCGAAGCGGTGATCCTTCCATTTGGATGCCCGCTGCGAAGGGAAGTTGCAATCGAGCCGGTAATGCAGTCAGGTCGAATTGCAAAATTCTGGTCAGGAGGTCTTGGCGGCCAGATCGCAGGCGCGCCAAAGATACCATGTGGCGACGGATCGGTAGGGTGACCAGCGACGCGCTCGGCGGAGCATGGGATCTGGCGCGGGCAGATCGGCAGCAGTGATGGGGCGAGAACGCGGATGGCGTTGGAAGGTGAGCGCAAAGCCTTTGCGCACGCCATAGTCGGTGACGGGAAAGACGTCGGGTCGGCCCAGGCGAAAAAGGAGCAGCATCTCGACGGTCCAGGGACCGATGCCGCGAACCTGAGTGAGGCGAGCGAGGATCTCTTCGTTTGTCATGCGTGTGATGGCGCGCTGCAAAGGGACGACCCCGGAGAGTGTTTTTTCAGCCAGATCGCGAATGGCGGCGAGCTTGTTGGCGGAGAGGCCTGCGGAGCGCAGCAGGTCAGATGGAGTGGCAAGCAGTAGCTCCGGCGTTGGATCGTCGTCGCCAAAGAGGGCGCGTACGCGCTGGTGAATGGTGGCTGCAGCCTTGCCATGCAACTGCTGGTAGATGATCGATTCGAGCAGCGAACTGAACGGTGTGCCCGCATGGCCCAGACGCAGCGTGAACGGACCGGCTCGGTCAATGAGCGCGGCGAGTTTGGCGTCGGCGTTGCAGAGGTGAACCAGCGCGGCTTCGGCGTCGTAGGGCAGTTTGCGGCGACCGTTGTGGATCATGGGAGATAGTGTATTCCCTGCCGAGGTCGGTGATCCGGCGGCGTTGTTGTATGAGCAGCGGCAAGCCAGGGTTGAAAAGAGTCCGATGCCAGTGGGTGAGGCGCACGACGGCGGCGTGTCGCGGGGCGTTCCAGATGGCCCGTGGCGCGGTCGTTGCCATGCCGAAGGATAGCACGGGTTTGAAGGGATTTTTCGGGGGAGTTGGCGAGGATTTTTGAGCGGTCAGGGATGGGTGTCGAAGGGCCAGTGGTGGAGGCGACGGGCGCGCAGGAAGTAAAGGACGGAGCCGGTGGCGGCGATGGCGGCGGCGGCGGCGAGTTCGGTGAAGGGATGGGGCCGGAAGGCGAGGATGAAGAGGAATCCGGCGATGGCGGCGAAGACGGGGAGCGGGTAGAGCGGCATGCGGAATGGGCGCGGCAGCGAGGGATGGCGGCGGCGCAGGGCGAGCAGGCCGAAGTGCTGGAGCAGGAACTGAAGCAGGATGCGAATGACGACGAGCAGGGCGATGACCTGGCCGAGGGAGAAGAAGCAGAAGAGGGTGGCGGTGAATCCGAGGGCGAGGAGCGAGCGGTGAGGGAATCCGTGGCGCGGGTGGAGCGCGTCGAGGGAGCGGAAGAAATTGCCGTCGCGTGCGGCGGCCCAGGGAACGCGGGAGTAGCCGAGCAGGAGCGAGAAGACGCTGGCGAAGGCGCTCCAGAGGATGAGCGCGGCGAGGACGCGGGCGGCGGTGGAACCGAAGGCGAGGCGTGCGAGGTCGGCGACGAGTGCGACGCGGCTGGCGGAGTGGGTGGCTAGAAGCGAACCGGAGCCGAGCGCGGGCAGCAGGGCGAAGTTCATGGCGAGATAGAGCGCGGCGACGAGCGCGAGCGAGAGCAGGATGGCGCGGGGGATGGTGCGCTGGGGATGGCGGACCTCGGAGCCGAGGAAGCAGATGTTGTAGTAGCCCCAGTAGTCGTAGCAGGCGATGAGCGTGGCCTGAGCGAGCGCGGGCAGGAGAGCGAGCGTGGGCCAGCCGAGAAGCGAGGCGAAGCTGGGCGCGGGATGGAGCCGCGCGGAGACGGCTGCACCGGAGGCGACGACGCCGACGATGGTGACGAGGACGCCGAAGAAGAGGATCCAAGCCATGCGGGCGACGGCGGTGAGGTTGCGGTAGAGCAGCGCGGTGACGAGCAGGCAGGCGGCGGCGGCGATGAGGCTGGTGGAGTGAAGAAATGGCAAGCCAGGGATGGGCGCGGCGAGCGCGGGCCAGAGCCAGACGGTGAAGGTGGCGACGCCGAGGCAGCCGGAGGCGATGGAAAGCGGCGCGGAAAAGCTGAGCTGCCAGACGTAGAGAAACGAGATCCAGCGACCGGCGCGGCGCGGGTTGTAGAGCTGGCGCAGGAAGGCGTAGGAGCCGCCGGCGTCGGGGAAGGTGGCACCGAGTTCGGCCCAGACGAGGCCGTCACAGAGAGCGATGACGGCACCGAGCAGCCAGGCCCAGGCGGAGTAGCGAGCGCCGGTGGTGGCGAGGATGATGGGAAGCGTGACGAAGGGACCGACGCCGATCATCTCCATCATGTTGAGGGCGACGGCGGTGGGAAGCCCGAGGCGACCGGTGAGCGTGGGGTGGGCGGGGCTGGGCGCGAGATCGGATGCGGGGCTGTATGCGGGGCTGGACGGGTGCGTTGACTGGGGCATGGTTGCAAATGGAGTGCGGCGGTCGGCTGCACGGATTGTACACTGGCGATGAGATGAGAGCGATGACGAGAAGGACTCAGGCGGCGGGATGGATGGCGCTGGCGGCGATGATGGCCGCACAGACGGCGGGGATGGCGCAGGCGACGGCGAAGAAGGATGGCGGCGCGGAGTATCCGTCGGCGCGGGAACGAGCCGAGGCGCGGGCGGTGGATCGCGGCGCGGCGGGACTGGCGCTGAGCCTGAAGCGTCTGGGGACGTGGGCGAGTGTGATGGATATTGTGGCGCATCCGGATGACGAGGATGGCGGGATGCTGACGTATGAGAGCCGCGGAGTGGGCGCGCGGGCGAGCCTGCTGACGCTGACGCGCGGCGAGGGCGGACAGAATGCGATGTCGGCGGATGCCGATGACGCGCTGGGGGTTTTGCGGACGAATGAGCTGCTGGCGGCGGATGGGTATTACGGCGTGAGGCAGTACTTCGGGACAGAGGCGGATTTCGGGTTTTCCAAGACGCAGGAGGAAGCGTTCCAGCAGTGGGGGCATGAACGGGTGCTGTATGACACGGTGCTGGCGATCCGGCGGGAGCGTCCGCTGGTGCTGATGGCGACGTTTGTGGGCGGGATTACGGATGGGCACGGGCAGCATCAGGTTTCGGGCGAGATTGAGCAGGAAGCGTATGAGGCGGCGGGAGACGCGAAGGTGTTTCCGGATCAGATTGCGGCGGGGCTGAAGCCGTGGAAGCCGCTGAAGGTATACGGGCGTGTGCCGTTTGCACCGGTGACGGCGCAGGGGATGTTTGATTATGCGACGGGGAAGTGGGCACCGGCGCGGTTTTATAACTACGTGACGAAGACGTGGTCGGATACGGCTCCGACGGCGGATGTGCGGATTCCGACGGGTGAGTGGAATGCGGTGGTTGGGCTGAGCTATGAGCAGATTGCGCGGACGGGATGGAGCGAGCAGCGGTCGCAGTATGGAGGCGGGAATCCGCCGCTGAGCGGTGGCAGCGGGAGCGCATATCACCTGTGGGCGACGCGGGTGAGTGCGGCCCAGGTGGAGAATTCATCGTGGATTTTTGAGGGGATTCCGGTGGGGATTGAGGGGCTGGCGTGGCTGGTGACGCGGAATGATGGCGGGGCTGCGCCGGGATGGCTGACGGACGGACTGGCGGAGCTGGGACGGACGGTGAAGGCGGCGCAGGCGGGCTATCATGCAGAGCAGCCGGAGGGGATTGCGCCGAAGCTGAAGGAGGGATTGCAGCAGACGCGTGCGCTGGAGCGACGGGTTGAAGCGAGTCGGCTGGAGGAGCCGGGGAAGACGTTTCTGATCGACGAGCTGGCGCGCAAGGAGCGGCAGTTCGAGGTGGCACTGGGCCAGGCGCTGGGAGTGGATTTGCAGGCGTTCACGGTGAAGAGCGCGAAGGTGGGGGGTGGTCCGTTTGGCGGCGGGATGGACGAGACGCCGGTGAGCGCGGTGCCGGGAGAAAAGCTGCTGGTGCGGGTGCATACGAATGCGGCTTCGCCAGAGGCAAAACTGGAGCGGGTGTGGCTGAGCGGGACGGATGGGCGGAACTGGAATCCGGGCGCGGCGGAGAATGCGACAGGCGATGCCACGCTGGAGGCGACGGTTCCCGCCGATGAGCCGCCGACAGAGCCGTATTTTACGAGGCCGACGGTATCGCAGCCGTATTACGACGTGACAGACGGCAAACTGCGCGATGAGCCGTTTGCGCCGTATCCGTTGGAAGCGTGGGCTGAGTTTCGCTATTACGGCATGGCGGTTCGGATGGGCGAGGTGGTGCAGACGATGCATCGCGAGCCGGGACGCGGCGGAGTGTTTGAGCCGCTGGTGGTGACGCCGCCGATTGGAGTGAGCGTGGAGCCGGAGGCGGAGATTCTGCCGCCGGGTGGCGGGCCGCTGACGGTGCGCGTGATGGTGCATGCCGAGCAGGCGGCGAGCGGAACGGTGAAGCTGAAGCTGCCGCAGGGATGGACGGCGACGCCGAGCGAGGCGACGTTTGCACGCAAACAGGCGGGGGATAGCGAGCCGGTGAGCTTTCGCGTGACGCCGCCGAATGACCTGGCGGCGGGCAAGCGGATCGAGATTGCGGCCGAGGCGGAGTGGAATGGCGAGTCATTCACGAGCGGATGGCGCAGCGTGGGCTACGCGGGACTGCGGCCGTATAACGTCTATCGCCCGGCGGAGATGGCGACGCGGCGCGTGGACGTGAAGGTGGCGCGTGGGCTGCGCGTGGCGTATGTGATGGGTACGGGCGATACGGTGCCGGAGGCGCTGCGCGGGCTGGGCGTGGAGCCGCATCTGCTGACGGCGCAGGAGATTGCGCAGGGGGATTTGTCGGCTTGGGACGTGATTCTGATCGGGATTCGCGCGTATGCGGTGAGGCCGGAGCTGGCGGCGAATGAGGCGCGTCTAGAGGCGTTTGAACGCGCGGGCGGAACGGTGATTGTGCAGTACCAGAGCGCGAATTTTCCGGCTCCGTTTGCGCTGAGCATGGGGCGTATGCCGGAGCGCGTGGTGGAGGAGACGGCTCCGGTGAAGCTGCTGAATGCGGACAATCCGCTGCTGACGACGCCGAACCGGATTACGCCGCAGGATTTCGACGGATGGGTGGAGGAACGCGGGCATTCGTTCCTGGATACGTGGGACGCGGCGTATGTGGCGCTGACGGAGACGGCGGATCATGGGCAGGACGCGCAGCGCGGCGGGCTGGTGGTGGCGCAGGTGGGCAAGGGACGGTTTGTCTATGTGTCGTATGCGCTGTATCGGCAGTTTCCGGAGCTGGTGCCGGGGGCGTATCGGCTGCTGGCGAATCTGGTGAGCGCGGGTGCGAAGCCGCAGTAAGATGGAAAGATTCCGCGCATTCCAATGGGCGAGGTAAGGCAGCGAAAGCCGCCTGAGCCTCGCCCACTTGCTTTGTTAAGGGACGATGACAAATATTACTGGCGTGTTGCGTATGTTGCGCTGCGGTTAAATGATGAACGCCAGAGGCGGATTTGTCATCGTTGTTTGCCGTATATTCACATAACTCTGTGAGCCTGATAGAGGTTTTCCCCGAGATAGCCGTGCATTGCGCCTGAGGTTGGCGTGTCTGCGGTCGAGGGATACCTTAGCAAACCGTAAAGAGAGGCTCAATGAAGATCAGGAAACAGGCAGCGAGAACAGCGATGCTGGCGACGAGTCTGATGCTCATTCCCATGGCAACGGGAATGGCGCAGGTGACGAAGAAGCATCATGTGGCAGCGAAGAAGGAAGCGCCGGCAAGCGCCGAGCAACTCCAGCAGTTGAAGGATGAGCTGGAGGGTGAGATCAACGCGCTGAAGGGCGAGCTGGCGGATCGCGACGCAAAGCTGAAGGCGGCGCAGGATGCAGCTGAAGCGGCGCAGCAGGCTGCAGCCAAGGCTGAGGCTGCAGCAGGCGAACAGCAGCAGGCCGCAACCGAGAATGCCTCCACGGTGAATACGCTGAATGCGACGGTGTCGAGCCTGAAGGCAAGCCAGCAGCAGATGGCTACGACCATGACCACCGAGCGGAAGACGCTGGAAAAGCAGATCGAGTATCCGGACGCGATTCATGTGAAGGGAATCACGATCTCTCCGACCGGATCATTCATCGCGGCAGAAACGGATTATCGCAGCGCAGCGACAGGCGGCGGCTTGAATACGGCGTTTGGTGCCGTTCCGCTGGCCTACTCCGACGCGGCGCAGATGAGCGAGTTCAACGGCACGGGTCGTCAGTCGCGGCTGGCGTTGACGGCTACGGGAAAGATTCCGTCGATGACGATGACCGGCTACTACGAGATGGACTGGCTGGGCACGGGAATTACGAGCAACAACAACCAGAGCAACAGCTACGTGCTGCGGCAGCGGCAGTTGTGGGTGCGCGCAGCGCTGAACAATGGGTGGCGCATCACGGGCGGGCAGATGTGGTCCCTGGCGACGGAGACGACACAGGGACTGACGAACGGGTCGGAGATTCTGCCGGCGACGATCGATCCTCAGTACGAGGCGGGCTTCGTGTGGACGCGGCAGTATGGTTTCCGTGTGACGAAGGACTTCGGACGGAAGTTCTTCCTGGGCGCTTCGGCGGAGGATCCGCAGATTCTGCTGGCGGGCAACGGACTGCCGACGAATTTGCTTGTGGGTTCGGCGGGCACTGCGGGCGGACTGTACAATCCGACGGCAAACTACTCGTTTAACGTAGCTCCGGATTTTGTGATCAAGGCTGCGCTGGAGCCGGGTTGGGGCCACTGGGAAGTGTTCGAGATCAACCGCTTCTATCGCGACCGGGTGTATCCCAATGCGGCGACGAAATCCTCGACCGGCGCGTACAACGACTCGACGTATACGGCAGGCATCGGCGGCGGATTCCGCGTACCGTTTGCCAACCAGAAGGTTTCGCTGGGGTTGAAGGGACTGTGGGGCCAGGGAATGGGCCGGTATGGCTCGTCGACGATTGCCGACGTGACACTGCGTCCGGATGGACAGATCGCGCCGCTGCGCACGCTGTCGGCACTGAGCACGCTGGAGTTTTTCCCGAACAGCCGCACGTATATTTACCTGAACTACGGCGGCGATTATGTGGGGCGGCGCTACTTTGGCAGCGAGGGCTATGGCTCGCCGCTGACGAACATGACGGGCTGCAATACACAGCCTGTTCCGGGTGGACCCTTCAGCCCGGCGGCACCGGCGAACTGCGGCGGGAATACGAAGAACATCAACGAGTTCACGGCCGGTTATTGGTATTACTTCTACAAAGGACCGATGGGCGGACTGCGGCAGGGAATTCAGTACAGCTACTTTGTGCGCGACCTGTGGTCGGGCATGGGTGGGCCTCTGAATCCGAATGGCGGAGCGCAGGGAACGGATAATACGCTGTTCACCTCGTTCCGTTACTACTTCCCATAAACCGGAAGTACAGGACGAAGATCAGAAGGGCGCTTTGCCGTATGCGAGCGCCCTTCTGATTTTTGCCGGGAAACGCGGCGAGCATGGGTGAAACGGCGTTACAGGCGGGTATACACTGACTGAAAGCGCGAGCGGAAGTGGCGAAATTGGCAGACGCACCAGACTTAGGATCTGGCGCCCACAAGGCGTGGGGGTTCAAGTCCCCCCTTCCGCACCAAAGTTGGCTGGCGTGAGCGAAACCGCCCAGGCCGAGAGAGAGTTGAGCGAGACGATGAACGGAGCCGGACAAACGCCGCGCGTGCAGATTGTGAATGATGCGAATTATCGCGACACCTATGCCAACAGTGTGCAGATACGGGTGAGCGTGTGGGATTTTCACCTGGTTTTTGGACAAGCCAGCTCCGAGAATCCGGAGCAGGTGAGCATTCAGAATCAGCAGGGGATTTATCTGAGTCCGCAACAGGCAAAAGCGCTGTGGAACGTGCTGGGACAAAATCTGGCGCAGTATGAGCAGGCTTTTGGGGAGCTGAATCTGGAGCCGCGCGTAGGAGATTTTCCTCAGGGCGCGGTGAACTAACCCTGGCGATGAAGGAACGACGACGGCTGCGAAGAATCGGCGGTGCAGCGATGCCAGGCCGCGAGCGAAGCTGGTTGCGTCGCATCGTGCTGCCGCATCACGAAGGTTCGATGCCTCTGTGGTGCGTCTTTCCGGTAATTTTTGCGGCGCTGTATGGGACGCACTGGGGCCTGCTGAACCTGCCGTACTTCTGGGATGAAGCCGGATATTACATTCCTGCGGCGTGGGATTTTCTTCGCACGGGCAGCCTCATTCCGTTGACGACGATCTCGAATGCGCATCCGCCGCTGCCGTCGGTTTATCTGGCGCTGTGGTGGCGTCTGGGCGGATTTACTCCTCAGGTGACGCGAGAGGCGATGTTGATGGTGGCCTCGTTTGGGCTGCTCGGCGTATGGCGACTGGCGATGCGGCTGAACGGATCGGCGAAGGTAGCGGCGTGGACCATGGTGCTGACGGCGCTGTATCCAGTGTGGTTTGTGCAAAGCACACTGGCCCATGCGGATCTGATGGCCGCAGCGGCAACAATCTGGGCGCTGACCTATGCGCTGCCGTCGGAGGAGGATGCGTCGAAGCCACGCATGGCTCTGACGGCTCCTACGGCGGCGGTCTGGTTCAGCGTGGCTGTGTTGGCCAAAGAGACAGCGCTGGCGACTCCGCTGGCGCTCGCTGCGTTTGAGGCCGCGGCGGCTCTGCGGACACGGGAGGGCGCAGTTCGCAGGGAACACTGGCAGCGCGCGGGTTGGAATGCGGTGTGCGTGGCGCCGCTGGCAGCATGGTATGGATATCACTTTGCGAAGACGGGGTTTGTCTTTGGAAATCCGGAGTTTCTGCGCTATAACGCGACGGCGACGCTGACGCCCGTGCGGTTTCTGGCGGCGCTGGGACACCGTGTACTGCATCTGACAGCGCACATGAACCTGTTTGTGCCGGTGTTGCTGATGGCGGCGGCGATGATGCTGGATCCTGTTCGGGAGTCCGTTCGGGAGCCTGGGCATGATGGCTACGACAGTCTGCATTCTGGCATGGACCTCCGAGCACAGTGGCGAATCTATGCGGTGCTGGCGGCGAATGCAGTGGCGTTTTCCCTGCTTGGCGGGGCGCTGCTGACGCGGTATCTACTGGCGATGTATCCGCTGGTGCTGCTGGTGGCAGTTTCGACGTTTCATCGGCGGACGAAGTGGTGGCAGGCCATGGCGGCCCTGAGCGCGGTGGCGTTTGTGTTGGGGATTTTTGTCGATCCACCGTATGGGTTTGCGCCGGAAGACAACCTGAGTTATGCGCGGATGGTTCGCGTGCAGCAGGCAGCAGCGCAGGAGCTGCAGGCGAAGTATCCGGGAGCCGTGGTGCTGACGGCGTGGCCAGCGACCGATGAGCTGACGCGTCCGGAGCTGGGCTATGTGCAGAAGCCGTTTGCGGTGGATCGAGTGGAGGATTTTTCGCTGGCGCAGATGGATCGCGCGGCGGAGGACCCAGGTGGCTATTCTGTGGCGTTGGTTTTTTCCACGAAGCTGGAGCCGCATGGACTGCCGTTTGGATTGGACAGCGTGGTGGATTCAGCAGGGATGGAAGAGCGGTACTTCGGTCTGCATCACGATCTGTCTGCGGCGGTGGTGGCGGAGCGACTGCATGGGACGGTGGTGTGGGCGCGACGGGATGGGTTGGAATGGGCGGCGATTGTTCACTTTGACCGTGCAGTGGATGCACGTGTGGACGAGCCGGAAGGCAAGGGCCGAAGCGCAGAGCGACAAACGGGCAGCGGCCTATAATCAGGAAGACGTGAAGGATCGAAACAGCATTAGCAGAATGGCGAGCGCGCTGGGGTGGACAGGTTCGCTGGCCTTAATAGCGATCTCCATGATGCCGCTGCTCATGACGGCGCTGGCGGGTCGTGTAGCCTATGCGCAGACCGGCAGCGCGACGGCAGGAGCTGCGTCGATGCCGTCGATGCGGCCGATTGTATTGGTGCTGCCGTTTGATAACCAGACAGATCCGGCGCGAACGATGCAGGTGAGCAAGCCGGCGGAAAGAAATGAAGCAGACGGGGTGGAATCCCATGCCGGCGGACCTACCGTAAGCGAAGCCAGTGAGATGGTGAATCTGGACTGGATTCGCGAGGCAGCGGCAGAGATTCTGAATCGGCGACTGACGTCTGTGGGATATCTGGCGCTGACGCGGGAAGATCGGCAATATGCTCTGGATCATCTGGGGTTGCCGGAGAATCTGCAACCGAGCCGCGCGACAGCATTGCGCGTGGCCGAGACGCTGGATGCCGGCTACGTGGTGATCGGGAGCTTTGCGGCAGAGGGAACACGACTGCATCTGACGGCGCGGGTGATCGACGGGACCAGGCTGCGGATGAGCCGCGAGTTGGTGGAGGATGGCGAGATCGCGCAACTGTTGCCACTGCTGGATGGGCTGGCGTGGCAGGTGGCGCGAGAACTGAATCCGGATCTGGATGTGAGCCGGGAGACGTTTGTGGCGGCCAGCCGTGGCGTGCGTCTGGATGCGTTTGAGCAGTATGTGCGCGGGGTGACGGAGCGCGATCCGGCGGAGCGGGAACGGCATTTGAAGCGCGCGGTGGCGCTGAGTCCGGAACTGACGGAGGCGTGGACGGCGCTGGGACGCGAGGAGTTTGAGCAGCAGGAGTATGAGGACGCGGCCAGGTCGTTCGAGCACGTTCCGGCAGGGCATCCGGCGGCACTGGAATCGGATTTCTATCGCGGGCTGGCGCTGATCTACTCAGGCGGATATGAGCAGGCGCAGACAGCGTTTGCGGCGATTGCCCGCGTACTGCCACTGCCGGAGGTGGTGAACAACGAAGCCGTGGCGCTGAGTCGGCGTGGGATGGATGGGACGGCGTTATATCGTCAGGCATCCGGCAGCGATCCAAAAGATGAGGATTATCACTTCAACCTGGCGGTGAGCCTGCATCATGCCGGGGACGTGGCCGCAGCCCGGCGTGAACTGGAGCAGGCGCTGAAGCTGAGCGCGAGCGATACCGAGGCAAGGTCGTTGCTGGCGAAATGGGGCGATGCAAAAGCGGAACCGGTGCCGGCTTCGCAGCCAGTGGCCGGGACAAGTCCTGTTCCGGCAGCGAGTTCGACGACGAGTCCGGTGGATGCAATCGACGGAACCGAAGCGCTGGAACGCATCAAGCGGCAGTATGATGGAGCTGCGTTTCGACAGGCAGCGATGATGCTGGAGTCGGTGGAGCAGGCGCGGATTGCGGCATTGCCCGCTTCGCAGCAGGCGCTGAAGCTGAGCCGGGATGCGCAGACAAAGCTGAATGAAGGATTGCTGCTGGAGGCCGAGCGCGAATATCGCCAGGCGTTGGCGGCCGATCCTCATTGCGCAGAAGCACATGCGGGTCTAGCTGAGGTGATGGAGCGTGCCGGCGAAGTGAAGGGCGCCCGCAGTGAGGCGCAGGCGTCTTTGAGTGAGGGGCCGAATGTAGACGCTGAGCTGGTGTTGGCGCGGCTGGATCTGGCGGCAGGCAATGCTTCAGCGGCTCTGGCAGATGTGGATGCGGCGCAGCGATTGGATGGGAAAAATCGCGCGGTGCATGATCTGCGCCGATTGATTGAGCGCAGGATGAAGTCAGGGGATGCAACGCAATGAGGTTACGGCAATGACGGGACGACAGGCAGAAAGACGAAGAGGGAAAAAGCCGCAGCGGATTGCGGCTTTTTTGCTGTGTGCGGCCGGACTGGCACTGCCGGGGCTGACGCTGGCAGCGCAGAGCGCGCAACCGCTGGTGGAGCGCGTCGTGATCGACGATACGGTGCAGCCGGTGAGCGCGGCGCGACTGGAGCGAGGCGTGGCGCGAGCCAATGCGGATGGCGCGGCGCTGGTGGTGATTGAGCTGAACACGCCGGGCGGGCTGCTGGATTCAACGCGCGAGATGGTGGGCGCCATGCTGCGCTCGCGGATTCCGGTGGCGGTGTACATTGCGCCGGAGGGAGCGCGCGGCGGGTCTGCGGGATTTTTTCTGCTGGAGGCGGCGGATGTAGCGGCGATGGCTCCGGGAACGAATGCGGGCGCTTCGCATCCGGTGCTGGAGGGTGGCGAGCCGGACGCGACGATGAAGCAGAAGATGGAAAATGATGCGGCGGCGTTTCTGCGCTCGTATGTGGCGAAGCGAGGACGGAATGTGGAGGCTGCCGAGCTGGCGGTGCGCGACTCGAAGGCGTATAGCGCGCAGGAGGCGCTGGATGCGCACCTGATCGACTTGATTGCCGAGAATGACGCGGCGCTGGTGAAGGCGTTGGATGGACGAACAATCACGCGGATGGACGGGAGCCAGCAGCGGCTGATGCTGGCTGGAGCGCGGATCAAGACGCTGGAGCCGACGGTCCGGGAGCGCGTGCTGGGTGCGCTGGAGAATCCGAATCTGGCACTGCTGCTGCTGGCAATGGGCGTGCTGCTGATCTATCTGGAGTTTCACATTCCGGGGACGATTGTCCCGGGCGCGACGGGCACGGTGATGGTGCTGGCGGCGCTGTTTGCGTTGAATATGCTGCCGGTGCGGCATACAGCGCTGCTGTTGCTGGTGGCCGGGGTGGTGTTGCTGGCGCTGGAGCTGAAGTTTACCAGTCACGGGTTGCTGGCTCTGGGGGGAATTGTGAGCCTGACGGTGGGGCTGCTGACGCTGGTGGACGCGCCGGTTCCGGAGCTGCGGGTGAATCCCGGTGTGGCCATTGGAGTGGGTGTGGGACTGGGTGGGATTACGGTGTTTCTGCTGCGGCTGGCCATGCGGGCGAAACGGCGGAAAGCGCTGATTGGCGTGGCGGCGCTGGTGGGCGCGACGGGTGTGACGATGGAGGCAATCCGGAGCGAGGTGGACGCTGATGGACGCTGTGGCCGCGTGATGGTGGAGGGAGAAATCTGGGAGGCGACGGCGAGTGAGCCGTTGCTGGCGGAGACGGCGGTGAGGGTGACGGGTACGGACGGGGATCGGCTGCGCGTGAGCCGTGCCTGAACTTTCAAGCCGGAGATGCGGAGCGTGAGAAGTCGGTGCCAGAGACACCGGGCGTGGGAGCGGCGCACAGGCTAAGAGTAGAATCCGAGATGCGCAGCGCAGAAGTCTGCGAAGAAAGAGGAATGGCGATGACGACGGGGATACCGATGCTGGTGGTAGTGGTTCTGGTGGTGCTGTATCTGTTCAATTCGATCAAGATTTTGCGCGAGTATGAGCGGGCGGTGATCTTCCGCCTGGGGCGCGCGCTGGGCGAACCCAAGGGGCCGGGTATCTTTCTGGTGTTTCGTCCGCTCGACCAGATGGTACGGGTGACGATGCGGCAGGAGGTGATGGAGGTTCCGCCGCAGGATGTGATTACGCGCGACAATGTGACGATCAAGGTGAATGCGGTGGTGACGCTGCGTGTGATTGAGCCGATTGGCGCGGTGGTGAAAGTGGCCAACTATGCGTACCAGACGTCACAGTTTGCGCAGACGACGCTGCGGTCGGTGCTGGGCGAGGTGGAGCTGGATGAGCTGCTGAGCCACAGGGACAAGCTGAACCTGCGGATTCAGGAGATTATGGACAAGCGGACCGAGCCATTCGGCGTCAAGGTGCAAAGCGTGGAAGTGAAGCAGGTGGACCTGCCCGAACAGATGTTGCGCGCCATGGCCCGGCAGGCTGAGGCGGAGCGCGAGAAGCGGTCCAAGATCATCCATGCCGAAGGCGAGTTCGTGGCTGCGCAGAAACTGGTGGAAGCGGCGCACCTGTTGGCGACCGAGCCGTTGACGATGCAGTTGCGCTATCTGCAGACGCTGTCCGAGATTGGGGTGGAAAAGAATACGACGATCGTCTTTCCGCTTCCGATGGATGTGCTGTCAATGCTGCGGGATGTTGCGACGAAAGGAACGCCGCAGGGCATGGTGAGCGGCAAAGCATCGGCGGCAGAGGGGAATCCGTCGTAGACTGAGGCTGATGGGGCCGTAGGGAACGACCCGCAGGAGCCGGTTTTGCGCAGTTCTGCATTTGACGACGAAGAAGAGGAACCCAGTGCGCCGGATCGCGAGCTGACGCTGAGCACTGGAACGCTGCTGGGATTGTTTTTTGCGCTGGTGCTGGTGTGTGGGCTGTGTTTTGGCGTGGGATATACGCTGGGGTCACACAGCGGCGGCTCGGCGAGTGCACGAAGCAGCGAGAAGGCGCCAGATCCGACGCTGTTGAGCAAAAGCGCAGCAAAACCTTCGCCGGAGGCCGATCCTGCTCCGACGGCTGCTGCTGGTTTGGAAGCGCAGGCGGCCAGTAATCGGAATGGAGTTCCAGCAGCATCGACGCCAGCGGCTCCGATGGCGGATAACCTGACCGCGGCGACTGAGGCGCCCGCACCGACAGCGACGACCGGTCCTGCGGCTATGCAGCAGGCAGTGAGCCTGACGGCGGGTGCGGCCGGCGCTGGAGCGCAAGGGATGCGTGTGCATCCGGCGCTGGAGCAGTCGGCGACACAGCCTGCGCCTGCCGTAGCGGCAAAAGCGGTGGAAGCCGCGCTGCCTGCTGTGAATCCTGCTGCTCGTTCAGCCGAAGCGGCGGAGATCATGGTGCAGGTGGCGGCGGTGAGCGATCCGGTCGATGCACAGGTGCTTCTGGATGCATTGAGAAAGCGTGGCTTTGCCGTGAAGCTGACCCGCGGAACGACGGACAGCCTGACGCATGTGCAGGTGGGGCCGTTTGCCAGCCGCGTGGATGCCTTGGCGACGCGCCAAAGATTGCTGCACGATGGCTACAACGCGATTGTGAAGTGAGTGCTGAGTCGGAGCGAAAGCGATCCGGTGCGCAGTTCGGGTTTGAAATGAACCGCAGCGATTCTGCTTTGGCAATCAGGTCCCAGAGCCAGAGGGCAGCGCGCTGGCGATCGCGGTGCGAACGGCTTCCATCAGTGCCTCGCGCGTGGAGTAGTTGGCTGGATGGATAGGCGGGTGAAAGGTGACGTGCGCGGTCGCCGGGAAGATGCGCAGGCTGCCTTTGCGCATCATGGAGGCTGTGCCGTAGAGGGTGACCGGAATGCAGAGCGCGCCAGTCTCCTGAGCGAGATAGAACGGGCCTTTTTTGAAGGGCAGCAGGTGTCCGTCGCGTGAGCGTGTGCCCTCGACGAAGACAGTGATGTGGATGCCACGAGCGAGCAGGCTGGCCGCACTTCGGACGTTTTGCTGCGCGTTCTGGGGATTTCCGTCGCGAGTCACGGGGATGAATTCGCCGAGTCTCATGCCTAGTCCGAGGATGGGGATGCGCATGAGGGACTGCTTGAGAAAGATGGACGTGCGTCCTGGGATGAGTGGAAGCAGGACCGGGGGATCGAGGTTGGAGACGTGGTTGGCCATGAAGATGATGGCGCGGTCAGCCGGGACATTTTCGAGGCCGGTGATGTGGACGCGAATTCCTGCCAGACGCAGACCGCTGCGGGCGATAGTCATGGCGGTGCGATAAAGCGGCAGGACGTTGCCTGTGAGAAGCGTCCAGGGAATGTAGACGAGAGCTGCGGGAACGCCGAGCAGGACGATGGTCACCAGCAACACCAGAGCGGGAATCACGGGAGTGGCTCCGAGTGCGATTCAGGATGGGCGATGCGCAGGGCCGCGGGCAGTTTCTGATAGATCCCGTCGAAGCCGCCGTTGGAGAGGATGGCGAGCACGTCACCGGGCGCGGCCTGGTGGACGACGATGTCGATGATTGCATCGGTCGAGGAGCAGAGCCGGGACGGTGTGCCTTGCTCGTTGAGCGCCGCAACCACCTGCTCCGGGTGTAGCCGTTCGAACTCCGGGATGCGTTCCTGCTGATAGACATTGGCCAGCAGGACGCGGTCGGCCAGAGCCAGGCTCGTTGTGAGTTCCCGTTCGAAGACGTTGCGGCGGAGAGTATTGGAGCGCGGTTCAAGAATGGCCCATAGACGCCCCGAGCGACCATCGGCTGAGGGAAACATCTGGCGCAGGGCGCGCAGGGTTTCACGGATGGCCGTGGGATGGTGTGCGAAGTCGTCGATGAGGGTGATGCCGGCGACGCGGTCGCGCACCTCCAGACGGCGACGAACACTGCGAAAGCTGGCGAGAGCAGATTGGATGGCCGGCACAGGAATGCCGTTCCGGAAAGCCAGCGCGGCGGCTGCGGTGGCGTTGAGCACGTTGTGCTCACCGGCGACGGGCATGGAAAAACTGGCCCAGTGCTGACCATCGAGCAGGAGGGTCCAGTGGCTATGACCGTCGGCAAAGTGAAGATCGACGATGCGCCAGCGGGAGTCGGGAGCGAGGCCGTAGCGTTCCACCGGGCAGAAGGCGCGAGCAACGCACTCGGTGACGTTGTTGCTGCCGTCCCAGGCAAGGATGACGCCGCGACGGGGAACGAGGTTGACGAGGCGGCGAAAGGCTGTCTGGACCTGCGACAGATCAGCGTAGATGTCGGCGTGGTCAAACTCGACGCTGGTGAGAATGAGCGAGTCCGGGAAGTAATGAAGGAATTTTGGACCTTTGTCAAAGAAGGCTGTGTCGTATTCGTCGCCTTCGAGGATGAAAGGCAGCGTAGGACGAAGCTGGAAGCTGGTGCCAAAGTTCTCCGCGACGCCGCCGATGAGGAATGATGGCTCGAAGTCAGGCTTGATGGCAGCAGCGGTCTGGAAGATCCAGGCCAGCATACTGGTGGTGGTGGTTTTGCCATGCGTCCCTGCGACCACAAGGGAATGGCGCGCGGGGCGGCCGGCAGGCGCAAGAAACTCCTCGCGCAGGATGGCGGCCATCGAAGTGAACGGGATGCGTTCGTCAAGGATGCGCTCGACTTCCGGGTTGCCGCGCGAGAGCGCGTTGCCGATGATGACGAGATCCGGGCACGGGTCAAGATTCGCCGCGGCATAGGGCTGCGCAACCGGAACGCCGAGCGAGGCGAGCAGATCGCTCATGGGCGGGTAGGCAGCGGCGTCCGAGCCGGTCACGCGATGGCCCTGGGCGCGAAGCAGCCCGGCGATGGAGGCCATGGCGGTGCCGCAGATGCCGGAGAGATGGATGTGCTTGGTCATGCGTGGACCGCGGGTTCAAGCAGGTGAAGGGTGGTTGTCGGGCCGGGCCGGAGTTCGGCGGCGACGCCGAGCGTGAGCGTGACGTTCGGGCCGGAGACGTGTCCGCTGCGCAGGCCGATGGCGATGGGACCGGGAAAATCTTCAAGAGCGCTGAGGATGGCGTCATGCAGCAGGTTGGCAGGGGCTCCGGGTGAAGCGCAGTCGAGCATCTCGCCGAAGACAATCGCGCGCACGTGATCCAGCAGCTCGGCGTTGCGGAGTTGCCAGACCATGCGGTGAATCTGGTAAGGACGCGCGTTCACGTCTTCGAGAAACAGAATGGCTCCTCGCGGTGGCGCTGGCTCCCACGGCGTGCCTATGAGCGAGGTCAGGATGCTGAGACAGCCGCCATAGAGAGTTCCGCGAACAGGATAAGGGCTGTTGCCTTCGCGCAGCAGACGCAGGCCCTCGGCTGCGCCCACGGAGTACGGAGTGCCGGAGAGCGCGGCGCGGAAGCTGGACTGGTGGACGCCGTCCGGGCGCGCAAAATCAGGCGAGATCATCGGACCGTGAAAGCCGGGCAGTCCAATCGCGTGATAAAGCGCGATTTGGACGGCGGTCAGGTCGCTGTAGGCAAACAAGGGCTTGGGATGGGCGGCGATGAGGTCGATATCGAGGCCGTCAAGCAGGTGGTTGGAGCCGTAGCCGCCGCGTGTGGCCAGCAGCAGGTGCGTCGCCGGGTCAGCAAAGGCGGCGTGGAGATCGAGGAGGCGCTGCTGGGTTGTTCCTGCAAAGTAGAGCGGGCCGCGCGTGAGTGCGTGGGTAGCGGTGGTTGCGGAGTAGCCGAGCGCGGCAAGAGCGGCAGCGCCAGCCTCTACACGATCCGGACGTGGCCTCGAAGCAGGCGAAAGAATCGCTGCGTGACCGGAGTCCGGCACGGCGGGTGGCAGCAGAAGCTGACCGGCGGCATGGTGCGGGTCAAGCGGAAAAGCGGGAGCGAGATCAGGCGCGGAGTCTTTGCGTTGCATGGTCGAAACTCAGGATCCAATCCAGGCTTCGCCGCGAGCGATCAGCGTAGCCGGTCCGGTGAGCAGCAGTGGTTCGTTTGCGCCGGGCCAGCGCACGGTCTGCATGCCGCCGGGAGCGAAGACTTCGATGGGCGACGATGCGCCGAAGGCGGCGATCATCGCGGTGGCTGCGGCAGAGGTGCCGGTGCCGGAAGAGTGCGTCGGGCCGACACCGCGCTCAAAGATGCGAAGCGCCACCTGATCGGGCTGGTTGCTTCCACTGCTGAGTGGCTGGATGAATTCGACGTTGGTCTGGTCGGGGAAGTCGGGATGGAAGCAGATCTCCTCGCCTATCTCCTGCCACGGTCGTCCGTCGATGGAGAAATCCAGCGAGCCATCGGGTTGTGGCGGGTTGCTGACCTGCAGGACGAAGTGTGGGTTGCCGAGGGAGACGAAGATGCCGTCCAGGCGAGAGCCGTCGGCCAGCTCGACGACGCGCGGCTCCCAGTCGGGAATGTCCATGTCGGTGGTGATGAGAGCGGTGGGCGAGCCGGTCTCGCGCAGCTCGATGAGCGTGCAGTGGCGCAGGCCTGCGTCGGTGTGCAGAAGCAGGGTATCGCCGGGCTGCGCATTCGTTTCGCAGGCCATCCATGCGGCAACACAGCGCGTGCCGTTGCCGCTGATCTCTGCCAGGGAGCCGTCCGCGTTGTAGAGGCGGATAGTCGCAGCGATCGGGCCGCGCGCGGGGTCATCGTTTTGCCATTCCAGAAACTCGACGCCATCCGCACCGATGCCGGTGTTGCGGTCGCAGAGAGCGATGGCCAGCGTGGAAGGATCATGGCCGACGACGTCGCTTTCGGCGACGATAAGAAAATCGTTGCCGCAGGCGTGGGCTTTGGTGAAGGGGATCAATGCAGAGTGGTCCTTCCGAGAGTTCTCAGCCCGATGCTATCACCGTGGGGCAGGCGAAAGCACGGCGTGAGCCAGCGGAGAAAGCGTGGAGACGTACAGCGCGGAAGCGGGTTGTCCGGGCGCTGCAAAACGGGCCAGCAGGCGAAGATCTTGCGGATGAGCGCGGACGGCGTCCGCAACTGCATCGCCGTCAAAGGCCAGAACGATGGCGACATGACGGGCTGGGTCGTCCAGCGCGGCACGGAAGCAGAGGTAGTCGCTTTCGTTGAGGGTCTGGCGATAGGTCAGTCCGGCGAGGGGAATGATGGTCGGAAAATCGGAGGTTTCGACAAGCGTGAGCGCGTCGGGGTCCAGAGCGTGGAGACGCGCCAGCGCAGCGGCCAACGTCTGCGTATATGCGCCACGGGCGGCAAAGTTTCTGGTGGCTTCAACGTAGACCAGCGGATGCTGGGCGATCATTTGGCCGGTATTGGCGAGAAACAGGCAGGCCATAGCTGCCACCAGGGTGCCGATTTGCGGCAAGGCGGCGCCAGGTTGAACGGCTGGTTGGCTGGCTGCTGGCTGACCGGATGTGCGGGCCTTGGCGAAATGCTTCAGCAGCCAGTCCGCGGCAAAGCCCAGCGTGAAGGCAAAGGCTGGCAGCATCTCCATGCCGTAGCGAGTGTTGTAGAAGGAGTGTGGCCACCAGTCGGGCAAGAAGATGGGCACCGATCCCCAGGCAACGGAGTAGGCGTAAAAGGGCAACGGAAACCAGAGAAGCAGCGTGGCGGCCACCACAGCGCGGGGATGCGTGTTGCGTGCTCGGCGCGCCATCAGCAGCAGGACAAGCAGCCCGAAGACAGAAAGCAGCAGCAGCAGCCAGCCAACGAAGCTGCGCGCGAAGGCGTCACCGGTTGAGGCGTGCCAGAAAAACAGCGCCGAGACCCATGGACTGTGCCAGCCGGGATGCGGCGGGACGACGCCGCGAGATGTGCGCGCCTCGATAGCCGCCGCCGAGTATGGGCCACGCATGAAGTCCAGCCAGTCGCCGAAGTAGATGGCGTTGTACAGCATCCAGAGGACCGGTGCGGCCAGCAGAGCGAAGCTGGCGAGGACAAAACGCCGCTGGAAGAGCGCGCGACGGCGATGGAGCGACAGGGCCATCCAGAGCCAGACGGCGAAGCCTAAAATCCAGCCATCGTAGCGCGTCCACGCGGCGGAGATCAGGGTGAGCGTGAGCGGCCACAGATGGCGCGCGCCGATGCACCGGCCGGCTGCGGGCGGATCATCGAGCGATGAGCGCCAGCGAACAAGCAGAAGCACGGACCAGATCAGCTCGACAAGAAACAGAGGCTCGGTCATCGCCGTGGTCTGAAGATAAAGAAGGTTGGGGTTGAGAGCGAAAAATGCCAGCGCGAAGAGCGCGGGAAGCGGCGGGATCCAGATTCTCGCAAGTTGGTAGAGGCCAAGCGCGGCAGCAAGATAACAAAGCGCCGAAGGCAGCACCGGGGCAAAACCGGAGCGCCACCATGGCGTAATGGCGGCAAAGGGAGCCAGCAGCAGATGAGGCAGCGGGAGCCAGACGGAGCCGAGCTGGCTGAGACCCGGACGGTGTGAATCGAAGATTCGTCGAGCGATGTGGAGATGAGCCTCTGCGTCGCCATAGAAGAGCCAGGCATGGTGGCGCGCACTGACAATGATCGCCGCCAGGGAGGCTAGGATGAGCGAGGCAATCACCAGCCAGCGTTCACGCGGGGAGACAGGCGGCGCAGCGGCGTGGTCGTGTGCGCGTGGCGGGATGGCGTTCTGAAGATGCACGCTCTTGAGTTTAGATGCTCAGCAGAGAGTGCGACAGGGGAGCAAGGGAAATTACGGGCCGAAAAACAGGATGCGTTTCACGTGGGATGAGCGCGGATGCCAGGATGCAGCGACGAAATCAATTGCAGCGCCGGACTGTCCTATTGCGGGACACGCGAGCACCAGAGTCACGCCCTGTCGTAATCTGGCGCACAAACCGCCACGGTCGTATTATCGGCAACAGATGCGAAACCTTTAGGGGGTTTTGCAAAAAAATATGAGGTGCGCCATGTCCGCTTCCCTTCCACACTGTGACTCGATGGAGATCAGCCCGCGCTTTCGCAAGACGGTGGAAGAGCGCATTGCGCGGCTGGAGCGGGATGCAGCCACCGACGAGCTGAATCTGGTTCATCTTTTCCACGAAGATCATCTGCGGCGTCATCGCAAGCTGATTGCGATCCAGCGAGCGGAAGCTTTGCGGATGCGACTGTTTCTGGATCGCTCGCGAACCCGCTTGCCTCGTCCGCTGGTGGAGCTGTAACGAGCCTGGAATTCCGGTCGGTCGGGCGGCAGTGAAAAAGTGCTTGACAGCACTTTTTACGGGGCAGTGTCCGGGCTTTTCCGTCACTTCTGCACATGCTTTCCTCAGCCTTGCTCATTCCTAACTTGTTCTGGCTGTGCATCCTGTCCTGTTTTCCCTGAATTGCACCGTTGCCGCCGCCCCAATTTCGCCCATTTTTCCCCATTGCGCGGCAGCGCTACTCCCCGTACTCTCGGTAAACGTTGCTGCTTCACGTTGGTGGTTTGCGCTGTGAGATTCACTGCTTTTGCCCGCCGTGGCAAGCAGGAGTGAACCGCAGGCGCAGGCTCCCATCCTGATTCCAACCGGAAACCTTGCATCGCTTCGGCGATGCCGCTCGCAGACGCGTTCACGACGCGCACAGGAGATCCCTGTCCGCTCGTGCGTGGTGCAAACGAATGGCAAAAGAACAAGATCACGAAAGGAACCAATCCCGTCCATGCGCCCTCGAAAAGTGATTCTCTGCATCGACTCCAGTGAACGTGCCCTGGCGGTGCGCAGTTTTTTGTTGGAAACCCGCGGCTTTCGCGCGATCACGGCCAGCAACACGCAGCAGGCCGTGGAGATCCTCTCCACGCAGCATGTGGATCTGGTCGTGGCGGAGCTGCGGTTGCCGCAACTGGACGGCAACACGCTGATCGGCCAACTCAAGCAATGGATGCCGGAGCTTCCGATGATTCTGACGAGCGAGAGTGTGCGCGTCGGTGAACGGCCACACCAGGCCGACGCCTTCCTGGGCAAAGGCAACGCATCTCCTGCGGAGTTGATTGAGCGCATACGCGTGATGAGCGCGCGCAAACGCGGCCCGAAAAAAGCTCCGTCGGCAACCCCATCGCAGGATGCGACACAGATGCGCATTCCCGGCTTTCCGGTGGCTCATGCTTCGTGAGAGAGGTGACGAATGCCTGGGGGTGGGATAGCGCCCTCGGTCACGTTACCATCGAAGTGTGTGCAGAACTTTTTTCCTCATTGCTTTTGATCTTTCCGCATGAATTTTTCCACCATTCTCGATCTTGCCACCAGCACGGCGGAAGCCACCGTGCTGGTGCTGGCGACGCTGTTTCCCATCGTCAACCCGATTGGCAGTGCGGCGGTCTTTTTGTCCATGGTGGATACGCTGGACGCATCGCTGCAAAAGCGCCTGGTCTCGCGGATCACGTTTTACAGCTTTTGTCTGCTGGTTGTCTCGATGATTATCGGCGGCAAGATTCTCTCGTTCTTCGGCATTTCGCTGTATGCGGTGCAGATTGGCGGCGGCCTGGTGGTGGCCTCAAGCGGCTGGCAATTGCTGACCAAAGACGGGCAGAAGGATCGACCGGCGACACCCAATCCGGATGAGGTGCTGGCACAGGCATTTTTCCCGTACACGTTGCCGATTACGGTGGGTCCGGGGTCGATCTCGGTGGCGATTGCCCTGGGCGCGCATCTGCCCTCGCAACTGCACGCAGCGAGCTTCCTTTCGCCGATGGTGCTGATCGCTTCGATTTTGGGTTCCGGGCTGGTGTGCGGGCTGGTCTACATCTGCTATCGCTGGGCGCGCAACGCGGCGCATTTGCTGGGAGGAACGGGTACGGTGGTGCTGATGCGCCTGTCGTCGTTCATCCTGTTTTGCATCGGCGTGCAGATTCTGGCGACGGGATTGCGAAGCTTCATTCACACGATTCATCTGCACTGAGTGTGGCGCGCTGCGCTCTTCTCTGGAAACTGAGCGTACTCAGGCGGGATCCTCAAGCATCTGCCGCACGACATCGGCAGCGGAGTAGTGGCTGTGGCCTGGTTGAAGAAAAGCAGCGACCTGGTGGATGCCGTCGCCTGCGGTGATGAGCGGCAACTCCGCAGATTTTTCGCCGCGAAGCTGCGCCAGACCGATGTTGGCCAGCAGGGCATTGCAGAGGCATTTGCGCCCCTCGGTTTCGCTGGCTCGGCCGCCTTTAGCGATGTACGCTGCGACCGGCTCGGCGGAGCATCGATAACCGATCCGGCCCGCACTGCCTGAGCCTTCGGCGTCGGCAATCCAGTAAGGCTCGCGCAGAAAGCCCAGGTCACAGACGCGCTCGCGAGCCTCATACGTGGGCGGATCGGAAAGTGTATGGGCCAGTTGGACGACTTTGAACGGAAAGCCAGTGGGCGAGGCAAGAGGATCCGTGAAGACCTGAGCCTGACGGTCGAGAATCTGCTGGATGACTGCCGCCTTCAGTGCGGGATCGAGGCCGGATTCCTCGGCAAATTCGAAGGCTGTTCCCACCTGTACCCCGGCTGCGCCCAGATCAAGGGCCTCGCGCAATCGTGCTGCACTGGCGTAGTTGCCGGCCAGCCAGAATGGGACATCCAATGCGCGTAATGCGGCAAAGTCCACTTGATCGCGCTCGCCGTAAAGTGGTTCGCCCGCCGCGGTTCGCAGCGGTTTTCCGCGTGGCGGCGCATTGTGTCCCCCGGCACGATGCGTCTCGATCACGAGGCCATCGACGCGCCCATTGGAGCGGCGCAGCATGGTGGTTGCCAGAGTGTTCGAGGAAACGATGGCGAGAAACTTCGGGCGTTTGAGCGTGGGGAGCTCGCCCTCGGCAAAATCCCGGGGATCGAAGCGCACCTGCACCTCGGCGGGCGCGCTGGCGACGGTGAGCCGGTATTCCACAGGTTTGTGCACGGCGAGCCGGTCGAGGACTCCGGGAATATGCAGCGGAATTCCTGCGCCCATGAGCACATATCCCACGCCTGCCAGCATCGCACCGTAGAGCGACGGCAAGTGTACGGTCTGCACTTTTTCCAGCAGATTAATTCCGACCTCGTGGCTATGGTCCAGACGAGCCAGCGCTACCTCGACAAAGTTGCTCACGATGCATAACTCAACGAGTTTTCGCGCATCGATATGCGTGTGCATGGGGGTTGTGCGATACGGCTGGCTGCGAGCCTTGCCGCCAGGCACAAAGTACTCGTCCCAGACGCGGCGCGCCATTGCCGGAAAGGGAAACATCTCCATCCCGCGCCGCATCGCGCCATCCGGATCGCCGGCGCCCAGCCGGCGGATAAATATCTGGTCGATGGCCGTGCTGGAGACGATGCCAAGCTGCCCAAGCCGCGAGACGGCCTGCGCAAGTCGCCAGTTGGAGACGCCAGCGCCCATGCCGCCCTGGAGGATGCGGGGAAGATGCTTCATGAGCACAAGTGTTTCATGGAATGGAAACACAAACATGTGACGGCCAGCATAGGCGAATGTTCATTGGAGGCAATCGCGCTGGCCGTATACTGCCGATAACTTTGACAAGCGCACAAAGGAGAATGCATGTCCATACTTCGCGTCCTCACATGGCCGCTGTTGCTGGCTTTGGGCCTTTGTTGCGCGAAGGCTCAGACGCTTCACTTCGGCGATACATTTCCTGCTGTGAATGGGAAGTCGCTGAGTGGAGGCGTGCTGGCGATTCCGGATGGCCATCCGGCGGTGGTCATCCTTGGCTTTACGCAGGCTGCGGGAAAGGACGCCTCGCAGTGGACGGCGCGCCTGGAGCGCGACTTCCCTACTCTTGCCGTGGATGACCTGATCTTTCTGGATTCGGCACCTGGCTTGATGCGCGGCATGATTGCCTCGGGGATTCGCCGCGGAATGGCGCCGGCTCGCCAGGCGCACTCGATCGTACTGGACCACGACGGTTCGCTTTGGAAACAGAGGCTGAGCGGTGGATTTCCCGGCGTTGATCTCAGCCATGCGGTTGCGGTTGCGCTGGATGCGACCGGGCATATTCGGGCCGTGGGCTGCGGTGCCGTCACCGACGGCAACTATGCGGCGTTTCGCGCGGCCCTTGAAAAGCTCCCTTGAGATACCTGCCTTGAGCAATTTAGCCGATCCATACGCTGCTGCCGGACAAGATGAATGCCGCGAAGCGGGCTGCGAATCAGGACGGCTGTGAGCGCATCTCCGGCACAGCACCCTGAAGCTCGACGGTGCCCTGATGGAAGACGCAGCGCCATTGCGAGCCGTCGCATCTCCAAAGCGAAGAGCGCAGTGCTGCGCCGCGTTGTGGCGAGCGTGTGCGATAGGTGACAAGCGCGAGTTGCGGAGCGATGTTTGGGATGAGGGTGCGCACCTGGAAATCGGTGATTTGTGGCGGTTCAAAGTGCTGCTCGGTTGCCAGCAGATCGAGAATCTGTGGCCGTGACCAGACTCTTCCAGAAGCGCCAATCTCGACGAACTCCGGATCGAGCAGCGCTTCCATGCGGGCGCGGTTGTGGCGCACAGCGGGCTGTATCAACTCCATCTCCAGGTCCAGCAGGAGTGCGCATATCTCGTCCTTCCCGCTTTGCATCCTTGAGCCTCACGTCGCCAGCAGGGTAGGGCGTCCGCGCTCGTTCCAGCCGATGCGCCCGAAGGGAATGTGGTGGTCATGGGTGAAGAGCACAAGCCAGTTTTCGGTGATGGCGCGCGCATAGAAGCGTTTGCGCTCTTCGATCACGCGCAGCGGATCGAGATCGTAGCCCATGCCCCAGACGGGATCGAGATGCGCGCTGGTTGGAATGAGATCGCTGATGTAGCAGGCATGTTCGCCTTGGCTCTCCATGTGTATCGCCTGAAGTTGCGGGGTGTGGCCGGGAAAAAGCTCGACGCGGATGCCAGGTGTAATCTCCGCATCGCCGTCGAGCAGGGTCATCTGTCCTGACGCGATCAGTGGCTCATAGTTGTCGCCCATATAGCTGACCCCGTCGCGCTCGCGCTGTTTGCGCCCATCGTTAACCTCGCCGCGCTGGGCAAAGTAGCGAGCGCGCGGAAAAGTGGCTACAAGCTGTCCGCTGGAGTTGAAGCGGGTATTCCAGCCGGAGTGGTCAAAGTGCAGATGAGAATTGATCACCAGGTCGACGCTTTCCAAAGCGATGCCTGCCTGAGCAAAGGCCTGGGGCAGCAGCGCCTTTGCAGCGTAAATCGCGCGCTGTTTTTCCGTGAGCTTGTCGCCAATGCCCGTTTCGATCACGATGGTCTGCCGTCCGTCTCGCAGCACGACCGTGTTGGTGCCCAGCAGAATGCGGTTCTGAGCATCGGCAGGCGCGCGGCGATGCCAGAGCGGTTTGGGAATCACGCCAAACATGGCTCCGCCATCAAGGAAAAAGAAGCCGTCCGTCAGAACGGTGACGTCCCAGTCGCCGACACGCGTGTTGCCGCGAATGAGATGAGCGGTATCGGCTTGTTCCGCCGGATGGAGTGCGGCTTCAGTTGCACTCACGGCTGCGCCGCTCCGGAGGCGGTTGGCTCGGGCATGAGATATTCCTCAAAGTGATCAAGGATGCTGTTGTACAGATGCGGACGCACCTCTGAACCGGCGATCGAGTGGGTCTTTCGAGGATAGACATTCAGCGAATAGGGCACGTTGTGAAGGGTCATCTTCTGCACAAACTGGATGGAGTTTTCGATGTGAACATTGTCGTCGCCGGTGCCGTGAATCAGCATGAGCTTGCCTTTGAGGTTGGCGGCGAAGTGGACAACGGAGAACTGCCGGAAGAGATCGGGAAACTGCTGCGGCTCCCCGAGATAGCGCTCGGTATAGATGGAGTCGTAGTTGCGCCAGTCGGTGACGGGAGCAACCGAGACACCGGCGCGAAACCGGTTGGAGTGTGTGAGCGCCCACAGCGTGAAGGAACCACCCCAGCTCCATCCCCACCATCCCTGGCGGCGCGCATCAAGCTGCGGAAAAAGCCGGAGCGCTGTATCGGCAACGGCAAGCTGGTCGGCAAACTGCGTGGGTCCGAACTCGTGATAGGCAGCCTGCTGGAAGGCTCGTCCGCGATCGTCCATGCCGCGACCGTCGGCGTGGAGCACGGCGAAGCCATGCTCGGCGAGGACGACGTCAAAGAGATAGCTGTCGCCGCCCCAGTGGTTGGTGACCGACATAACGCCCGGTCCGCCATAGGGATTGACGATCAGCGGCACGCTGGCCGGGGTGGTTTTGCCCGGCGGCAGCAGGATGGTGGCAAAGAGCGTGGTTCCATCGGCGGCCCTGGCGGTGAAGGGCTGAGGTGCGGGAAGTCGATAGCTGCTGAGAGCATGGGTCTTCCAGACGACGCTGCAGTCCCCTGCTGCGCGACAGATGCTCACGGTTGGGGTGCTGGTGCGCGTGGAGAATTCGTCGCTGAAGGAGTTGCCGGTGGTGGCGAAGCGCCCGTCGTGGAGGCCTGGCGCCTGAGTTAACGGCTTCTTTTCGCCGCTCCAGCTCACCTGCCAAAGCTGCCGCTCGGTCCAGTTACCTTCGTTCGACTGATAATCGACCAACTTTTGCGTGGGGTTGACGGCAAGCACCTTGGTCACTTCAAAGTCGCCATGAGTCAACTGGCGTTCAAGCCTGGCCTCTGACGCCATGGGGTGGGAAGTGTCAAAGCTGTAGAGGTAGAGGTGCGTGTGGCCATCGCGCCAGCTTGTGAGCACAATGTGGCCCGCGCCGACCCAGATGTCATAGCGCTCATCAAAGAACTTTGCATCGCTTTCTGTGAGCACGGCCCTGGCCTGACCCGTAGCTACATCGGCAAACCAGAGCGTCTTGGTCTTGTGATCGCGAGTCAGCGTCTCTGCCCATACGGTGCGGGCATCGACCCAGCCAAATCGCGGGATGTAATCCTCGTTGGCGCGGATGGGCAGCTGGACCCAGGTGGTGGCTCCGCCGCTGGCCGAGACCACGCCGAGACGCACGGCGGGGTTGGGATCGCCAGGCTGAGGATAGCGCTGCATAACGACGCGCGCATGGACAGGAAGCCAGTCCTCGATGGGGTATTCGGGCACCTTGGTTTCGTCCATCTCCAGATAGGCGATGCGTTGGGAGTCGGGCGACCAGAAGAGGTTGCTGCGTACGCCAAGTTCTTCTTCATAGACCCAGTCCACCTGACCTTCAAGCAGAGTTGCGCTGGCCTGGGGCGTGAGCGCGCGGACGGTGGCTGGCTGGCCATCGCTGCCGGGCAAAGCGACTACGGATACTCCATGATCGCGGATGAAGGCCAGGCTTTGACCATCGGGAGCAATCGTCGGTGAATCCTCCGAGGCCGCTCCGGCTGAGGCGACCTCGACCGCCTGCCTGGTTGCCGGATCGTAGAGCCAGAAGACGCCATCCTCGTCAAAGAGCAGGCGCTGGCCGTCGGGCGTCCACAGATAGTCCGCCTGGTCATAGCGGTTGCGATGGTCGGCGGCCTGCTCGTTGACCTTGCCGCCGGACAACGACGAAAGCGTCTTGGCGCTTACCAGTACGCGCGGCTTTCCAGTGGAGCGGTCAATCTCCATCAATCCATCGCCGTCCATATAGGTGAGGTGAGTGCCGTCCGGGGACCATGTGAGGTTTTTGGGGATGTGCCCGATCATCGAGCCATGCGCAAAGATATCCTCGACGGTCAGCGCTTTGTCGCCCTGTGCCGTGGCTGCGGCGCTGCCGCCGATCATTGCGATCAGTGTTGCGATACTTGCCAGTGCGATGGCTGTCCGTATGTTGGTTTGAATTCCGCTGTATCGATGGCTCAATCTGTTCCCCCGTATGGTGACGCAAATCCTTGCGGGCAGTGTACCGCACCCGGCGCATGGGATCCATGCGACAAAGCCCCGCAAGGTTGCGGGGCTTTGCCGGTGTTTCCCTGGAGTGAGCGCTCAGGCGATGCGTTCGCTTTGTTCGCGAGCACGGACGCGGAAGGTTTTGGTGGTGATGGAAAGCGAGCGCTCCATGCGGCGGAGTGCGCGAGTCTCTTCCGGCGCGGCAAAGGTGGAGGCGATGCCCCGTGCGGAGGCGCGACCGGTGCGGCCTACGCGATGCACAAAGTCCTCTGCCTCCTTGGGCATGTCGTAGTTGACCACATGCGCGACGTCGGCGACGTCGATGCCGCGAGCGGCAACGTCGGTGGCTACAAGCACGCGGTGATGTCCGCGCGCAAAGCTGGAGAGAGCCGCATTGCGCTGCCCCTGCGTGCGGTCGCCGTGAATCTGAGTGGCCGCATGGCCGGAACGCACCAGACGCTGGGCGACACGATCAGCACTGCGCTTGGTCCGCACAAAGACGAGGAAGCTGCCCTCGCTCTGGTTGAGGAGATGTTCGAGCAACTCCTGCTTTTTCTCCGACGGCACCTCAAAGCTGCGCAGTTCGACATTGGCCGACGGCTTGAGCACGGAGCCAATCTCGATACGAACAGGATTCTTGAGATATGCCTGCGCGACACGGCCGATTTCGCCGCTCAGTGTCGCCGAGTAGCAAAGCGTCTGGCGATCGGTGGGCAGCAGGCCGGCGATGCGGCGAATGGCGGGCTGAAAGCCCATGTCGAGCATCCGGTCCACTTCGTCCAGTACCAGCATCCGAATGCCGCTCAGCTTGACCAGTCCGCGCTCAAGATAATCGTCCAGACGTCCGGGCGTGGCCACGATGAGCCGCGCGCCGCGACGGATCGACTCAAGCTGGGGCCGCTCAGGCATGCCGCCGCAGACCAGCGCGCTGCCACCGGCTCCGCCGGTCAGCCGCTTCCACTGCTCCTGCACCTGCATGGCCAGCTCGCGAGTGGGCAGCAGCACCAGCGCCTGCGGGCCTTTGGCCTGTGGATCGAGGCGCTCGATGAGCGGGATCAGAAAGCTCAGGGTCTTGCCGGTGCCGGTCTGTGCGGTGGCCAGCACGTCCCGGCCCTCCAGCGCGGGGGGAATGGCACCGGCCTGCACGGCGGTGGGAGTTTCAAACTTTGCATCGGCGAGCTGCTTCTGCAGTCGAGCCGAAAGATTCATTTCCAGAAAACTGTTCACACTTGTCCTTGTGCCGCGCTCGCCGGGCCACCTGCGCTGAAGATTGTTCAGCCATCCTGCAGGAGGACACACGACCACATCGGCCTGAGTCGCCGCACGACCTGAGGGTTGGGCGGCTATGCGTTTGTACTATGCGGGAAAACTCTGATCTCCGGTCAACCGGCGGCGCGAGCAACACGCCTTGCAGAACTTCGCCTCACACACTGCGTTCGGTGGCGCACGGAAACTGCGCCGCCTGGCTCGCGTACATCTTCGCGGCCATCACGCTGAGGGGCTTGGAATCTTTACGAGAGATCGGTCGGACGGATGAATGCCACTTCGGCTCGCGACCAAACAACTGAGCGTGAACTGAGTATAGCAGGAACGCCCGGCGCACGCCACTGCGCGAGGCGGGTTCAGATGCCTGCGACGGGTCAGGACGGACAATAGCACTGTAAAATTATTATGATTCAATGACTTGAGTTGTTTCTGTTAGATTACTTGTTTGCTATTAACCCGGTTACCCCCCCCCAGGGGGGGGGGTATATGAATTTTCTTGCCAACGAAAATATGGCGAAATGATAACGAAATCATTATCCTTTCGCCGGCCCGGATCGCGTGGTTGCGGCGCAGACCCGGTGTTGGAATTGCAGTATGGCACAGATGCCCGTAATTGCATGCCATTGCATGGAGCAGCCGCCATTGCATGGAGCATCCGCCATTGCATGGAGCAGCCGCGCGCTTGGCGCGCCACGGACGGTTGTGGCGCTTCCGTTGGTCGCGGGTGGGGTGGGGTGAGAGTCGTCAGGGGGCGGTTGTCAGGGGTCAGTCGTCAGGGGTCGGGTGACAGGGTTTGTTCCCTGCGAATTTGAGGAGGCTGCGCGCCGGCTGTCGCCGCAGATGACGGCTCACAGGCCAGCCCCAAAGACCGGCAACGGCCCGGCCACCCGTCCACGCTTCGATGCGCCGTCGGATACGCCGACGGAGAAATCCGCAGACAAACCCCAAAAGGCGTTTGTGCGGGATGGGTGCGGAGAGATGGAATCAGGACAGACGCGTTTTCCGTACGGTTTCATGGATTCGCAGGTCGCCGTCGGTGAGTGCTTCGCCCTGTTATCAACAGATGAAGAGGGATGATGACGCTAAGCCGACTCAGCGCTCAAGACCACACTCTGAGAGCGAATGCCAAGCAAAGATTGACCACGAAGAGTGCATGAATGCCCATGTGAAATAGATTTGGGCGTGGGTTGTCACCTCGAGGCGGCAAGAGCGTCCTTGTCCCTGCGTACATCTGTTCATATTCGCGCTTCAACTTTTCGGGCGCACCACGGAAGTAAGGTACGTACCACATTCCAATCGCTGACAGACAGGCCACGCCGCAGTAAATTATCCAGTAATTCGTCACGGAGTGTGGAACCGGGCGCTTCCAGAACAGGACAGCGAGAACCACAGCGATACCTGGAAAGACACAGTTTGCGATTGTAGCGAGTACAGTTTTTCTCTTGCCCATGACCGCTTGTACTTGCGAACCGGTGATCCATCCCGGAATATCGACCAGATCGTGTAGAGCAACAATTAGAAATTGCAATAAAAGAAGAGCGGTAAAGATCGCGATCATTACGAGTTTCCTGTAGGCGGGGACTCTGCGCTTCGGATTACAACCGAAGATTACCACCAGAAAATCGCTCAGCTCAGAGAAATTTATGCATCGGTATAGAACACATGCCTTATCGCCGATGCACTCATTGAGCGACCTGATGACTCCCGATATGCCGGCTTCACAGGATTAATGCGATGTACGAATTTCGGACGTCATTGCGCACTCGTTGTTAAGGCGAGTACCGGTGCCGCTATCCCTCATCTGCACTTGGCCCCCAACTGCTTGGAACAGGGATGTCCAGCAAGCGCAGGTAAACGCTGAACTGGCCACGATGCTGGTACCAATGGTTCAACAGGATGTTCCGGAGTAAATCCTGTCGTGTCATCTCCGCGAGGACAACCTGATTCGGAGCGACAATACGCCAAGGTCGCTTCATCGCCTCGTCGTCAAAGGACGGCAGTACCACACGCACAAGGTTGATGCTCTCCTCAAATGCACTGAGAACCGTTGACACAGATTCCGGTTGCGAGAACACAAAAGTGGGTGGAGGCACTTGCTCCTGCTGCGCCGTAAGCACTACGCCGCCCGGCACAGTGGCGAGGTGATACGCAAGCTGCCCCGCAGTCATGGAACGGGGGTGTGAGGCCGCCATGTGAGCTGATGCTGTGGGAGCCGTTGGAGAAAGGTCCTGGTTACCGGTGCTTGTACCTCGAACTCTGCAAGTAATTCCTCTGCGATGGACATGCTCACTCTTGGGCACAGAAATGGAACTGCTTATTTCGCTTAGATTACTCCTGAAATGCGGCTCTCGCCAGCTAGGAATTCTGGATTGATACCAAATCGCCGAGTCGCTCGTTGAACTCACAGTCGTAGTTGTAAGCCTGATAGCCGGAGAGACTCAGGGTATTTTCTGCTGACGGTCGCCGGGCGTCTGTCGGCTTCGCGGGCGCGGTGGGTGCGTGGGCAATTCTCTGCGTCAGTTGCTGTTGTCGGCGGAGGCGGGGATGGCGTAGTAGCCCTGGCGGACCTGTACGTGGAGATCCTGCGCCTTGTCGGCGCCGGAGGGTTCGCTTTGACAGGCGACGGCGACTTTGCGGTATCCACCGTTGAAGTCCTGGTTGGTGGGCGTGTACGTCGCGATGTACTGGGTGCGGAGTTCGTCTTCGATCTGCTGGAAGGCGGCTTCGAGTTTTTTGCCGTTGTTGCCGACGTCGATGAGGCGACCGCCGGTCTCTGTCGCGATGCGCTTCATGGCGAAGTCACCGCCGTAGCCGAAGCCGTTGTAGAAGCCGCGGTCGGCGATGAGGATGACGTAGACGATGACGTTGGCTTTCTGTGCCGCCTCGATGGCGTCGGCGATTTTGACGGTGCTGCCCTGATCTTCACCGTCGGTGAGGATGATGATGGCTTTGCGCCCGGTCTGGATGCTGAGCTTGTCGTTGGAGACCTGATCGATGGCGTCGTAGAGCAGAGTGCCTTTGGGCGCGCCGCTGGTGGGCACCGGTCCGCCGCCGATGCCGGGGATGCCGTAGGAGCCGCCACCGATGTTGATCTGCGCCTTGTTCATGGCGCGTTCCAGCTCGCGGGGGCTGTTGGTGAAGTCCTGGAGGAGATCGACGTTGACGTCGAAGCTGACGAGGAAGGCTTCGTCCTGACGTTTGAGCACGCGGTCGAGGAACTCGGAGCCGAACTGCTGCTCGAGCGGGAGAACGCGCTGCTGACTGCCGGAGGTATCAAGCAGGATGCCCAGGGTGAGCGGCTGGTTGGTGACGGCCTGGAAGGATTTGAGTTTCTGCGGCACCTTGTCTTCACTGAATTTGCAGTCCTGCTGGGTGAGGTGGGGGACCAGTTCGCCGTTCTGGTTCTTGGCGGTGAAGAAAAGACTGACGAGGTTGACGTTGACGTGGAGAGTGGTGGTGGGCTGGTTGTCTTCGGTGGGTGCGGGGGCGTTGCTGACGGGGGAAGCATCGGGCGAGGGTGCAAGCTGTGCGTGGAGCCGCGGCGTCGCAAAGGACGCGAGGGAGCAGGCGAGCAGCAGGATGCGAAATTGGGCCGAAGGCAACATTTTTCGATTCCCTGATTCTAAGTGAGTAGACGCTGGCTGTCTTGAAGTGGGAAGCAGAGACGAGGCGTGAAGTTGCATGAGGCAGGGTTTGGGGGTGTGAATCTGATAGTCTGTGCTTTGCATGAAGCAGAGGTGCAACTCAGGCTGTGCCACGGTCGAATGGGGCATTTCCTTGGGTTGCGAGGTGTGTGGAAGGGTAAGGCAAAAGCAGATGCCCTGCGAGAGTGACAGCGAAGAGGCAAGTGCGGGGTTGAAAGCAGGAGCAGAGCCGGAGCAATAGCCAGAGCAAAAAGGACGGGTTGTGGATCGAAACGTACGTTGGAGATCAGGAGTTGCGTGGGCACTGTTGATGGCAGCCGGAGTAACGGCGGCGGCGCAGCAGACAGGTGGGTCAGGCGGAGCCGGTGTGCCGGATGCGCCTGCGCCCACGGCACCGGCACCGATGTCGGGTTTGAAGGGGCAGATTGCGCCTGGGATGGGGATGCCTGCGTTGCCGAATCCGGATGCGCCGCAGACACCTGCCCAGCCGCCAGCCGCGCAGCAGCCTGCGCAGCAGCCTGCGCCGCAGTCCTCGAGCACAGCGACGATGCAGTCGTCGGGTAGCGGCCTGGATAGTGTGCAGAAGGCTCCGCCGGAGCTGCCGCCGCCGGGACAGGGCAATCAGGCGGTGGTGACGACGCTGCGTTCCTACACCAACTTTGTTGTGGTGCCGGTGACGGTGAAGGACAACAAGGGCAATCTGGTGGCGGGTCTGACGTTTCGCAACTTTCAGGTGTATGAAGATGGTCAGCGGCAGGCGCTGCGACTGTTTACGGTGGACCCTGCGCCGCTGTCGGTGGCGTTTGTGATTGACCAGAGCCTGACGCAGGATGTGATGGCGAAGGTGAATGCTTCCCTGGGTGCGATTCAGGGTGCGATGACGCCGTATGACGAGGTGGCGGTCTTCACCTACAACAACGGCGCACAGGAGGCTACGGGATTTACCGGAGCGCAGAGCCATCGGCTGGAAGCGGTGCTGGCGCTGACCAAGGCGACGGGGCGCGATGAGGGCGTGCCGGTGAACTCCGGTCCATTGGCCGGTTGCAGCATCAGCGCCAATGGCAATTGCAGCGATCCGAATCTGCAGGTAGGCCGTAGCGCAGGTGGGACGCAGTTCATGACCATTCCCAAGGAGATTCACACGCTGAACGATGCCATTCTGATGGCGGCATCGAGCTTGGCACGACGTCCGCCGGGACGACGCAGGCTGATCTACGTGGTCTCCGATGGCAAGGAGTATGGCTCGAAGGCGACGACGAAAGAGGTTATCAAGTATCTGCAGACCAACCAGATTGCCGTGTATGCGACGCTGGTCGGCGATTCGGCGCGCTGGGGCGAGGGATATCTGAGCCGGTTCCATCTGCCGTTCCAGATGAATGACAACATCCTGCTGCGGTATGCGCAGCAAACGGGTGGCTCGCTTGATTCAGAGCGCTCGGTGAACGGCATCGAAAAGAGCTACATGCACATTGCGGAAGAGGCCAGGACGCAATACACGCTGGGCTACATCAGCCACGAGCCGCTGATCGACGGGAAGTACCGGACGATTGAGGTGCGTGTGGATCGTCCGAATGTGGATGTGACGGCGAAACCCGGCTACTACCCGACGGCGCAGTACTTCCGATGAGGCGTGTTGTCGGTGGATGACACGATCCGGTTGCAGAGGACAAGACCCGCTGGTATGGCGGGTCTTGTTGCATGTGTGCGCCAGGGCGTATGTGAGGGGACGCCTGGCAGGAGGGATGCTTTCGTCGGATGACAGGTGCGTCGCCATGGGCAGCGGTGGGAATGGGCCTGACGGCGGTGACGCTGTGGGGCGGCTCGGATTTTGCCGGTGGGGTGGGCGCGCGTCGGGCGTCTGCGCTGCTGCTGGTGGCCGCTGGACATCTGGTGACGCTGATTCTGTTACTGCTGGTCTGCATGGTCGCGGGGTTGCCGTTGCCTGCTACACATGCTCTTGTGCTGGGTATGCTGGCAGGTTTTGAAGGCGCTTTGTCGCTGGCGCTTTTCTATCGTGCGCTGGCGTCGGGTGCAATGGGCGCGACGGCTGCGGTGACGGGCGTGTTGACGGCAGCGGTTCCGGTGGGCTTTGCGCTGGCCACGCAGGGGTTGCCACGGGCGACCGAGTGGGCGGGACTCGCCGCAGGAGCCGCAGCGATTGCACTGACGGCATGGACCAGCGAACATGGCACGACGGCTCGCGCGCTGGGGATGGGTGCGCTGGCGGGCGTGGGATTTGGCGTGCAACTGGTGCTGCTGAAGCTGGCCGCAGTTGGCGGCGTGGTGTGGGCGATGACGACGGCTCGTGCGGGCGGACTGATGGGGGTTGGGCTGGCGCTGGCGTTGAGCGCGAAGGCCGGAGCCAGGCTGCCGGCGAGCGGATTCTGGCGGATGGGTACGGTTGCCGGGGTGCTGGACGCGACGGGTAACGGCGCCTATATGCTGGCGGTGGGAATGGGGCGGATGGAGGTGGGCGCGATGGTTGCCTCGCTCTATCCAGCGGTCACGATTGTGCTGGCAGCGGGGCTGCTGAAGGAGCATCTGAGTCGGCGTCAGCGCGTGGGGGTGGGGTTAGCGCTGGCTGCGATTGCGCTGTTGAGCGGGTAGCGCGGGCAGGGCGACCGGGCCGTTGCGGCATGGGAGCAAGAAAAACGCCGCTGTGGTGGCGGCGTTTTTCGGATGTGGCATCTGGTGGCCGAGCACAGTCGTGCGCAGCCGCTTGGCTTACTTCTGTTCGACAGGTTGCTGGGTGGCGACAGGCTGAGCGGGAGCAGCGGTCTGCTGCTGTTGCAGAACGGGCTGCACGGGCTGAGCGGGAGCTGCTGGCTCCGAGACGCCTTTGATGCCTTCTTTGAAGCCCTTCAGTCCCTCGCCGAGGCCTTTGCCGAGTTCCGGCAGTCGCTTGGCGCCGAAGAGCAGAAACACGACAACTCCGAGAATGAGTAGGTGAGTTGGTTGAAATAGATCGCCCATGATTTCCTCCCCGGAGCCGAAGCTCCGCGCTGCCGGAGTGAGCCGGAAGCTGTCACAAGTATTGTCGCACAGGCGCGGTTCCTGCGGCACGGCGGAACATGGACACCGATGGGAAAGACAGCGGCAGGTGCAGGGTGGCGGCGATGTGAGAGGTATGGGCGGGAACGGAAACACGGATGGATTGGGATCTGCACCGCGCGAAGATTCAGTTGGCGCGAATGGGCTGGCCAAGCCGCTCCGAGACGAGGTTGAAGAAGGCTGCGATGCTCTCCTGCTCGCCGGATTGCAGGCGGCGGTAGACCTTCATGAGCGGGAAGATGTGCGAGCCGCGGACATCGACGGCGGGCATGAGGGACTGGCCGCCGGGGTAGTCGGCCATGATCCACGAGCCGGAGTAGCGCAGGCGAATCAGTTCGCCAAGATAGCTGCCCCAGAGTCGAACTTCGTAATCGACATCGAGATCGGCGACGCCGGTGAGATCAGAGAGCACGGCCTCAAATGCATCGAGGGACTGTGGCTGGAAGTCGAGCGACTGACGATAGTGCTCGCGGGCAAGCTGGACGGCGGCAGCCGCGTAGGCGGCCATCATCGTCTCCAGATCGGAATAGACGGCCGTGGCAAGCTGCGATTTTACGGCAGCGCGATCAGAAGACGAGGCATTCATATCCACTTCAGTGTAAAACGAATAGAAAGCTGTAACCATCCGCGCCGGTGCAGCATCGCCAGAGTGTTGGCAGCATCAGAAGACTGTGCGCAGGATGAATTCGAGACAGGAGAAAGGTGCGAAATCGATGCGGAAGAAGACGGCTTTGCGGATGACTTTGCTGGTGCTGATCGGAGTGCTTTGCGCAGGAGCAGTGAGAGTGCTCGCGCAGGAGTGGTCGCGGACGATCTATCCTCCGCCGGAGCAGGCGCAGACCGAGCTGACCGCGGCGCTGCACCGGGCCGCGCGAGAGCACAAGCGCGTGCTGGTGGACTTTGGCGGGAACTGGTGCGCGGATTGCAAGGTGCTGGACTATTATCTGCACCAGCCGGAGAATGCGGCGCTGCTGGCGAAGAACTATGAGCTGGTGGACGTGAACATCGGCGAGTATGACCGGAATCTGGCGCTGGCGGAGCGGTTTGGGATTCCGCTGAAGCGTGGCGTGCCGGCGGTGGCCGTGCTGGACGGGCATGGGAAGCTGCTCTATAGCCAGAAGCAGGGCGAGTTTGAGGCGATGCGGCGCGTGGACCCGGCGGCGGTCACGCAGTTTCTGATGCGCTGGCGGCCGGAGCGCGCCGGGTGCTCGGTGATGGCAGTCAACTGCTGACAGGAAGCTGCTAGACTGTGGAAGATTTTCGACAGGGGGGATCGATGGATCTGAAACATGTTGGCACGGCTTTGATTCTGGCTTGCGGCACATTGGCCTGCCTGGCTCCGGCCGCCCAGGGGCAGATGGGCATGGCTCACGCGAAGGTGGCAGTTGGCACGCCCATGTCGCCGGTCCGGGCGCAGGAGGAGTTGCTCAACCTCTTCGAGCATGAGTTTATGGGCGTGGCGCGGGCGATGCCTGCGGACAAATACGGCTTTGCGCCGACGGCTGCAACCTTTGCCGCCGGGCAGGGCGCAAAGTTTGCCGGGGTTCGCACGTTTGCGCAGCAGGTTTCCCATGTCACCACGGCCAACTACTACTTCGCTTCGGTCATTCTGGGCGAGAAAGTCCCGGTCGATATGGACAGCATCGAGCGGCTGACGACCAAGCCGGAACTGCTGAAGGCAGCCGCGGACTCCTTTGCGTATGCGCACAAGGCGCTGGCGACGATTACGGCGCAGAACGCCTACACCACGATTGCGGGCGCCGACGGACTGCACACCCGGTCGGTGCTTGCGTCGTTCATCGCGGCACACGGATTTGACCACTACGGGCAGATGGTCGAGTATCTGCGCATGAACGGCATGGCGCCTCCGGGTTCGAAGTAAGCGCGCCGGGCAACCGCTGGCGAGGATTTGCCCTTCCCGGATGCGGAGTCGGCGGACAACCGTCGGAGTTCGCCCCGGGCGCGTGGGAAGACAGGAGCGTTTCGTGTTCCGCTCCGCCCGGCGATCTATGGCAGTGTCGGTGAGTGCTTCGGGCTGTTAGCGAGAGTTGAAAACCGAAGCGCTATGCGCCAAGAGCTAAATGCCCATCGGGCCAAAGTCAATGCCGCAAGCTCCATAGTGGTTTGCGGGGTGGATTCGGCGGTAGACCGCAGGACTACGTGAATAGGTCGCTTTCAAGATTCATGACCCACCGGTCCCGTTCTTCGGCCATCTCCTCCCAATGCCTTTTCATCCGCGCGGCGGAATCAATCCAACTTTCTCCGTTCCACCCTTTTCCGAAAAAGTCGAGGGAAACCATCGGGACAACTTCGCTATATATGCCGCTCGAAAGAATGATGTCGTAAATGACGCGCATCGACTGCATGACGGCCTTCTGGATGCCCTCGACTTCCTCGAAAGACAGACCCTTCGGAATTGCGGAGCTGATCGAACTTTGCTGTGCCGCGTGGGCAAGATACTTGTGGCTGAGGTTTTTAAACTTGGACGCCGCAGACGAGTTGATCCAGTTGTCCATCTTTGAAAACACTGACTCGTGAATCTTGTCATCACGAGTGCGATTCTCAGGGAGCACTTTCGATAGTTTATCGAACAGCTCCTGTCGATTTTGAGATTTGATCCATTTAGAAAATGGTGATTCGGCAGGCTGTAGGCCTGAAATTCCTAGCGCTGGGAGTTCGGGTGCATATGCTGTCCCATCAAAGGATACGTATACTTCGCGCGTTATTAAATCCCTATTCTCACGTATGTCATCGATCAGCCGACGGAGGGAGATGACATCATTTCTAGAGTCGAATAGGCGTCTAGTCGCTAGCACTTGGGACGAAACGTAACCGCTGTTCAGCAGGTGAACTACAACCGGCACGTTTAACATCGACGTTGGATCTTCGGCCCTTTCTTCCTGGACTACACGAAAGGACATCTCTGAGAGGAGCATCGCGAACCATTGATCTTGAAGAGAGTTCGGTTCACCTTCCCCCTTCTTATACCAAGATAACCACTTGGCCCTCTTCTCCCGATAGCGCGCTAAGCGGTCTTGATCGATAACTTCGCTCATGGTCAATCCTCTGAATTAGGCTTTGGGAGCCAAACTGCCCCATGCTTTCAAATTTAGGTATACGAACTGGCCGATGTACACGAAGTCAGAATATCGAACGAGTGGGGAGTATAGTTCTCATAATCGTTTGTATGAACCTGTGATTTTGCTCTGGCTCTTATCAAATTTCGCATAATCGCCGATTCGCTCAACCAGCCAGGACGCGGTTGCCTTCGGCGTCTGTGGGGCGAGAAATCGGTGGAGAGGATGGGTGTGGGGCGCAGTTTTTCGCCTGAGAGTGCTTCCGGACGCGGTTGCGTTGTTCCCTGCTTCGAGGCTGCGTTTCATCCGGGAACGGAGAGCGGTTTGGCGGGAATGCTCGGTCGGCGGAGGCTTGACAGTCGTGTATTTATAGCGGATAAATCACTTATAGCACTTGAGTGCTGACGGGCGCGAGGTTTTGCATGGCGGATCGCAAGAAAAATGTAGCCGAGGTGCCGATCTCCGAGCAGGATCAGCGAGAGATTCTGGAGATGTATTCGCGGATTCGACTGGAGAAGGCGAAGCGTGTGGGGCCGGATGGCCGGGCGCAGCCTTTGCCGGCGAATCTGTACTCCTTTCTCTGCCAGTTGCTGGCTGACCTGAAGGATGGAAAGTCGGTCGCGATCCTGCAGAGCAATGCGGAGCTGACGACGGTGGAGGCGGCAAAAATTCTGTCTGTCTCGCGGCAGTTCCTGATTGGATTGCTGGAGCAGGGGCAGATTCCGTTTCATAGGGTCGGGACGCATCGGCGCATGTATGCGCGGGATGTGCTGGCGTACAAGGGGCGGCGGGATGCGGCGCGGCGCAAGACGCTGGATGACCTGACGCGGGCGGAGTTTGCCGAAGGGCTGTACGGGAAGGTTCCGCCGCATGATCCTGACGCGCGATAACGAGTACTGCGCGGTACTGGATACTTGTGTTCTGGCCCCGATGCCGCTGTGTGACACGCTGCTGCGGTGTGCGGAGGAACCGGCGCTCTATCGGGTGGTGTGGAGCGAGCAGACGCTGGTGGAGCTGGTGAGGACGCTGGAAAAATTTGGCTACTCGGAGATGCAGGCGAGGCGGCGTGTGGAGAGCATGCGCGCGGCGTTTCCGGAGGCTTCGGTTGCGGTGCCGGAGCGAATGCATGCGGCCTTTCTGCCGTTGCCGGATGCTGCGGACGCGCATGTGATGGGGGCGGCAGTGCGTGCTTCGGCGCAGGTGATTGTGACGTGGAATCTGCGGCATTTTCCGGAGCGGATCGTGGAGGAGTACGGGGTGCTGGTGCAATCGCCGGATGAGTTTCTGTTGCACCAGTTTCATCTGGCACCGGAGCGGATGGGCGAAGTGATGGACGTGCAGGCGAGCGGGATCGGACAGCGCTGCGAAGAGATTCTGAAGCGGCTGGAGACGGGACTGCCGGAATTTGTACGCGCGTTCAGGGAGTGGCGGCTGTAGCGGTCGGCTGGCCTTGCTGGCCGTGGAGCCAGGCGTTGTATCGGCGGGTGTATTCGGCTTTGTACTGCTCGACGGCCTGCTGGTAGCTGAGGTTGGCGCCGGGTGCGCTGGCGAGCGGGGACCAGGTGAGCGTGACGGTGTGCGTGGTGGCGGGCAGGGTGAGCGTTGCACCGGATTCGGTGGTGGCTGGTGAGAGGTGGAGCGGGTGGCCGTCGGCTTGTGCTGCGTCGAGGCGCAGGAACCACGGGATGTGCAGGATGAGCTGGCGCGGGGCGGTGGTTCGGTTCTGGGCAATGGTGAAGTGCGAGTCAAGCTGTAGCCGGGCGTGGGTTGCGTCGGGCTGTGTGAACGTGAAGGCGATGGGGCCGAACTGCGTGGGAGCCTGGCGGACGGCGATGGTTTTGCCGGGGCCGATCCACTCCGGAGAGACAACGCTAAGCAGGTGAAGATCGGCTCCGTCTTCGCGCACGAGCATCTGGCGCAGGAGGGTGCGGTATTCGGCGGCGAACCAGCCGTGCGGGGCGAGATTGTCCTGGAAGTTGCGCTCGCCCCAGGGGCGTATGGCGAACTCGAAGCCAGCTTGCGTGGAGCTGGTGTGGACGAGCAGCGCGTAGAGTTCGCGCGTGGCCTGAAGCTGGTCGGCGGGGTCGTCGCGGACGACTTCGGTGAGGGTGTTCTTGATGGTGAGGTAGTGGTGGAGGAATCGGCCGTCGCCGTAGGTCATGATGCCCTCGGCGTAGCGTGCCTGTGCGGCGCGGAGGGTGGCGGTGACGCGCGGATCGAAGAGCGCAAGCGTTGGTTCGGGGACGACGGCGAGCAGGTTGCCCCAGAACTGGCCGCTGGGGTCGCCGTCGAGCGCGGGCGGGATGATGTTGTGGTTGGCGGCGGTTTGTTTGTCGAGGACAGCGAGAAAAGTGGAGCGGTAGCTGTCATAGACGGGCTGCCACTTGCGGGCGAGGTCGTCGCGGCCGGCGGAGCGGGCCATGGCGATGGAGACGCGCAGGCCGCTGAGCGCGAGGAAGCTGTAGCCGGTGAGATGGCCGGGGATGTACTCGTTGTCGCGGACGTTCGAGGCCGGGATGAGGTGGAGCGGATCCTGCGCGCGCGCGGCGATGAGCCAGTCGACGGCGCGGTCGATCTGAGGCAGCGCCCAGGCGGCGAAGGCCGCGTCGTGGGTGATCTGGTAGTGCTGACCGTAGCCCCAGAGAGCTTCGCCCCAGCCGTCGTACTGCTGGGGCTGCGAGAGGAAGTTGCCGTCAGGCTTCTGCGAGAGTGAGAAGAAGTCGAGCGTCTGGCGGGCGATGGCGGGGTAGCCGGTGAGGTCGTACATGTGGGCGATGTCGGCTCCGTCGCGCAGGTAGAAGCTGTGGTAGTGGAGCTTGTTGACGGTCTGTATGAAGTTGGGGCCGATGTGGTCGCGGGCGATGAGGTCGTAGACGAGGCTCATGGCGAAGGTGTCGGTGACCTTTGGCTCGGGGAGGGTAAGCTGCATGCCCTGGGCGAGAATCTGCTGCCAGAAGGCGGTGGTGCGGGCGAGCGAGCGGTCCAAGCTGGCGGCCTCGATGGCGGCGATGGTGGCCGGGTCGCGCGTGGGCTGGACGGGCATTTTGAGGTCGAGCGTGAGCGAGCCGTGGGGTGGAATGACGGGCATCCAGCGCGTGAGGCCGACGGCGGTGGTGGGGTTGGCGGGGAGCGTGCGCGGAGTGAGATCGGGCGGATAGTTGTAGCGCGTGGCGAGGGTGAGGGAACGGTAGACGGTGGCGTTGCCGACGCGGGACGGGAAGCTGTAAATCAGTTCTCCGGAGCGGAGGAAACGGCCGGTAGTGGTCTGCTCGGGGCTGCCGGGCGACGCGGCGAAGGAGTAGACCCAGTTGGGATCGAAGGATTCGCCGGGCTGGCGGTAGTCGCCGGGGAAACGGCCCGCGACGGGGCGGTTGAAGCGAAACTCGCCGTGCTGGTCGGAGGCGGTGTTCGGCTCGGCGTCGTAACGCGTGGCGGCGGCGAAGATGGCGCGGGTGGGCTGGGCGGTCGTGTTCACGAGGCGGACGCGGAGGAAATTCACAAGCACGCCGCTGCCATCGGGCGCGGTCCGGCCGTCGAGCGTGGCGGCAAAGACGGTGAAGCGGTAGTCGATGCCATTGCGCAGGACGTGGTAGTGGTCGATGGGGAGATGGCCGTCGGTGAGCGTGCGCAGGCGGGCGCGGACGGGGACGAGCAGGCGGTCCTGGCCGGGGCCGGTGAAGAAGAGCAGCTCGGCGGAGCCGGTGCGGAGATAGCCCTCGGGGGTGATCTCGGTGGCGGCCTGGGCGTCCATGACGCCGATTTCGTCAGTGGGCTGGGCGAAGTAGGAGAACGGCTCGGCGGGGTGGTCCAGGCCGGGGGTGAGCATGGGTGCCTGCGCAGGGGTTGTCATCGTTCGATGGTTGGAGGCAGCAGTGGTCACCTGGGCAGAGGCGCAGGTACATCCGAAGACCAGGGGACTAGCGAGGAGGACGGCACAGGAGACGACAAAGGAAGGGATACGCATGGTAGGAGACAGGTTAAGCCGTTGTGTAGAGGAAGAAAAGAGGCCCGGAGAAAAAAGTGCGCAGAATGCTGGTCTGACCACGAGCCAAAACAGCACGAGCAAGGAAAGCGTTTCCATTTCAGGAAGGCGGTAGTCGAACGCGTAAGATGTGTTTTCTCAATCATATGCATGGCCGGTGAAAGGGCTTGAAAGGGTCAGTGGGCAAACCATTTGTCTGTTGCGCAAAGATTCCCGAAAATGTGCCAGTATCCATATTGACAAACGTATGTTTGCTGGCCTGTAATGTACGACGGCGTAGCACAAGCGTTTGTGCCCTTGGAGTATCGAGTTGCGCATGAAGGGCGGAAACTGGCCGGAGCAGAATTGGGTGGGTCCATCGAATGGGGGAGCGAATTGCACGATTCCCGATTGAGAGATCACTCCAGAGCATGGATGAGGCAAAAGGAAAGGAAGCAGCTTGACAAAACTTTTGCGTTGCATGTTTAATCCTTATCGCGATCATCGATGAAAGGATTTTCGCTCCAAAGTAAATCACTTTACCGGGTTGGACTGAAGAAGTGGATTCAGTCGCAAATGCGAAACCAAGGCTGAGCGCAAGCGATGCTGAGGAAAAACAAGAAAACCGGATGCCTTACGAGACCGGAACAGGAACTGTACGCGGGTAGGCAAAGAGAAGCCAGGCAAAACGAGCTTCCCGGCGCGATCCGCCGAAGCAGAAATCGAAGGCACCAAAACAATAACGACTTTTTACCGAAGGAAGGTCACATGAGACTCGCGAAATATCGATTTTTACTCGTGCCTCTGTTCTTCGTGTTTGCATGTGTCGCAGTGCTGGCACAGCAGAACTCGGAGATTGTGGGCACGGTGACAGATCCGACCGGAGCTGCAGTTGCGGGAGCCAAGCTCACCCTGACGCAGACCGAGACCGGATTTGCCAATCACGGCGTGACGAACGCAACGGGCGGATACGTCTTTGGCGGTCTGAACGTCGGCACGTATAACCTGCAGGTCACAGCCAAGGGCTTTCAGAGCTATTTGCAGACCGGCATTGTGGTGAACGTTTCAGCGACGGTGGCAGCGGATATCAAATTGTCCGTCGGCGCGGATACACAGCAGGTTACGGTGACGGCAGACGCGCTGCAGGTGCAGGCGGACTCAAACACGGTTGGGACGCTGATCAGCGGCGACCAGGTGACCCAGCTTGCCACGGAGAACCGGAACTTTGCGGCTTTGGCGGCCCTGGGCCTGGGCGTCAGCTCGGCTCTGCCCTCCAACAACGTGCCAACCTCAGTCGCTTCGAGCTTCAACATCAGCGTGAACGGTCTTCGCGAAAGCCACAACATCTGGCTGATCGACGGCGGTGAGGCGGATGACCGTGGCGGCGGCGGCGGCGCAGACATCATGCCCTCCATGGACGCTATCTCGCAGTTCCAGGTGCTGGCCAGCAACTATCCGCCGGATTATGGTATTTCGTCAGGCGCAACCTTCTCGATGGCCATCAAGAGCGGTACCAGCAAGTATCATGGCGAACTCTATGAGTTCAACCGCAACAACATCTTTGATGCGAACAACTTCTTTGGCAAATACAACGGTGCGCATACGCCGGTTCCAGCGCTGCACGAAAACATCTTCGGCGGCAACCTGGGTGGTCCGGTCTTCATCCCGCACGTTTACAATACGGACCGCCAGAAGACGTTCTTCTTCTACAATATGGAAGCTCGCCGTATCATTCAGGGTAGCCAGCCAAACCTGCAGGAAGTCATTCCAGATGCAGATCGACCGGTGGCCGGAACGCCGCTGCAGTATGTGGCTCCAGCGTATGCAAAGACGACAACAATTCATGCACCGAGCGTGGCCGACCCGAACTACACGGCGAAAGAAACCGCAGCAGGTTTGACTCCGGGTCAGCCCTTCCCGAATAACATCATTCCGGCTTCACTGATTGATCCCAATGCGGTCATCTATTACGCTTCGCCGCTGGTACCCAAGGTGAACACCAACAATGACCAGAACACAACCTCCGTTTCCAACCCGATTTATGTGACGGAAGAAGTGGCTCGCGTGGATCACAAGATCAACGACAAATGGCAGCTGCTGGCGCACTACATTCACGACAGCGTGTCACAGGGCTACCCGGATGCTGATCTGGGATGGAACTGGGAGTCGTATAACACCGTTTCGAGCACTCTGACCAACCCGTCGAACTCTGCTGTGATCAAGATCACCGGCAACATCACGCCCAACCTGCTGTTGGAAGCGTCGATGAACTATGACGGCAACATCATCGACATCGTGAACGCAAACACCGCTGATTTTCCGAGCGGCTGGACGGTGGCACAGAACGCTCTCTTCCAGAATGGAAGCCCGCAGTTCCCGGGCGTCAACTGGCTTGGTCCTGCGTATGAATCGGAGCAGTTGGGCTATGGTACATGGCACAACGCGGCTGAGGACTACGATCCCAAGGTCGATATCTCCTACATTCGTGGCAAGCACCAGTTGAAGTTCGGCTTCGGCTACAACCGATACACGAAGAACCAGCAGTTGCAGGCCGACCCTGAGGGTGACTACAGCTTCTCGGCGAACCAGAGCGGTGATGCGTGGATCAGCATGGCCCTTGGTCTGGCACAGAGCTACTCTCAAGCCGAGGCCTTGCCAATACGCCACTGGGTAAACCAGACAACCTCTGCCTACATCTTCGATAACTGGAAGGTGACGCCGCGGTTGAACCTGCAGCTTGGTCTTCGCTATGACGCTCTGCCGCACGCATGGGAGCGCAACAACCAGGTCTCCAACTTTGATCCATCGCAGTATCTGAATATCGCACCCGTATTCAACGCGGACGGATCCATCGCTCCAAGCAGCGCTGGTGTTTACACGCTGCCGGGCTTTACCACGCCGTTTTATCTGAACGGTATCGTCTTCCCTGGAACGAACGGCACTCCGCGTGGCGTGGTCAACAACGACTACAACACTCTGCAGCCGCGCGTCGGATTCAGCTATGACCTGACCGGTGTGGGCAAGACGGTGCTCCGCGGTGGTTTCGGAACGTTCTACGAACGTATGCAGGGCAACGATATCTACAACATTGCCAACAACAGCCCGTTCCAGAACATTCCAAACCTCAACAACGTCTACTTCAGCAACCCGCATTGCTCGTGGGCATCTTCCACAGGAGCCTGCCTCAGTGCGACAAATCTGCCAATTCTGCCGGTCGGCATCACCAACCTGGCAACCACCTACAAAGCACCTGCAGTTGCACAGTTCAGCCTGGGCGTCCAGCATGAATTGATGCCTTCGGTGATCTGGGTCATCCAGTACGTGGGCAACCTGGCCTGGCATCAGAATATCGAGCGGCCGATCAACAACTTCCCGCTGCTGACGCCAAACAGCATTCGTCAGGCTTCAGCGCAGGGTAACCTGACAAACAATGGCAATGCCAACGCCTATCGTACCTATGCCGGCTATGGCGGCATCACTCAGGAAGAGAACACCACGAACAGTAACTACAACGGCTTCCAGTCGGCGATTCGCCTGCAGGACAAGTGGGGACTTTCGGGTGAGATCGATTACACCTATTCGCACATGATCGACCTGACCTCGGGCGATCTTGCTACGGTCAGCAACCCGTACAACCTGAAGTATGACAAGGGTGGTGACCCAACCTACGACCGCAGGCAGATTCTGCAGATGAACTACATCTACAAGCTGCCCATCTTCAACAAGGACTCCGGTCTGTTGCACACCGCACTCGGTGGCTGGATCGTAGCTGGCAACTGGATCGTACAATCCGGACTTCCGTTATCCGCTGGACTTTCGTCGGGAACGGACGTAATCGGCTTGGGCGGTGGTTACACCAACCGCGCCAATGTCGTGGGTCCGATTCACTACAAGAAAAAGGTGTACGACTGGTTCAGCAACCCGAATACCGATGGTGGAGCCGACCCTCTGGGTCTGCCTACGCCGGGCTTCGGGGGCGGTCCTAACCTTGGCTTCGGTAACGGTCGTAAAGATACCTTTATGGGTCCTGATCAGGTCAACTTCGTGACCTCGCTTTACAAGGACTTTGCGGTTAAGGGTAGCTCATACTTCGAATTCCGCGCGGAAAGCTTCAATACCTTCAACCACGCGGAGTTCAGCGCAGTCGATACCAATGATCAGTTCAGCCCGTCGTTCAATGCGAATGGAACCCTTGCATCCGCAGGTGAACAGACTGGCAACAACTACGGTACGATCACCGGGGCGCATGCTGGCCGCGTTCTGGAGTTCGGCGCCAAGTTCGTCTTCTAACTTTCGCAACCACAACCCAGCGCCGCAGAGCTTGTCTCTGCGGCGCTTTTTTTCTTCTGTTCGCAGTTCCCGCTTTGCCTTCCATGCGCGGGAAATCGCTGCGCTGTATGCTGGAAGACGCAGGAAAGGAGTCATGATTTGCGGCGGTTTGGAGCCATCGTTGTCTTGGTAGGGTCGATGTGCGGCACGGTCTGCGTGGGGGCGCAGTATACGGCCCCGCAGGCGGTGACCCATCTTCGAGGTCAGTTGCCACCGGATGTCGCGCAAGCTTTAACGCTGGAGCGGGCAGGACGCGTGCCGGAAGCGATTGCGGCCTGGAAAAAAGTGGTGGCAGAGTATCCGAACAATGGGCAGGCATGGGCGCAGCTTGGACTGCTGGAAGCGCATGAGGGGCAGTATCACGAGGCGATCGACGCATATCGAAAAGCGCAGACCGAGCTGGCACAGGTTTCAGGCAAAGCGATTCCCGGGTTGGAGTTGAATCTGGGGCTGGCGCTGTTCAAGTCGGATCGGTTTCAGGAGGCTGCGCCGATCTTTGCGCACCAGCTTGAGTCGCATCCCGGGGATGAGCGGCTGCTGGTGCTGGCCGCCATGTCGCTCTATGGCGAGCATAAATACGCTGATGCGGTGCCGTATCTGAAACAGGCAGCGCAGCAGGACAAGACCAACCTGCAAATTCGCCTGACGCTGGCGCATTGCCTGCTGTGGACGCACCAACTGGAAGCGACACTGGAGGTCTACAAGGAAATTCTGGAGATCAATCCGAACTCTGCGGCGGCAGATATGATCGCCGGCGAGGCGTTGGACGAAAAAGGGGATAATGCCGGGGCCGTAGACCAGTTTCGAGCTGCGGAAAAAGCCAATCCCAATGAGCCACAGGTGCACTTTGGCCTGGCGTACCTGTTGTGGGCGCAGAAGCGCTATGAAGAGGCGATTCCGGAGTTTGAGGCGGAGTTGAAAAACGATCCGGGTAACAGCCAGGCGCGGCTGTATCTGGGCGATACGTATATGCAGCTCCAGCAATACGATAAGGCAAAAGCAGAGTTGCTGCGAGCGGAACCGAGTATGCCCAGGGAACCTCTTGTCCACCTGGATTTGGGGATCATCGCACAGGAGACGAACCACCGAGCGATGGCTCTGCGCGAGCTGAAAGCAACTGTGGCGCTGGCGCCGGGAAATGTGAATGCACATTTCCGGCTGGCGCGAATCTATCAGCAGATGGGTGAGCGGGAGTTGGCGAAAGCGGAGTTTGAAAAGACCAAAACGTTGAACAAGAATCGCGACGAAAGCTTGCATGAGCGGATTGCGAAGGCCAATGAACGGCCCAGCGCAGGGACCACGACTTCTGCCACGGGTGTCCACGCTCCGACAGCTGCTTCGCCACAGCCGTGAACCCTAAAGCTGGTCGGCAACGATGGGGTGACGACGAAGATACCAGCAGGGCGACCATGCACCCTGAGGAAATAGCGCTTGCGCACAGGGCACGTCGCGCTCGCCTTCGTCGTCATATTCCGTCTTCTTGCCCTTGAGCGGAACGACGAGATAGTGTTCCACGTGCACTGTGCTCAGAGGCTTGTGGCGCAGGATGAAGATTGCCCAGTCTCCACCAAAAAGTGCGATGCCCACAAACGCAAAGAGAAGCAAAACCGTCTCCGCAACAGAGAGCCAATGTTTCTTGCGCTTGCGTGTGGGAATTCTGACAGCTTTCATCTGAGTTCGGGTCAGTACCATCCGGCCGTGGACATCTGCATCAGCACACCCTTGGCAAGCAAAGCGTGGGAGTAGGGTGTGGGGTGCACAGTGTCGGCGTATTCGTAATTGAGGACATTGGTGCCGGAGAGATTAGCCGCCGAGCAGGCGAGCGAAGAACCAAGCGGGTTGGCTGCGGGCGAGAGGTTGCAGGCCGGGGTGGTGATGTTGGTGAGGCCGTAAGTGGTGGCGTTGGCGGCCTCGGTCTGGGAAAGCGTGTAGATGTCGACCTGCATCACTTTGGTGGGTGGAGCGGAGGCGAGCGCGGCCTGCAGGGTCTGGTTGTAGGTGGTGACGAGGGCGGTGATGAGCGGGAGATCTGCGCTGGGCAGCGCGAGCGCGTAGGGCGTGAGGGTGACGTCGGGCAGGTTGAGGACCATGACGTAGTTGGCGCCCTGGCCGAGGATTTCGGTCTGGATGTAGGTGGCCAGTTGCGTGGCCGCAAGCCCCATGGCCTGGGCGGCCTGAGTGGGCGTTTCGGCACCGGCGGCGACGGTGTCGGCCTGGATGAAGAGATCGTTGGCACCGGCCCAGACGGTGACGAGGTCGGTCGAGGAAAACTTACCGTTGTTGGCCGCGAGATAGTTCTGAATCTGCGTGGCGACTGGGACGGTGAGCATGCCGATGATGGCATTGGAGCCGCCGAGCAGGGCGTTGCCAGGACCGACGGGATTGGTGACGCGCGCGCCACCCTGTGCGAAGTCATAGCAGCCGGCGTGCATGGCGACAGGGACGTTGAATCCGTCGGCAGCGGAGCCGTCAAGGCCTGTTTCAGCAGCGCAGGGAGCGGGCAGGCTGAGCGCGGTGGCGATGTCCTGGACCCAGATTTCGTTATTGGGTCCGTTGATGGTGAACTCGCCACCACCAAGAGCCGCGACAGCGCCAACACGGTAGGTGCCGACATCGCTGAGGCTATCGCCAAACGAGACGATTTGCGAGTACTGCGGAGCGCTGGATTTGCTGCTGCCGCCGCAGCCGGAGAGCAGCAGGGCAAAGCCGGCGAAAGAGCCGATGACAATCGAGAGGAGAAGGTAGCGATGCGGGGGACGGTTCATCGAAGACTCCGAAGCTCCTGCGCAGGATTTGAAACGGCTATCGGCGACGGATGCAGGAACTACGGGATTGTAGCAGGGAAAGGGCAACTCCGGCAGAGCGAAAGTGAGTGGAATTTCCGGGGAAATTGGATCGGGTTCAAGACACTGCCTCAGTCAAAAACCTCGCAGACAAGGCACTTGAGGTACTCGGTTTCGGGGAGGTTGAGCAGGACGGGGTGGTCGATGGCGGCCCCACGGCGCTCAAGGATGCGGACGCGACGGTGGGCGTCGATGGCTGCCGAGGCAAGGGTGGATTCGAGATCGCTCCAGTGGACATGGTGGGAGCAGGAACAGGTGAGGAGCAGTCCGCCGGTGCGGAGCATGCGCAGGGCGCGGAGATTCAGTTCCTTGTAGCCGCGCAGTGCGCCTTCGACGGCGCGTTTGCTTTTGGCGAAGGCCGGAGGGTCGAGCACGATCAAGTCCCAGTCGCGGGCGGCTGCGGAGCCGGAGACAGGCTCCGCCAGATCGCGCAGGAGGGTGAAGGCGTCGGCCTCGATCCAGTCGACGTCCGCGGTGAGCGCCGACCGGTTGAGGTCGAGGTTGGCATCCGCGACTTCCAGGGCTGCGCGGGAAGCATCGACGCCTGTGACCTGACGGCAGACCTGAGCCAGATGGAGCGCGAAACCGCCTTGATAGGTGCAGACGTCGAGCGCTTTGCCGGTGGCTCCGCGAGCGACCGCCCAGCGTGCAGCGGCGGCATAGTTTTCGCGCTGGTCAAGGAAGGCTCCCGTCTTTTGTCCGGCGTTCGAGTTGTAGTGGAAGCGCAGGCCGTTGAGCCGGAAGATGGTTTGCGAAGTCGCGGAAGCTGAGGTCCAGAGCGGCCCTTCGGCGGGAGCGTCAATGCCTTCGAGGACGCGGATGCGCGGATCGGGTCGCTCCCAGAGCGTGAATGGGGTATCCGGGAAGAGTTCACGAAGAACCTCGACGACGGCGTCGCGCACGGTGGGAGTGGCCAGCGGCTTGACCAGTAACTGAAGCAGGAAGAGATCTGCGTATTGGTCGAGGATGATGCCGGGCAACTGGTCGGCTTCGCTGAAGACGAGCCGACAGGCGGTGTTGGCGTCGTTGAGCAGAGGTCTTCGCAGCAGGATGGAAGCGCGGAGCCGATCCGCGAGCAGAGCCATCCAGGCAGGCTCGGCAATCGGTTCGCGGGCGATCAGGCGCAGGGGAATCTGTGAGGCGGGGCTGAAGAGCGCGGTGCCCAGGAGCAGGCCGCGCGAGTCCGCGACGGGAACGAGCGCGGGAGGCTGGTCGGTCTTGTGCGTAGGAAGCTGCTCAATCTCGGTGGCGTAGACCCAGAGATGGCCGTTGCGAAGGCGGTCTGCGGCGCGGCGGCTGACGACGGCGTGCGAGGCATGGCTGATGCGGGTGGAGGGATGCGCAGCTTTGGGAGCTTGCGAGGGTGATCCAGCCGATGCCCCGGACGGTGGCCGGGTGGAAGCTTTGCCGCGCGGTCCGCCGGAGCGAATCGCAGGGGCAGATTCGCGCGTCGATGGGGAATTGCGCGCGGTCTGGGTTTTGCGGGGTGCGGACGTGTCATGCGAAGCATTTGGCCTGGGTGCTGGTTTGCTGGCGCCTGATTTGCCGGTGGCAGGTCGGGATTGGGAACGGAATGGCGAGGTGCGTGACGGCATAGCTGCTTTCGGAGACGGGTGCGGGATTGGATTCAGAAGCGAAAGACGGGGCCGGTGGAGATGCGTCCGTCACGGGAGACAAGCTGCAATTGATTTTGCTGGCTGCCACTGGAGGAAAAGTTGGTGTGGAGGAAGTCGCCGGTGATGCGCCAGGCGAGGAAGTGGTTGAAGGCGCGATCAACGCCTCCGCCGATGGCTGCGGCAAGGGAAAAGTTGGAGACGAGTGGAAATCCGGCGTTGTTGCCGACAGAGGGTGAAAAGCCAAGCTGCGGTGTGGCGCCGTTCAGGTGAGCGAGTCCGATCAATCCATGGACAAAGAGGTTGTAACGTCCGAATTGCTGGGAGACCTGAGGCCCGGCGAGAAAGAAGTAGGTGCGTGGGTTGGTGTACTGATGTTGGGCATAGTAGCCAGAAGCGTCGAATTTGAGTCCGACCCAGGGCAGAACGCGCATTTTGAAGGAACCCTGCCAGCCGTTCATGCCGCCGGAGATGGTGTTGTTCTGCGTCTGGTCGTAGCTTTGGGTGACGTAGGAGTATCCGCCGTAGAGTTCGTTGGGTGGAACGGCGCTCCATGGGCCAGGAACCGCGGCGCGGGCAAAGGTCGGCGATGCGAGCAGGATGACGAGAAGCGCCAGGGTTGAGAGAGATGGGGGCCAGAGACTCTGAAGACGCATGGAGAACCTCCGCGGGGGATGGATGTGCTCGACTTACGATAGCACGGGGCAAGGCGAAGAGAGGATGCGCACAGGGGGAGCAGGAAGTGGCAGGCGCAGGTGGTGAGCGTGGCTGGCGGAGGACAGCCGCCCACGAGTGCGAAGATGGGGACGACGTGCTTTGCAGAAGACAGGGAGGATGAGAGTCGTGAATGGAAAGCCAATCGTCGTGGTAGGCAGCATCAATATGGACCTGGTGGTGCGCGCAGAGCACATTCCAGCAGGTGGTGAGACGATTCTGGGCAGCGGATTTGCGATGCATCCGGGCGGCAAGGGCGCAAACCAAGCCGTAGCAGTGGCGCGGCTGGGCTGGCCGGTGGAGATGATCGGGATGCTGGGCCGGTGTGGTGAAGAGGTCGATTCGACGGGAGCAGAGGTGCGCGCGCACATGATGAGAGCTGGCGTGGGCATGGATGGCGTAGGGCTGGCGCGTGCGACCTCTGGAGTTGCGCTGATTACGGTGGCCGAGAGCGGGGAGAACTCGATTGTGGTGGCGCAGGGAGCGAACGCGCACCTGAGTCCGGAGTGGATCGAGCGCCAGGCGAGGCGGCTGCAGGGCGCGGCGATGGTGCTGGTGCAACTGGAGATTCCGCTGGAGACGGTGATGCGCGTGGCGGAGATCTGCGCAGCGGCCAGGGTGCCGCTGATGCTGGATCCGGCTCCGGCGCGCGAGTTGCCGGCGCAGCTTTTCCCGCTGGTGACGTGGATGACGCCGAACGAGACGGAGGCGTCGTTCTATGCCGGTGCAGCGATGCGCGGCGATCCGGGGTCGGTGGCGGCGATGCTGCAGGGGCGCGGCGTGGCGGCTGCCGTGGTGAAGATGGGCACGCGAGGAGCGTGGCTGGCCGATGCCGAAGGATATGCGGCGCATGTGGAGCCATTTGCCGTGAAAGCGGTGGATTCGACGGCTGCCGGGGACGCCTTCAATGCAGCGTTTGCGGTGGCGCTGGTGGAGGGTCGCTCAACGGTGGAAGCGGCGCGGTTTGCCGCGGCGGCCGCGGCGATTTCAGTGACGCGAGCCGGTGCGCAGGAGTCGATGGCAACGCGTGAAGAGGTGCTGGCGCGGATGGCCGGGCAGGGTTCGGAGGCTGGTTGAGCGCGCTGTGTACGGGGGCTATTGGCGAAGGTGGACGGTGGTGGCTCCAGCGCCGCCTTCAAGCTGGGATGGCTCTTCGATACGCGCGACGTGGGGGTGGGCGCGCAGATATTCGCGCAAGGCACGGCGCAGAACGCCCATGCCGGTGCCATGAATGACGCGGACACGCGGCAAGCCGGCAAGAAAGGCGCGGTCGAGATACTTGGCCAGCTCGTCGGTGGCTTCATCGACGGTGAAGCCGATGAAGTTGATCTCCGAGGGGATGGACGAGTCTGGCTCGGCAGCGGTGACGGTGACTCCGGAGCGTTTCCGGGCAGCGCGCAGCGGACTTTCCGCAGGGGAAGCATCGGCAGCCAGAGAAGCAAGATCTGTGGCGCGGACACGCATCTTGAGCGCGCCAACGGTGACCTCCCACAGGTCCTTTTCGACATGACGGATGAGCGTGGCGGGCTTGTTGAGGCTGCGCACAAGGACGGTCATGCCCGGTGAGAATGCGGTGGTTGCGGTGGGCTGTGGAGCGCTTGGAGTGGGTTGGCGCAGAGCGGCGACGCTGGAGCGGAATTGAGCTTCAAATTCAGCGCGCATGCGCTCGATGCGGCTGCGGGATTCGCGCGTGGCCTTGAGCCGAGCGGTGGTGTCGTCGATGGCTGCGACGGCCTGGCGCATCTGCGCTTCAAACTCGCGCAAGAGTGCGGCGAACTGCTGCTCCAGCGAGCGCGAGCGCTCACGAAGCTCGGAGTCGCCCTCGCGCGCAAGGCGAGCACGCTCCTGGTTGAGAGCATACTGCTCGGCGCGAGCGGCTTTGCGCTCGGCTTCGAGAGACTGAAGCTGCTCGTGGATGGAGTCCAGGAAACGCGCGATGTCGAGCTGCTGGGAGCTGAGCCGGTGACGTGCGCCGCGGACGATCTCTGCGGGTAGTCCCAGGCGCTCGGCAGTCGCGATGCCGGCGGAGACGCCGGGCACTCCGAGGCGAAGCTGGTAGGTGGGCGCAAGCGTTACGGGATCGACTCCGGCGGCAGCGTTGAGGACGCCAGGCGCGTTGGCGGCGTAGACCTTGAGCGCGGTGTGGTGCGTGGTGATGACGGACCAGGCGCGCTGTGTACGGAAGCGGTCCGCGATGGCAACCGCCAGCGCTGCGCCTTCGTCGGGATCGGTGGCCGAGCCAAGTTCGTCGAGCAGGATGAGCGCGGAGTCACTGGCCTGGGCTGCCAGGCGTGTGATGTTGGCGATGTGCGCAGAAAAGGTGGACAGCGCCAGCGCGATGGACTGCGCGTCGCCAATGTCGGCCAGGAATGCGGTGAAGATGGGCTGCACCGCCTCTGTGGCGGGAACGGGAATGCCGGATTGCGCCATGAGAGCCAGCAGGGCGATGGTCTTGAGTGTGACAGTTTTGCCGCCCGTGTTGGGTCCGGAGAGGATCAGCTGACGATGCTCGTCGTCGAGCGCAACGGTAAACGGAACGATGCTGCCGCCTGTGGCTCGCAGACGCTGCTCCAGCAGAGGGTGACGAGCGGCAGTCAGGCGGAAGGTCTGAGTGTCGAAGGTGGGCGCAATCGCGTTGAAGGCGCGGGCGAAGCGAACGCGGGCCTGAAGCGAGTCAAGATGGGCGAGGATCACGGCTCCAAGATCGAGCGAGGCGCTGTGCTGCGCGACCAGACGAGTGAGGGCGACAAAAATGCGGTGAATTTCGGCCTGCTCCTCTTCCAACAGGCGCACGAGTTCGTTGTTCTGCTCGATGGTTTCGAGCGGTTCGAGATAAACGGTCTGGCCTGAGGAACTGGCGCCGTGGAGCACTCCGGGCAGACGACGCTTTTGTTCGACTTTGACTGGGATGACGAATCGGTCGCCGCGCACGGTGATGAGTTCCTGTTGGGCGTGGCCGTCGGCAGAGAGTCGACGCAGCGCAGAACGCAGGGTCTCTTCAATGACGCGATGCTGGCGGATCATCTCACGGCGGATGCGAGCCAGCTCCGGGCTGGCGTCGTCGGCGAGGGAGCCGTCGGGCAAGAACTTACGCTCAATGGATTCACCGAGCGCTCGCAGAGAAGCGGAGAGCGGTTGGGTGAGCGCAGAGAGGTCCGGGATGCGCACGACCAGGGCTGTGGGGGCGTCGTGAACGAGAGTTCGCCAGGCAGACTGCAAAGCGGCCAGACGGGCAATGGCCAGCAGAGTGGGTGCATCCAGCGCGGCTTCCGGAATGGCAGCCTGCTCCAGAGCTTCGGTTGGATCAAAAAGCACAGCCAGCGAGGGTCGCTCGGTTGTAGCAGCCAGCAGCGCATCCAGTTGGCCGACCAGGCGATGCTCGCGCTCGATCCAGTCCTGATCGGTGGAGGGAGCAAGTGCGCGCAGAGCTTCGCGTCCCGGGGTGGAGTCGGCGAGCGCGGCAAGCTGAGCCTGGAGTAGTGGCCACTCCAGGGCCTCGGCGTCCCAAGCCTGGGCATGGAGAGCGGTCATGGGCTGTGAAATGGAATCGATATGCAACATGGCTGAAGACAGGATAGACGGTGGATGAGGATGGATGCTGGCGGGCGAGATTGCGTCGTGGTTGCTGCCGGGCCGCGGGCTGAATACCACCAAAGTGGGATGCCGAATACTACCGACGGCTCGCCCTTTGGTCGTGTTGTGGGATTACGTTCGGAAGAAAAGTGAGCGAATCTGGAACACGTGGACGGGCGATGCGAGACCCGTCAAAAGGAGAAAAAGCGATGCATGATCTTCTGATTGGACTGGCGTTTCTGGCGATTCTGTTCTGCCCCGCGGTAGTGGCCACGTACTCGGGTAAGGAAGAGTCGAACCCGGAATAACGGCTGGCCGTAACGAAGCCAGTGCTGGCGGCGCGGTGAGCCAGCAGTAACAGGGAAGCGATGTGGAAGGATCTGTCGCTGAAGCTTACGCCGCAAAATTTTGCAAGAAGCGAATGCGCAGCCGATGGCCATGGGGGATGGCCGCCGGTTGCGCATTCTGTTTTGGCATGGGTCATGCCGAAGCAGGGAGAAAATCCTGTGGTTGCGCGGTTCCGGCGAGCACGGCGCAGTCGGCTCCGCCGCGTTCTGTCGGTCTGGAGCCAACCTGCGTGAACCAGAGTGACTGACGCAGGTTGTAGGCGGCCATCTCCCAGTTCTGCTGCTCGACAAATCCAAGCGTGTGAACAAAGGTGCCAAGGGTGGCCTGGCCCATGTTGAAGGCCAGATCGGTGAGCACGATCTGCTGTGGGCCGGGGATGGAGTCGAAGTCGGAGACCAGCACCTGAGCAGCCGCTACAGCAGTCTGGATCGTGGTCTGGAGCAACTGATCGATCTGGGCGTTGGTGAGGGTGACCGCGCCGCTGAGCACGGCCTGATAATCAAGGCCAAGAGCCGCAATTTCGGCAGGAGCGCCAGCCGTGGTCAGGTTGAATCCGACGCCAATGGTCGGAATTCCTTGGGTATCGCGATAGACGGTCGAGCGCTGACCCTCCCAGTGTGCGGTGTAACGCGTGGCGAGATCAAGATCCATCGATGCTCCTCGGCAGTCAGAAAATTGTCTTCAAAGCTGCTGGGAGCACAGTAGCACAAACCGGAGTTATTCCCTGCTGGCGATGGTGCAGGTTGACCGATGGCATGGCTCGTCGGCTTGCCCAGCAGTATGGAATTTTGTCCTACATCACCGCGCTTTCACTGGCAGGCAGGATTCCCGGCGCCTGGAAAGCGGAGAAACGTTGCGCTGGCCGCAGGTAAGGCAAGCTTGCCGGCGCGTACTGGGATGGTGCTGGGAACCAGCAGGGAGCCGTCTGGGGCAGTGGCAAGCGGTTTGCCGTTCAACAGCGTGTGTGTGCTGGTCAGGCTGGCTGCGGTCAGGGTCGCCTGCCGGGCTGCCTGCGGCAGCAGCAACGTGATGGCTGTGGACCTTGTGTTGAGCACAAGCACGGTGACAGCGCCTTTGCCGTTGAGTGCGCACTGGGCATAGAAGCGCACTCCAGGGGGAGCGGCTGGTTTTTGCACTGTGTCCAGCACGGTCTGGCCCATGGTTCGCTTCCACTCCAGGGTCGCCCAGTAATCCGGACGTGGCTCCAGAGTCTGCTCGTCCAGCAGGCCGTAGTCGCTGGCCGCCAGCGTGTTGTGCATCACCGTTTGAACGCCACGCTGCGCCAGCGCGCCGAGTTGATTGAGATAGCGGAAGACGTCTGCGAACTGTCCGGCGAAAGGATCGCCGCCACAGGCCGCTTCGGCGGTTTCGGTCAGCCAGATGGGCTTGCCCGGCATATATTGATTCCGCAGCGCTGCATAGAATGCCTCGGTCTGGACGGTACGGTCGAGCCACTCGTCGCTCATGGCCTCGGCAACGGTGGTTCGCCCCTGACAACGCTGTGACGCTGCGCCATAAAAGTGGTACGAAAAGGCATCAAAGATTGGCCCAGTAGCCGCCAGAATTGCGTCCGATTTCATCAAGTGCATCTGCATTCCCGGCGGCAGCAGACTGTTTGGACCTTCGCCTACACCGCCTGGCCCCAGAAAGACCGTTTCCGGTGAGGCCGCGCGCAGAAATGAGGCAAAGGCTTTTGCGTCGCGAGCAAACTGGACGGCGTCGTATCCTTTGGGCGCGCCGCCGACCTCGGGAAAGGTTGGCTCGTTCATGAACTCGGCCGCAGCGATGGTGCCGCCAGCCTGATGGGTAAAGTCAAGCATGGCTCGGGCCTGCTGCGAGGTCCATGCGCCGGAGGCGTCGCGCGTTCCACCACTCACGGCAAACGAGGTAACCAGACTGTCGCCGGTGGCATGAAGAAAATTCACCACTCCGCGCCACTGCGCGCGCGTGAGTACGCTGCCAAAGCCATCCGGAGGGGTGGTTCGCGCCGGTTGATCGTCATCCTGGAACCAGGTCCGGTTTGCCCACGTTCCGCTCACGCGCAGATACGACGGCGCAAGCGCACGCGCCAGCTTGATCAGTCGCGGATTGCTGAGATCGATCGGCGGACGATATTGATACAGATCGGCGCTGGTTCCCGGAGGCTGGCTGCGATCGCCGGCATGAGAGGGTGGCGCGAGTGATTTTGTGGCTCCGGCTTTTGGATAGGGACGCCAGAAGCGTCCGCCTGTGATCTCGGCCATCTCCACGTTGTAGGAGGCGTAGCGGGCATCGACTTTGCCGGTGGCTGCCATCGTGGACGGATTGGGAATGGCAGTCGCTGCGGTGGTGGGCGGCGGGGTCTGGGCTGCTGCTCCGGAGATCACCCACATCATCGCCGCTACACCCACCCAAGAGACACGGAACCTGACCTGCATGGCATTCCTCCTGTCATGTTTCGCTCACTGTATTCTCGCGCGAGATGGAGCACTATGATTCTAGTCGCATCAACCCTGTTTGTGCCTGTTGCGCCATCTCCCATTTAGACTGGCAGTGCAGCCGCAGGACGAAGTTGTGACAGCGCTGCATGAAGGATAGGCGCTATGCCCGAGAGATCTGAAATGCATCAGGAAAGCTTGCCGCAGGGAAACATGCCCCAGGAAGACATATTCGACATTGCGATTGTTGGCGGCGGCCCCGCCGGTTACACAGCCGCGATTCGCGCCGGCCAATACGGCCTGAAAGTTGCTCTCATTGAAGTCACCAGCAAGCTGGGTGGAACGTGTCTGCACTGGGGCTGCATCCCGACGAAGGCGCTGCTTTTCCATGCCGAACTATGGGAGCATGTGCAGCACGGAGGGGATTATGGAATCGAGAATCTGGGCACGCCCACGCTGAACTGGCCACGCGTGCTGGAACGCAAGTCGACGATTGTGCAGAAGCACACCAAGGGTCTCGATTTCCTGATGAAGAAGAACAAGGTCACCGTAGTGCATGGCTATGGAAGACTCACTGGCCCGGCGCAGGATGGAGTTTTTTCCGTTGCGGTGAGCGCTCCGGACAGCCCGACGCAGACCGTACGCGCTCGCAATGTCTTCCTGGCAAGCGGTTCGGATGCGAAGATGTTGCCCGGCCTCAAGCCGGATGACCGCATCCTGACCAATATGGAGATTCTGACGCTGCCGGAGCCGCCGAAGAGCCTGATCGTGATTGGCGGCGGCGCGGTGGGGGTGGAGTTCAGCTCGATCTTCCGCAGCTTTGGCGCTTCGGTCACACTGCTGGAGTTTTTGCCGCGGCTGGTTCCCAGCGAAGATGCGGAAGTCAGCAAGGAGCTTGCCCGAGTCTTCAAGAAGCGCGGCATCAATGCTTCAGTGGGTGCGCGCGTGGAGTCTGTGGAGCGGACCGAGGCTGGCGTTCGCGTTGCCTACACCGACTCCAACGGACGAGCGCAGACGGTGGAGGCCGACAAGGTGCTGATCGCTGTCGGACGCGCACCGCGAACCGCAGACATGGGGCTGGAAACGGTTGGACTGGTCACGGATCGCGGATTTTTGACGGTGAATGAATGGATGGAGACCGCGGTTCAGGGCGTCTATGCCCTGGGTGACATCGTTGCGGGTCTGCCACAGCTTGCTCATGTGGGCGCAATGGCTGGCATGGTGGCCGCCGCGCGCGTCGCCGGTCGTCCTGCGCGGCCCATTCGCCGCAACCGCATTCCCGCCTGCACCTATACCGAGCCGCAGATCGGCTCCGCCGGCCTGACGGAAGAGGCTGCGCGGCAGGCTGGGTATGAAGTCAAAGTGGGCAAATTTCCGTTTGCCGGCAACTCCAAGGCTACGATCCTCGGCACGCATGATGGGTTTGTGAAGATTGTGGCGGATGCGAAGTACGGAGAGATTCTTGGCGTTCACATCCTGGGTCCGGGAGCCACGGAGATCATCGCCGAAGCGGTCGCCGTGATGGAGCTGGAGGCGACGGTCGAGGATCTGATGTTCACGATCCATGCGCACCCCACGCTGGCTGAGGCTATGCTGGATGGGTATGCAGCGGTCGAGGGCATGGCGATCAATGCCTGACAGAGCCATACGATGCCCGGTGCCTTTCTCGATGGATTGACCGGACAATCTGCCAATTACTGCTGTCTGTTGAGGGGGCTCAATCATGCTGATTCACGGCATTCTCAATCCACAGATCAATGCGCTGCTCAGCCGCGTACGCCACACCAATACGCTGGTCATCGCGGACCGGGGATTTCCCTTCTGGCCGCAGGTGGAGACGATCGACATCACGCTGACGGACAATATTCCTCGTGTGCTCGATGTGCTGGCCGCCATCCGCGCCAACTTCCTGATCGGTGCGGCGTTCATGGCGACGGAGTTTGCAGAGTCCAACTCTGAGCCGTGTCGTGCAGAGTTTGCGCAGGCGCTCAGCGGAATTCGTTGGATGGTTGAGCCACATAGCCAGTTCAAGCAACGCGTGCCGATGGCGATTGGACTGATCCGCACGGCCGACACGACGCCCTACTCCAACATCATCCTGGAGTCAGCGTAAGGTCAGTAGACACGTATCTTACCCGTTGGAAATTCGGAGCCGTTTCATGAATCTTGAACTTCAGGACAAAGTCATCCTCGTTAGCGGCGGTGCGGCTGGCATCGGCTCGGCGATCGTCACGGCTGCGGCTCGTGAAGGAGCGATTCCGATCATCATTGATCGCAATGAAGAATCGGCGCGCGCACTGGCGAAGAATCTGCGCGCCGAGGGTCTGCGATGCGAGGTGGTGCTGCTGGAGTTGAAGACGGCGGAGGACTGTCGACTGGCGGTGGAAGATGCTTTGCGACTTCATGCGAAGATTGATGCCCTGGTGAATAATGCGGGAGTCAACGACGGAGTGGGCCTGGAGCATGGCAACCCAGAGCGATTTCAGCAATCCGTCCACTCCAACCTGATGCACTATTACGCGCTGGCGCACTACGCTTTGCCCGCGCTCAAGCTGACCAGCGGCTCGATCGTCAACATTGCCTCCAAGGTCGCACTGACCGGTCAGGGGAATACCTCCGGCTATGCCGCGGCCAAGGGAGCTGCTCTCGCGCTCACGCGGGAATGGGCCGTGGAGTTGCTGCCTCTGGGGATTCGCGTCAACGCTGTGCTGCCAGCAGAAGTCATGACGCCGCTGTATCAGAAGTGGATATCCACGTTTCCCGAGCCGGAAGCAAAGCTGAAGTCAATCGAGCGCAGCATTCCGCTTGGACATCGCATGACAACGCCGGAAGAGATTGCCAGTACGGTGATCTTTCTGCTTTCGCCACGCTCCAGCCACACCACCGGCCAGTTTCTGCATGTCGATGGCGGCTATGTCCACCTGGATCGTGCGCTATAGGTGACTCGCCGTACAAACGGAAAGGTCTCTGGCAACAACGCAGCGGATGTTTGGGATCGTCGGGATATTTTGCAAGGAATTTGGAGGCGCGGGTCGGGATCGAACCGACGCATAAAGGTTTTGCAGACCTCTCCCTTACCACTTGGGTACCGCGCCTTGGCAAGGCTTGTTGTTTGAGGATCGATCCATTTCACCGTAGCCAGTCCAGCGGGCGCCGGAGGGCAAAATGGAGCGGGAGACGAGATTTGAACTCGCGACCCTCGCCTTGGCAAGGCGATGCTCTACCACTGAGCTACTCCCGCAGTCGCAGTACTTAGTATACGAAGCACCCCATGCCCGGTCAAGATTGGTTCGCTCTCGGCGCTCACCGAGTTGCTGCGTTTCCCTGTCCACCTGGTTAAAAAAACGTCGTCCATGAGGCAAGAAATGTCAGTGCACTGGGCACGCGCGGCGTGACCGCCGGACCGTCGAGATAGGTGAGGCCAAATCCCACGAAGTTGCCTGCTGAGGCATGGATGGCATAGCTGGCCGAGAAGGTGGAACCGCTGCGCCAGGCGGATTTGCCCTCGGCCAGCAGATTGTTGGTGGCCAGGCGACTATAGCTGGTGTGCGAAGCGACGAAGGAGAGCAGATCGGCTGGCCTGCGCTCGAGCGGCGCCTCTTTGTAGAACCGTGCTTCGTAGTAGCGCGAGTATAAGTTGAGAGTGTCCGGCACGGTCATGAACGAGGCACCAGCGTAGACTCCGTGCGCTGGATGATCCTGACTGGTGCGCTGCAACTGATAATCGAGCAGCGCGTAGGCGCAGTAGTTGTCGGGTTGAGGCTGGCCCGTGAGCAGATTTTTGTAAGCGGTCGAGTTGTGCATGTATCCGCTGCGGAACCAGGTTTCATGGGTACGACTGGAGGCGTTGCGGAGATAACCAGCCTCGCCAATGGTTACCAGCTTGTCGCCGTGGGGATCGAAGCGAAAGCCGGAGGCATTGCGCTTGACTTCAGCGGGGCCGCCGCCCGGATCAATGCTGCGCTGTACTGCGGACTTCAGGTAAAGATGGCCGGGGCCTTGAAGTCGGAGCAGCGCAGCTGGCGCGGTGAGTGGAAAAAAGGACATGCCCATTTCAAAGGGCAGAACCGCATAGACACCCTGCCCGCCCGTGGCCGTTGAACCACCCACAAAGAGGCCCACAAACTCCAGGTTGAGCGAAACGTAACCTGCCTTCATCTGCACTCGCGGGCCGTCGGCAGTGTTTCCCCAGGCTTTGTATGTGTAGAGATCCCAAAGCTGAAAGGATTTCGGACCGGCTGGATTCCAGCTTACCCAGTTCCAGACGCCGCCCAGAAAGAGCTGTGCGCGATGCAGATGCAACTGGCGCAGGTCGGCGACAAAGATTGGCTGCAGCATGGCGTCTTCAAACGGGTATTGACCCATGTACGTCTGATTATCGGGCTGAACTGGCGCAGCGATTGTGTTCTGCGAGTACTGCTGCTGAGTGATGAGGCGCAGCGCTGTGCCGTGACGATACATGGACTGGCGGAAGCGGGATTGGACGGGCACGAAGCTGTCAGAGAGCGAGGGAAACGAGGCGTCGGCGGCTACCAGGTTGAGGTCGTCGATCGAGTGTGATGGGGTTGGGATCGGCAAATCTGCTTTTGACGGATTGGTGTCCTGCGCGAGCGCTGATCCGGTGGCGATGGAGAGCAGCACGGCTGCCAACAGGCATTGTGTAGCCCAAGGTCGATGGATACCAAGCGTGAAGCAATTTTGGGGCGACCGCTTGCTCGATTTCGCTTGTGTCTGCCTGGATCCTGTGGATTTGCTCAAGGAAGCGCTCAACACACGATAGAAAACCATTTGAGAAATTTATCCTTGAGCACCAATCTATCACTACTCTGTCGGCGAAGTACGGCGCAGTTCTTTCTCCGCTCGCTTCAGGCTGGCTCGGATGTGGTTGAAAGCGCGTTGCCCAGTAACTGCCGCAGTGCCCGAACGTAGTTGGCCAGTGCCGTGCGGCCAAGATCGGTCAGTCGATAAAGCGACTGCGGCTTGCGGGCGACGAAGCGTTTTTCCACGCGCAGGTAGCCGGCTTCTTCCAGCTTGAGCAACTGCGCGCCCAGGTTGCCGTCGGTGGAGTTGGTTTTGGCGCGGAGCCAGGTGAATTCTGCCTGCTCCACGCCCGCCAACAGGCTGACGAGGGCGAGCCGAAGCTTGCCGTGAAGGATGGGATCGAGATCGGGCAGTGCTGAGTCTGTCTGTGTGGGATCCGGCAGGGCGGTTTCGGATGTTTCGGTTGGCTCAGGCATGAGTTGTCCCTGAGGCTGGGATAGCGCTGCGGGTGCGCGTCTCCGAGATCATGAGGATGAGGCCGAAGAGGATGTTGCAGAGGAAGATGGCGGCGAGGAACAGATAACCGGCGATGCGCTCGGGCACGAAGAAACTGACGGCGGCGAAGGCCGTCCAGAGGTAGCCGCAGAACTGCTGGAGTTGCCAGCAGAGAATGAGTCCGGAGGCGAGATTGATGAGGCCGAGGATGACTTCGACGCCGCCGACCAGAACAGGGACCGACCCCTGCCAGGTGTTGGCGACGCAGAAGCCGTAGACGAAGAGCGCGATGCCGCCGGCCATCCAGAGCGCGCCGATGGAGCGGCCGGCGGTGGTGGATGGGCTGGACCGGGCGGTGCGCAGGGCAATGGCGACGGTGACCAGCGCGGCGGTGACCATCGTGACGGGCCAGGCGAATGGGCTGTGAGTGAACGTGGCCCAGGCGATGGCGACGTAGTAGGCGACGCCCCACAGCAGGAAGGACCATCCCCACCTTCAGGTCTTCTGGCGCCCCTCGGCGATCATGGACTTGATGATGCGGAGGCGGTCGTTGATTTCGTCGGCGTTGGGCGGGGTGGACATGGCGGTTCTCCTTGCGAGCGGCTGCCCTATGAAGAGTCCTCTATGTTACAGAGCATTTGCTGTCAAGCAGAATCTATGAATTTTTAGCTGAAGACCGGGTGCTGCGGACTGGCTTAGTCTTCGGTTTCCGCGGTGGCAGATTGTGTCAGTCGCGGCGTGGGGTCGGCTGCTGCGAGTGATGCATCCGGATTCGCGCTCGGCTCATCGTGCCACAATGCGTAGATCCACCAGAGGATGGCGAGGATCCAGATGACGAATCGGGCATTGTCCAGTTGGGTATACAGGTGGAGTATGCGCTGGTAGTCGGTGCGGTCCGTGATCTTGTGTGTGACTTTGATCGTGTCGGTGATGCCTTCCACGGTGAGTCGCGCGACGGCGACGGTGGAAAGACCGATGATGATCTGCACGGCATGGCTGCGGAAGCCGTTGCCGAAACGGCCGCCGAAGAGCATCATCACCAGGCCGGTGAGGATGGTGAGCATGCTGGCGAATAGCTCGGATTTGAGCGCGACAATGACGGTAATCAGCAGGGGGTACGCCTGGCGATTCGCCTGCATCGCTTTGAGGTCAGGCCATGGTCCCCAGAGGATGAGGGCGGTGAAGGCGATGGCCAGAAGCAGTAAGGTCCATCCCTGCCAGGCGAGCGGGCTGAGCTGTTTGCCAGTGGTGCAGCCGCGGCCAAAGGTGAGTCGAGACAGCTCAATGAGGACGCCGAGCAGGAAGAGCGAAGCGGCGATCAGCAGAGCGTAGCTTTGCCAGTAAAACGCGAAGGTGGAGAGCTTGCCTTGGAGCAGGTGATCAGCCAGCAGGCGCAACGTGGAGAGCATGGTGAAGGCTGTGAACCAGGAGAACCGCCGTGTGCGGTCACGGCCAAGCAGTACGACAAGCAGCACAAGATGAGCGGCAAGAACGAGCGCCCAGAGTATCTGTTCCAGTGTGAGGTGCATGAAGAGCCTTTTGAAAGCGAACAGCCTTCGGTGAATCCGCAGGACTAACTTCAGTGTATAGGCTGAGCCGGATTGAAGAGCATTTGGAGAAGGATGGTGCACCCGGCACGATTCGAACGTGCGACCTAACGCTTCGGAGGCGTTCGCTCTATCCAACTGAGCTACGGGTGCCCTGTGGACAGAATACTATGAGTTGCGGCGGGGGCGGGTATGATGGTTGCGGAAAGCAAAGCGATTCAGGAAAAACAGGAGGCGAAGGGATGCGGAAACTTGGCAAATGTGTAGCTGTCAGCCTGCTGGGTGTGGCGATGGCGACGGCCCCGGCGATGGTGCAGACAAATGGCGGGATGAGCGAGATGCACGAGCAGGCGAAGACGAAGCAGCCGCCGCAGAGTCCTCCGGCGAAGGCTTCGGTGATGGTTGCGGGGGCGTCGATCACCATTGATTACAGCGCGCCGTCCATGCGCGGACGGAAGATATTTGGCGGACTTGTGCCGTATGGTGTGGTGTGGCGGACGGGCGCGAATGCGGCGACGACGCTGAAGACCACGGCGAATCTGAAGATTGGTGGGCTGATGGTTCCGGCGGGGACGTACACACTGTATACGATGCCGGGCGCGACGGCCTGGACGCTGATGGTGAACAGGCAGACCGGGCAATGGGGAACGGTCTACAGCGCGAGTCAGGACCTGGGCCGCGTGGATCTGAAGGTGGGCAAAAACCCGGAGCCGGTGGAGAAGATGGTCATCGATTTTGAGCATACGAAAGGCTCGATGACGGAGCTGCATATCGCGTGGGCGGACTTGAACCTCTCCGTACCTGTGACGGTGATGAAGTAAGGGAAGAGCAGTGGCAGGACTTCGGTTATGCCTGCCGCTGCTCTTCGAGCGAGGCCATGACGGACTGGATGAGGGATTTGGCTCCGTTGATGCCTTCAAGCACGGCCTGAAGGTCGAGCCGGGGCGCGGCGGGATTGCGGTTGGAGACGCAGTAGACGCCGTGCTGGCCGGTGAGGATGAGGGCGTCGGTGAGCAGGTCGAGGGCGACGGCGAGGCGTCCGCGGTCGGCGCCCATCATGAATTCGTAACGCTCCAGTTCGTCGCGTTTTTCGTCGAGGATGGTCATGCGGCAGGTCTCCGAAACTGAACTGACTTCAGAATACGCGGGGATGGTGCGCGGCGCGCTCGACGGGACGAGGCCGAGGGTGGTGAGTCTGTTGGCGAGCGCGACGGAGATTGTTTGCGCGCTGGGGATGGGCGAGTGCCTGGTGGGGCGGTCGCATGAGTGCGACTGGCCGGAGTGGGTGAGGCGGCTGCCGGTGGTGAGCGCGCCGGCGTTCGCGGTGACGGGGACGAGCATCGAGATTGATCGCGAGGTGAGGCGTCGCGTGGAGGCGGGCGAGCCGCTGTATCGGATTGACGCGGCGGAGATCGAGGCGCTGGGCGCGGAGATTCTGTTTGCGCAGGAGCACTGCGAGGTGTGCGCGGTGACGCCGGGGGATGTGGCGCGGGCCGGGTGTGTGACGGCGGGCGCGCAGGTGATGGCGCTGACGGCGGGGACTCTGGAGGGAATTTTTGTCGGGATGGAGCGCGTGGCCGAGGCGCTGGGCGTGGCGGAGCGCGGGCGCGCGCTGGTGGCGGCCGAGCGAGAGCGGCTGCGGAGGGTGGGCGAGCGGTGCGCGGGACGCGTGGCTCCGACGGTGGTGGTGATGGAGTGGGCGGACCCGGTGTTTGCGATGGGGAACTGGGGTCCGGAGCTGGTGGAGGCGGCGAATGGGCGGCTGCTGCTGGGCAGGCCGGGCGAGCACTCGCAGGCGATCGAGTGGGCGTGTGTGCGGGAGGCGGATCCGGAGTTTCTGGTGATTGCGCCGTGCGGGTATGACAGGACGCGCGCGGAGGCGGAGCTGCCGCTGTTGCGCGCGCGCGAGGGTTGGAGCGAGCTGAGGGCGGTGCGCGAGGGACGCGTGGCGGTGGCGGATGGGAATCGGTACTTCAACCGGTCGGGGATGACGGTGGTGGAGACGGCGGAGATTCTGGCGGAGATGTTGCATGGGGTGGTGGTGGGGGAACGGACGGAGGGTGTGAGCTGGCGATGGGTGAGGGCGTGACGGGTGAGCGGAAGCGGGTGTTGCTGAGCTGGAGCAGCGGGAAGGACAGCGCGTGGGCGCTCCACCGGCTGCGGCAGCGCGAGGATGTGGAGCTGGTGGCGCTGTTGACGACGTTCAACAACGCGATGGACCGGGTGGCGATGCATGCGGTGAGGCGCGGGCTGGTGAGGACGCAGGCGGAGCGCGCAGGGCTGCCGTTGTGGGAGGTGGAGCTGCCGTGGCCGTGCTCGAATGAGCAGTATGAGGCGCGGATGGCGGAGGCTTGCCGGCGGGCGCTGGACGCGGGCGTGGAGCAGGTGGCGTTTGGCGATCTGTATCTGCGGGATGTGAGGGAGTATCGCGAGCGGCAACTGGCGGGCACGGGGCTGGAGCCGGTGTTTCCGCTGTGGGACGTGCCGACGCGCGCTCTGGCCGAGGAGATGATTGCGGCGGGCGTGAAGGCGCGGCTGACGTGTGTGGACCCGCGAAAGCTGGGGCGGGAGTTTGCGGGGCGGGATTTCGATGGGGAGCTGCTGGCGGCGCTGCCGGAGGGTGTGGACCCGTGCGGCGAGAATGGCGAGTTTCACAGCTTTGTGTATGCTTCGCCGGCGTTTTCCGCACCGATTGCGGTGCGCGCGGGTGAGGTGGTCGAGCGCGACGGGTTTGTGTTTGCGGATGTGTTGCCGGAGTGAGTGGCGGGAGTGAGCTGCTGGAGTGAGCGGCGGGTATGCGCGGCTGGTGGTCGGTGCGGGCAGTCGGCGCGGGTTACAGGCGCGGGTTTCAGGCGGACTGTTCGAGCGAGTCGAGCAGGGCGCGCCAGCGGGTGAGCTTGTCGGCGAAGCGCAGCGAGGCGTGAGCGGGACTGGTCGAGGGCAGGGACAGGAAGCGCAGATTTGCGGCGGAAATCGACAGCGTGGGCTGCGCGAGCAATGTAGGCAGGACGAGCGAGCGAAAGAGCGATTCGGCGGTGCGTCCGTTGAAGGCGACGGTGCGCAGGGCCGGGTGGGCGCGGAAAAAGGCTGCGAAATCGTTGGGGATGATCGACCGGCGCTCGATGGCGCTGTCGAGGCTGCCCGGGCGGATGCCGGAGTGGCAGACGTCCCAGAGGGCGATGTGGTGCTGCGACAGGCGCTCGGCGCGTTCGGCGTAAGGCAGGGACGGATCGAAGCCGAGCAGCGCGGCGAGGATGGGCCAGAAGCTGTTTTGCGGCTGGGCGTAGTATTGGCGGCGGGCAAGCGAGGCTGCGCCGGGCAGGCTGCCGAGGATGAGCAGGCGCGCGCTGGCGCGGGCGATGGGCGGGAAGCCGATGGAGGGTGCCAGGCCCGCTGCGTCGGGATGCGCGGCGGGCCGACCTCGATTCGCTCGGCGTGAGTTACTTCGACGCGAGTTACTTTGAGGCGAGTTACTTCGAGGCGAGTTACCTGGACGCGAGGTCGACTTTTTTGAGGTTGTCATCGGGGATGCGGTCGATGAGCAGAAGCAGCGGATCGACGCCGGCCTTGTCGGGCAGCGAGTCGGTGACGAAGGTGTAGGTGTTGGTGGCTCCGGTGTTTCCGCTGACGACGTGGACGCGCTCACGGGCGAGCACCGGGCCGTAGTGGAAGCCCTTGGGCGGCGCGCCGAGAGCGCCGACTTCGATCCAGTCATCGACCGGCACTTCGACCTCGTTGCCTTTGGCGTCGGACTTGTATTTGTGGACCTGGACAACGACGGTGACGTTGTATTTGCCGTCGGCGCGCTTGACGGCGATGGCGCTGAGGTCGCGGTTGGAGAAGATGGTGATGTCCTTGAAGAGATCCTGCATGAGGTACTGGTACTGCGCGGGAGTCTGCGCGGAGAGCGCGTTGACCAGCGCCCAGGAGGTTGGGTAGGGCGCGTCGTGGTAGCCGAATTCGCCGAGGATCTGGCGCAGGGCGGCGTTGACGTGATCTTCGCCGATCATGTCGCGGAGGTAGTACATGACGACGGAGCCTTTGCGGTAGTGGATGTAGCCCTGGCTGGCTTCGACGCGCATGAGGGGACGTTCCTTGAGGCGTTCGGTGCCGCGCGCGCGGAGGTAGGCGTCCATCTCGTACTGGAGGAATTTGCGCATGGCGTTCTGGCCGTACTGCTTCTCCATGACCATGAGGGCGGAGTATTGGGCTAGGGTTTCCGACATGGAGGTTGCGCCTTCCATGTTGGCTCCGATGAGCTGGTGCGCCCACCACTGGTGCGCCATCTCGTGCGCGACGACGTAGAAGACCATGTCGATGTCGTCGGGTTTTTCGATGTCGGCGATGAAGCCGATGGACTCCGAGTAAGGCATGGTGCCGGGGAAGGCCTGGGCGAAGCTGGCGACGCGCGGGAACTCGACGATGCGGGCCTCGCGCTGGTAGTAGGGGCCGAAGTTGGCGGTGTAGTAGGCGAAGGATTTCTGGACGGAGTCGAGCATGCGCGGGACGTTCCACGGCTGCTGGCGGAGGTAGTAGACCTCGATGGAGATGGGATGGCCGTTGGGCGGGGTCCAGGTGCGGCGGGCGACGGTGTAGTCGGCGGAGAGGAATGAGTAAAAATTCAGCGCGAAGTGGTCGAGTTTGTACTCGTAGTAGTTGCGATTGTCCTGGACCCAGGCGCGGATGAGCGAGCCGGGCGCGATGGCGGTCTGGGTGCGGCTGGTGCTGATGACGGTGTCGACGTTGACCCAGTCGGAGTTGTTGGAGATGTAGGTGTTGCGGCAGTCGGCGGTGCAGTTGGCCTCAAGTGTGGGCATGAGGTCTTTTTCCCTGAGGCCGAAGCGATGGCGGACGTTGGGGTCAGTGAGTTCGTTGTCGGTCTGATAGCCGATCTGGGGCAGGATGGAGTTGTTGAAGAAGCTGCCGTTCTGGGCGACGCCGGTCATGGTGGTCTGGTTTTCGAAGCCGCGCGGATGGCTCTCGACATCGAGCTGGAGGGTGCGCTGCTCGCCGGGCTGCATGGGAGTGGTGAGGTTGTAGATGCGGAAGCCGGTTTCGGTGTCGTCGGTGGAAAGTTGCGCACCGGGCAGCGCGATGTGCGAGGTGAAGTTGCGGTCGGTGGTGAACCAGACCTGCGAGATCGGAGCTGAGGTTTCGTTCTGGATCTGCTCTGTCGAGTGAAGGACGAGACCGCGATGGCTGGGATAGATGGCGACGTTGTAGCGGACGTCGGTGATGCGCGGCTGGGGAAGGTTCTGATACTCCTTCCAGTTTTTCTCGTAGTCGGCCTGGCGGCGCTGGGCCTGATATTCGCTGTCGAAGTGGTTGAGGATTTCGGTGTTGTAGAAGACCCACGCGCCGGTGAGCAGGAATCCGGCGAGGCCGATATACGCGGCGACGCGGACGAGGCCGTGGAAGCGCTGCCGGGCGTTGAGGAGGCGCGCGCGCCAGCCGGTGTCGCGCCCGCGCTGCCAGAGCAGGACGCTCTTGACGGAGAGCAGCAGGCAGAAGAATCCCCAGTAGAGCGCGAACCATCGCCAGGAGACGATCCACGGCGCGAAGCCGAAGAAGTCGGAGTAGGTCATGGTGGGCAGCGAGCCGAACTGGAGCATGGATGAGGCGACGTGAAGCGGCCGCCACATGAAGGCGTTGGCGATGAGCACGGCGATGAAGGCGAAGTAGCCGACGTATTTGTTAGGCGAGAGGACGTGGACGAAGAAGGCCAGCGCGGCAAAGAAGGCGAAGCTGACCATGGTGTGATAGAGCAGCGAGTCGGCGTAGAGGCCGAACTGGAAGCGCGTGTAGTGGTGAGCCGCCTGGACGACGACGGCGACGCAGCCGACGAGGAACAGAATCGAGAAGATGGAGGCGAGCAGGGCGCAGAATTTGGCGACGAAGCTGGGCCATTCGGGGATGGGCAGCGCGTCCTGAACCTCATCGACGCGGGCATCACGCTCCTCCCAGACGAGGACGCCGGCGAAGAAGGTGATCATGGCGATGAGGAACAGGTAAAGCGTGCCGCTGATGAGGGTGAGGAGATAGTAGGTGACGGGGCGCGTGGTGAGTCCGTAGCCGGAGCGCGCGTTGAAGATGAGCGCGGTGACGCAGTTGAGCAGCGCGGCCAGCGTGAGCACGATGAAGGTGACGGTCTTCATGAGGCGGCGCATCTCGATGCGCGTGGAGGCGACGAGCTGACGGATGCGCGCACTGGCTCCGAAGTGAAGCGTGACGGCGGGACGGGCGATGGGTGCGAGGAGGGTTTCGGCGGCGGCGGATTTCTTCTTTGAGGCGCGGGTGGCGCGCTCTTCAAAGCGGAATCGCCAGCAGGCGAAGGCGAAGACGGCGAGGCCGACGGCGACCCAGAGCAGACGGTTCCAGAGCAGGAGGCCGTCGAAGGTGAGGACGTGGGTGTTGCGCTGGGCGACGGTCCAGTATTTCGTCGCGTAGTTGAAGGCGTCGTTGCCGAAGGGATCGAGCATGGCAGCGAGCTTTTCGTTCTGCATGTCGGAGGTGAAGGCGCCGGCGACGGCGTCGGCGACGATGAGCAGGATGCCGCCGATGAAGGAAATGATTGTGGAGCGCGTGAGGACGGCGATGGTGAAAAGGATCGCCGCGATGAAGAGCGTGTTCGGCAGCGCGAAGAGCAGGATGCCGGCGCCGTGAGCGGCCCAGACGACGGGGCCGAAGCGGTCATGATCGACCCAGGGCATGAGCGGCGCGAGAAGCGCGCCCAGGCTGATGCCGAGCATGGGAATGGTGGAGACGACGACGGCGCCGAAGAAGCGTCCGAGCAGGAAGTCCATGCGCCGGATGGGCTTGGTGAAGAGGATCTGGTGCATGTTGGCGGCGAACTCGCGCGAGGCGGCGGAGTTGACGAAGGCGACGGTCATCAGCAGGGTGATGAACCACATGATGGAGTAGAACTGCTGGATGACGAAGGGCGCGTTGCGGAAGGTGTTTCCGATGGCTCCGCCGACGGTGACCTGATCGGTGCTGAGCGCGAGCAGGATGAGCAGGGCGACGATGGTGGTGAAGACCCAGAGCATGGTCGAGCGCAGCCAGTAGCGAACCTCAAAGGTGAAGAAACGCAGCATGGGAACTCCTCCGGGTTACTTTGCGCCGAGACCGGCGATGTTGGCGAAGAAGACATCTTCGAGATCGGGCGCGACGGGGGTGAAATCCGGCTCGGGCGCGGCGCTGGCGAGGACGTGAATCCGGGGCTGGCCGGCGACAAGCCTGTGGGAGATGACGGTCATGCGGGATTTGTAATCGTCGACCTGATCGCGGGCGACGCTGCGCGCCCAGACCTGGCCGACGAGGCTGGCGACGGCCGAGTCCGGTGCGCCGGCGAAGAGGACGCGACCCTGATGGATGATGGCCATGTTGCGGCAGAGTTCCATCACGTCCTGAACGATGTGGGTGGAGAGGATGACGACGACGTTTTCGCCGATCTCGGCAAGGAGGTTGTAGAAGCGGTTGCGCTCGCCGGGATCGAGTCCGGCGGTGGGTTCGTCGACGATGAGCAGGCGCGGGTCAGCGAGCAGGGCCTGGGCGATGCCGAAGCGCTGGCGCATGCCGCCGGAGAATCCGGTGAGCGCCTTGCGGCGATGGTCCCAGAGGTTGACGCGATGGAGCATGGCGTGGACGACCTCGCGGCGCTCCTTGCCGTGTGTGATGCCCTTGAGCAGGGCGAGGTGGTCGAGCATCTCTTCGGCGCTGACGCGGGGGTAGACGCCGAAGTCCTGCGGGAGATAGCCGAGGAGCTTGCGGACCTCTTCTTTTTGCGCGAGCACGTCGAGGAAGCCGGAGTCGGTGGCACCGAAGCGGATGGTGCCGGAGTCCGGCTCCTGAAGCGTGGCGATGGTGCGCATGAGCGTGGATTTGCCGGCGCCGTTGGGACCGAGCAGGCCGTAGAGGCCGCGCGGGATGACGAGCGATACGCCGTCGAGTGCTTTGACGCCGTTTTTGTAGGTTTTGGTCAGGTTCTGAATGCGCAGCTCAATGGATTGCTCGGCCACAGAGGATTCTCCTGAGCGGCTGCGACGCATCGAGAGAAGCGTTGGCCGCAATTCTGGAAAGATAAAAACAGGGCATAGGTCAGCGAATCTCCGACAGAGATCGCCTACAAAGGCCCACCGGCAGTTGCCTCATGGTACGCGAAAAAGCGCAGCCTTGTTCCCCGAAAAATCAGTTATATCGGTCCAGTTCAGCCGCATAGCGAGCGGAGAGCGCTTCAATGTACTCATCCGCAGACCAGTCTTCGCGCACAGTGTCCATGTCGAGCAGATGGCAGGCTGCTTCCACCACGCCATAGGAGACCTCGTCCTGCTGAAGCATCTCCATCAGATCAGGCAGCACGCGTAGTTCCTTGCGCTTGCCCAGCCCGGCGACGGCCTCTTCCCGCGTGTCCGGGTTGCCGTCGTTGAGTCGCTCGATCAGCGCCTTGCGAATCTCGGGTGAGTCTGCACTGCTCTGCACGCCCAGACCAAAGGTGGCCCAGTCGCGAATATCCGGGTCGGTATCGCGCGTCAGGTCGATCAGCGGTGCAATAGCCTCCGGGTGATCGGCAAAGCAACTCAGACCAAATGCCGCGGCAAAGCGCACATCCGGATCCGGATGGCGACGATAGCGCAGAATGAGCGGAATAGCTGCTGGATTGGCAACGTGCCCCAGCGCCACCAGGCAGGAGTCGATCACCTCAAGGTCCTGCTCATCGGCCAGCACCGCGGTCACCACGGAATAGATTTCTTCGGCAAACATCGTGACTGGATGCTCGGGAGTCTTGCCCAGTTGAGCCAGAATATCGATACCACGGCGACGGCGTGCCGGACGGCGGTCGTGCGCCCACTCGATGGCGTGCGTCAGTACTTCACGACTGGCGATAGCCTGGAGTTTGCTGACCGCTTCCCACGGGCCACCTTCTTCATCTTCGTCGTCGTAGTCGCCGTGAAGCGTTTGGCGAAAGAGTTCGTCAATCTCCGCTGGGTTTTCCGGCTCGGCCATGGATTCCTCAGTGCAGCCGTTCTTCCGCGCTGCATCCTTCCTTCTACCAGAGGATACGCGATTCCATCTCTTCGTATCGAATGCAACGCGTAAGATGTGCTGTAAGACCATCCCAAATGTGGACTCAACCGGCGACGTGGAGACGGACAGATGCGAAACAGGCGTGTTGGAATTTCCAGTAACTGGATTGTAGCGGCGCTCTGCGCAACGGTCCTCGTAACATCACCGATGCTGCCTGCGCAGCCATTCATTCCAGTGGTTGCACAAAGCAGCCTGGCTGCACACTCTTCAGTCGGGACCATTGAGACGCGAACTGCGACGATGCGGCACATGGACGGGTTGTTTCCCATGGACTGGGATGAAAGATCGGGCAAGCTATATCTGGAGATTCCGCAGATGAACGAGGACTTTCTGCTGCTCGACCAGCTTCCGTACGGGATGGGGTCGAATGACATTGGCCTCGATCGCGGACAACTGGGGCGTGAGCGCGTGGTGCGCTTTGAGCGCGTGGGCGGGAAGGTTCTGCTGGTGGAGCCGAATCTGCGCTTCCGGTCGAGTTCCCCGGACGCGGCCGAGCGGCTGGCGACCGAGCAGTCGTTTGCCGAGAGCGTGCTGTGGGGATTTCGCGTGGAGGCCGAAAACGGCGGACGCGTGCTTGTGGATGCAACGGATTTCTTTCTGCGCGATGCGCACAATGTGGCGGAACAGATTGCCTCGACGCACCAGGGCAGCTATCGCGAGGATATGAGCCGCAGTGCGATTGCGCTGGATGCGACGAAGGATTTTCCGCGCAACACGGAGGTCGAAGCCGTCGAGACTTTTGTGTCGCAGGGTGAGCCGAAGGGGAAATATCTGAAGCAGGTGACGCCGGATCCTCATGCGGTGACGGTACGCGAGCATACTTCTCTGATCGCGCTGCCGGATGATGGCTACAAGCCGCGCGTCTATGATCCGCGCTCAGGATATTTCCCGCTGCGCTTTCGCGATGAGGCGGCGGGAGTGAATGAGCGGCAGGACAAGCGCTACATTGAGCGGCACTGGTTGCAGAAAAAGGATCCGGCGGCGGCGGTAAGCGATCCTGTAGAGCCGATCGTGTATTACGTGGATCGCGGCGCCCCGGAGCCGATTCGCAGCGCGCTGGTGGAGGGCGCAAGCTGGTGGAACGAGGCGTTTGAGGCGGCGGGATTTCGCAACGCGTTTGTGGTGAAGGTGCTGCCGGAAGGCGCGGACCCGATGGATATCCGCTACAACATGATTCAGTGGGTGCATCGGGCGACGCGCGGCTGGAGCTACGGCGCTTCTGTGATTGATCCGCGTACCGGCGAGATCATCAAGGGCCAGGTGACACTGGGCAGCCTGCGTGCGCGGCAGGACTATCGCATCGCAGAGGCGCTGCTGGCGCCGTATCTGGACGGGAAGCCAATTCCCAAAGAGATGGAGGCGATAGTGCTGGCGCGGACGCGGCAACTTGCGGCGCATGAGGTGGGGCATACGCTGGGACTGGCGCATAACTTTGCCGCATCGAGCCAAGGCCAGGGTGAGTCGGTGATGGATTATCCGCATCCGTGGATCACGCTGGATGCAGCCGGAAAGCCAACCCTCGATCACGCCTATGCGACCGGAATCGGCGCGTGGGACAAGGACACGATTCGCTACGGGTACACGCAGTTTGCGCTGGGTACCGACGAGCAGGCGGCGCTTCAGCAGATGCTGCATCAGGAGGTGGCTGCCGGGGTGCGCTATCTGACGGACGAGGATGCGCGTCCGCTGGGGAGTGCCAGTCCGTATGCGCATCTGTGGGACAACGGCGCAGACGCCCCGACGGAGCTGGAGCGGCTGCTTGCGGTGCGTACGGCGGCGCTCAAGCGCTTCGGCCCCGATACGATTCGCAACGGCGAACCGATGGCGCAGATGGAAGAGACGCTGGTTCCGCTGTATCTGCTGCATCGCTACCAGACTGAGGCAGCCGCAAAGCTGATTGGCGGGCTGGATTATCGCTACGCGGTGCGCGGCGATGGCGGCATGGTGACCCAGATGATTCCTGCCGCAGAGCAACGCCGGGCATTGGCCGCAGTTCTGAAGACGCTCGATGCTTCGACGCTTACACTGCCCGATTCCCTGCTCTCGTTATTCCCTCCGGTTCCACCCGGCTATCCGCGAACCCGCGAGGCTTTCGGTGGATTCACTGGACTCACCTTCGATCCGGAAGGTGCCGTGGAGGCCGCCGCCGGATTGACCGTCTCGCTCCTTTTCGATCCCGCGCGGGCCAGTCGATTGGTCGAGTACCACGCTCGCGATGCCGCGATGCCGGGGCTTGAGGAAATGATCCATCAGACGCTGGCTGCTACCTGGGACGCTCCGCGCCAGTCAGGGCTTGCCGGTCTGACTCAGGCAACGGTGGAAGATCTGGTGCTGCGCGGCCTGCTGGGGCTGGCGGCAAACGCCAAAGCCTCACCCGAAGCCCGCGCCGAGGCGCTGGAACAGGTGATGCAGCTCAAGCGCTCGCTGGCCAACGAAAAGCTCGGCGGTGCCGCAGCGATTGCGCATCGAGATGCTGCGCTCGGCCAGATGGAAGACTTTGCGCGAGATCCTGCAAAGTATGTTCCCGCTCCGGTGCTGCCGACGCCACCCGGCCAGCCGATTGGCGAATTCATGAGCGACGACGCGACTCAGAACTGAGCCGCGCAATCGCCGTTCGATCAGGCTCAGCGAAAGTGCTCCCAGCCTCGCGGTGAGAGGGGTTGTCTGGCGCCGTTGTGCAGCAGCGTCACCGCGGCCACCCCGCGGCGAAGATTTGCGACGCTCCCGATGACGGTGATGGGCACGCCCGCAATCGCGCGTGGCAGGCGCGCCCGGGCCGGTGACGTGAAGAGCAGTTCGTAGTCTTCGCCGCCGTGCAGCGCCTGATCGAGCGTGGCTCCGTGACCCAGCGGAATCCGCGAGGCATCGATTTCAATGTGGACGCCGGATGCGACGGCAAGGTGGGCTAATTCCGTGGAAAGGCCGTCGGAGATATCCAGCGCGGCGGTGGCCAGCCCGCGTCGCCGCAGCGCCAGACCCTGCGCGATGCGCGGCTGTGGATAGAGGTGCGGATGGGGATGGTGGGCAAGGTCAGCGGCAGATCGAAGGCGAGAAAAACGTCGTGGATGGGCTGCCAGTTTCGCCAACTCTGCCGCAGCGCCACCCAACGTGCCCGTTACGCAGACTCGATCGCCAACTTCTGCACCGGAGCGCAGCAGCGCTTCTCCGCGCGGCACCACTCCGGTGAGCACAATATCGGCCAGTGTCAGCGGAGACTCGGCCAGGTCGCCACCTGCAAGCGCGACGCCGTGCTGTGCGGCGAGCGCAAGAAATCCGTCCAGAAAGCGGTCCAGCCATCCATTACCTGTGCGGCGGCCGGGAGCGCGTGCCAGTTTTGGCTGCAAAGCCAGAGAGAGGAATGCCGCCACTGGCTGCGCTCCCATGGCCGCCAGATCGCTGAGGCCGCGCGCCAGCGTGCGATGGCCGACCGACTCGGGAGGATGCCAGTCCAGACGGAAGTGCCGTTCGGCGATCGACAGGTCCGTCGTCACGGCGAGTTCTTCACTTCGGCCAGGGCGGAGCAAAGCGCAATCATCCCCGATGCCCAGAGTGACCCGCACATTGGAAATGTTTGCTGCGCGACTGCAGATTGCGCGTAGCATCGCCAGTTCGCCCGTGCCTGGGTTGCCGGGAAGTTGCGCCATAACAGCAGGATACGCTGGAATCCGAAGACGAGAAAGCTGGGCTCGAAGATCCGAAAGTGCTGCACAACCGTTGCGAATTGGGAAAAAGGGGAGAAAACCAGGCGCACGTTCCGGTTTTCTCTTTCCGGTGTGGATTAAAATAAGACAGGTTCAACGTCTTCCTGCGTCGTGGCTGCGCCAAGACTGAGTGGAGATCTGTGCCGTCCATCGATCTGGAGCCTGCAAGGACGAATATGCTGCGAAAACGCCACTACATCCTGTTTGTTACACGCGATGAGGATGGCCGTGTGCGCAAGGTTCCTGTGCCGATGCATTACTTTTACGGTTTTGTGGCGGCTGCACTGGTTGGCGCTTTCACTATCATGGGCCTGGCTGGTTCCTATACGCGAATGCTGCTGAAGACGGAGAGCTTCAATCAAATGCGGCGGGAACGCGAGCAACTGCGGCAAAACTATCGTCAGATGGCCCAGATTGCCCATGACCGCGATGTCCAGGTGGCCTCGCTCGGTGCAATCGCCGGAGAGGTTTCCGCCATCTATGGCCTGAAGGCCAGCCACACCCCGGCATCGCGTGCCTCGGCCACACCCACGCCGGCTTCGCTGGCGCTGGCAGACACCATGAGCCAGCAGCAGGTCAAGCAGTCACTGGATGAGTTTTATGCCCTTCGCACACAGGCGATGAGCGGAAAGATTGCACGCGCGCTCGAAGACGGTGCAGATCCCAATCTGGTGACCGGACTGACGGATTGGACCCAGCTTGCGGATGTGCCGACGATGTGGCCGGTCGAGGGCCGTGTCACCTCCAGCTTTGGGGAGCGTGTAGATCCTTTTAACGGGGAGGGTGAATTTCATACTGGCATCGATATCTCGGCACCCTCCGGGACACCTGTCCGCGCCACCGGCGATGGTATCGTCGATATGGCTGGGCTGGAGTCTGGCTATGGGCGACAGGTCGTGATCGACCACGGACATGGAGTCAAGACAACCTACGGGCATTTATCTTCGATCAGCGTGATGGCAGGACAATCGGTCACGCGCGGTCAGGTAGTGGGCTATGTCGGGCGTACTGGACGCGCGACAGGCCCAAACCTCCACTACGAGGTCCGCATCAATAACGTCCCGGTCAATCCGCATAAGTACCTGCGCCTCACCTTTGAGCAGGCGAGCGCGGATATCTCTCAGAAGTAGTCCTTATTCTGAGCCGTCCAGCAACAGTTCCGAGCTGCATCAGTGTAGTCCTGCAGCGGTTTCCGTGCGCTCAGCGAGCCAACTCCTTGCTTTGTTGCGTGGCGCGCCTCAGAGCAAATCCAGTAATCTGCATTCCCGCCGCGACGACCGCGCACGTCACCACGACCGCCACAAACTGCGCCTTTTGTTTTTCCATGGTCTGATATCCGATGCCGTGTGCTGTGGCCAGTGCAAAGGCCGCATAGTTCCAACGCTGCAGCCGCTTCCAGCCGGGAGTGCCCAGCCGGCGTAGTGCCCAGTCACTGGATGTAGCCAGCAGGAGCGCAACGACGATAGCGCCGGCCAGGCCCGTGAAGTTGTTGAAGCCAAACAGATCATGGCGCAACGGCATCCAGTGTCCATGCTCCCATGGACCATAGACATAATAGAGCCAGGGCCGCCCGCGCAGGTGGACACACTGCCCCACTCCCGTATGCACCAGCGCCAATGCCCCGGCCCAAATTCCCAAATCGCGCCTTAGATCGCTCGATACGGGATTACGTCTTCCGGTCAGGACATTCCACGGACCAGTCATCAGCGTCAGCGCCAGCAGTGCAACGGCCACATAGGCGGTCGCAAAACTCAGCCGGGTGATGCTGTCGGTATAGGGTCGTGTGCAGTCCAGCGCCGCAACGGCTGCTGCACTTGCCACCGCAAACGGCAGATGGTGTCGAAGCCATCTTCGCTTCATCCGCTCGCTCATTGGCTGTCTACTGCGCCATTTCACTGCCCTGTCTTGCTCCTGTCGGGAATATTGCTGGTCCAGCATGAAGCTACATCTCAGCCGCAGCCTGCTTCCAACGTCCGTTTCTGAGGATATGTTCTCCTGGGCATGGCTGTGAAGCATAAAGCCGATGGGCCAGCGTGAGATTGACGCGCAGTGAAAAGAGACCTGCTGCGAGGGTGGCAGGTCTCTTTCGATGAGCGTGCGATTGCCGAGAGGGTGTTTTCCATATCAGGGGGACTTCTTCGCGGCTCGTAAGCCCCGCTTTGACTGCGGGGCTGATACGAGCGGTTTCTGAATTTCGTTCATGGATGAAAGATGTTCGAGTGGTCTCACGATCAGAGCAGGAACCTTCTCAACTGTCCGTCAGGGTCATTGATCATGCGGCTGTCGTTATCCCATACCATGGTCTTGTTCGTCACCGGGTCAGAGGGTTCCCAGATGAGTCCGGGCTGGCTGGGATTGCCGGTGCGGGCAAAGTTTGCCCAGGCACGGGCCATCTTGCGTGCCAGTGCCTGGGCTTCGGGAGTGTTGCCGGTGCCCTGTTCGCAGCGCAGGGTATTGTCAAAGCAGAACTGCAGATCGGAGGTGTGCCAGGCGCCGGGCACACCGTCCAGCATCTTCGTTTGCCAGGTGAAGTAGTAGGTGTAGACCGGCGCGGCGTGCAGCTCATATTTGAGCTTGGCCATGTGGACGACACCATTGCGCATCGAGAGTCCGTTGAGGAATCCACGACCGCCGCACATATACGACAGGGTGCGGGCGCTCTTCTGCGGATAAGCCTTCTGCATGGCATCGGCCAGCGCCTTGCCTTTTTCCTCGCCATACGCGTGGATGAGGTTGGCGCGCCACTCCGCCTCCGTGGGACGGGATGCCATCATGTTGCCCTCTTCGCTGACCGAACCGACCATCAAAGGAATATTGCGTGAGATGGCGGGCGCGGAGTCATGAAAGGGGCTGGTGGGAATGACGGTGCCGTCGAGGATGGGTGCCCAGAAGCGACGCGGCGGTCCGGGTCTGTGGAATGGACCGGGATTGCTGGCGGAGAGCTTGCCCTGGGCGGCATCGGCAGCCGCCATCAAAGCAGTCCAGTCCATCTTCTGCAGCGCGCTCAGGCTGCCACCGGAGATGCCGAGATCCTTGACCATCTGCCGGGTGAGTTCACGAGCCTCATCCGCAGGACTGGTGAAGGCTCCGCCGGACTGAATGGCAGCACAGTGGAAGAGTCCCTGTGCCGAAGGCATGGCCATCAGCGTAGCCACCTTGCCGCCGCCACCAGACTGGCCGTAGATCATGACGCGATTGGGGTCGCCGCCGAAGTTGGCAATGTTCTCCTGCACCCACTTCAGCGCCGCGACCAGATCGGTCATGCCCACATTCGACGATTCCTCGTAGCCGGGGCCGAACTCCGACATATCGAGGAAGCCAAGGGCATTGAGGCGATGGTTGACCGAGACCTGGACGACATCATGGTAGCGAGCCATGTTTGCACCCTCATGCGAGGGCAGCTCATACGATGAGCCAAATTCAAAGCCGCCGCCGTGGATGTAGAACATGACGGGGCGGCTGCCGGTGAGCGACGGAGTCCAGATGTTGAGCTTGAGCATGTCTTCGCTCTGCCAGCCATCGTCCCAGTCCTGCAGGAAGACCTGCTCCTGGCTG
>DAIDKP010000030.1 GCA_027449965.1 Acidobacteriaceae bacterium
CTCCGCCAAACGAGAAGGTAAACCGGACTTCGGACTCGCGTACTTGTACGAACAGAACGACCGCAAGTATCCCGACTATTACATGTTCACGCTAAATGTCCGATTGCCGCGCAGAGCGCGGGTCAAGGCCGAGGTCGCCGAGGCGGCGGAAAATCTCGCGCAATCGAAGGAGACGCTCGATGCACATCTGCAGCAACAGCTTGCCCAAGTGAAGCAGGGCTACGTGACGGTGACGAACGATGAGGAGCTTTTGAAGGAATACGGGGAAGGATTGATTCCGCAATCGGACGCCGCTTACCGCTCGACGCTGAATGCCTATGCCAGCGATCGCGACGTATTCACGCACGTGCTCCTCTACTTTGTGAATGTGCTGGACATGAAACTCGATGCAGCGCAGGTGCTGGCCGATCACGAAACCACTTTAGCCCATCTTGAAACCCTGACTGGAGCGACACTGCGATGAACAAATATGTGCTACGGACCTCTCTCGTCTGGATTGGCATTCTTACGGTCGCCATTGCCGGATTTCTCTTCTACCGCTCTCACAAAGCTGCAACGACTGCAAAGACAAACTCATCCATGAAGTCATCCGAGTCTTCGGATGAGCAGCCGGTGGCCCAAGGCCCGGCGCCGACCCCTGTATCCCAGTCAGCGAACATGCCCGCCATGGGCGGATCTTCGACCGCGCCCGCCGCACAAGCACCCATGCAGACGCCGTTGACACCGGTCCAGATCACGCCGCAACGGATGCAGAGCATTGGGGTCCAAGTCGGCACGGTTGAGTATAAGCATCTCGACAACGATGTCCGAGCCACCGGAAACGTCGATATCGACGAGCGCCTGCTTGCATATGTGCAAGTGCGCTTTCCGGGTTACATTCGCAAGGTCTATGCCAATGCGACGTATTTGTATGTGCGCAAAGGCGAGCCGCTTTTCACCGTCTATAGTCCCGATCTGGTGGCGACCCAGCAGGAATATCTGCTGGCACGGCAGAACCAGAAGGCTTTAAGTACGAGCACGGTGGATGGAGTCGCAGCTGGGGCGGCTGCGCTTTCAGCGGCCGCGGAACAGCGCTTGCAGCAGTGGGAAGTTCCACAGAGTGAACTGGAGAGGCTCAAAGAAACGGGCAAGCCCATTGTTGACCTGACTATCAACTCGCCGGTCTCCGGTTACATTACGGAATACAACGCGCTGCCGAATATGTACGTGGAACCGTCGACTCGGCTGTATACCGTAGCCGACCTGTCCAGCGTCTGGGTGTACGCACAAGTATTTCAAGATGACGTGGGACGGCTTAAACCGGGAGATGCAGCCTCCATCACCGTCGATTCGTATCCGGGACAAACATTCTCCGGGAGGATCGACGATATCCTGCCGCAGGTCGATCTGGCAACGCGGACGGTACGCGTCCGGTTGGTAATTGCCAATCGCGGCCTGAAGCTGAAGCCCGGCATGTTTGTGAATGTCGATCTGAAATCGCCGCTGGGACGGCAGCTCACAGTTCCCGCATCCGCAGTCTTTCAAACAGGGACTCGTTCGGTGGTCTTCCTCGATCAGGGCGATGGCAGCCTCGATCCGAAGGAAGTGGTTCTGGGTCCGCGCGCAGGCGATGAGTTTGTGGTGCTGAAGGGACTGAAAGCCCATCAAAAGATTGTCACCTCGGCGAATTTCCTCATCGATTCGGAAAGCCAACTCCAGGCCGCTGCGGGTTCCTTTGCTCCTCCCCCGCCCGGCGCGGGAAGTAACAACTCCGCACCGAGCGCGCAAGCCAAAATCGATTTCACAACCGATCCTAACCCGCCCCATGAAGGCGGAAACACCTTCCGCGTCCAGCTCGCAAACGCATCTGGAGCACCGATCACCGGCGCGCAGGTGGCCGTCACGTTCTATATGCCCGCCATGGCCGCGATGGGCATGTCCGCCATGAAGACGACCGTCACGCTTAGCGACAAAGGCAACGGCTTGTATGAAGGCCAAGGCAATCTCGGCTCCGGGGGCAGTTGGCAGACCACCATTACCGCGCAGCAGAACGGGAAAATGCTGGCGACCAAGCTGCTCCATGTGAACGCTGAAGGGGGCATGTAACGATGATCTCCAAAATCATTGAACTCTGCGCGCGCAACCGCTTCCTTGTTTTCACGGCGGTGCTATTCCTGACACTGGCTGGTATCTGGTCGCTAAAGCATGTGCCCATCGATGCACTGCCGGACATCTCGGACGTGGAGGTGATTGTCCACACGCGCTGGGCGGGTGAACCGCCGGATGTCATCGAAGATCAGGTCACCTATCCCATTGTCACCGCCTTCCTCTCTGCTCCGCGCGTGCAGGCCGTGCGCGCGCAGACCATGTTCGGCGATTCCTACGTTTATATCGTTTTCAAAGATGGCACGGATCTCTACTGGGCACGGTCGCGAGTGATTGAATACCTGCAGCAGATCAGCGGTCGGATCCCCGCCAACGTTCATCCGGTGATTGGGCCGGATGCCACCGGTGCAGGCTGGGTCTATGAGTACGCCATTGTCGATAAAAGTCACAACCTGAGTCTTGCGGGATTGCGCACCTTGCAGGATTGGCATTTGCGCTATGAGTTGGAGACGGTGCATGGGGTAGCCGAGGTTGCCACCATCGGCGGCTACGTGCGCCAGTATCAGGTGCAGCTTGATCCGAATAAGCTGCGTGCCTACGGAATCCCTTTGTCCACGGTGATCGACAAAGTCAAGCAGAGCACGAACGAAGTCGGCGGACGAGTGCTCGACCAAAGCGGCGCGGAGTATATGATCCGCGGCCTCGGCTATCTTCGCTCGCTCGACGATCTTCGATTGGTTGCAGTCGGCAGCAAGAATGGGACCCCCGTGCTCGTTCGCGATGTCGGCACCGTCTCGTATGGCCCAGATATTCGCGAAGGAGTTGCCGAATGGAATAGCGACGGCCAGACGGTCGGCGGAATCATTGTTATGCGTCAGGGTGAGAACGCTTTGAAGGTAATTCAAGGCGTCAAGCAGAAACTGCGCGAGATCGCGCCATCACTGCCTCCCGGCGTCGAAATCATGTCCGGCTACGACCGCTCCGGCCTGATCGAAGCATCGATCAAAACGCTCCAGCGCGACCTGCTGGAAGAAGTGATTATTGTCAGCCTGATCATTATTGTTTTTCTGTTCCACTTCCGCTCGGCGCTCATCGCCATCATCGCATTGCCCATTGCCGTCCTGGTATCGTTCCTTCCGATTTACTTTCTCGGCGTCACGTCGAACATCATGTCGCTGGGCGGCCTGGCACTCGCCATCGGAGTTCTTGTCGATGCTTCGATTGTGATGGTCGAAAATGGCTATCGCCATCTGTCGGAGCGACAGGAGGGCAGCAAAACTCCAGTGACGGAGCCGGAACGTCGTACCGTCTTGATCAACGCTGCCAAGCAGGTCGGCCCGGCGCTGTTCTTTTCGCTGCTGATTATCATTGTGTCCTTCCTGCCGGTCTTTATGCTGCAAGCACAGTCGGGACGCATGTTCCGCCCGTTGGCGTGGAGCAAGACGCTCTCCGAAGCCTGCTCGTCCATCCTTGCCATCACCCTGGTTCCGGTACTGATGGTGATGCTGATCCGCGGGCGGCTGCGACCGGAAAGCGCCAATCCTATCTCCCGGGTTACGCAGGCCATCTACCGGCCAATTCTCCGCTTCTGCCTCCGCTATCGCAAACTCACGATTGCGGTGAACCTACTTTTTCTGCTGCTCACGCTTCCACTCGCTCTTCGCCTGGGCAGCCAGTTCATGCCGTCTCTGTTTGAAGGTTCGGCGCTGTACATGCCGACAGCGTTACCAGGACTCTCCATAGGACAGGCCACAGTGCTGCTACAAGAGCAAGACAAAATTCTGCGAACTTTTCCTGAGATTGAGAGCGTCTTTGGCGCAGTTGGACGCTCCGACAGCGCCACCGACAATGCTCCACTCGATATGTTCGACACCACGCTAATGCTCAAACCGCGCAATCAATGGCCCGCAGGCATGACCTACGACAAGCTCATCCAGACGATGGATGCCAAGCTCCAGTTTCCCGGACTTTCTAACACCTGGACCATGCCAGTTGAAAATCGGCTGGATATGGAATTGACCGGCATCAAAACACCGCTCGGCATTAAGGTGCAGGGGACCACTGTAGATGGCATCCAGCAACTTGCGTCGCAGATTCAGACTGTCCTTTCGAGCATGCCGCAAGTCAGCTCTATTTTTGCGGAAAAGGTGGCGGAGGGCTTTTATGTCAACGTAGCGGTCAATCGAGAGGAGGCCGCGCGTTACGGGCTGACCATCGCGGATGTCCAGACTGCCGTGTCCTCCGGAATCGGGGGAGAGGACATCGCTGAGAACATCCAGGGACGGGAGCGTTTTCCCATCAACGTTCGCTATCAGCAAGGCTTTCGCGACACCGTAGAGAAAATGCGAGGCGTTCTCATTGGAACGCCATCGGGCGCCCAGATTCCTCTTGGACAGGTAGCGACGATTTCATTCTCCAAGGGTCCGGCGATGATCCGCGATGAAGACGGAGCACTGACCGGCTACATCTATATCGACCTGAAGACCACGGACTACGGCGGGTTCGTTGCGCAGGCCGATAAACAGATTCACAACAAGTTGAAATTGCCAGCGAACTACACCTTCCAATGGTCGGGCGAGTATCAGTTTGAATTGGAGGCGAAGCAGCGCCTGAAACTCATCCTGCCGATCGTCTTTTTCGTGATCTTCATGCTCCTGTACATGGTCTTTCATTCTGTGACGGAAGCGTTGGTATTGATATTTCCAACCATCTACGCCATGACCGGAGGACTCCTGCTGCAGTGGATTCTTCACTACAACTTCAGCGTCGCCGTTGCGGTGGGCTACATCGCGCTATTTGGGGTTGCCGTTGAGACCGGTGTTGTGATGGTCGTCTATCTCCACGAAGCGCTGGAACTCCGCCTGCAAACGGGAGAGCCAATGACCAACGCCGACATCGAAGCCGCCGCTATGGAAGGAGCGGTACTACGGCTTCGCCCCAAACTGATGACGGTGATCGCCGTCATCGCAAGCCTGGCGCCCATTCTCTGGGAAACGGGTATCGGCTCTGATGTGATGAAGCCGATCGCCGCTCCGATTGTTGGCGGCATGATCACGTCAACGATTCACGTCCTGATTCTTGTCCCTATCTTCTTCGTCATGATCAAGGAGCGCGCGTTGAAACGCGGGCACCTCCATTACGAAGGCAAAGCATCCACACCATCCGGCAGCGGCAGCGTTTCGGGAGATCCATTCACGAACTTATAAAACCAGGCCGTGCGTGAGTGGCGGCGCGTGGGTCAATTCGAC